>CAJTRZ010000006.1 GCA_910578975.1 uncultured Eubacterium sp.
CTTATTTAAAATTCTCTTTAATTATATATATTCATTCATTTCCGAACAGCAAAAAACATTTTAATACACCAAAAAATAAAAATATTTTTATTTGTAACTAAAAAGAAAACTCTCTATGAAAGGTTTCTTTCAAGAGAATTTTCTTTTTATAATCTATGCACAATCTAATGTTAATCTGTATTTATCGATTTCTTAAGAAATCTGGTATGTTCAACGGTTTTTCTTCGACATTACTCTGTGGCTGGGATACAGCATGTGCATCTCTTCCCATATCAGCTCTTGATGCTGAAGCTGAAGATGTCGCATTATATGAGAATGACTTCTTTACGCCACCCATTCCAAATGGTGCAGCCTTCGGAGCATCAGTATCACCAATACCTGTAGCCATTACTGTAATAGAACATTCATCCGGATAAGAATCGTCATATCTGACACCGAAGATAATATTTGCTTCATCTCCCGCAAGTTCCTGTACATAACTTGCAGCTTCATTCGCTTCAAATAAGCTCACATCACCAGTAATATTAATAATTACATTCTTAGCTCCATCAATGTTTGTCTCAAGAAGCGGTGATGTAACAGCCTGCTGAACAGCTTCTGAAGCCTTTTCATCTCCTGTAGCTTCACCAATACCAATATGAGCAATACCTGCATCTCTCATAACTGTCTGTACATCAGCAAAGTCAAGGTTAATTAATGCTGGTACGTTAATCAAATCAGTAATACCCTGAACAGACTGCTGCAGAACTTCGTCAGCCTTCTTTAATGCCTCCGGCATTGTCGTTCTCTTATCTACAATTTCAAGTAATTTGTCATTTGGAATAACAATCAATGTATCTACATTCGGTTTTAATCTGCCGATTCCTGCAAGGGCATTGTTCATACGTGTCTTTGATTCAAATCTAAAAGGCTTCGTAACAACACCTACTGTAAGTGCTCCCTGCTCTCTTGCAACACGGGCAACCACTGGAGCGGCACCTGTACCGGTTCCACCACCCATACCACATGTAACGAATACCATATCAGCACCCTTTAACAACTGAGATAACTCTTCAACATTCTCCTCTGCAGCTGCTTCACCAACTTCAGGCTTTGCTCCTGCTCCTAGTCCCTTTGTAATCTTCTCACCAATCTGCAATGTAGTTGGTGCCTTACTTCTTTTTAATACCTGCGCATCTGAATTTACCGATATAAACTCAACACCACCGATATTTTCATCTATCATTCTATTTACGGCATTGTTTCCTGCTCCACCAACGCCTACAACTATAATCTTTGCTACCGCTTCACTTTCGTTTGTAGTAATTTCTAACAAGAGTTTATCCTCCTTCGTTTTTCCATTAATTTTAGCTTGTCCACAATAGGTGGACATAATATTAGCCACATATACTCTATAATATAATTATTTTAAGAAAATATCAATACTTTTATTTATTTTCTGTATGTTTTTTTTGTGTTCTTTTCAATGTATAACTGCCGTCTTCACTGGCATACTTCATATTTAATATTCCACTTTGCTGTATAACTTTACTATACATATCATTTAATGCTTCTAACTTTTTATTCAGATTCATAGTCTTACCTAACTGAACCTGTACCTTTTTAATTATTATTGTTACTTCATTTGATTCATTTATTTTTATTTTTTTCACATCAAATTTATACTTTTCTATACTCAAAGTAACATCTAATAAAGACTGTAAATATTTACTATCAGACACCTTAATTTTTTCATACAATCTTAGTTCTTTCGTCTCCAATCCGTCAACTATCGGAATATCATCTATTTTATCTTCGCTAATCTTTAAAATTGTACCATTTTCATCAAAATAATAATTCACTCCCCCTTTCGCAATAAAACCTTTAAGTTCTTTTTCATATCCACTGATCTTTACTGCAAACGGAGAAAGCATCTTTACATTATACTCTTCTAATAATTCTAATCTGGTACTCTGTCCTATTTTATTTTTCAGCCAAAATATGAGCGTATTATCTATTCCTTTTGCATCCATATATGCTTTCACTTCCCGGCTTGTATATTGACCTAAGTCCAGAGATATCTTTACACTCTGTAACTGAAAGCCAAACATAACAATCATAATTATTGCAAGCACAGCACTGAACCCAATCAGAAATATTTTAACCCCTTTTTTTAAACGTCTTCTTCTTTTTCTTTTTAACTTTCTGGTTTGTCTCATACCTCACGCTCCCGGTTATTACCGAATCCTCTTTATCCTTCTTGAAACAGATAAAACCAATCCCATTTCCAACATTAAAAATAACAATGATGTTCCACCATAACTAATAAATGGCAATGAAACACCTGTATTTGGAATAAAGTTTGTTACAACTGCAATATTTAAAACTACCTGTATAGAAATGTGTGCAAGAATACCTACCACCAACATAGAGCCAAATAAATCCGGTGCATTGCTTGCTACCACCCGCATCCGCCTAAGCATAAAAATAAATAATGCAATAATACAAACTGCTCCAAATATACCTAACTCTTCACAAATAATAGAAAATATCATATCATTTGTTGCCTCTGGCACAAAACCCAGTTTCTGAGCACTCTGCCCCAGTCCTTTTCCAAACAAGCCACCAGACCCAATGGCATAAAGTCCCTGCATCACTTGATATCCGGTGCCATCCATATACGCCTCCGGATTTCTCCACACAGCGATACGGCTGAATCTAAATCCCAAATCCGAAAATTGTCCGAGAAAAAATAATGAAACAACTCCTACTCCGATTCCACCAAGTATTACCCCTGTAAAATACTTACAGGCACCAGCCACAATCAACATAATAGCGCTGATTCCCAACACAATAATTGCCGAACTGAGATTCGAAGTTAACACAAACAGTAATGCCGCTCCAAGAATAGAAAAACTATAAATCTGCCAACATATTTTGCCTCGTTTTAACGCTGTACTTCCACACTTTGCCAACATATGAGCCGTCATTATTATCACAGCTATTTTTACTAATTCTGCCGGCTGAAACTGGATCACGCTCAAATCAACCCATCTTCTGGCTCCATTGGCTTCTACTCCCAATGGCGTAATTACCAGTACAACCGTAGCAATAGACCCAATATAAATCAGTTTATGAAACTTTCTCCAAAATCTGTAATCAATTAAAATCGCCGGTATCATTACAAAGCATCCCATCACTGTTGCTTTTAACTGATTCTTTAAAAAATGAGTTGAGTCATTATATTTATTTAATGCAGTATAAGAACTTGCACTATACAAAAGAACATAGCCTAAAAGCATGATAAAAATCCATACAAAAAGTAAGCTATAATCAAAATAGCTGTCTGATTTACGTTTTTTTCTTTTTTGTACTACTTTTTCCTCTCCGGAAACCGGATCATATTCCTTTTTCACGATACCAACTCCAAGATTTCTTTTATTTCTTTAACTTTTTAACCAATTCTTTAAACATATCTCCACGCTGTTCATAACAGTCAAACATATCCCAGCTGGCACATGCTGGCGACAATAAAACAGCATCTCCCGGCTCTGACTTTTCATAGCTGACCTGCACTGCCTCTTCCAGAGATTTTGTAAAAATGATACCATCATAACCATATTTCTTAACAGTATCTGCAATCTGTTCTGATGTCTCACCTAATAAAACCAAGCATTTTATTTTTCCATCCAATTCTTTTGCCCAGTCATCAAAAGAGACCTTTTTATCGTACCCTCCGGCAATTAATACCGTTGGTCTGGACATTGCCTGAATAGCCTTTATTGATGCATCTGTGTTAGTTCCTTTGGAATCGTTATAATAAATCACATCATCAATCGTATCTACATATTCTATTCTGTGCTCTACAGCTTTAAACTTTCTGATTGCATCTTTAATTATATCTGCCGGAACCCCCATATTCATTGCTATGCCAATAGCAGCCATAATATTCTCTGTATTATGAATTCCAACTAGAGTAGTATCTTCTGTGGTTGTAATAATACGTTTGTTCCCTCCTTGGGCATATATAATATTTTTTCCTTCCAGATAGATTCCCTCATCTAATTCCTGTTTGCTGCTGAACCAAATAATTTTATTATGTAATTTCGGTGCATACTTTCTTAATATTTCATCTTCATAATTTAATATAACCGGAGCTTCTTCAGACTGATTTTTTGTAATATCCATTTTAACATTTGTATAACATTCCATTGTGTAATGTCGATTTAAATGATCCGGAGTAATATTCAATATTGCACTGACATCCGGTTTAAATGTATGTATTGTTTCTAGCTGAAAACTGCTAATCTCTGCCACTGTCACTGTGTTATCCTTAGAATCAAAAGCTGTTTGTGTATATGGAGTTCCTATGTTTCCAACCACATCCACATCTTCATAGTATGCAGCGAGAATTTCACCAACTAATGCTGTGGTAGTGGTCTTACCATTCGTCCCTGTAATTGCAGCGAGTTTACCTCTGCCTACGACATAAGCCAATTCAACTTCTCCCCAAATCGGCACTTCAGCTTCTCTAACTGTATTAACAAAAGGAGCGTCAATGGCAATTCCCGGACTTAAAACCATTAAGTCTATGTTGTTAATCACTTCCATAGGAAGTTCTCCTAAAATCACTTCCACTGATTCTCTATTTTGCAGTTTTGCTAATACCTCTTCTTTATCTAGATTGACATTCCCATCATAGATAATGACACCTGCTCCAATCTTTTTCAATAAATCTGCAGCACTGATTCCACTCTTCCCTGAACCTGCCACTAAAACTTTTTTATCTTTCAGCTTCATAATCTCTCTCCATATTTTTCATTACATTGCTACATATGCAATCAGGCAGAGAATTGCTGTAACAATCGCAAAAGCTGCAACTACCTGCGTCTCTGCATAACCACTCTCCTGAAAATGATGATGAAGCGGAGCCATCTTAAACACTCTTCTTCCCTCACCATATTTCTTTTTTGTATATTTAAACCAGAATACCTGAATAATATCAGACAAAGCTTCTATTAAATATATAAATGCAATAATAACAATAAAAATCGGCATTTTCAGCATAAAAGCCATCCCTGAAACAAATCCGCCAAGAGCCAGAGAACCTGTATCTCCCATAAACACTCTGGCTGGATAAACGTTATATAAGAAAAATCCTAACAACGCTCCCACTAATGCTGCTGAGACAGGTTCTAAACCTGTTCCTATGGCAACTGTAGTGTAAAATACCGAAATAATAATTGTAACGCTGGTCGCCAGACCATCTAAACCATCTGTCAAATTTGCACCGTTTACCGTACCTAAAACAACTACAAACAAAAATGGAACAAATAACCAGACCGGCATTGTGATTTCCATTCCCCCTGTAAAAGGAATAATCGTTGTTGTTCCAAGTCCGGAATATTTTAAAATATAAAAACAAAAAACTCCTGTAACAATAATCTGTGCTACAATTTTTTGTATTTCTGTTAATCCCAGATTTCTCTTCTTTACCACTTTGATATAATCATCTGCAAATCCGATAATCCCAAATCCAACAATCATAAACAACACTGGAATAATTTTTGTATTTTTACCTACAAACATAAAAATCAAAGAAGTAATAATGACGCTGGCAAGAATAATCATTCCGCCCATTGTCGGTGTTCCCGCCTTACTCTGATGAGACTGTGGTCCTTCCTCTCTTATGTATTGTCCAAACTTTAATTTTCTTAACATTGGTATTACTATCGGACATAAAATTACACTCACTGCAAATGAAATTATGATTGCCACGATAATTGTTGTACTTATACTCATTTTATTCTCCTTGTTCTTTTTCCTCCAGCAAATACGGAAGAATATTTTTGTACAGCCTGCTTATTACAGGAGCAGCAACCTGCCCTCCATAGTATATTCCCTTAGGTTCGTCAATGATTGCCATCGCAATCACTTCCGGATTATCCGCCGGCGCAAATCCCATAAAAGAGGCAATATATTTTCCAGAACCTCTGGGAAGTTTTTGTGATGTCGCTGTTTTTCCACCTACTTTATATCCCTGAACTTTACCTTTACTTCCGGTTCCTTCGGATATTACCTTTTCAAGCACATATTTCATTGTATCAGATGTCTGTTTCGATACAACACCTTTTTTCTCTTTATATTCAAACTTTTCTACAATTTCACCAGCTGAATTCACAGATTTAACGGCAAAATGGGGAGTAACAAGTTTTCCTCCATTTATCACTGCACTGGCAGCAACAAGATATTGCATCGGTGTTATCTGAAATGACTGTCCAAATGACATTGTTGCAAGCTCTACATTACCTACATTTTTTATTTGATGAATAATCGTCCCTGCTTCTCCAGGTACATCAATACCGGTTTTATTCATTAGTCCTAATTTTTTCATCTGCTCATAAAACTTTTCGACTCCCACTTTTAATCCCACATCAATAAATACAGGATTACATGAGTTCATAGTTCCATGAAGAAAATCTTCACTTCCATGACCTGTCGTCTTGTGACATCTGATTTTTCTATCATCTACCACACGAAAACCAGGACAGCTGAATTGTGTATCCAGATTCACAACATTATTTTCCAATGCTGCTGTAGCAGTAACCACCTTAAAAGTGGAACCAGGTTCATATGTATCATTGGTACATTGATTTCTCCACATTTTGTTTAATAAGTCCTGTTTCTTTTTACCAGAAACATTCTCATCTGGCTCATAATTTAAAGTATATGGATTATTCAAATCAAACTCAGGAGCATTTACCATAGCCAATATCTCGCCATTATTTGGATTCATTACAATAATAGAGACATAATTTGCCTGTTTCGCCTCCATGGTATTATATGCAATCTGTTCTGCATATTGCTGTATATTTACATCAATACTGGTTACAAGGTCATTTCCAGATACCGGTTCTTTCCTCTGCTCCAGTGCATTCTTCATTTCAATACCTCTGGAATCTGTAGGTGTCATAATCATTCCATCAACACCTTTTAAATACTTTTCATATTGTACTTCCAGTCCAATTATACCCTGATTATCTGCTCCTGTAAAACCCAACACTTTAGAAGCAAGGCTCTCATAAGGATAATACCTTTTATAATCTTCGTCAACCTTTACTCCGGCAAGATTATATTCCCTAATTTTATCCCCTACTTCTTTAGGAATATTTGACTTTACTTTTTCCCTTACACTCTTCTTTTCAACTTTCTTTTTAACCTCATCCCTATCCAGTTCTAATTCCTTTGATAAAATTTCTATAACTTTCTCTGGATTTTTTACCTGATTATATATAACAGAAACGGTACACACTGTCTTATTACTTGCAATGACATTACCGTTTCTATCTAAAATCTGCCCTCTGGGGGCTTTTATTTTTCTTTCTCTTTCCTGTACTTCCAGTGCCTTTTCTGTATAGTACTCTGATTTAAAAATCATCAGATATGCCAGTTTTCCTACTATAAGCATACAAAAAATTGCAATACCCCAAACATATATTAACAGCATTTTCCTATGAATTGTTCTTACTTTGTTCAAATGGCAACCCCCGCAGAACATTTATTATAATTCTATTCTCTTGCTGTTTTTTCTATTCCCATATAAGGCAATACCTGTTTCATAATATAAGTCCATAATTCTGTATTATACGCTGTTGCTTCTGTATTACCTTTTGGACTATCCATCAGAGTATAACACACAACTTCTGGTTTTTCACAAGGTACACATCCTATAAAAGAAAGAATATGCTGATTCTTAATTCTACCAATGCCTGTACCTGAAGTATTTACCTTTTCCGCCGTACCTGTTTTACCACCGACAGTATACCCTTCAATTGCTGCCGTTTTACCGGTGCCAGTCAGAACAACTTTTCTCAGACATTCTTTAATAAAATCTGATGTTTCTTTTGTAATAGTTTCTTTAACAAGTGTTTTGGAATAATTTTTTACTAAATTCCCCTCATCTGTCACTACCTGTTTTACTACTCGGGGTTCATAATAATACCCTCCATTTATCAGAGACGAGAAACCCGCTACCATCTGTATCATATTCACTGTAAAGTTCTGTCCAAACGAATTGGTTGCAAGAGTCGCCTCTCCCATACCACGTTCCTTATCATAAATAATTCCTCTAGTCTCACCTGGCAGATCAATACCTGTTTTCATTCCAAACCCATATCTTGCCTGATATTTTATAAACTCATCTGCACCAAGAAGCCTTCCGATATGCATCATATAATCATTGCATGATTCAGCAACAGCTTCTTTTGCATCAATAGTTCCATGCCCGCTTGTGTCATGACATTTAATTTTATAAATATCTACTTTTTGATATCCGTCACAATAATAAGTTGTCTTTTTATTAATAACACCCTCTTCGATACCTGCTGCAACTGTAAACGCTTTTGCTGTAGAACCTGGCTCAAAAGAATCTGTTATACAAAAATTGCTCCAGACTGAATTCAGCACTTCCGCTTGTTTTTCTTTGGATAATCTTTTCCATTCAGCTTTACTATATCCATTATGGGCACTGGTCGGTTTATTTAAATTAAAAGTATTATCATCACTCATGGCAAGAATTTCACCTGTATTTGGATCTGCAACTACCACTGCAATCCTTTTAGGTTTGTACTTATCCATATACTTTGTAATTGCTTTCTGTACAATTCTTTGAATATTCATATCAATGGAAGAAATGACATTATTCCCATCTTCTGCATCCTTAATAACCATTTCCATATTATTTTCAGCATCCATGTAACCATATTCCCTGCCCTCTAATCCATTTAATTGGTCACTATAACTACATTCTATACCAATAGATGCTTCATTATTTACATTAGAAAATCCCAAGACACTACATGCCAGTGAGTTATATGGATACATTCTTTTATACTGTTTCTCAAACCATACACCTTTTGTATTTTTTACACGTTCTTTCTCGTCTCTGGTATCAGCAAATTTTCCTTCAAGATATTCCTGAAATTCTTTTATTTCTTCATATTGTAGTTCCTTTCTTGCAACCCAATAATTGCTCTTTTTGCGCTCCCTGATTCCAGTTATTAAATCATCCTCTTTAAACCCAAAATACTTGACTAATGCATATACTGTTGGTTCTAAATATTTTTCCTCATCTGACATAATTAACTTTGCATCAATTACCAGATTGTAAACCATTACGCTTGTAGCTAAAACATTACCATTTCTATCCTTAATATCTCCTCTTTTATACGGTATCACTCTGCTTGTAAAACTTTGTTGCTGTAACACCTGTATAGAATAATCATCACCTTTTGCCACATTTAAATATGCTATTTTGCCACACAATACAAATAGAAATCCGACAATTAATATATAAATTATTCCCAGATTTCTACTCATTTTCTTATTAAATTTTAATCTTGGTTTCTTCCTTCTAACAGTTCTTCTTTTCTCACTCATAATTATTTATTTGGTATCTCTCCATATTGTAATGTATATCCGCGATTACTTGCTTTATAATTAAATATCTGCTTGTCTGTCGCCTGTTTCATCCCCAATTTTTTCGTTGCAACTTTGTAAACATGATCCACATTTACATAACTGTTAATTGAATAATTCAAGGCATTGTTTTGTGACTGAACAGTACTAATATCATTTTTCAACACAGAAATGCTGTCTCTTGTTGCAGTGATATTTGACTGCACATAAAGATAAGAAAAACATACTATTAAACATACAACAGATACCAAAGCAAGAAACGCAACATGTGGAGCATTCATAGTCAAACCTTTTGCTCTTCTTTGCTCTTCCGCAATCTGACGCTTTCTTTGTTCACCGTTTACTCTTGGATTCCTCTTCGGCTGTACGTTTGCTGATGGTCTGTCTTTTTTTACAGTATTTCCATCTACATATTCACTTCTGTAATAATTATTTCTTACCCCGTTCATATTTAACACCTTTCAAATATCCTTAACTTTGAACTTTTTGCTCTTTTATTTACGTTTATCTCTTCCTCCGATGGAATAATTGGTTTCCTTGTAACCACTCTACCCTTAGATTCTTTTCCACACACGCACACTGGAAAATCTGGGGGACAAGTACATGGATTCTCATTTTCTCTAAATTTCATTTTCACAATCCTGTCTTCTAATGAATGAAACGTTATAATGCAAATCCTTCCATCGGGATTCAAATGTTCTATCATTTTATCTATAGATTCTTTCAGTACCGTCAACTCTCTGTTTACTTCAATTCGAATTGCCTGAAAAGTCTTCTTAGCCGGATGACCTCCTTTAGCCTGAACTTTCATAGGAATTGCCCTTTTAATTACATTGCTTAATTCCTGTGTTGTTTCTAATGGCTTGTCCTTCCTTGCTAAAACAATATGTTTTGCAATATTTTTTGCAAATTTGTCTTCACCATAATCTTTTATAATATTAAATAACTCATTTTCTGAGTATGTATTCACGACATCTGCTGCTGTCAGTTCCTGTCTGGTATCCATTCTCATATCTAATGGAGCATCTGACTTATAGGAAAAGCCTCTTTCCAAATTATCTAACTGATAAGATGAAACACCAATATCCAGAACAATTCCATCTACCTTTTCTATATTTAATTCTTTTAGTACCCTTCCAATTTCACAGTAGTTATCTCGAACTAGGGTAACCTGATTTTCAAATTCTTTTAACCGTTCTCCTGCAGCTTTCAACGCTTCTCCATCCTGATCAATTCCTATCAGTCTTCCCTTAGGAGATAATCGCTTTAGTACTTCATAAGCATGTCCACCGCCTCCTAATGTTCCATCTACATAGATTCCATCAGGTTTTATATTTAAGCCAGTTATGGTTTCATCTAACAGAACTGACACATGTTTGAAATCCATATCCAACCTTCTTTCCAACTATACTCCAAGTTCAGCCATATAATCAGCCAACTCTTCTATTCTCTCTTCTGCATCATCGCTTTCAAGATATTCATTCATCTGTTCATTCCACTTATCTATATTCCAAATCTCAATACGATTTCCAACACCAACCCATACAACTTCTGAGTTTAACGATGCGTATTCCCTTAATGTAGAAGGAACAAGAACACGTCCCTGTTTATCTGCATCAAGGGGCTCCGCACCACCGAGGAAAAATCGATTGAAACTTCTTACCTTTTTATCTGTAAATGGCAAACTACTTAACTTTTCCTGTAATGTATTCCATGAGGATTCCGGATATGCAAAAAGGCACTTGTCGATACCTCTGGTAACTACAAGTCTCTCGGCAAGATTATCTCTAATCTTAGAAGGAATAACACATCTTCCCTTAATATCCATTTTCTGAGTCTGTTCACCTGTAAACATAAAACTCACCTACTTTGTCATTTACGTAAAATCCTCAATAAAATCACCACTTTTCACCACAAAATGGGGTAATTTCACCACTTATAGATAAATAATATACCATTTTCCCATTGAATGCAACCATTTTTTCTTAAATATACAAATTATTTTTATTCCATTTTCTCCCATAAACAAAAGGAATCCCCACCAAACTTTTATCTAAAAATCAGTTCGGTGGGGATTTTTCCCTAAAACATATTCAATTTTATTATTTTTTTGCTATGATTACTCTTTTCGTAATAACCCATACCAATCCAATGACTGCCACAACAATTGATAATACCTGTGACACAGGCCATCCTGTAACTGGCATAAGCAACTGGTCCGTTCTCATTCCTTCAATAATAGCTCTTCCAGTACCATATCCTATCAGATACCAGAGCATTATCTCTCCATCAAATTTTTTCTTTTTTCTAAATACAAGCATTAAAATCAACAATACCAGATTCCATAATGATTCATATAAAAAAGTTGGCTGAACCTGAATATATCCTATCTCAGTCAAGCTCTTTCCTTTCCATGCCTCCATTCCTTGTCTTACAACATTCGGTACCTGGGACACATGATATTGTTCTCCCAAAAATATTCTCATAGCGAGCGGATTACTGTCACTAGTAACTCCTCCAAAAGCCTCTCTGTTAAAAAAGTTTCCCCATCGGCCAATAATTTGTCCCAAAATCAATCCATAGATTGCTGTATCTGTGACTTTGTAAAAAGAAATCTTTTTTAGACGGGTATATACTAAGCAAGTTATTACAGCTCCGATAACACCTCCATAGATTGCAAGCCCCCCCTGACGGATATTAATAATCTCTGCAGGATGCTTTCCATAATAATCCCAACTAAACGCTACATAATATAATCTGGCTCCAATTACGCTGAATAAGATTGCATAAATAGCAAAATCTATATACAGGTTATAGTCCTGCCCTGTAATCTTTGCCATATAACATGCTATAACAATCCCAGCCAACATACCAAAAGCAATAATGCAACCATAAAAGGCAATATCCACTCCAAACAAATGAAATGTTTTGGGGAGATTTTCTATATTAATATGTAAATTAGGAAACTGTATATCCATATCAATCCTCCTGACTCTATCTACTATACTATAATTTATCAATAACCATAAATTTATTCAACCCCAACATTGCCCCGCAAATAAAAATATGATAAACTTACTCTTGGTATTACCAAAGAATGGAGGAAAATAAAATGAAATTAGGTATTGTCGGTTTACCAAATGTAGGTAAAAGTACTTTATTTAATTCTTTAACAAAAGCTGGAGCTGAGTCAGCAAATTACCCGTTTTGTACGATTGACCCAAACGTTGGTATTGTTACCGTTCCAGATGAAAGATTAGATAAATTAACAGCTTTATATAATTCAGCAAAAACAGTTCCTGCAGTCATTGAATTTGTAGATATTGCAGGACTTGTAAAAGGTGCATCAAAAGGTGAAGGGTTAGGAAACCAGTTTCTTGCCAACATCCGTGAAGTGGACGCTGTTGTTCATGTTGTCAGATGTTTTGAAGACACCAATGTAATTCATGTAGATGGAAGCGTTGATCCTATCAGAGATATTGAAACAATAAATCTCGAATTAATTTTCTCTGATGTAGAAATTTTAGAGCGACGTATTGCAAAAACTACCCGAGGTGCCAGAAATGATAAAGCTCTTGCAAAAGAATTAGCTTTTCAGGAAAAAATCAAAAAATATCTGGAAGATGGAAATCTTGCAATCAAGTATGAACTGGAAGATGAAGATGAAATTGCATGGATGAGCGAATACAATCTCCTGACTGCTAAGCCGGTTATTTTTGCAGCCAATGTTGCAGAAGAAGATTTAGCCGATGATGGAAATTCAAACAACCATGTTTCTGCTGTCAGAGCCTTTGCAAAAGAGAACAATTGTGAAGTTTTCGTTATCAGTGCAGAAATCGAACAGGAAATCGCCCAGTTAGATGACGATGAAAAACAGATGTTTTTAGAAGATTTAGGAATCAGTCAGTCCGGTCTTGATAAATTAATCAAAGCCAGCTACTCTCTTCTTGGTCTTATCAGTTATCTCACTTCTGGTGAAGATGAAACAAGAGCATGGACCATTAAAGAAGGAACCAAGGCTCCACAAGCCGCCGGAAAGATTCATACTGATTTCGAACGTGGATTTATCTGTGCCGAAGTCGTAGCATATGAAGACCTCATGAAATGTGGTTCAATGAAAGATGCAAAAGAAGCTGGTCTTGTAGGACTTCAAGGGAAAGAATATATCGTAAAAGATGGTGATGTAATTACATTTAGATTCAACGTGTAATAGCGATGAGTCATGCTAAAATAAAAAAGAGAAGACTTGTCGAAAGCTTGCTTTCGTAAAAGTCCTCTCTTTTTTATTTTAATACGGCGAACGCCGTACATGAGTGATATTTTTGCTAAAGCAAAAATATCCGAATGATACATGGCTCATTATTGTAGCACACTATTAATTGGTGTATGCTTCGCATACACCCGAATGATGCATGGCTCTTTCCCACTTTAGATATTATCTAAAAACTCTTCAATCGTCTCCACTTTAGCTGCCAATTTGTGCCAACGTTTCAACATTTCCATATCACACTGCTTTCTTATTTTATCTTCCAAAATTTCTGGAATTGAACCAACATCTTCTAGCAATTCCAGTACATCTTCTTGTTTCGCTTGTTGTATTCCTTCCTGTCTAAATTCTTCTGAAATTGAACACATAGTTTTAATACCCTCCTCATTATGTTTAAAATAATATACTCTTTGTGAAAATTTAGGGAATTTTTTATTATCTACATCTGTTTGCAAAAAACATTGCATCAGTTCCGATATTTCACTTCCATCATCAATTGCAGTATTAACATATACCTCATGCAATCCATTATCCACAACATCTTTAGTCTCTGTAATCATTGGTTCAATGTGATAAATCGTTCTTTTTAATTTAAACACATCAAATTCAGATATGTATACTGCATTTACTTCAGGAACCATTTCAAACTTTTCTCCTGGAGCTACGATATTTGCAGTAATACACGATGTATTATAACGTATACGTTTCAAAGGATTCTCATCATTTGCCCTATGTACTTCAATGTTACAAAAATGACTATCACCTCTTACACATAATACATCTAGTCGTACTGAGCGTCCCTGCAAATTTTTTATGCTTTTCTGTGAATTAACCTCCAACACTCTTAATTCAGAATCTTGTAATATAACACGAAGTAACTCCTCACAAACCTCTGGCTCCTCAGCAATTTTTTCAAAAAATGTATCATCGATAGGACGATATTTTGCAATTCTTTCCTGTATTTGTTGATAATTCTTGTCATACTTAGTCAATTGCTCCTTTGTTTCTGTCATTCACTTCCTCACTTTCTTCACTAATATTTTATAAGAAGCAAAGAATATAACCCACAAATTTAATTTATCCCCTAATGAAATAAATGTCAACTATATCTCTTTGCTTCAACTTCCGTATTTGTGTTCTATATTGTATGTACAAACATTATCACTTGTCATATTATATATCAATTATTATTTATGCTTATCCTCATAAAATATAAATATGCGATATAATAAAACGCAACCAACATGTGATTGCGTTTTATAAATTATCTGCTTTTTACACAATTATTTAATATTTAAAAATATATGTTTGAATTTTCTCACATTCTCTTCCACATTACCTTTATACACAGCCGAGCCTGCGACAATTACATCTGCCCCTGCTTCTATCGGAACAGATACGTTATTAAGCGTCACACCGCCATCTACCTGAATCAATAACTCCAATCCCTTTTCTTCAGCAGCCTTACGAACAACTGCTACCTTTTCTGTACAATCGTCAATATAAGACTGCCCGCCAAATCCAGGATGAACCGTCATAATTAAAATCATCTCAACATCTCCAATGTATGGAAGTATTTCCTCTACATCTGTCTCTGGATTGCAAGCCAATCCCACCTGCATGCCTTCTGCATGAATGGCATCAATTGTTTTCTTCACGTCCTCACAGGCCTCTACATGAACTGTCAGCAGTTCAGCCCCTGCTTCTTTAAATTCCTTAATATATCGAATCGGCTCTTTTATCATTAAGTGAACATCAAAAAACTTATCTGTATAACTTCTGATAGCCTTAATAACGGGCATTCCAAAAGAAATATTCGGCACAAATATTCCATCCATGACATCAATATGTATCCAGTCACATCCTGCCTCATCAATTCTTTTTATATCTGCTCCAAGATTTGCAAAATCCGCTGATAATATTGACGGTGATAATTTAATCATATCGTTTCTCCTTCTCTTTTAATTCCTGATACATTAATTTGTAATTATCGTATCTGCTAATTGAAATTTTCTTATCTTCTAATGCAGTTTTTACTGCACAATCAGGCTCATTTAAATGGGCACACCCAATAAATCTACATTGTCCAACATATGCACCAAATTCCGGAAAACAATCCTCTAATCTTTCTTTTACCATTCCCGGAACATAAAGCGAACTAAATCCAGGAGTGTCAAAAACAAAAGAATTTTCATCAATTTCAAATAATTCAGAATGCCTTGTAGTATGTTTTCCTCGTCCAATTTTTTCACTTACATTTCCGGTCTCCATCGTATAATTTTTCGTCAATGCATTTAACATCGAAGATTTTCCAACACCTGAAGGTCCTGCAAATACCGTCGTTTTATTTTTCAAAAATCTTTTAACCGTCTCAATTCCCTCATCCTCTGTTGCACTGGCAAAAATCACTCTGTATCCGGCATTGTTATATATTGTTTTCAACGCCTCCATAAACGACTCATCTGCAATATCCTTTTTATTAAAGCAGATGATTGTTTCAATATTTTGAAACTCCATCATTACCAGAAACTTATCTAATAAGTTTAGATTTGGATTAGGCCGCCTCAGTGCAAAAACGATCATTGCCTGATCAACATTTGCCACTGCCGGTCTGATTAATTCATTGTCCCTCTCCTCAATAGATATAATATTTCCTTTTTTTTCTATTTGATCTATTACATCTATTGTAACATTGTCACCTACTAAAGGTTTGATACTTTTATTTCTAAAAACGCCCTTCGCTTTACATTCATATAAAATTTCTTCTGTTAAGACATAATAAAATCCTGCAATTCCTTTTATAATTTTTCCCTGCTTCTGAATAATATCACCCTCACTTTTCAAGACCTGTATCTAGTATACTTTTATCCATAAAAGTCCACCCTTTCGGGTGGGCTCTCACTATTTTAATCTGACAGTATCTTTAATAACACTTTTTCCGTCTACAAATAACTCTATCGTTGCTTTCCCTTCCTTATCACCTACAAGATTCATTTTATAATCTCCCGGCCACATTGAAACGTCAGCATATCTCGGGTCAATCTTTTGTAACACATCATTTAGCGCTACAGATACAACACCCTCCGTAATAGGATTCCCATCAGAATCCAGTAAATTTTCCATAGAGAATGTATATGTTCCTTTATACTCTTCTCCACCTTCCGGTCCCTTGCTGACAACAATACCAATTGACGCACCTACAGGAGCTACACTTCCACCTTTAATTAACTGTCTGATAACCGTTCCCTTTTCTACATCTTCACTATAAACTTCTCTGACTTTTCCCACACTGAAACCTGCTGCTGAGATTTTTTCCTGAGCTTTCGCCTGCTTATAATTTTCAACATTAGGAACGGTATTTACCTTTTCTCCTGTTTTATCTTTTCCTCTGCTGACTTTCAAATGAATTACATCCGTTCTGGAAATAGATGCTCTTTCTGCCGGAGAACTTGAAATAACAACTCCTACATTTTTTTCACTATATTCATAAGTTATCTCTGTTTTCACACCAATCTTATCCAATGTTTCTATAACATCATCTAATTCCGAACCAATAATTCCCGATGGAACTGTTATTTTTTTCGGTCCCTTGCTAACAACCAGTTTTACTGTTTTATTTCTGTCTACAATTTCATCTGCCTCAATCGACTGACTGACAATAGTATCATTTGGATAAATATCACTATTTACATAATTAGAATCATATTCAAAACCTAAATGTCTGTCATTAAGCATAATCTCTGCTTCATCGGAAGTTCTTCCAACAACATTTGGGACAACTGTTTTACTTGGATCAACTGTATCCAGTTCCCCTTGTTCCACGCTTCTTGGCAACCGAATTTTATTATCACTTAAAACCCATGTCAAAACCACTGCTGCTATGACTAACGCCACAATACCAACAATAACTCCGCCAACAGTTACCATTCGATCCATTTTGGGACTTAATGTATCAATATCATTCTGTTCCTCTGACGCAAAATCTATTTTATCACGTTCTCTGCCTGATTCTTTACGAATCTGATTAATTTCATCATCTGTTATCATAATCGTAGAACCACCGGTATCTGATGTATCTAATTGTACAAAATCTACATCTGGCTCTGACAAAGCTCTTTTTAAATCAGCAATCAAGAGAGATATCTTAGGATATCTCTTTTCTACTTTATTTTGTGTACATTTTAATACTATCTTTTCTAAACTAACTGGAACATCCCTGGTAAACTCTTTTACATTTGGAACATTGCTCTGAATATGTTTCAGGGCAATCGTCACTGTAGATTCTCCATCAAAAGGAACTGTGCCTGTAAGCATTTCAAACATTGTAATACCTAAAGAATAAATATCACTCTTCTCGTCGACATATTTTCCACCAGCCTGTTCCGGTGAAATATAATGAACCGAGCCCATGGCATTTCCATTAATTGTATTTGCCGAAGCCGCTCTGGCGATACCGAAATCAGTAACTTTAACTTTTCCCTCTCTGGAAATCATGATATTCTGCGGCTTAATATCACGATGTACAATCTGATTATTATGGGCACACTCAATACCATTCGCAATCTGTACTGCAATACTAATCGTTTCCCGGTAAGTAAGTTTTCCCTTTTTTTCAATATAATGCTTTAATGTAATTCCCTCGATTAATTCCATTACTATGTAATACAATCCATCGTCTTCTCCTACATCATATACATTTACAATATTAGGATGTATCAGGCTTGCTGCAGACTGTGCCTCTACACGAAATTTTGAAACAAAATTCTTATCTTTACTATATTCCTGTTTCAATACTTTCATAGCCACATTTCTGTTTAATTTATGGTCTTTTGCCTTATAAACATCTGACATTCCTCCGGCACCGACTCTGCTTATGATTTCATAACGATTATTAATAAAATTCCCTTTTGCTAACATAGTTTACTCCTCGCTTATTTCAGGTTGAATTAGAATTGCTGATATATTATCCTTTCCGCCATTTTCATTTGCCTGGTCTATAAGTGCTCGCACGGCATCTTCGATTCTTTCGTTTTTATGAACTGTTCTTTTAATTTCATAATCATCTACCATATTAGTAAGTCCATCTGAGCATAACAGCAATTTTTCCCCTTGCGAAATTTCTATCTCAAAAATATCCGGTGTAGCTGTTCTGTCTTCAGCTACTCCGATTGCCTTTGTAATAACGTTTTTCTTATAATGAGTTTTCGCCTCTTCTTTGTCCAGCATTCCCATTCTGACCATATCCTCCACTAAGGAATGATCTCTTGTAATCTGTCTGATTTCTCTTCCAACCAGATACAATCTGCTGTCCCCCACATTTGCAATATAAATATGATTATCTACAATTGTACATGCCACAAAAGTAGTACCCATTCCACTATAATCTTTATTGGATATCGCCATATCATAAATTTCTTTATTTATGGAAATAATTCCGGCATCTAATATATTTGCAGGATCCGACATATGAGTTGCACATGCATACTTCACAAATTTCTCAATAGCCACTCGGGATGCCACATCCCCTGCCTTATGACCTCCCATACCATCAGCCACAATAAAAAGATTCGGAAGTTTGCCTATCGGTTCTGCCGACATAAAGATGCTATCCTGATTTATTGTTCTCATAAGTCCTACATCTGTTTTGCCAAAAGCGTTTATCATCTGTTTAGACATCTGTCTCCTCCTTTCTTCCTTTCATGGCTTCATTTCTAAGTTGCCCACAGGCTCCATTAATATCTCTGCCCATCTCTCTTCTTATTGTAGCATTTATCTTATTTTGTTCAAGTCTAGATTTAAACTGTTCTACTGTTTTTCTGCCGGATTGAACATAATTCCTTTCTTTTATAGGATTTACAGGAATTAAATTCACATGGCAGTTTATTCCTCTGACTAAGTCTGCCAGACGATCCGCTTCCTCCACAGAGTCATTCTGCCCTGCCACAAGACTATATTCAAAGGTAATTCTTCTTCCTGTTTCCTCAAAATATTCCCTGCAGGCATTCAAAATTTCATCTATAGAATACTTGTATGCTATCGGCATCAGACTCTTTCTTGTCTCATTATCCGATGCATGTAACGATAATGCCAATGTGATTTGAAAATGTTTTTGTGCCAGTTCCTTTATTTTTGGAACAATCCCACAAGTAGACAAGGTTATATTTCTCTGACTTAAATTTGCTCCGTTTTCATCTGAAATCATTTGAATAAACTTTACAACATTGCCAAAGTTATCCAAAGGTTCTCCACTTCCCATTAACACAACATTAGATACTTTTTCTCCAATATCCTGCTCTATAGCATAAATCTGGGAAAGTAATTCCGATGTAGTAAGATTCCTTTCTAGACCATTTAATGTAGATGCACAAAACCTACACCCCATTCTGCAACCTGATTGCGTAGAAATGCAGACAGAATTTCCATGATGATACCGCATGAGAACACTCTCAATTATAGAACCACCCTTGATTTCAAACAAATATTTTCTTGTTCCATCCACTTTGGATATGAATACATCTACCTGTCTCACACTTCGGATTTCATATATTTCATCCAGCTTTGTTCTTAAAGATTTCGACAGATTTGTCATTTCTTCAAAAGATTTCACCTTCTCCTTATGTAACCACTGGTATATCTGTTTAGCACGGAACGCCTTTTCTCCCTGAGAATCCATCTGTTCTTTTAACTCTATTAAATTGTACGATTTAATGTCCTGTTTTTCGCTCATAAGTTATCCTTTAATCTTTTCAAAAATGGAAATAAAAAATCCATCCATTCCATAATCACCTGTAAAAATCTGCAAATACCCTTTTTTATGTCTCAACGGTTTAGGAATCTCATCCCCAAAATCTTTCAAACGAAATGGCAAATTTTCTTCTATCCATTTTACATTATCGTCATTTTCAAATTTATTTACTGTACATGTACTAAATACTAATGTTCCACCAGGCTTTACATATCTGCCTACGACACTCAATATTTTTCTCTGTAAAAGAACTAATTGAGCAATCTGTTCTTTTGTAACATTGTATTTTATATCACTTTTATTTCCTATTACTCCTAAACCCGAACAAGGCAGATCTGCAATTACAATATCCGCTCTTTCAATAGAATCTTCATCTAAAACAGTTGCATCCATTACTTTTGTCTTAATATTATCGATGCCAATTCTATTAATATTTTCCTGAATCAACCCTACCTTATATTCTGTTAAATCTCTAGCCTCAACACAACCAGTACCATTCAGCATATCAGAAATATGTAAACTTTTTCCTCCAGGTGCAGCACATACATCAATAACATAATCATCTTTTTTGACTGCGCTGGCTAATCCTACCATCATAGAACTCTCATCCTGAACAGTAATCAGCCCTGCCTGAAATGCATCTAACTTTTCCAAACTATCAAATCCTTTTATATATAAAGCATTTTTTAACAAATTAGACTGTTTCACTTCTACACCATGATATTCCAAATTTTTAATAATATCTGCTACATCCGCCTTACTAGTATTGCATCTTACTGTAACAGCACATGGAGAATACAAACTCTCAAGCATTTTCAATGTTTGTTCTTCTCCATATTGCTCTTCCCACATCTCTACAATCCATTTTGGTATAGAATACTTCACAGACAGCTTATTTAATGATTCCTCCGGATAATGGATATTCTCAATATTTCTTGTAATATTTCTCAAAACACCATTGACGAAACCTTTTAGTCCCGACATTTTCCGCTTATTTGTGAGTTTTACAGCCTCATTACAAACTGCCGATACTGGTACAGAATCCATATATTTTAATTGATAAACCGACATAACCAATATCCATTTAATCACTTTTTTCATCTTTGCAACTGGTGTTTTCGAAAATTGATTAACAATATATTCTAACTCAATTTTTCTCTCAATACTTCCTCTAAAAAGTACCGAGATGAAAGCTCTCTGCTGCTTTTCCAGAAAACTATAATTATCCAAATAGTTTTTTAATACAAGATGGCTTTTTTTACCCTCTTCTACTTCTATGAGCATAGAAAGAACAATATTTCTCAAATTGACCTGTGGATTTACACTAGTCATTATCCCTGCCTCCAAACAATATCACTAATCGAAGCAGCTGTAATATGGATGAGGCTGCCGCTGCCACATAAGTAAGTGCTGCAGCACCTAACACTTTTTTTGTGTATTGTAATTCTGTACTGCCGAAAATACCTGTGTTTTCCAACACTTTAACTGCCCTGTTTGAAGCATTAAACTCCACCGGCAATGTGACAATCTGAAATAATACCGCCAGAGAAAACGCAAATATTCCAATATAAATAATTGTCTGTCCTGTTCCTTGTCCATAAAACAAAATTCCGATAATAATTAAGAGCCATGACAATCTAGAACCCCAGTTTGCAAATGGAACTAATGCATTTCTGACTGCTATCGGTGTATATCCCCTGTGATGCTGCATTGCATGACCACACTCATGAGCTGCCACACCAATAGCTGCCACACTCGTACTGCCATATGTGGAATCCGATAAACTAAGTACTTTTGTTTTTGGATTATAATTATCTGTTAACTCTCCGCCGATATGCTGAATTGTAACATCATAAATTCCCTGAGACTCTAATATTCTCTCTGCTGCCTGCGCTCCTGTCATTCCTGAATTACTTGATACTTTGGAATATTTCCGAAATGTAGAATTCACACGTGCTGACGCCATCAAACAAAAAACAACACCAATAATTACCAATATATATGTTGGATCAAAATAAAAACCGTATAACATAAATATCCCCTTTACTCTCCAAATTTCACTGCATCTATCTGATATCCATTAAGGAAAGATACAACATCCATTCTCTTCTTTCCTTCTAATTGCAACTCTTTAATATCTAGATATCCCTTACCTGTTGCTACTCGCAGGGATTTATTATTTTTGCAAATCATTCCAGGCTCTTCTCTAACCTCTTCCTCAATCACATCTGCTGCCCATATTTTCAATACTTTTCCATCCAAATGTGTATATGCGCTTGGCCATGGATTCAAACCTCTGATTAATCTTTCAATTTCTTTCGCAGATTTATAAAAATCAATATGCCCCAACTCTTTTGTAATCTTACCTGCATAAGTGGATTCGTCATCATTCTGTGGAATCCGCTTCACTGTATTATTCTCTAACTTTTCAAGTGTTTCTAAAATCAACGTTCCACCCTCTAATGAAAGTTTGTCAAACAGACTGCCACCAGTCTCTTTCTCGTCTAACTTTATAATTTTTTTATCAATCATATCTCCGGTATCCAAACCTTCTGCCATATACATGGTAGTCACACCACTATTTTCTTCTCCATCAATAACTGCCCATTGTATTGGTGCGGCACCTCTGTATTTTGGAAGTAAAGATGCGTGTACATTGATACAGCCATACTTTGGCAAACCTAATATTTCTTTAGAAAGAATCTGCCCAAAAGCGATTACCACAATCACATCAGGATTCATTTCTCTTAGTATATCCACAAATTCAGGATTTTTTACCTTATCTGGTTGAAAAACCGGTATACCGAGTTCTATTGCCTTTTCTTTTACCGGTGTAAACTGCATCTTATGACCTCTTCCTTTTGGTCTGTCCTGCTGTGTTACAACTCCTATAACCTCATGTTTTTCTGCAATTTTTTCCAAAGCCGGAACTGAAAAATCCGGCGTTCCCATAAACACAACCCTCATCTATTACCTCCAACAAAATGTTACTGCTCTTCTCCATACAGTTCTTCGTTGTTATATAGTTTTCCTTCTACTTTATCCACATATACAACTCCGTCTAAATGATCGTTCTCATGTAAAATGCATCTGGCAAGAAGTCCTTCCGCCTCCATTTCAAACTCTTCCATCTTTTCATTGAATGCCTTGACCTTTACCCAGTTTGCACGGGTCACTTTTCCAGATTTTCCCGGTACACTTAAGCATCCTTCATAATCTGTCTGACTTCCATCTCTATCAACAATTTCCGGATTAATAAATACATAAGGAACACTGTTTCCTTCCTCATCACCACAATCTACTACAAATATTCTCTTTAAAATTCCTACCTGTGGTGCAGCAAGTCCTACACCATTTGCCTCATACATCGTATCAAACATGTCCCCAATTAAAATTTTTGTTCTTAAATTTACGTCTTTTACCGGCTTGCAGACCTTTCTAAGACATTCCTCGCCTAATTCTCTTACATTTCTAGTTGCCATAATGCTCTCCTTTTCTATGCTTTAAAATCGAACTGTACACTAATCTTATTGAATTTTTGTGAACAATTTATTACATCTTCTAAATAATTTTTTAAATTAATCATTTTAATTCTGTCATTGCTTTTTAAATAGATAATTCTTCGATAAGTATCATTAATTTTTGCTACCGGCGGTTCTGCCGGACCAATCACAAACAAATCTTTAAAATATTTGTCTTTATATTGTTTAATAATCCCCACTAACTCTTCTGTAATTTGAATTAATTCTTTTTGCTCTTTACTTTGCAGCAAAATAGATACCATATTAGATGCCGGAGGATATTGCATCAATTTTCTATATGCCATTTCCTCCTCATAAAAAGCCTTATAGTCCTGATGACTGGCTGATACTATACTATAATTTTCAGGTGCATAAGTCTGAATAACCACATGTCCCGGAAGTTCACTCCTTCCTGCTCGTCCCGCAGCCTGACATAATAACTGGAATGTTGTCTCCGCAGCACTATAATCGGATGCATACAATGACATATCAGCAGCAATTACTCCCACCAATGTTACTCCTGGAAAATCATGACCTTTCACAATCATCTGTGTTCCGACCAAAATATCAGCTTCCCTGTTAGCAAATGCTGACAGTATTTCCTCATGTCCGCCTTTTTTTGATGTCGTGTCGGCATCCATTCGAAGAACCCGCGCCTCAGGAAACATCTTCTTTACTGCGGATTCTATCTGTTGTGTTCCAATCCCAAATCCTCCCAGATATTTTGATCCACATTTTGGACATAACTTTGAAAGTTCCTCTGTATGTCCACAATAATGGCATACCATTTTTCTATTTCTATGTAATTTCAGGGTAACATCACAATGAGGACATTTCATTGCCTCTCCACAGTCCCTGCAGGATACAAACCCTGCATACCCTCTTCTATTAATAAACAACATTGTCTGCTGTTTTTTATCTAATCTATCCTGAATCAATTCTTGAAGTTTTTCACTAAAAATTGATCTGTTATCTTTTTTTAATTCTTCCCGTAAATCTATTACCGAGACTTCTGGAAGTTCTCCCTTTTCTCTATAATTTAATTCATGTAAATAGTAAACACCATTTTTTGCCCTATAATAAGATTCTATAGATGGTGTTGCTGAACCTAAAACCAAAGTCGCCCCTTCATCTCTGGCACGTTTGATTGCTACTTCCACTGCATGATATTTCGGTACAGATTCACTCTTATAAGCATTCTCATGTTCTTCATCAATCACAATCAACCCTAAATTTTTAAATGGTGTAAACAATGCCGACCTTGGTCCAATCATGATATGAATATCACCTTTTTTTGCCCTTTCAAACTGATCGTAGCGTTCCCCTTTAGAAAGTCTCGAATTGATAATAGATACTTTATCACCAAACCTTCTGGTAAATCTCATCACTGTCTGATAAGTCAAAGCTATCTCCGGTATTAATACAATAACTTCTTTTCCTGCACGGATTGTGTAATCTATCAATTCCATATAAACTTCTGTTTTTCCACTACCTGTAATACCATGAATCAAATGAATATTCGGCTTCTTTCTCTTCCGAAAATCTATTGTCTCTTTAATACTCTCAGCTACTGCTCTCTGCTGTTTATTCAGTACAATATCATATTCCTTTTGTTTTACCAGTTTAATCGGCTGCCTGTAATTTCTGTCACTTTCAATAATAATATCCCCCAGCTGCTCCATTGCCTTTAGAGTACTAGAAGAAATATTCAGTTTCGTTACAACTAAATCTTTTGAAAGACTTTTCGTCTTTTTTAATTCTTCTAACAGACGTATTCTCGCCTTTGCGTTTTTCTTTTTATAAGAAAAAATCTTTTCTTCTAGTTCCATACCAGATAAATTCAATACAACTGTCTTTTTTTCAACATTTCTTACTGTTTTCTTTACGGGAAGCACTGTTTTTAATGCCTGATTCATGGTAGAACCATAATTCTCTTTTATCCACCATGCCAGCTTTATCAATTCTGATTCCACAGATGTTGCATCATCTATCGTAGAATGAATTTCTTTCATTTTAGTAATATCAAATCCCGGTCTATCCGTCAGTTCTATTACATAACCGGATATTAAGCGGTTTCCTTTTCCAAAAGGAATCATCACTGCTGTTCCCACTCTAATATCATCTATCAGTTCTTCCGGGATAATATATCCAAAAGGGTGGTCTAATTTCTCATGAGAAATATCTACAATTATATTTGCAAACTTCATATAAACCTCCCTTCATTACGAATGGGTCTATCAAATGATGGACCCATTGAAAATTGCATTATTTATTTAGTTCCACACTTCTAAGACAATTTACCAACAACATTGTTACTGTCATTGGTCCTACTCCACCCGGAACTGGAGTGATGGCACTTGCAATCTTCTCCACTGATGCAAAATCCACATCTCCACATAATTTTCCATCTTCATCTCTGTCCATTCCCACATCAATCACAACTGCTCCATCTTTCACATAATCTGCAGTAACAAACTTTGCTTTTCCTATTGCTGCAATCAAAATATCTGCACGCCTTGTCACTTCTTTTAAGTCCTTTGTCCTTGAATGTGCAATCGTCACTGTAGCATTCTCTTTTAACATCAGAATAGACATAGGTTTTCCTACGATATTACTCCTTCCGATAACTACACATTCTTTCCCTGTTATATCAATATCGCTGCGTTTTAACATCTCAATAATACCTGCTGGTGTGCATGGTAAAAACGCATCTTCTCCGATAACCATCTTTCCTACATTTACCGGATGGAACCCATCAACATCTTTATTACTATCAATCGCAAGTAAAATCTTACTTTCATCAATATGTTTTGGAAGTGGTAACTGTACCAAAATACCATTCACTGCGCGGTCATGATTCAATTCTTGTACTACTTTCAGTAATTCTTCCTCTGTAGTCTCCTCTGGAAGTGCCAATGTTCTTGATGTAATTCCAACATATTCACATGCTTTTTCTTTGTTGCGCACATAAACAGCAGATGCCGGATCATTTCCTACCTTTACTACTGCAAGAGTAATCTCTACTCCCTGTTCCTTATATGCAGCAACTTGTTCTTTTAATTCATCTTTTATAGCGGCTGAAATAGCCTTTCCGTCAATAATCTTTGCCATTGTTTTTTCCTTTCTAGAATAATCCCTGAATCTTACCATCATCTGTCAAATCAATTCCAAACGCTGCCGGTTTCTTTGATAATCCCGGCATAGTCATAATACTTCCGGTAATGGCTACAACAAATCCTGCTCCTGCTGAAATATATACTTCACGGATATTAATTGTAAATCCCGTAGGACGTCCTAATTTATTCATGTCATCAGACAGGGAATACTGTGTTTTTGCCATACATACCGGATAGTCACCATATCCCAATCCCTCAATTGTTGCAATTGCCTTCTCTGCTTCTGGTGAATATGTGACACCATCAGCTCCATAGATTTTCTTTGCAACTGTCTCAATTTTTTCCTTAATAGACATGTTATCAGGATACAGTGGTGCATAATTGGATGGTTTTGTTTCTATGGTTTCAATAACTTTCTTTGCAAGTGCTACGCCACCTTCGCCACCTTTTTCCCACACTTTTGCCAATGCAAACTCACAGTCGCGTTCTTCACAAAACTTCTTGATAAATTCATATTCCGCCTCAGTATCTGTAATAAATTGATTTAATGTTACAACTACCGGAACGCCAAACTGCTGAAGATTTTCAATATGTTTCTCAAGGTTTACAATACCTTTCTTTAATGCCTCTACATTTTCTTCTGACAACTGATCTTTTGGAACACCGCCATTGTATTTTAATGCTCTGACTGTAGCAACTAATACTATACAATCAGGTTTTAATCCTGCTTTTCTGCACTTAATATCTAAGAATTTTTCAGCACCTAAATCTGCACCAAATCCTGCCTCTGTAATTACATAATCAGCCATTTTCAATGCTGTTTTTGTAGCTTTTACAGAATTACATCCATGAGCAATGTTCGCAAATGGTCCACCATGAACCAATGCCGGCGTATGTTCTAATGTTTGAATCAGATTTGGTTTCATTGCATCTTTTAAAAGCACTGCCATAGAACCTACTGCCTTCACATCTTTTGCTGTAACAGGCTTTCCGTCATATGTATATGCAACAATTATTTTTCCAAGTCTCTCTTTTAAATCTGCATAATCTGTGGCAAGACAAAGAATTGCCATAATCTCTGATGCAACAGTAATAACGAAATGATCTTCCCTAACCACACCATCTACCTTGCGTCCAAGACCTACGACAATATTTCTTAACACTCTGTCATTAATATCAACACATCTCTTCCAAACCACCTGATTTGGATCAATATTTAACTCATTTCCCTGCTGAATAGAATTATCCAACATCGCGGCAAGAAGATTGTTTGCAGAAGTAATTGCATGAAAATCTCCTGTAAAATGCAGATTTAAATCTTCCATCGGTACGACCTGTGCATATCCACCGCCTGCCGCACCACCTTTAATACCAAAGCATGGTCCAAGAGATGGTTCTCTTAATGCAATAACAGCCTTTTTATCTAACTGTCCAAAAGCCTCTCCAAGTCCGACAGTAACTGTCGTCTTTCCTTCTCCTGCCGGTGTTGGGTTAATTGCAGTAACAAGGATTAACTTGCCATCCTCTTTGTCTTTGATGCTGTCATAATACTCGTTGGAGATTTTTGCCTTATACTTTCCATATAATTCAATATCATCTTCTTTTAAACCAATTTTTTCTGCAACTTCCTTAATTGGCAGCATTACCGCCTCCTGTGCGATTTCGATATCTGTCTTCATATTTCTTCTCCTTGTCAACTTTTTATAATAGAGTTTCAAATTCTTCTATTGTCATAATAATCTTACGTGGTTTATTTGTTTCTTCCTGTCCTACAACACCGGCATCATATAATTGTTCCATTATACGTGCTGCTCTGTTAAATCCGACCCGGAACTGTCTCTGAATCATACTTGTAGAACCTTTTTGTTTCTCGATACAAAGCCTTCCGGCATCTGCAAACAACGGATCTCTGTCATTATCTCCTCCACCGTTCATTGCCTCCTGGTCTGTCGTTAGTTTTGCATCAATAGACTCATCATACTCTGCCTCTCCACTATTATTTTTAATAAACTCAACAGTTTCAAATATCTCCTCATCTGAAACATATGCTCCCTGAACCCTCACTGGTTTCACATAACCAGCAGGATAAAATAACATATCACCATTTCCAAGAAGTTTCTCTGCACCGTTCATATCAATAATAGTTCTGGAATCTGTACCCGAAGCTACAGTCAATGCCACTCTGGATGGAATATTTGCTTTTATCAATCCTGTAATGACATCTACTGAAGGTCGTTGTGTTGCAATCACCATATGGATTCCTGCTGCTCTGGCTAACTGTGCCAAACGACATATAGCTTCTTCCACCTCTTTTGCTGCAACCATCATCAAATCTGCCAGCTCGTCTATTACAATCAGAATCTGTGGCATTTTCTCTAATGATTCTTCGCCATCTTTTTGACCATTTTCGACCTTTGCATTATAACTTCCAATATCTCTGGCACCTGCTTTTGCAAACTTATTATATCTGCTGGTCATTTCTGCAACTGCCCAGTTTAAAATTCCTGCTGCCTTCTTTGGATCTGTTACAACATCATATAACAAATGTGGTATCTTATTATATACCTGAAACTCAACTACTTTCGGATCAATAACAATCAACCTCACCTCTTCGGGTGTAGTTCTATATAGTATACTCATTAATATAGAATTGGTAAACACTGACTTACCGGAACCTGTAGTTCCTGCTATTAACATGTGTGGCATCTTCGCAATATCTGCCACTACAACTTTTCCGGCAATATCTTTTCCGGCCGGAAATGCCAGATTCGATTTATGGTTCTTCAATTCCTTTGACATTAAGAGCTCTTTTAAACAAACGGAATCTCTTCCTTCATTTGGTATTTCAATACCCACTGCAGCTTTTCCTGGAATCGGTGCCTCGATTCGAATATCAGCCGCCGCCATATTTAACTTAATATCATCTGCTAACCCTGTAATTCTACTGACCTTCGTTCCCATTTCTGGCTGCAATTCATATCTTGTAACAGATGGACCTTTACTTACATTAGTAACTTCAACCTTTACACCAAAGTTTGCCAGAACCTGTTTCAATTTATTTGCCGTTTCCATTAATGTCGCTCTAGTAGTTTTACTGGAACTTCCACCACCATCTTTTAACAGATTATAACTCGGTTTTTTATACTTTAATTTTTTCTTTGTTGGTGCAATAATCTTTCCTTCTGAAGATGCCTTCTTTGAAGTGTCTTCAGCCACGTTTTGTTCCATTAACTGTTCTGCACTGACAGCCCCTGTTGTGGCAAAAGGTTTACGATTCATGGTCCTTTTCGCTTCTTCACTGACAATAATGCGTTCTTTCGGCTGAAATTCGCCATCTGTCGCATGTTCACTGTTCTGCTCTTTTCTTTCTGCCTCTCGTTGTTCTTTTACTGGTTTTCTTATATCAGTCCACTCTTCATAAGTATAAACTGTATTATCCTGTTCTATCGTATCTGTATCAAAATCATCTATGCCCTCAATATGTATCTCATGGACATTTTGACTGTTGTCATCTACTGATTTCATCTCAGTAGTATTTTTCTCTCCCAACGCTGAATTTTCAAAATCAACACCAACTGTCCTTTTACGTCTCTGCTCTCTTTCTATAGCACGGCGTCTATCTTTCTCTTCACGTTTTCTCTGCTTTTCTATGGCATTCGCTTCTTTACGTGCTTTAGAATCTTCACGTGCATTCTCATATGCATCCTGTCCCTTATCCCTGATTACAGACATAATTGACTTTTCTGTAAGAACTACAATACATATAATTAATATAGCAGCAGCGATAAGATATGCCCCTGTTAATCCCAATAAGGAATGTAAGGTTTTACCTAATGCTCCGCCTACAATTCCGCCACCAAATATCCCCTTTGCTCCTTCTCTGTAGAATGAGAGCATCGACGCTTTACTTCCTCCAAACTGAAACAAATGAAATAATAAACTCAAATCTACAAACAATACAACTTCTGCAATTATTTTGGAAACGATGGAACGATTCATTTCATTATATGCAACAATTCCTACTGTTACTGCCAGAACTATCGGAAATAAGTATCCCATCCAGCCAAAACTTCCAAGCATTACTGATTTTAATGCATTTCCTACAATTCCACATACTCCAAAATTGCTCAGAAATAAAAACAAGGCTACTGCAACAGCAATCCATAAGTTCACTTCTCTTACAACCTTCTTATGTCTCTTTGCCATTTCAGCCTTCTTTTTTCTTGTCTGTGCTGCTTTTTTTGCACTATTATTTGTTTTTTTTCCTCCACTTTTCTTTTTCGTATCGGCCACTTTACACCTCATCAAACTTTGTCTCATCATTTCTATTGACCATAGTCTGTATTATTTTACTATTTTTCGGGCTTTTATTCAAGATATAGTGAAGGTTTTATATTTTATTATTTCTCACTCTGTCCTTCTATCAATTCATATAATTTTTTCATTGCTTCTTTCAAGCCTCCGATTTCATTTATAACGCCTTCTTCTACCGCCTGTTTTCCTACAAGTATGCTTCCTACATCTTTTGTCATTACTTCTGTTTCCGTCATCAATTCCATAAATCGCTCTTCTTCAATATCACAGTGACCGATAACAAAATGATTGATTCTTTCCTGTATCTTTTTAAAATATTCATAAGTCTGAGGCACTCCAATAAACATCCCATTCATTCGTACCGGATGTATTACCATGGTACCTGTTTCTACAATAAAAGAATAATCTGTAGATACTGCCAAAGGCACACCAATAGAGTGACTTCCACCTAAAACCAGCGATACTGTTGGCTTACTTAAACTAGCTATCATTTCTGCAATAGCAAGTCCACATTCCACATCTCCACCTACTGTATTTAAAATAATTAATAATCCATCTGTCTCTTCGTCATCCTCCACCTGTGCCAGTTGTGGAAGTACATGTTCATATTTTGTTGCCTTAGTTCCGGAAGCAACATTCTCATGACCTTCAATTTCACCAATAATACTAAGTAAATGTATCTTTTTATGCTTTTTATTATTATTCAAATCTGTCTGTCCATACTCTTTAATTTCGTCCATCTTTGTTCTCCTTCTCACTCTGACTTTTTAAATAGTTTGGCAATTTAAAATTAATTTTATACATAAAAAATCTGTTTTTTCTCTAGAAAGCATGAGACGAACCTCGATTTGCGCGAGCAATGAGCCACGAACGAATGCCTGCATTCATTTGGGGCTCATTGCCGCGTCAGGCATAGAATTTTTTCTATGCCACACTTCGCTTCTTCTCGGTCTCGTACCTCTTTTCCTAACTTTTTGTTCTAGAAAGCACGAGACGAACCTCGATTCCGCTTCGCTTCTTCTCGGTCTCGTGCCTCTTTCCCCAACTTTTTGTTCTAGAAAGCACGAGACGAACCTCGATTCCGCTTCGCTTCTTCTCGGTCTCGTGCCTCTTTCCCTAACTTTTTGTTCTAGAAAGCACGAGACGAACCTCGATTTCGCTTCGCTTCTTCTCGGTCTCGTGCCTCTTTTCCTAACTTTTTGTTCTAGAAAGCACGAGACGAACCTCGATTTCGCTTCGCTTCTTCTCGGTCTCGTGCCTCGACTTATATAAATAAAAATAGACACCCACAAGAGTGCAAGCACTCTTTGGGTGTCTATTTTTATTTATGCACGTCTCGTGCTTTCTAGAACAATCCTGTCCAGCCCTGTTCCTCATTGGCTGATTCACCTGTAAAACTATCAAGGATGCTAGGACTTGTTGTAATCACATCTTTTGTGTCAAATTCTACTACTTCTGCCTCTGGGCTTGTATAAAATTTTCTCATTTCTATCCTCCTCCTTATTTAATAAATGAATCAATAATTGACTGGTTCTCTGCTGCAATACCAGGATATCCTGCTGCCTTCACTGCTGCCGCTACCTGACTGATGCTTCTTACAGGTCCCATGCTTGAGTACACTGTAACTGCATCTGCATTTTCATAGTTTACTGTTACATATGCTCTTGCTGTAAAGTTTCTGATATAGTTTGATTCCACTACATCACAGATTGAACCACAGTATGTTCCAACCTTATTCTGGAACCATCCACTATTTTTTACATCAATCTTTGTATAATCACTTGTCAGTGTCAAAGGTGTTCCCTTCGCTTCATAAATGTCATTTGCTGTAATTAATGTTCCTTCAGTAATGGCATCTGATGCAACTGCATCCATGTTGTCTGATGCAACACTTGCCTGGAATCTGATTCCTGCTGTTCCTGCATATCTGATTCCCGCTCCGTCTGCCATAGATACAGATAATTCATTTACTGATGTAAATGCCATATCCTTTGTAATTGTAACTTCTGCACCCGATTTGTACATTGCACCATCTGCATAATAACCATATGCTGCATCACCTTCTAATATGTATACATCACCTTCTTCTACTGTATCTATTAAAGTGCCGTCAATTGTAATATCACATCCCGCCTTTTCTATTACCGGATTATTAAGGTCTATGACTGTGGATGCTCCTGCCCATCCGAAACCAAGAACAAATTCGGCTGTTCCTTCATCCGTGGCTGTAGCAGTAATAGATACTTTTGTTGTTCCGGCAACTAGTGCAAGGGTATCTTCTGAATCTGACTTTTTATATGAACCATCCGGTGTTGACGGTGTAAGGTCTATCGACATAATATATTTTGAGCCAGGTGTTAAACCTGTATAAACTTTTTTGATCTGTAGTGCATATGCATCCCACCAGTTACTTGTAAGCTGTTGTACTTTTATGTGGTCAGAATCCTCTGGATCCATCCACATCTGCGCTGTAGAGTTATTCCATGCTCCTACATAATACTGATATTCTGCATAATCATGCCATTCACTGTCTGCAATAACTTCAGTCAATGTTATTCCTGAAACAGGTTTTTCTGTAGTAACCGGTTCTGTTGTTACTTCTTCCGTTGGTTTCTCTGTCTCAGGCTCTGTCGTTACTTCCTCAGACGGTTCTTCCCCTGAATTTCCCGCATTTCCTGTCATGTCAAATACTGCAATCTCTCTTATCTGAGCTCCCCATGCTACATTTCCATTATAAACTACTCTAATATACTTTACTTTATCAATCAGAGCTGCAGCATTCACTGCTTTCATGTTATCTTTCGTTGTATATATATCATTTTGGTCTGACGGCTGTGGCGGCATATTCTCCGCTGATACACTTTTAACTGTAATAAACTCAGTCCCATCACTGGAAAACTGAATATCATAACCTACATTAATCGGCATTAATCCCGGATTACTAGAACGATACCATACGTCAATTTCATCAATTACTTCTGTTTTATATACTTTTGCTAATTCAATCTGTACATACCCAGGTGTATTTACTGCACCATAATCACCTGTCTGCGTCTTCGTACCAATATTACCATTTGTAATATGAGAAGCATTTCCTTCTCTCAATGTCTGAACTGTAACCGGAGCATTTAATGCCAGATTATATAATGCATCATCTATCACTTCCTCTGCTGGCGCTGCCCCTGTAACTTTTATATCCTGGCTGATACCTTTTGATGCAATCCCTGTATTATCAATTGCCTTTACAGATACTGTATGATTTCCAACCTTCAAGTCTGTTATCTCATTAATCTGACCTGCTGCAGCATTTTCCAGTGCCACCTGTCCATCTACATAAATAACATATCTCACGTTTTCTGTTGTACTTGGAAAAAATTGTACATGAATCGTATTATCCCGTACAGCCTCTACGACTAAATCAGTAGCATCTGCTACTTCTGCACCTCTAAATTCTTCCAGATCACCATCTGTATCTAAAACTGCAATTTCTAATAACTGCATACTATACTGCACTGTCTGTGGGTAATATATTCTTACATATCGCACAATTCCTTCTGTTTTCGATACATCATCATATGTCATTCTTTCACTGTCCAATACTGCGCTTTCTGTAGATGTTATTGTGTTAAAATCTACTCCATCTACAGAATATTGTACACTATATGGCTTTCCTACAACAGTTGCTGTACCAACATTTACTGTACCATAGCGGTATTGTACTATAATTTGATCAATCGTAGCCGCACTATACACTGCCCCTAAATCTATTGTAGCGTAACTTTCACCAGCATAGTTAAATCCAGGTTTTGATATAGATACATGCTCTGCTGCATTCTGCTCACCCAACACTCCATTAACCAACATGGAAGGCTCTCCTTCCACTGCCTGTGGATAAACTGTCACTGACTTATTTAATGCCACATTGTACTGCGCATCAGTCACCATCTCTGATATTTTAATGTCATCAGCTCCTGTTGTAGAATTTGTAGCAACTGCTGAGACAGTAATCAGGATAAAACTTAGTGCAACCGATAAAACCTTCTTAAAATTTCTTCTCATTGTCCTTTTCTCCTTTGTTGTAGTAGATATATCCATTAATATCTGTAATATACCCCTCTTAGGCCGTCACCTTGTAACGAATTTCCTTAACAAAGTAACGACCTAAGGGTAATGCATATTTGCAATTATTTATTTAACTTTAATCTTTTTACGTTTGCTCCATTTCTTACTGTAAAGTTTCTTACCATTTACCAATTTGTAAGCTTTCACTCTTACATAATACCTCTTCTTAGATTTTAATTTCTTCTTAATAATAAACTTTAACTTTTTAGTATAATATGTTTTTGTTTTATACTTCTTGCCTTTCTTGAACTTCTTACTAAGAGAAATCTGAATCTTATATCCTGTAGCACCTGTTACTTTTTTCAGTCTGATTTTGACTCTACGTTTTTTCGGACTTGTAACTTTTTTAATTTTAACTCTTGCCGGACGCTTCACATTCACTGGTGCTTTCGTGGTAACCTTATCTCCGTCTGGCATCTTTGTAGTTTCACCATTTATTTTTGTAGTCTCACCACCGGTATTAGGCGTTGTTATTTCTTCTGGTGTTGTTGTCTCACCACTATCCGGTGTTGTTGTTTCTACCGGTTTATCATCTGCCTTACCAATAGCCTTATAAGCTTCTCCTTCTGGTGTCAACTCATTTGTGGAGACATCAAATAATCTTGTATATTCTGTACCCGATATATTACTTGAATGATCCACAAACCATGAATATCTTTCTACAAATTCTAATGATTCTAACATATTACCCATCTCGGTAATATATTTTGTTGCATTTGTATGAGACATTGGCTCATATAACTGATATCCCCACCACTGTGTAGACACATCTACATTTCCTATTTCTGTAATCCAAATAGGAATCTGATACTTTGCATAAAGCCTTTCCAATGCTGCCTTTAACTGATTTACAGACTCTGGATGAGTGAAATCCTGATATACATGTACTGTAAGGAAATCAACTCTGTATCCCTTTTCTTTTGCTTTTTCCATAAAGTCTGCAACCCATGCATCTTCTGCTGCTGCACCAGCAGGACTTCCTAATCTTAACCCAGTTTCTTCCAGTTTTGGCCATAACTGTAATGCCTGTTCCACAGTCATATTAGACTGATCACTTAAATCCGGCTCATTAAATGCCAGTAGATTCTTATATAAGCCGCTTTCTTTACCTTCCTTCAATTCAGCTATCTTTGAATCATTAACATCCCATTGACCCCAGATCATTGGAACATATTCCATACCACTGTTTTGTGCCTTCTGAGCAATCTCTTTTGTAGTACCCCAATTGTAAACCCATGAAGTACCAACTTTCTTTAACACACTAACATCCTTATTTGGATCATTTGCCGCATACCACCAGCTTGCAACACCTTTTTTTGTAGATACACTGGCCGGTGTATGTTCATTTTTACTTTTTTCTACTTCATTATAAGCCTTCACCAAATCAGATTGCGCCTTACTAATCTCTGATTCGTCTGCATTATCATTATTATATACGTCATTGGCTTTTTTCAGCGCCTGTTTAAACATGTTCCATACAGTGTCTTCTGCCGAACCTTTTTCTGTATCTTTATACTGATTAATTGTTTTTAGAAGTTGTGTCTTTAATACACTTGCATCTTCTGGATAATAATCAATACCTACTTTAGCACCCTGCTGTGTAATACCTTTTCCAACAGAGCCTCCAGATTCATTTACAACATGTGTAATTGTTCCACTCTTCGTATTATCACCACTTAAATGATTTGTACATGCATGAAATACTTTTGTTCCTGATGATACTTCAATGGCACTTGCCAAATTCATTTTCTCACCGGTGTAAATAAATACTTCATATACACCTAATCCATATGCTTCATGGCTCTGAACGTGATCTGCTACTTTGTAAGAAGCATATCCATTCTTTGTACCATTATTACTCATCCATTCCGCCTGCGTTGGTACATCATATGGAAGTTCACTCTGATAAAAATACATCTTACCATTTTCACCATTCCATATTGTCTGATGTTTTTGGAAATGCTCACAGAATAATCCATATACATTTACATTATCACCATTTACTTCAAGACCGGTATCGCATTTTGCACCATCCCATTTTGCACCTGCTCCATGGTCTGCTCTCCATAACCAGAAATGGTCTCCAATAACATTGTTGCTGTTAATAACAATTCCCTTTTCACAAGAGCCTACACTATATCCACCAACTCTTACATACACATCACTAAACCATGATGGATTATTGCTGTGGTCTGCTGATGAATCCTTATCACCCATTTCTATGAGTGATTCAGAACCCGGTTCACCTGCCTCTGCAATAATACCCGCAATGGATACACCATCTACATCTGCTACTTGAATCGCTGTATCTGCATTGGTGCATGTAATTGTTGCCAAACCCAATCCAAGAATAATTGTATTTGCATTTTCAACTTTTAATGGCTTATCAATATTATATAATCCTGGAGTAAGAATTAAACTTTTTCCTTCCGCTAATGCCTTATTCATCGTGTCGGCATTATCTGTATCTGCTTTTGCAATATAGAAATTATCAATACTAATAGAAGTTCCTTCTCCCATATTGTTTTCACTCCACGATACTCCTACTGCATTTTTTCGAACACCTGGAACAAACACCTGGTATTCTCCATTGTCATCCAAATAAAGGAATGGTTTCTCTCTGACTATCTCTGTTTTTTCTATATTAGTATAGGATTGATAAGTAGCACTGCCCCAGTTTTCTGTGGTCTGTGGTGCATTTTCACATCCTACAAATACCATATTCCAGCATCCATCATACCAGCCACCTGTGATTGAACTGTTTCTCACAAAGAACTGCTGCTGCGACCATGAGCCCATCTGCCCTGTAGTATATGTGTCAGAAACATATCCACCACTGGCTGTTTTTCCAATATCATCAAAATGAAGCTTGCCCTGTACATACATTCTTCTAAGTGGTGCTGCCTGAGATGTACCCCATTTTACTTCTGCATCATCCTTACCGGTCATAATTGACAAGTTTTCAACACCTCGCCAAAAGTTAATCAATGTATTTTCTCCGCCACAGGAATCAACATTAATGCCCTTAATTGAAACATCCAATGGTGTCGCACCCAAGCCTAATACCTGTGTATAAAATCCTACATTAATAGTATTGATATTATATGCTCCTGGTTTAAATGCAATAGCATATCTATTCTTCGAAAACTCTGATTTTGCTGCTGGCATCATTTCATCAGAAATTTCCTTGATTTCTTTATTAATTACAGATACATCATCTGTTGGACTATATAAATTAATCGTGTCACCAAATAATTTAATATCCAACGAAACAGCCTCTGACTGTTCTGATTCCAAATCATCTGCATTTACAGATACAATTTTATAATAGTAATTATATACAGAATCTTTTACAGTATCTTTGTATGAATTTGTATCTGTTGTTCCCACTTTTGTATATTCACTGTACTTACCTGTAGAACGATATACAATATATGATGTAGCATACTGTGCTTCATCCCACGATACCGTGATATCTTTCTCTGTATACTGAATATCTAATCCTGTTGGTACTGCTGCCATTGGCGAAGTAAGTGTTTTCGCACTGGTTACTGCACTAAAATCTGACTTTACATCTTCTGCAACAGTCACCGCCTTATAGAAATATGTTTTTCCTGCATCTAAACCTTCATCTTTATACATATTTGATACCTGCTCAGCAACTTTTATATATTCCCCTTTTTCTGTTTCTGATCTATAAATTTCAAATGCTGTGTATAATCCTGATGAAACATTTAGTTGTAATGTAACAGAATCCATCGTTCTCTCTGAAACGCTAACCTCTGCCACTTCCGGTTTTTCACTATAATTTGCCGGAAGGACAAAATTGAACTTCTGCGCATCGCCCACTGTTTTGGAATTTGGTTTTAATTTGTTATCATCTGCTGTATCAACGGTAACATAGTTATCTCCATTAGTAGACAAAATTGCGATGGTTCCATCTGGCTGCATTTCTAATTTAACAATCTCCCAGCCTGCTGTTGCATTGCCGCCTGTCGCAACCATGCCACCAGCCTGTCCCTGTATGGACTGATTGTTATATGGCGAACGAAGTGCCACATATCCTTCAAACCGATTATCCGTTCCAGGCACTGTATAATAAAGTGCTGTATTTGGCAACGCTTCCACATCATCTAATAAACTGATATCTCCGTTTGCTTTTAATACTTTTGAAGCCTCGTCTATCTGAACCACTTTTCCTGTACTTACAGACACAAGATACATATACTGCGAATGTCTTCTTCCATCTGTCACAACTGGTGTTTTTGTTGTATCCGACTCTTCTGTTTTTGTTGTTTCAACTGGTTTTGATTCTTCTTGTTTTGATGTAGTTTCCTGATTTACCGAAACTGTTTCTCCATCAGAAGTCTTTAAGTCTTTGTCTGTATCTAAAACCGCAGCCTCTAACACCTGCATTCCGTATTGAGATGTCTGTGGATAATAAATTCTTACATATCTTACCGCTCCTGACACATTGGATACATCATCAATCGTCATTCTCTCTTCATCTAGTTGTGTATTTTCTGTCGTTGCAACTGTAGTAAAATTTTCACCATCTACAGAATACTGCACGCTGTACGTTTTTCCAACTACGGATGCAATTGTCTGATTGACGGTTCCGTACCGATACTGTACTACCACCTTTTCTAAAGTAGATGCATCATATGTGTCACCTAAATCAATAGTCGCATAGCTTTCTTCATAATAATTAAATCCTGCTTTTGAAATGGATACATGTATTGCTGCATCCTGTGCGCCTAACACGCCGTCAGTCAGCCTGGATACCTCCCCCTCTACAGCTGCAGGGTATGCCGCTGCCTCTTTGCCCAGAGCTACATTGTACTCTGTACTTGCAATCATTTCTGCTAGAGATACTTCTTCTGCATTCGTCTTAGCATGATATACACTGGCAGATGTAACCACCAATGCAAGACTCAATATGACTGCAACTAATTTTGAAATTTTCTTTTTCATTTGTATGCCCTCCTTTAACTTTTTGTACGTTAATTCTATTCTATAAAAATACTTTTATTTTGTATATTGACATTTCTATTCAATTTTCTTGACCTTTTATGACCTTACTGATATATTATCTTTATCAGAATATAAAAAAAGGATGTCTATCATGAATACAAAAGAATTATTAGAAAATTTAAAAGAATTTAATGAACACGAATTATTTTATAAAGACTATTATAACGCAAAACAAGGAGAACATTTTCAGGAATATTTAGGAAATTTAGATATCGATTATATAAAAAAACAATTGCTGATTGTACCGGAAATTAAAGATGGCTTTATGCCTGATTCTATTGGTGATGATGCTTTCTTTTTTAACGATAATGATAAAAACAATGTTATATTAAGCAAGCACAACAGATATACTCCTGTCTTTTCCCACCAACACCAGTTTTTTGAACTGGTTTATGTTCTTCGAGGCTCTTGTGAGCAGACAACTGGTCACAATCATTTTACATTAAACGAAGGGGATCTTTGCCTGATTTCGCCATATACCAAACATTCCATCGGGGTCTTTGACGATAGCCTCGTTATCAATATTTTAATACGCCGTAGCACTTTTGAAGATATATTTTACACGACTCTGAAAGACAAGAATAAACTTTCTGCTTTTTTTAACAATTCTTTATACACGAAAAATTACAATGCGCATTTAATTATTTCCTCTGGAAAAGATTCTTATATTAAAAATCATATTTTATCAATGTTCATTGAGAATATGGAAAAGAAAAAATACTATGAAAATATTCTGAATAGTGGTCTGATGATATTACTATCTAAACTTTTACAAAATTATGAGGATACAATACAACTTCCGGAAGAAACACAAAAAAGTTCCGCTATTTTTTCTGATATCATGTCGTATATTGACGAAAACTATCATGCAGTTTCTCTGAGTGATATTGCAGGTAAATTTCATTTTTCTACTGCATACTGCTCAAGATTAATTAAGAAACATACAGGAAAATCTTTCACTCAGCTACAGCAGGCAATCCGCTTTCGAAAAGCATGTTTTTTTCTGGAAAATACCAACAAATCTATTGCCGAAATCAGTGAACTTGTTGGATTTAATAATGTAGAACACTTCAACCGGCTTTTTAAGAAAATATATCAGACAACACCCGGGCAGTATCGAAAAGAAAAAAATTAATAGAATAAAAAAGATGTAACCCAAAATCGGTTACATCTTCTTTACTTCTTCATAGGACAACTCTCCTCCGAACAAGTCTAATGCACTTCCTATCGTATAATCTATTTTTCCCTGACTGAGTATTTTAAACTTTTCTATATTTTGAAGTGATGCAATCCCTCCTGCATAAGTGATTTTAATTGTAGCAAAACCGGCAATTATTTTTATCAGTTCCTCTTCCATACCACTACCAGTTCCCTCCACATCTACACCATGGATTAAAAATTCATCACAATATGCAGACAATTTTTCCAACAACTCTATTGTAACGGTTTCTTCCGTAAATTTCTGCCATCTGTCAGTAACAACATAATACTGACCTCCCTTTTTTCTACAGCTCAAATCCAGTACAATATGCTCTTTTCCTACAGTATCTACTAACTTTTTCAAATTTTTATAATTTATTTTTCCATCTTTAAAAACAAAAGACGTAACAATTACATGAGTTGCTCCTTCTTGAATCCACTGTAAGGCATTTTCATCATTTATACCACCACCAATTTGCATCCCTCCTGGATATGCATTCAATGCTTCTATTGCCTGCCTCTTTGTCTCATCAAAATATTCTGAATCCACTGCATTCAGCAAAATAATGTGTCCCCCTGTCAATCTATCTCTTTGATAAAGTTTTGCAAACTCTACTGCACTTCTCTCCGATACAAAGTTTTCTTTCGCCTGATTTCCCTCATCTCTCAGACTTCCTCCCACTAATTGTTTTACTTTTCCATTATGTATATCAATACATGGTCTAAATTTCATCTAACTGCTCCTAAAAACTTTTTTACTATCATATATCATATTTTTATTTTTAGCAAATAATTAAGACTATTCAATAGCTTTTGTTGTAATAAAAAATATATTATTGTATACTAGAAATAATTGTGATCTTTAAGATATCACATCATCATGCAAAGAAAGGACGAAAAAATATGTTAAACGCTGAAAATCTAAAAAAAGAATTTGTCCGATATAATTCTAAAAAGAAAAAGGAAAAATTCTTTGCCAATAAAGGCATTTCTTTTACTGCTGATTCAGGAGAAATTCTAGGAATTTTAGGACCAAATGGTGCCGGGAAAACCACACTTCTTAGAATGATTGGCGGTATTCTGGAACCAAGTGACGGTTCTATTAATATTGATGGATTAAATTATAAAGAAAATGCGATAGAAATCAAAAAAAATATTGCCTATTTATCCGGAAACACAAAAATCTACAACTCGATTTCAACATATGAATTATTAAAAATGTGTTGTGATTTTTATGATGTTGATAAACATATTATCGAAGAACGAATTACAGAAGTTTCTGAAATTCTAAATATGAAAGACTTTTTGCATCAAAAAATAGAAAGTTTATCAACAGGACAGACACAAAGAGTTAATATTGCCAGATGTATGATACATAATCCCAAATACTATATTTTAGATGAGGCAACCAGCGGTCTTGATATTATTTCCAGTCAGATTATTTTGGACTTTATTAAAGAGGAAAAGAAAAAGGGAAAAACCATCCTGTATTCTACTCATTACATGGAAGAAGCTGAAAACATCTGCGATAATGTTGTTATGATCAATAAAGGAAATGTTATTAAAACCGGAACTCCGGAACAAATAAAAAGGGATACTGAAACAACTAACTTACGTGACGCGTTTTTTGCTTTGATTGGAGGTGTTTCTGATGAACAATAAAATTAAAAGTATTTTCAAAAAAGAACTTCGGGAAATGTTTCGAGATAAAAAATCTCTTTCTATGATGCTTTTGATTCCGATTATGATTCCTTTAATGGTTTTAGGTATGTCCGCTTTGTTTAATGCACAAATGAATACACCTGTATCAGAATACAATCGTATCGGTTTTAACTATGAGATGAGTAGCGCAGAAAAAGAACTGGCATCAAACATGGATATTCAGGTAATTAGCGGAAGCACAAAAGAACTGAAAACAAAATATGATCAAGATGAACTTGATTTGTATGTTACAAAAGAAGGAAGTACTTACACAATCAATGGTGAGGATAACCAAACAACATCCATGGCATCCTCTCTTGTAAATTCCTACTTTACAGCATATAAGGAATATTTACAAAATAGTTATTTAACAGAAAACAAGATTTCGCCAAACGATGTAATCAATATTATTTCTGTAAAAGAAAATATATCTACTGCACAAAATTTCTTTGGCAGCTACATTACAAACTACGCATTTTTATTTATTATTATGGCAATTGCAATCTCTGCAATGTATCCTGCTACGGATGCAACCGCTGGAGAAAAAGAACGTGGTACACTTGAAACACTTCTTACTTTCCCAATCAAAAGCCGGGACATTATTATAGGAAAATATTTAAGTGTTACATTTTCATCCATGATAACAGGAATTCTAAGTTTGATTTTAACAGTAATCTCATTATTAGCAGCCAATAACATGTTTGAAATTTACAAAGAGACTGATTTAATGCTGTCACCAGTAAGTTTGATATTTGCTACCATTGTAATTATTGCATATTCTTTCCTGATTAGCGGACTAAATATTGCAGTGGCAAGTAAATGTAAAACATTTAAGGAAGCACAAAGTGCGCTCACTCCTGTGATGTTCATATCATTTTTCCCTGGTATGATTGCATTTTTAATCAACCTAAAGACCAGTGCATTACTGTCATTAATACCATTTTTAAACTATACTTTAATATTTACAGATATCACAAATGGCGTGGTAAATTATGCAAACATCTTTCTGATGCTTCTATCTACTATTGTAATCATTATTGCTGTACTAGGTGTTATCATTAAACAATACAAATCAGAAAAAATACTTTTTACGAATTAATATATAAATACTATCTTCTAAAATCTGTTACAAAGAAGCTGTCGGAAAATAGAGAAATTTATTTTCCGACAGCTTCTTTCTTTCATCTTTCAATATTCAAAACTGCTTGTTTTCCAACAGCCTCATGTAACAAAATACTCATTCTATGCATTTAATGCCTGTTCTAAATCTGCAATAATATCTTCTGCATCTTCTATTCCGACAGAAAATCTGATTAAATCAGGCTGTACTCCTGCCTCAATCAACTGTTCTTCTGTTAACTGTCTGTGCGTATGACTTGCTGGATGTAATACACATGATCTGGCATCAGCCACATGAGTAACGATAGCGACAAATTTTAAGCTGTCCATAAACTTAATGGATGCTTCCCGTCCACCTTTAATACCAAATGTAAGAACACCACATGTTCCATTTGGCATATATTTCTGTGCTCTCTCATAATATTTATCACCTTTTAATCCCGGATAATTTACCCAGGCAACTTTATCGTTATTTGACAACCACTCTGCCACTTTTAATGCATTCTCACAATGTCTCGGCATTCTTAGATGAAGTGTTTCCAAGCCAACATTTAAAAGAAAAGCATTCATTGGTGATGGTATGGAACCAAGGTCTCTCATAACCTGAGCTGTAGCTTTTGTAATATATCCCGCCTTACCAAAGTCCTTCGCATAAATCAAACCATGATATGATTCATCAGGTTCTGTCATTCCCGGAAATTTTTCCTGGTTTTTCGTCCAGTCAAAATTGCCACTGTCTACAATAGCTCCACCTACTGACATTGCATGACCATCCATATATTTTGTTGTGGAATGTGTAACAATATCTACACCAAACTCAAATGGTCTGCAATTAATTGGTGTTGGAAATGTATTATCCACAATCAACGGCACGCCATGTGAATGTGCAGCCTGAGCAAACTTTTCAAAATCCAATACGACATTCGTCGGATTAGAAACAGACTCTCCAAAAACACATTTTGTATTCGGCTGGAATAATCCATCTAATTCTTCTATTGTTATCTCTGGATCAACAAAAGTTACATCAACGCCCATCTTTTTCATGGTGACACCAAATAAATTATATGTTCCACCATAAACATTCGATGAACAAATAAAATGATCTCCTGCCTCGCAAATATTAAATACCGCATAAAAATTTGCTGCCTGACCCGAAGAAGTAAGCATTGCAGCTACTCCCCCCTCTAATTCACAGATTTTTGCTGCCACAGCATCATTCGTAGGGTTTTGCAGTCTGGTATAAAAATAACCACTATCCTCTAAATCAAACAATCTTCCCATCTGCTCTGATGTATCGTACTTAAATGTCGTACTCTGGTATATCGGCAGCACTCTTGGTTCTCCTTTTTTCGGTTTCCAACCTCCCTGTACACAAATTGTTCCTTTATTACTGCTCATAATGTATCTCCTTTCTTAATATCTACATTGTTTATTATTCATTTAAATCCTGGATCAAATCTAAATTTTAAGTTATAATGATTCAACCATTAGTTCAAAATTTCTTTATTTTTTATTCTGGTTTATAATCTTTCAGAAAAATATGACTAACGATACAGCTTATAGCAAACAATATTACAATTACTGCTGTGGATACCAGAAAAAACAGTTTATTCATAATTGGTATCACGCATACATTAATAAAAAATAATACAAACAAAACTGTATTGATTTTATTACATATCTTTCCGACTTTAATTTTTGTTTCTTCTGTCATATTTTTATCCTCTTTTCTTATTTGTAAAACATACCTTGCTTTTCTTCCAAGCCTTGCAGCTCGATTCCGCTTCGCTTCTTCTCGCTGTCGGGCTGCGCCCTATATAAACAAGAAATCACTTCAGTTTACAAGAGCAAGCTTTTGACACTGAATGATTTCTTGTTTATGCATGGCTTGGCTTACGCAAAGAGGGGGGTTGAAAAGTAACGTTCTGCCGTATCTGGTAAAACTGTTACAACTGTTTTTCCCTTTCCCAATTTCTTTGCCAGTTTAATTGCTGCTGCCACATTAGTCCCACTAGATATTCCACACATCAAGCCTTCTTTTCTAGCCAAATCCTTTGCAGTATTAATTGCTTCATCATCTGTTACAATATATATTTGATCATAAATGTTCTGATCCAATATTTCAGGAATAATTCCATCCCCTATTCCCATTTGTATATGTGTGCCAATATTTCCGCCTGCCAGTATTGCAGCATTTTCCGGTTCTACTGCCCATATCTCAATGTCTGGATTTTGTGCCTTTAATACCGTTCCAATTCCTGTGATTGTTCCACCTGTTCCAATTCCTGAACAAAAGCCATGGATAGGACCTTCCACCTGTTCCATAATTTCCAATCCGGTATGATGTCTGTGCGCTTTCACATTATTTGGATTTTCAAACTGCTGTGGTACAAAAACATTTGGATCTTTATCTGCCATATCCAATGCTGTCTGTAGACACTTATCAATACATTTTCCAATATCACCATCATCATGAATCAAAACAACCTCTGCTCCATAATGTTTCACTAACTTTCTTCTCTCTTCACTAACAGAATCAGGCATAATAATTATCGTCTTATAACCCCTTACCGCTCCAACTAAAGATAAACCAATTCCTTGATTACCACTAGTTGGCTCTACAATAATTGTATTTTCGTGAAGTTTTCCAGCTGCCTCTGCTGCCTTAATCATTTCGTATGCAGTCCTTGTTTTAATAGACCCTCCTACATTCAGCCCCTCAAATTTTACTAAAACCTCTGCTGAGTTTTCATCTACCATATGATTTAACCGAACCATAGGTGTATGACCTATAAATTCCAAAACATTATTATATATCATAATCTGTTCCTTTTATATATTTCTCTATTATTATATTTTTTTGTCAACTAATTTATTATATCTATTCCTCATAGATTAAGCAAGCAGTCATTTATTATTTTTATTCTGTATTGCCCAAACGAACCGTTATATTTTTTATGTGATGTTTCGAAAAACCTATTGACTATTAAAAATGTGTGTATTAAACTAAAATTCCATTTATGAAGAAAGGAGGTCGTGGCAATGGATTCTAATATTACAATTGAACAAATAAGTAACTTATTTGACACCAAAATAGAACAACTAAAAATTGACTTAGAGTTATCTCTTGAGACAAAATTAGAGGAAAAACTAGAAACTAAGTTAGAAGAAAAATTAGAAACTAAATTAGAGGAAAAACTAGATATTAAACTGGACGAAAAACTAGATACTAAATTAGAAGAAAAACTAGATATTAAATTGGATGAAAAACTAGATGCTAAGTTTGATGAAAAGTTAAACCCAATATATAACCGTTTAGATAATCTTGATGACAGATTAAAGAATGTAGAATTAACTCAGGAAAACAAAATATTACCAGCTATTAATGAATTAACTTCCGTATATTTATCAACATATAGAACCTTTGAAAAAAAATCAAAACAAATTGATACATTAGTAGAAGATGTAAAAGTTATAAAATTAGTACTAGAAGACCATAGTCGCAAATTACAAAAAATATCATAGAAAAAAGGTGTCACATCAACTGTGACACCTTTTTCTATAAAAATTATTCTGCATCTTTAATAGAAAAACTCATTCTTCCCATCTTGTCTTTGCCTAAGCATTTCACTTTAACTTTGTCTCCAAGTGTTAAGAAATCTTCTACATGATTTACTCTTTCTTTAGCAATCTTTGAAATATGAACCATTCCCTCTTTGCCTGGTGCAAACTCTACAAACGCACCAAATTCTTTAATGCTGACGACAACACCTTCTAACATCATGCCTTCTTCAAAATCAGTAACAATTGTTTCAATATATTTAATTGCTTTCGCAATCATATCCTTATCCACACCACAAACTGAAACCATGCCTTCGTCTGTAATATCAATCTTAACGCCTGTCTCTTCGATAATCGCATTAATAACTTTGCCACTCTTGCCTACAACATCTCCAATCTTATCTGGATCAATCTGAATCATCTCGATCTTTGGAGCATATTCATTTACTTCCTTACGTGGCTCTGAGATAGCCGGTTTCATACAATTATCCATAATGAACAGTCTTGCTTCTCTTGTTCTTGCAATAGCACCTTCTACGATATCTCTTGTAAGGCCATGAATCTTAATATCCATCTGGATAGCTGTAATACCTTCCGTTGTACCAGTTACCTTAAAGTCCATATCTCCAAAGAAATCTTCTAATCCCTGGATATCTGTAAGCAATACATAATCATCATCTGTATCACCAGTTACAAGACCACATGAAATACCTGCTACCATAGCTTTTAACGGTACACCTGCTGCCATTAATGACATACACGATGAACATGTAGAAGCCATTGATGTAGAACCATTAGATTCAAATGTCTCTGATACTGTTCTAATAGCATATGGGAACTCTGCCTCACTAGGAAGTACAGGCATAAGTGCCTTTTCTGCCAATGCACCATGTCCAATTTCTCTACGTCCTGGACCTCTGGATGGCTTTGTTTCTCCAACAGAATATGATGGGAAGTTATAATGATGCATATATCTCTTTGTCTTAACGTTTTCATCTAGTCCATCAATTCTCTGTGCCTCTGATAGTGGTGCTAATGTACATACGTTACAAATCTGTGTCTGTCCTCTTGTAAACATTGCTGAACCATGAACTCTAGGAACAATATCTGTCTCACCCGCAAGAGGTCTGATCTGATCAAGTGCTCTACCGTCTGGTCTCTTATGATCTTTTAAAATCATCTTACGAACAGTCTTTTTCTGATACTGATAAATCGCCTCACCTAAAACTGCAAGCCATTCTTCGTTTTCAGCAAAAGCTTCTTCTAATTTTTCAGTAATCTCTTTTATGTTTGCTTCTCTTGTCTGCTTATCATCAGTGAAAACTGCTACTTCCATATCTGCCGGTGGCACAATTTCCTTGATCGCATCAAATAATTCTTCCGGAATTGCACAACTTTCATATGTGTGTTTTTCCTTACCTACTTCTGCCACAATTTTATCAATAAATTCAATGATTGTCTGGTTTACATCATGTGCCATGTAAATTGCTTCAATCATCTTATCTTCTGGTATAATATTTGCACCAGCTTCAATCATAATAACCTTTTCCTTTGTTGAAGCAACTGTTAACTGAAGGTCACCATCATTCCAAACTGCCTGACTCGGATTTACAATAAACTCTCCATCCACCATACCTACCTGTGTCATCGCACATGGTCCGTCAAATGGGATATCTGAGATGCATGTTGAAATCGCTGAACCTAACATTGCAACTATTTCAGGTCTGCATTCAGGATCAACTGCCATAACTAAGTTATTTAAAGAAACATCATTTCGGTAATCCTTTGGGAACAGAGGTCTCATAGGGCGGTCTATAACTCGCGCTGTAAGAACTGAATTTTCTGAAGCTTTTCCTTCTCTTTTATTAAATCCACCAGGTATCTTTCCTACAGAATACATCTTTTCTTCAAATTCAACAGAAAGTGGGAAGAAATCCACACCATCTCTTGGCTTGTCCGATGCTGTTGCTGTAGACAAAACTGTTGTGTCTCCATAGTGCATAAATGCTGCACCATTCGCCTGTGCTGCTACTCTTCCTACATCCACTGTAAGAGTTCTGCCAGCAAGTTCCATACTAAAACTCTTGTACATAATCTTATCTCGTTGCTATAATTTAGCAACTTCTCCTTCTATTTATTCTTCGCAGAAGAATCCGAAACTACTGGAAAAACCAGTAACTATACCTCTCTGTTACTGCCCTTTACAGTGGCTTCGGCTTGGTTCTTCTGCATAATCATGGAAAATACCATAATCTTAATAATTATAATAGATATATATAGAAAATGCAAGTCAGAGCCCTTCAAAAACAAAAACAGACACTAAGAAATATCTTTATGTCTGTTTACGTTTTAACTCTTTCATTTAATACACACCTTACAACATATCGGGTGTTTCCAGGAATCGTACATGTAAATACTGTCATATCCCACTCGCCACTTATCATCGCTTTACTATTATAACCTCCAACAACTTCCGTATATGTTACAGTATAATGATGCTCTGCCTGATTAATATCTGTAATAATTATTTCACTTCCCGTCTCAATCTCTGATAAACTTCTAAGCATACTCCGATAATTATGACCTGCCAGAATTAAGTTTCTCTCATCTATATTTCCCAAGTATCGACATACTCCCTTTTCAGAATTTTCACTATTCCATTCTGAGCATATCGGAAGAACCACACCAAGAGACGGGATATTTAATACTCCAATATACTTTGTATCATTAATGCGATATAACATACTGTCATCATGATCTTGTGCATCATATTCTTCTATTTTGTGAAGAACATCTTTTATTATTTTTCCAGATTTCATATCTTGGAGTTCATATTTTATAACCATAATCACAGAAATAGATATAAGCACAATTCCAATAGCCAGCAGCACCTTACCAAACCTTTTTTTAATCTTCATTTTTTAATATTCTAACTCCCAGCATCGTCAATACAATTCCAAAACAACCTATCAAAACTACATTCATTGTTTTAAGACCTGTTTGTGGTATTTTGGGATTATTATCTGTTGTTTTTGATGTCTGTTCTATTGTTGTGTATTCCTCTGTAGTAACACCTGTTATAGTTGTTTCCTCTGTAATTACATTGGTTGTTTTTGATGTCTGCTCTACATTTTTTTCCACAATTTTAGGAATAACATCGATATCATAAATATCATTTGTTCCAAACTGCTTTTGTGGAACAGATAATACGAGTGGCGTAATCATATATTCCTTTTCATCTTCTAAATATTTTACAGATTCGATATAATAAATTCCCTCTTCTAATTGAGTAAAAACCGCTTTGCCAAATTTATCTGTTTCTGTGATTTTATCAGGTTTCAAATTACATTCCACCAAGAGTAACTGCACCCTTTCAGCAACACCTTTTGTGTCGCCTGTATCTGTCAAGTGCTTTAAGTCTGATGCGATTTTATCAAAACAAGATTTTACAATAATTTCTCCATTTATAACATCTGCAACTTTATACAAACGAATTTCCATTTTCTCAATAGTTTCCCCATTATACTTACAAACCAAATTGATAGAAGAGAGTGTTTCACTGGAGAACACAGTGAACATCATTAATAATGACATAATACTTAATGTAAATAAAAACAAAATGTTCTTACAGAAATATTTTTTTATCACTGTCTTTCTCCTTTCCTTCCTCTTAATATTACTATAATTATTACCAAAGCAGGCAGTATACCTACTACCAATGATATAATTATTTTATCCACTTTAACTGCATCAGCAACAACTGTCTCTCGAATCTTTTCAATCCTATGTCCTCTTACTAACAAGCGATGTGTATTGATTCCATATGGAGTGCAGGTCACAAGCGTACAGTAATCTTTACCTTTCTTAATTGCCAATCCATCTATCTCTTCCGGTAAAACAACCTGAATTTTATCTATCTCATAAGTCAGCATTTCTTCAAGGGTATAAAGTGTAAAAACATCCCCTATGACTAATTCATCTAAATTAGAAAACAATTTAGCACTGGGAAGTCCCCTATGCCCTGAAACGACACAATGGGTACTTTCCCCTCCAACCGGCAATGACGAACCCGGAATATGTCCCACACCCGACGAGAGAACTGCCTCTGACGTTCCATGATAAATTGCCAGTTTCACATTAATAACAGGAATTTCTATGTAACTCATAATTCCCGAATCTGAAATATCTAGAAGGCTGTTATATTCTTTTTGCTCTCTATCAGATAAAATATAATTTTGTTCCTTTGAAGAAATTACTTCATTGTAATTTCTTGCTTCAGACAAAAGCCTGTTATAAGTTTCATCATCTAATTTTTCCACATCCTTTGTATAACTCTCAATAATTTCTATCTGGAAAAGAGAATTATACCAGTCGCTTACTGTAGGATACAAAAGCAGAAACAACCCTGTTAAAAATATTAATATAAAAATAATTGTTGAAAAATGCTTCTTCATACAGGATTCTCCTTGTTGGAATGCTGCCATGCCTATAAATCTCAAATATAGACATGGCAGTACCATTCATTCAATTATTTTAATAAATTCTGCTCTTTTTTTCTCATGCATTTCACTACAAACAATACAATAGCTAATAATACGAGAATTCCGCCTACAATATAGAAAATTGTTGTTCCGATACCACCGGTAGAAGGAAGGAGCGAACCGTTATAGTTTATTACCTGTACACCACCTGATATATATTTTATTTGTTCTACCATTGTTGTTGTTCCATCGTCATTTTCTACTTCTGAATTTATTTTCTCTACTGTCACTAAACTATTTAATCTAATCGTAATTTCTTTGACCTCTGAAGTTCTATTAAATCCTTCCGGAGCTTTTGTTTCACTGAGATAATAGGTAGAAGCATCAAATCCAGTCAGTAATACATTTCCCGCTACAATAGTATCTGTTGTCAGACCGGCCTGAATTTCCTTTGCTGTCGCTCTTCTATAAACTGTCTCTCCTTCTTCATTTTCTGTCTTTACTAATCTGATCGGGTCATAATTTTCGATATCTCTATAATCATAAATTTTAAATTCTGCACCATCAATTTGTATATTACTGTCATTGGTCTTTATGATTCCAAATCTATATGTGTAAGTTTTTGTCTGTGCCATTGCTGTAGTATTTCCATCACCATAAGTCAAGTATGTAGAATTCACATTTGGATTAGCACGTCCAAGCGTAGCGTTTTCGTTAAGCTCTGCTGAATATCTGACAGTAATTGTTGAACTTTCCGCCAATGCAGATACAAACTCATTCTCAAAATCTATTTTAAAAGTATATCCATCTCCGTCATAACTGATAGTATAATATTTAGAATCAATATATTCTCCTGCTTCTAAAGTTCCTGCATTATTATAATTAATCTCAAAGGAATCTTTATTCAAAGTAAGTCCCTTATCCATTGTATCTATAATGCAATAATTTTCTGCTCCTTTTCCTACCGTTGCTGTTATAGAAAAATTAACAGTTTCTCCAATGTCCGCATCATTTTCGTCACGCCAACTATCTGCTACTGAATTTTCATTAACTCTTTTTATAATTACCGGTACTCCGTTTTTCTCCATAACATTCATCTGTGTATTGGTAGTATTTAAAATAACCAAAGAACCAACAGAAGAATCAACAAGATAATAACCTAACGGAATATTTTGGATTGTAGCCGTTGCCGTTTCATCATCTCCTACGCCTTTTGCTGTTCCTGCCGGTTCAATCGTATTATTATTTCTTGCATATGCAATTGCTTCCTGTGCAAATTTCTGTAATTCTGATTCAGATGTGGATAACTGGGTAATTGCACCGGTATTTTCATCATAAGAAAAATATACGCCGATATACAAATAATTTCCCTCACTGTCTTTCTGCAGTACAAATGATTTCCACTCCCTATTAATGGTATAGTTATAAGCACTTGAGCCATCCCAGCTTAAATCAAAAATACGATATGCATTATATGTCTGATCCTTCACAGCATTATTAATAATAATTTCTCCTGAATTTTCTCCAGCTCTCTGTGCTCCAAAAGCTGATACACTGACTGTAAATGCCAAAACAAATGACATTAAAATTGTTAATAATTTTTTCATGATTTTGTATTTCCTTTCTTTTATCTGAAATCTATATTTTATATCGCTATAAATATCATTATGTATTAATGATTTGTTTCTCTTCGCATGACTGCACTTTATCCTATACCAATAAAATAACGAAATCAGCATTAGAAGCAATCCCAAAACAATATATCCTGCTCTACCGCTTCCTCCTGTTTCCGGAAGAATATAAGAACCTTTTACTACATTCGTAACAGTAATTACACCCGTTTGTATTCCCTCATTATTTAAATATGTTACCGTATAATTTCCTGTTGATGTTTCCACAACCGAATATCTTAATTCATTGCCGGAAGCATCTTCTTTTGGAAGTGCTGACCATGTATATGACCATCTATTGCCGGCATTTAAATCTACAGAATCAACCTTTTGAGACTCTCCTTCTTTTATTTTTACTGTCGGCTGATCGTAATCTGTAAATTGAATTTCCGGTGTAACCCACGTATCTGATGTAAACTCGACAACAGCGTCTCCCGAAGTCTGTCCAATGGTATACACTGCTGTTGCACCATCCGCGCTGACTTTTGAAACTTCACCATTATATGTAACAGTGTATTGAACATTCCAATTTCCACTTACAGCTATTGTAGCACCGCTGCCCTTAGCAACCTTAATATTTTTACTCCAGACACCTCCCAGACTTTTTACATTTACGGTAATTGTAGAATATTCAAGTCTATATGCCTGTCTATATAATTCAAATGTTACGCTGCCCTCTTTAGGGGTGGCTGCTCCACCCTCCTCATTGCTCCACAATTTATTCAGTGTCAATTCCGTATACTCATTACTGATATAAATTGCCCCTCCGTTATAATTGATAAACTTCACAACATCCGAGGATACTCCTGCCATACCTTTTCCCATCGCTGACACAGTCTCTTCTTTTGTTTTGTTCCTCTCCATTAAAACAAAATAATACTTGTCATTGTCCATTGTATATCCCGACGGGGGTACTGTTTCAGTTAGTCGGTATAATATATTCTGGTTTATTTCTCCTTTAGCAAAATCAAACTCTATAATACCATTTGCTGTAGTCCGATATGTATTTTCTTTTTTCCATCTGGATGAAGCTGCATCAAAATACTCCAATTCAAACACCGCATTCGGAAGTGTTTTTAAATAATTTTTATCATCCACTTTATATATAGTTAATTTTCGCTTTGTAGCCGATGCACTCGATGAACTTTCAGCAAGCATTGTTCTTGTAGCATAGTTATAAATTTTATCACCTGACAATTCAACACTATTTGATATAGGTATACTTCCTGCTATGCTGTCTCTTTGAAATACATATTGATACGAAAGAACACATGCCAGATTATCCGGAAGCGTGAAAATTATCTCATCATCTTCATAATCATATCTAACAGAATAACGTTCTGATGAGATTTCATCTCCTCTTCCATTCTCTGCTTTAGGGCTGTAGGAATATAATTTTACCGATGATGGATTTAATTCTGCATTCACTGATTTCCCAGTAGACAGTATATCTTTCACTGAAATTGTATCACTTCCTTGAATTAAATCTTCAGCAGCCGGATTCAACAATACTGAATATTCAATAATATTTGTCGGGTTTCCATCTTCATCTACTAACTGTATTCCATTTTTGCTGACTTTATTTACGTTTCTATTTACATGAGTAGTTTGCTTTGATGAATAATTTCCCCACTTTATTGTATTTGTATATATACTTGTTTTAACTGTTAAGTCATCCCAGATAGTGTCATCTGCTATATTGATGCTATATTTCAAAGATATTGTATTTTTGTTGCCGTTTCCATTATAACCATCAGGAACTGTAATTACCGCCACACCTTCATCTATGACTACTGTCGGTTTATCTTTTCCTGCCAAATCATATGTTTTGTTGGTCTGGCTTATAGAATCCCAATACGATATTGATGTATACTCATACCAGTCATTCTGATAAAATGCCGCAGAGATAGAGTCCTTATCAAAAACAGCACCAAAAGGTATAATATCATTTAAAACAATGTCTCCTTGTGGAAATTTGTCTGTTCTTATTAAAACTCTGTAATTCAACTTCCCTTCTGCTTCATCAAAATCAATATCGGCAGTTCCTGAAATATATGTTTTTGTTCCATTATCATCTGTCTTTATAATGTGCTTCTCTAATGGAGCCTGCTTTGTATATTTATGCGATGCTTCTTTGGTACCATATGGCGTCTTCGCCTTATTAACAAATTCTTTTGTTTCTCCGTATGCTATTTGAGAATAATCAGCATAGGTTGGATATTTTATTTTAATATTCTCCGCATTAATAGGTTCTTTTGTATCAAATACAATCTCAAAACTTTTTATATGGGTTAGATTATCTGTTTGACTAATTTTGTCTCCATCAATATCATAGTAAGAAATCGTATATTTATCTGTTGTTTTATTATCTATTTCAACGGAAAGTTTTCTCATAAGAGATACTGTCGTGTAATGATTTTCATCATTATTTTCATCTTCTGCATCAATAATTGTGTCAGTGTATGTCAGTTTTTCTCCTGCCGCAACACTCTTTGCAAGATGAATTGTTCCTGTCCACCAGTAAAGGGCTTTCTCTTCACTTTCTTCTTCTGTTCTTTCAAATGTTTTATTAAAACTGTTGCTTTCGTGCGTAACATATATTTCTTTCGTCGCTGTAAAATCATAGGCATCTTTCTTCAAGTGAACCTGATTTACCATTTTCGAAGAGGTACCCTCCGCTCCATCTGGCGCCTCTGTGTCATATGCAAATGTGTATGTACCTGTAGAATTCTTCGGGAAAGTATATGGTAAAGAAACTTCTTTAGAATCACCCTCAGATGAATTTAATACTACTTTCCCCGTAAAATTATCTCCATCTAATTTATCACTAACGATGTATCCATTCAAATCCCTTCCCTGAGAATTGATATTAATAGTCCACGATATCTTTCCTGTTTTACTATTATAATTTCCACTTTTTGATATCAGTGCATTTTGTACCTGTGTATATATCTGCCGGTCACTGCTTTTTCCATTACTGGCTGCCTTGGCATAATTTGCAACAGATGCTTCGCCGTCTCCACTATTTGGTAATGAAACATTATCTGCTGTATATGTAATGATATATTGTTCTCCTGCTTTGAGTTCAGGCAGATCATTAATCGAAAACTTCTGCAGTCCTCCAGATGATCCAAATACCGGTGTATAATTTGAAACTGTAATTCTATCTCCCTCTTCTGTTACTCTTGTCACATTTAAAGAATTCTTATCATATCCCGCCGATGCAGAAGCATTTGTAAATGCGTCCGAAATCTCAACATTTCCTCCGGTTCCATTTTTTGTTGAAACAGTAAGCGTATAGTCAATCTGAGATTTGTCTTTGGAAACAGCACCTGATTTTTCCAGTGATATATCTGTTTTAATATTTTCAGGCTTAATCGTTATCGTTCCTGTATTATTTCCTATAACAATATTTTTTGTTTCATCTTTGTCAAGATCACAACTCACCGTTCCCTGAAACTGTATTTGTCCCGCAAAACCTTCACCATCAATTACAAAATCATTATGAAATGTTATTGCGATTTTTCCGTCCTTTGAAATGGTATATGTTCCAACAGTGCGTCCCTTATCTCTAACTGTCCCCTGCTGCTCCTTTTCCAGCACAAAAACATTTGGCATATCATAATATATTACCCTGTTTTCTGAATCCACCACATTATTATCAAGCGTATATTCAATATTAACTTTAACAGAATCGCCTACCATCAGCTCCCATGTTTCAGTCCACTCTCCATTTTTAAGTGTACTTACTGATGCACTTGTTATATATGAACCAAAATCGACTCTTATATCATTTAGTGCAACAGCCGAAGATAAAGAAAGTGCATAAACTGTATATACGGTTAAAGAAGAAAGAACAAGCAAAAAAAAGCAAAACCATCTTGACTTTTTCTTATTGGCTATAAATTTTTTCAACTGTACATCAAAATCAAACATATTTATTTTCTTCCTTATTTATATTTCCAATAAATAACTTAAAACTACAATAAAGATATCTTATTAAATGGCCATAATCTGAATATAACTTTTCCCTCAATATATTTATCAGATATACAACCTATTGTTGAATTCCTGCTGTCAACAGATGATTTTCTTGAATCCCCCATTACAAAAAACTTTCCTTCCGGTACCTGAAAAGGGAGATTAATATCACACTTCCCCCTATTTTTGTCCATGACATATGGTTCATCTAATTGTTTACCATCTACATAAACATCACCCTGTTCATTAATATCCACAATCTGTCCAGATGTTGCAATTACTCGTTTAATTAAAATTTCATTATTATAATAAAACGCAACTATATCTCCACATTGTAGATTATATTTTTTTGCAACAATAATTACTTCTTGTGTATCTAAAGTTGGTCTCATACTAACTCCGGTAACCCGTAGCACTGAAAATGCAAATGATGACAATAATACAGTTACTGCTGCTACAATAATAAGTGTAGCTAATATACGTGTTATTATCTTAAAAACTGATTTTTTTTCATTAACACGATTCAGTTCTTCTTCAATAATCTGAGTATTCACTTTCTCCCCATCCTGTTCCAACTTTAATTTGGAGATTAATTCTGTATTACTCTTGTTTGTATTATCACTTTTCTTTTGAAGTATCTGATTCTCTTTCTTCAGCGCATCATTTTCTCTAGACAACGGCAGAAATAATTCTAGCAATTCTTTGCGGTTTAATTTTTTCAAGTCCTTATTTTTCATTTAAATCTACCTAATTAAAAAGGGGCATTCTATCTCAAATGCCCCATTATTTTCAAAAGTTCCAATATCAGAATCCAATTTTTCTGAATTTAATGCTCATTTATTTTAACATAATTTTCATTTCTTGTCACTACAATTTTTGACAAAAAATGAGAAATGACCAAAAATATTATTTGCTCTCTACTCTGACCTAAAAAAAATAAAGGCAGGGGATATTCCCTGCCTTTAGCACTTTGTATTGATTATTTACGAATACCTAATTTTTCAATTAAAGCTCTGTACTCGTTAACGTCATTTTTCTTGATATAATCAAGTAAACCACGTCTCTTACCTACCATCTTTAAAAGACCTCTTCTTGAATGATGATCCTTTTTGTTTACCTTTAAATGTTCTGTTAACTCCTTAATTCTGTAAGTTAAGATAGCAACCTGAACTGCAGGTGAACCTGTGTCTGTAGGTGTCTTACCAAATTCAGCTGTAAGCTGTGCTTTTGTTTCCTTTGAAATCATTATAATTTCCTCCTTTAATTTTAATATCCCCTGACACTTAAGTAATGGTCGGAGTATCCGTTTACTTAGTGTAGGTTTTAAACATACGTTGGTAGTATACTATACCTCAAAGAATTTGTCTAGTAAGTCTAAATATTTTTATAATAAATTCTTAAAAAACTACTTTTTATCTCCGGCACATCTCGATATCTCTCTCAATCTGTGCCTTCAGTTCCTCCACGCTCTCAAAAGCCCTCTCTGGTCTTACAAAATCATAAAACTCCACTTGCACAATCTCATTATAAATATACTCTTCATAATCCAGGATGTGTGTCTCCACCTTTATCTGTGTTCCACTTTCCACAGTTGGATTAACCCCAATATTTGTAATTGAGTGAAATCGCTTTCCTGCCACATTTACTACTGTTTTGTAAACACCTTTTGGTGGAAGTAATTTTGTATCATCCGGAATAATGTTTGCCGTAGGTAGTCCCAACGTTCTTCCTAATTGCTTTCCCTGCTCAACTTTTCCAATGATACAATATGGATGATCCAACATCTCATTTACTGTAAGCATTTCGCCTTTTAATATTTTTTCTCTTATCACTGTACTACTGATATCCTTATTATGATACTGTTCTTTTTCCACCACAATTAAATTATATCCATACTTACTTTCATTGTCTTTCAAAAACTCCACATCTCCTAGAGCTTTTGTTCCAAATCGAAAATCAGGTCCACATACAATTGTTGTAGCACCAATCTTTTCTTTCAAAATCTGACTGACAAATTCATCTGGAGTCAGTGACAGAAATTTTTTCTCCATTGGCATCCTCATATAAACATCAATCCCCTGACTGTCACAGAGCATTTGTTTTTCCATTTCTGTTACAATTGTTTTATTCGAATTATCCTGTAAAAAATTTTTAGGTGAAGTTTCAAAAGTTAATACCACCTTCTGTCTTCCATTCGCTTTTCTTGTGATTTCCCCAAATAATTTTTCATGCCCCTTATGAATACCATCAAATTTACCAACTGTGACAATTGTATTTTTTAATTTTATATTATCGTTCACTGAAATGCACTGCATTTGTCCTCCTTAACAACAGTAGGCGGACACACAACTGCCCGCCTGCTGCTTTCATATCATATTCATTATTTACAGGAACATTTTTAAAGGCTTGTATATTTTTTTCTTATCATGATACATATATAATCCTATAAATCTTCCATCATGGGTATACACTCTTACTGTCTGTCCATCTTCGTGATTCATCTTCAGAAGAGTATTGCCTGATGTAAATATATTTCCATTATACACAAGTTTTTCTGCACTCTCCGAAACAATACACTTCGAATAATTATCGAGCATCTCGTCGACTGGTATTATGTATTCATCCAGTATATCCATATCCCTGAATTTCTCTATCTGTGTCAAAGTAATGCCATCCTCTACCTTGAAACGTTCCACCTTACTACGTATCAGATGTTCCATACATCCACCTACACCAAGTTCATTTCCAATGTCATGGCATAACGTTCTGATATATGTCCCCTTTGAACAGGTCACATGCATATCAACTCTTGGTAAATCAATGTTTGTCACTGTTATGTCAATAATCTTACAATGTCTTGCCGGACGCTCTATGACCTCACCTCTTCTTGCAAGATTGTATAATTTCTCACCACCAATTTTAATCGCTGAAAACATCGGAGGTATCTGTTCGTAATCTCCTATAAAACTTTTTACCGTTTCAAAAACCTGTTCCTCTGTCAAGACATTCAACGCTTCCTCTGATGCCTGTTTTATAACCTCTCCGGTTGTATCCTGTGTATTTGTCTCTGTTCCTAACAATAATGTAGCAATATATGTCTTATCTTTCTCCGATAAAATATCACATAACTTTGTTGCTTTTCCTAGACACACCGGTAGAACACCAACCGCATCGGGGTCCAACGTCCCCATATGTCCGATTTTCTTTTGTTTCAGTATACCTCGAAGCTTCGCCACCACATCATGAGATGTATATCCCGGCTCCTTATATACATTTATTACTCCACTAATCATATTTCATACCTGTTTATATCTTTTCATTAATTCTGTTTGTCACACATTTGATAACTTCTTCAAGACTTCCTTCTATATCAAATCCGGCAGCTCTTACATGTCCGCCACCGCCAAAAGAAACCGCAATCTCACTGACATCCACATATTTTTTTGACCGGAGGCTCACCTTGTATCTATTCTCTTCCAACTGATAAACGAACATCGCTACCTCCACTCCCGCCACATTGCGGATAGATGCAATCACAGCATCCAAATCGTTCGTTGTAACACCATATTCTTTCATCATATCTGATGTACAATACCCATAGATGCATTTTCCATTCATACAAAGAATCACATTACTCTGTATCTTCGCTGTAATCATTAACTGGTTGTATGATTTTCTATAAAATGTATCTTCTAAAATGGTATTTACATCTATTCCAAAATCTATCATTTTTGCTGCAATATTCATTGTTGTAGACGTCGTAGACTGAAACCTGAATACACCGGAATCATGTGCAATGCCCATATACATTGACTCTGCAATGCTTTTATCAAAGAGCTTTACATCTAGCAGACCATATAAAACCTCACTGGCAGAACTTGCTTCTGGAACAATATAATTGTAATCAGCATATCCCTGATTGCTTTTATGATGGTCAATACACACTGTCCTCTTTGCATTTTCAAAGAAAGGTGCATTTTCACCGAGTCTGTCAAAGCTAGCTGTATCAAGAGAAATAAACAAATCAAACACTGTTCCGTCAAATCCCTCTGTCTCAATTCTGTCAGTGTTTTTAATTATTCGAAACTTCTCATCTACAAACTCAAGAAAAACTCTTACCTCAATATCCTGTCTGTTCTTTTCCAAATAATTGTATAATGACATACAGGAACCAATACAGTCTCCATCCGGTCTTATATGTCCAGCAATTCCCACTGTTTTTGCATCACCAATTATCTCATCTATCTTCTTCATTTTCCAACCTTACTCCACAACTTTTTGTTTCCTATTCCTTACTCCATTTTTGTTTGTCCGGCATGTTTGATTCAGAATAATTTCAATCAAATTCAAAAATTACTCTTCATTCTCTTTTTTTATGTCATCAATTAATTTTGACATCTTCATACCATACTCTATCGATTCATCCATAATAAATCTGATTTCAGGAGTATTTCGAAGATTCACAGTCCTTGCAAGTTCCCGGCGGATAAAACCGGCAGCACTTTTTAATCCCGCCATCGTATCAGCCTTTGCCTGCTCATCTCCCAGCACACTAATATATGCTTTACAGGTTTTCAGGTCTGGTGCTACTTCTACAGCTGTCACTGTAGTCATAATACCGATACGTGGGTCTTTCAACTCACGTATGATATTACTTAATTCTCTTTGCACCTCGCCATTAATCCTTGTATTCTTAATACTATTCTTTCTCATTATCACTCCTTATTTTTCGGGATAAAGCCAGCTCAAAAATCTACGATTTTTTCGCTGTTTGGCGTTCTCCAAATTTCATTCAATCAAAGCCTACTTACGAATACAAGTATTCAACGTAGCTTTTGATTGAATGAGACTTTATCTCGGTACTTCCACCATAATATATGCTTCAACCTGATCGCCCTCTGCAATACCGTTAAATCCATCAAATACAAGACCACATTCATATCCTGCCTTAACTTCCTTGACATCATCCTTAAATCTCTTAAGAGATGCCACAGGTCCTTCGTAAATTTGTGCTCCATCTCTAAAAACTCTTGCTGAGCAGCCTCTCTGCATCATACCATCTAACACATAAGAACCAGCAATATTTCCAACACCAGAAGCCTTGAAAATCTGACGAATCTCAGCATGACCGATTACCTTTTCCTCGTAAATTGGCTCAAGCATTCCCTTCATAGCACGCTCAATATCATCAATCGCTGTATAAATTACAGAGTAAAGTCTCAAATCTACATTTTCATTGTTTGCTGTTGCCTCTGCCTGTGTATCCGGTTTTACATTAAATCCTAAAATAATCGCATTGGATGTAGATGCAAGAATAACATCAGATTCATTAATTGCACCAACACCACCATGAATTACTTTTACTTCTACTTCCTCATTAGAAAGTTTTAACAGACTCTGTTTTACAGCCTCTACAGAACCCTGAACATCAGCCTTAATGATGACATTCAATTCTTTCAGTTCTCCTGCTTCAATCTGTGAATTCAAATCGTCAAGAGAAATTCTAAACTTATTAGATTCCATAAGTTTTGCCTTGCTGTCCTCAACAAATGTATTTGCAAATTCTTTTGCTTCATTTGCTGTCTCTGTAGAAACGAACACCTCTCCTGCGTTTGGAACACCACTTAGACCTAAAATTTCTACAGGAGTAGACGGTCCTGCTGTCTTAATTCTGTTTCCTTTGTCGTCTGTCATCGCTCTTACTTTACCATGGTTTGCACCAGCAGCAATATGAGCACCAACATTTAATGTTCCCTTCTGTACCAATACAGTAGCAACAGGTCCTTTACCTTTATCAAGTTTTGCCTCAATCACAATACCTCTTGCCTGACGGTCTGCATTCGCTTTCAATTCTAATACATCTGCCTGTAAAAGTACCATTTCCAAGAGATCATCAATACCTTCTCTTGTGTGGGCTGAAACCGGAACCATTTCCACATTTCCACCCCAGTCAGCTGCCAGCAGTTCATGTTCAGCAAGCCCCTGTTTTACTCTTTCAATATTGGCACCTGGCTTATCGATCTTATTAATCGCTACTATAATTTCGATTCCTGCGGCTTTTGCATGGTTAATTGCTTCTACAGTCTGTGGCATAACACCATCATCTGCAGCAACTACTAAGATAGCAATATCTGTAGACTGTGCACCACGCATACGCATAGAAGTAAATGCCTCATGTCCCGGTGTATCAAGGAATGTAATCGTCTGGTCATTAATCTTTACAACAGATGCACCAATATGCTGTGTAATTCCACCAGCCTCACCTGAGATAACATTCGTCTCTCTGATAGCATCCAAAAGTGAAGTTTTACCATGGTCAACGTGTCCCATAACACAAACAACAGGCGGACGTTTCTCCATCAATGACTCATCTTCTGCCTCTTCTTTCAGAAGTTCCTCAATCATGTCTACTTTTTCTTCTTTTTCGCACATAATTTCATATCCTAATGCGATTTCCTCAGCACTGTCAAAGTCTACTTCTGTATTTACAGTAACCATCTTTCCTTCTAAGAACAACTTCTTAATCAGGGTAGATGGTGTCATCTTCATTCTTTCCGCAAGTTCACCAATTGTAATAAAGTCTGGTACCTGAATTACCTTAATCTCTTCCTTCTTTTCTTCCTTCTTCTTTGGTCTCTCCATTATTGGCTTGGAGAAATCATTCTTCTTACCATTCTTTCCTCTTCTGCCACCATCTTCGTAATTCTTTTTATTACGCTCCTGTTTGTCCTGACGTATTTTATTTTCCCTCGTTTTTCTGTTTTTATCCTGAATTGGCTCTGCCGGTGTTTCATTTCTGTCATTCTTTCTGAAATCACGTCTGTCATTTCCATTTCTGAAATTATTTCTGTCGTTATTTCTGTCATTTCCATTTCTGAAGTTGTTTCTATCGTTGTTTCTACCATTTCCATTTCTAGAATTGTTTCTGTCATTATTTCTATCATTTCCATTTCTAGAATTGTTTCTGTCATTATTTCTATCATTTCCATTTCTAGAATTATTTCTGTCATTACGTCCATTGCTATGGTCTCTGTTAAAATTACGATTATCCTTATTATTTCTATTATCCCTGCCGTTATTTCTGTCATTATTTGGACGTCTGTTATCTTGTTGTCTATTTCCCTGTGGTCTGTTGCTCTGCTGTCTGTTATCCGGTCTGACATTTTCAGTCTTTTTTGCTTCCTGCTCCACAGTTTTTACTTCCGGTTGTTTTTCAGGTGTTTTATCTTTTACGTTTTCCTCTGCCTTTACGGAAGTTTCAACCTGAACCGTTTTTTCTGCCTTGACTGTCTCTTCCTTTGGTACAATCTTAGGTGTCTCCTGAACCGCCTCGTTAACAGGAGTTTTTACTTCTTCCACAACCGGCTCTGCTTTTACTTCCTGTACAGCAACAAGAGGTTTTACTTCCTTCGTCTCAACAGTTGATTTTTCTTCTGATGAATGGCGTGAACGACGGCGATGTTCTCCATCACTACTATGTCTGCGTCTTCTTCTTTCACCATCACCATGGCTTCTTCTCTCTCCGGTTCTGACAACACCTTTACTTGTAATCAATTTTCTAGGTTTTGCCTTTTCTTCTTTCTTCTCTTCTTTTACTTCTTCAGTTTTATTCTTAGAGAATTTCTGTTTCACATAAGAAATCTGTTCTTCATCTATAGAACTTTGTGCTTTTACTTCCATTCCCTTTTCTTCCAGTGCAGTTACAATATCTGCACTTTTTATTTCTAATTCTTTGGCTAATTCATGTACTCTCATCTTTGACATTTACTACCTCCGTCTAATGATTATCTTTTAACAACTTTATGATCGTTCTACTAAAACCTTCATCCATAACAGCAATTGAAGCACGCTCTCCATTTCCAGTGGATTTTCCTAACTCTTCCTTGCTTCCATATACAAATACCGGAATCTGATAATGTTTACATTTATTTAAAAACAGTTTTTTTGTATTATCTGACGCCTCATGAGATACCAGTACTAAAAATGCTTTACCTGTTTTGACTGCCTTCTCTACTGAGAATTCTCCTGCAACAGTTTTTCCTGCCCTGGTAGCCAGCCCAACCATAGAAAATATTTTATTCATTGATATCTCCTAACTGCTCTTTCAATGCTTCTATTACTTCTTCACTGACATTTGAAATTTTCAGAGTCTTTTCTAACCCTTTATTTTTCATTGCTTTCTCTAAACAATCTGCATCTGCACAAATATATGCGCCTCTGCCGTTTTGTTTTCCTGTTAAATCAACAAAAATCTGATTTTCTTTATTCCTTACTACACGAATTAGTTCTTTTTTGTCTTTTGACTGTCTGCAACCAATACATGTTCTCATCGGAACTTTTCTAACCTGCCCCATATGCTGTCTCCTATGCTTCTTCTGATTCCTCTACTTCTGCATCATATTCATCATCATAATATTCTTCATCATAGTATTCATCGTCATAGTACTCACCATCATAATATTCATCATCATAGTAGTCTTCTTCGTTAAATACATACTGAATATCTTCTGCTTTTGCCTGTGACTCACTCTTAATGTCAATTTTAAATCCTGTAAGTTTTGCTGCAAGTCTCGCATTTTGTCCTTCTTTACCAATAGCAAGTGATAATTGTAAATCCGGAACAACCACCAATGCTTCCTTATTATCCGGATCTGCAAGTACAGCAACTACCTTAGATGGACTAAGAGCATTTTCAATTAAAATCGCTGGATTTTCACTCCAGTTAATAATATCCATCTTCTCATCCTGAAGTTCATCAACAACTGCATTTACTCTGGCTCCATTCATACCAACGCATGCTCCCACTGCATCTACATCTTCATTGTTAGACCATACTGCAATCTTTGTTCTGGAACCAGCCTCTCTTGCAATGCTCTTAATTTCAACAGTTCCATCTTGGATTTCTGTTACTTCCTGTTCAAAAAGTCTCTTTACAAGATTTGGATGTGTCCTTGATACAGTGATTCTTGGTCCTCTTCCATTGTCTTTCACTTCTGTAACATATAATTTGATTCTGTCATTTGGTCTGAAGAACTCTCCTTTGGACTGCTCTTTTTCCATAAGAACTGTATCAACCTTACCTAAATTAATGCTAATGTTCTTTCCATTAATTCTCTGAACAACGCCTGTGATAATATCATCCTGCTTTTCATAATACTGTTCATAAAGACTCTTTCTCTCTTCTTCTCTGATTTTCTGTAAGATACCATTCTTAGCACTCTGTGTTGCAATACGTCCAAAATCTTTCGACTGAATCTCGATATTTACAGTATCTCCAATATCATAAGATGCTTTAATATTTCTTGCATCTTCCAATGATATCTGGGAAACCGCATCTTCCACTTCTTCTACGACTGTCTTTTGGGAATAGATATGGAATTCTCCTGTTTCTCTATCCATTGTTACTGCCACGTTGTCTGCTTTGTTAAAGTTGTTTTTATAAGCTACAACCAAATTACTTTCAATTGCTTCAAATAAAGACTCCTTACTAATTCCTTTTTCCTTTTCCAACACTTCTAATGCTGCAATTAATTCCTTGTTCATTTTTCCAATATCCTCCTAAAAATCAATCGTTAATTTGACGAGCGAAACATTAACTCTGTCTAAATTTATTTCACTACCATCTTCATCTTCGATAGTAATAGTATCTTTATCATAAGACTTCAACAGTCCTACATAATGCTTATTTCCGTTAAGGCTTCTATACAGATGTACCTCGATTTCTTCTCCAATACTTCTGTCAAAATCTCTGTCCTTCTTTAAAGGACGCCCCAGCCCCGGGGAGCTTACTTCTAATATGTAAGCATCACTAATGAAATCTTTTTCATCCAGCAAATCGCTCAATCGTCTGCTGACACTTTCTAAATCATTAATTGTAATGCCTCCCGGCTTGTCAACAAAGGCTCTTAAATACCAGTTGCTGCCCTCTTTGACATATTCCACATCTACCATCTCATATCCTTTTTCTTCTAATATAGGAATCAGTAGTGCTTCTGTTTTTGATTCGTACTCTTCTCTTCTAGACACCTTAACCTCTACCTTTCTGCCCCGATAAAGTTCTTATATTCTTTAAAAAAATCTTTATCCGGCTGACATAACAAAGAGCGAACCTTTGCGGTTCGCTCCTTCCACTTTAGTCAATATTTACCATATAAATATACTACTTTAATATTCAAGTGTCAACCTTTATTTTACCTAACATTATCAAACATCTCTATTTTAGAGTGCTTTATCAACTGCTCATAAAACTTTAATCCCAACACCGGGAAAAACTTTGATGTGAAATTCATAAATTTTGCATCCTTTCCCACAATGATTCTGGATTTCTGTTTTACAATCTTTTTCACAATTTTCTTTGCTGCCTTATCTACTTTTGAAGATGCCATTTTGATTAATCTGCTTTCTGAAATAACATACTGATTTCTGAAAATATCTGTTCTGATGAATCCCGGACAAACATATCCAATATACATCTCTCTTCCAAGTTCTGCTATCAAAACTTCCGTATATGCTTTTAACGCCGCCTTACTTGCACTATAGATACTGGTTCCGATAATAGCCGCCAGCGCATCAGAGCTGGAAACATTCACAATTCCTGCCATAGTAGACCTGCGAAGAATCGGCAACATCGCATTAATCGCATACCTACACCCATGAAAATTAATATCCATACAAGTGTGTACCTGTTCTTCGGTATAGTTCACAGATTTATCAAAAGGCAGAAGCATTCCTGCATTATTAATCAACAAATCAACCTGTATATTTTCTTCCAGAAGTTCTTCTGCAAACAATGTCCAGTTTTCCTGCACACTTACATCAAATATTCTATAATCGAACTCATCTCTTAAGTAAGTTAATTCTTCTTTTAAACTTACCATTTTTTCTTCTGACTGTCCGACTCCAATGACTTTACAATTCTGTTCTCTTATCAACTGAACTGTCAATGCTCTTCCAAGTCCTGATGATGCTCCAGTTATTAATATCGTCTTTCCATATATCCAGTCCATAAAAAATTTCAAATTCCTTTCAAAAATGTCTTGCAAAATTTCACTTTGCTGTTATAATAATACAGTAACATTTTTTTGGCTCGTTGGTCAAGTGGTTAAGACGCCGCCCTCTCAAGGCGGAATCAGGGGTTCAATTCCCCTACGAGCTGTTTTTTCTTTTTGTTTTATTATTATTTTTATTTTTTTCATTTTACATCTTTTTAAAAGATGTATTTTCCTTTAGAAGCCACACCACCGAGGTGTGGCTTTTTTTATTGTTTTCATAATGATTGCAACGCACCTCGATTACGTCCCCTTTGGGTACTAGAAATCGAAGATGGATAACTGACTGTCCTCAGGTAACCCTTCAAGCAATCCCAAATCTGACATTGTCTCTATAACTGTCTTGCTTAGCTTACTCTTTTCTCTCAAATCATTCTTTGAAACAAAAGGTCCATCCTGTGCTGCCACAGCTTCCACCAATGCATCTGCCGCCTTTTCTCCTAATCCCTCTATTGTATCCAGACTTGGCATCAGCTTTCCATCGATAATCTGGAAATCATGAGCCTTTGCTGTGTAAATATCCAGTGGCAAGAATTCAAATCCTCTGGCATACATTTCCAAAACAATCTTCATATCTCCTAAAGAATCTTCATCCTTCTTTGATGCTTCATGATTGTTTTTCTTACGCTTTAATTCAGCCATGTAATACTCTAATTTTTCTTTTCCCTGACACATTGTCTCATAATCAAAAGCTTTTGCTCTGATTCCAAAAAATGCCGCATAATATGCTAATGGATGATATACCTTATACCACGCCACACGAAGAGCCATCATAATATAGGCAGCCGCATGGGCTTTAGGGAACATATATTTAATCTTTTTACAAGACCAAATATACCAGTCTGGAACATTATGTTCGCGCATTACATCCTCTTCCTGACGTTCCTCACCGGTTTCCTTATCTTTGTAAGTCAGAAGCCCTCTTCCCTTTCGTACATGTTCCATAATATCAAAACTGACTTGTGGTTCAATTCCCTTATCCATCAGATAAACCATAATATCATCACGGGTGCATACAGCTGTAGAAATAGTACATTTTCCTTCCTGAATCAATGTCTGGGCATTTCCCAGCCATACGTCCGTACCATGAGACAATCCTGAAACGCGAAGCAAATCGGCTATCTTAGTAGGTTTTGTGTCCACTAACATCTGAATAACAAAATCTGTTCCAAGTTCTGGAAGACCCAATGTTCCAATAGGACATCCATCAATATCATCCGGTGTAATTCCAAGAGCCTCTGGGCTTAAAAACAGCGACATAACCTTCTCATCATCAAAAGGTACATCTGTCTGTACATTCGTGTCTGTGAGTTTTTCTAACCGGCGAATCATTGTAGGATCGTCGTGTCCCAGAATATCCAGTTTCAAGAGATTTGCATCAATAGCATGGTATTCAAAATGTGTTGTAATCGTATCTACACTCATATCATTTGCTGGTTTCTGTATTGGCGTAAAATCATAGATTTCTTTATCTCTTGGAACAATAACGATACCACCAGGATGCTGTCCTGTACTTCTTCTGATACCAGTACATCCTCTGGCAATTCTGTCAATCTCAGCTGTTCTTTTTACCTCGTTATGATCATCAAAATAATTCTTCACATATCCAAAAGCTGTCTTATCCGCCACACCGGTGATAGTTCCTGCTCTGAATGTATGCCCCTTGCCGAACATCACCTCTGTATAAGCGTGAGCATTTGCCTGATATTCTCCTGAAAAGTTCAAGTCAATATCCGGCTCTTTTGTTCCACCAAATCCGAGGAATGTCTCAAATGGAATCTCCAGACCATCTTTTTTCATTTTCTCACCACAGTGCGGACATACCATATCAGGCAGATCAAACCCGATTCCTCCTTCTGCCTTCTCCTTTGCGATAATTTCCTGTATTCGCCTGATATCTTCTGCATCTGTTCCTTCAGGTGCTCTATATTCTTTTTCGAAAAAGGAACTTTTACACTTTTCACAATAATAATGTGGTGCAAGTGGATTACACTCTGTAATACCGGACATTGTTGCCGCAAAAGAGGAACCAACAGAACCCCTCGAACCTACCAGATATCCGTCTTCATTCGACTTCCAAACCAGTCTCTGCGCCATAATATACATTACCGCATATCCATTACCAATAATAGAATCCAGTTCTACTTCTAATCTGTCCTCTACAATTTTAGGTAAATCTTCCCCATAAATTTCATGGGCCTTATCAAAGCAGATTTTTCTTAAGTTCTCCTCAGAATTTTCCAATACTGGCGGACACTTATCGGGATGAATTGGAGAAATATTATCAATCATATCCGCAATCTTATTTGGATTGGTAATAACAATCTCTTCTGCCACATCACTTCCAAGATAATCAAATTCTTTTAGCATTTCATCTGTGGTTCGAAGATACAACGGTGCCTGTTCATCCGCATCTTTAAATCCCTGGCCAAACTGAATAATCCGCCTGTATATTTCATCTTCAGGATCTAAGAAATGTACATCACAGGTTGCCACCGTCATTTTGTTAAACTTTCTTCCCAGTTCAATAATCTTTCGATTAATATCTTTTAACTCTTCTCTGGACTCTACCAGAAATCTCTTTTTGTTATCAATATCAGGATTTCCCGTTTTCACCATAAAGTCATTATTGCCTAACGGCTGTACCTCAAAATAGTCATAAAACTCTGCCAATCTTGCAATCTCCTGTTGCGGCCTTCCATGAAGAATCGCCTGATATAACTCTCCCGCCTCACAGGCACTGCCTATCATAAGACCCTCACAATGTTTCAAATAATCACTCTTTAAAATACGAGGTCTTTTGTTAGCAAATGTATCAATATGAGAGATTGAAATCAATTTATAGAGATTAACTCTTCCAATTAAATCTTTTACCAGAATGATGGCATGATGTGCAGGAAGTTTATTAATCAGGTTCGTTGACTGTTTTCCTTCTTTATTAACCTCATCCAGATTGTTAATTCCTTTATCTCTCAACATATCACACAACTTTAAGAAAATCAGGGCAGTACACTCTGCATCATCTACTGCTCTGTGATGATGGTCTAATACAATTCCCAATGCTTTTGCCACACTGTCCAATTTATATCTTCCAAGTCCGATAATCAGGTATCTGGACATCGCCACTGTATCAATGATTGTAAAATCACATGAAAGCCCTTGTCGTTCACAATTTGCCGAAATAAAACTCATATCGAAATCTGCATTGTGCGCTACCATAACACAATCTTTACAGAATTCCATAAACTTTGGAAGAATCTCTTCTATCTTTGGTGCATTTATTACCATATTGTCATTAATGCTGGTAAGCTGCTCTATACGAAATGGAATAGGAATTTCAGGATTAACAAAAGTACTGAATCTGTCAATAATTTTGCCCGCCTGTACCTTTACTGCACCAATCTCTATAATTCTGTCACTTTTTGCACTAAAGCCGGTAGTTTCCAAATCAAAAACTACATATGTATTATCAAGGCTCTGTCCTTTTGGATGAACGATCATATCCTTTAAGTCATCTACCAGATATGCTTCAACACCGTATATTACCTTAAAATCACATTCCTTACCTGCTTTTTTACATTCTTTTTTAATATCACAATATTCATGCCATGCATCTGGAAATGCCTGCACAACTCCATGGTCAGTAATGGCAATAGCTCTATGTCCCCACTCATAAGCACGGCGTACAATGGCACCACATTCACTGACACCATCCATATCACTCATCTTCGTATGACAATGAAGCTCTACACGTTTATCTACAGCAGTGTCTTTTCTCTTTTCTGTAGAAAATGCAGGTATCAGTTTCATTCCATCTACACGACTGATTTCCACCTGTCTGTCATAGGTGTCATACATCGCTACACCTTTAATACGGATAAACGTTTTCTTTTTCACCTTAGAAGTAAACTCTTTTTTCGCATTTTCATCCCCCAGAAATATTTTCACTGCAATACTATCTGTAAAGTCAGTAATCTCCAATGTGACAATGAACTTTCCTGTTCTAGTTTCCCTCTCATCCATGGTCATGACCTGGCCTTTGACAACGGTCTCGCCGGTTCCCTCAAACACATCGCACAGCTGTGTATCTGCTTCAAATTTAAAGTCTCTGCCATAAACCACTTCCGGATTGTCAGAATAGGTTGCTTTCTTTGGACGTTTCGGCCTTTCTACCTGTTTCTGTTCTTCTTCCTTCCTTGGCTCCTCTTTACTTAAAAGAACATTCACCTCATTTTTCAGTCTTCTGGCATTTCGCTCTGCATATCGGTTACTGTTTAAAATTCTTTTTTCGATACGTACCTCTAATGGCATATCAAATCTGTCCCTGAATATATGCTCAATCGTATCCTTTAATATCTTCATTCTTGCCTCTGAGACAATACTAGACTCTAAATCAATGACCAATCTGCCGGATTCATCAAATCTGGTCGGTGCTTTTTTCAGCATTGCAGCAATAATTGGACTAAACTCATTTAATTCCAAAAGAATACTATCTTTATATATTTCAAAAAGATTTTCTGGTGTATACTGTTTTGACAATATGTATTTTTCTATAATTTCAATAGAAATCCTCTTACCTGTTCTTAAGTTTTTTGCCAATTCCTCTTTCACTTTGAAAATAGCAGACTTTTCAATAAGTCTGCTGCTTTCAATATAGATTCTCATCTTTGTATGTTCACTGTTCGTTGTTATCCGTGTAATATCGACCAGTTGAAATATACTTTTCAGTTCATCACTCAGTGTCAGATTTGGAAAAACTTCAAGAAAATTCTTTTTTTCCAACTTAATTCCTCCATTGTTTCAATTCATCCTCAAGAGTATCTAATAACTGTTCTTCTGGTATTTTTTTTATTACTTCGCCTTTTTTTATCAGAAGTCCTTCGCCTTTACCTCCGGCAATACCAATGTCTGCTTCTCTGGCCTCTCCTGGTCCATTCACAACACATCCCATAACCGCAACTTTTATATCTAAATCATATTTTGTAACCATTTTTTCTACTTTTCCTGCCAGTCCAATTAAGTCAATCTGTGTTCTTCCACAAGTTGGACAGGAAACAACGGATATTCCACCTTTTCTAAGCCCCAATGTCTTTAAAATCAGCTTTGCACTGGCAATCTCTTCTACAGGTGCTCCTGTGAGAGAAACTCTGATCGTATCACCAATCCCCTGATTTAAAATCAGTCCCAATCCTAATGCCGACTTAATATTTCCAGAAGTAATTGTACCGGATTCTGTAATTCCTACATGTAAAGGATAATCGGTCTTCTGTGCAATTAGTTCATGTGCTTTCACACACATCATCACATCAGATGATTTGATACTGATAACGAGATTATCATATCCCAAATCTTCAATAATTTTCACTTTATCTAAAGCACTTTCCACAATTCCCTCAGCAGTCACCTTACCATACTTTTCTAAAATATTCTTTTCTAATGAACCGCTGTTCACACCTACTCTGATAGGAATATGGTTTTCTTTTGCCACATCTACTACAGCTTTTACTTTGGAGGTGTCACCTATATTTCCCGGATTTATACGAATCTTGTCTGCACCATTTTCCATAGCTGCGATAGCCAGGCGATAGTCAAAATGTATATCTGCGACAAGTGGAATAGAAATCTGTTTTTTTATCTTAGCGATTGCTTCTGCCGCCTCCATTGTAGGCACAGCACATCGGATAATGTCACATCCTGCTGCCTCTAACTCTTTTATCTGATTTACCGTAGCTTCTACATCTTCCGTCTTTGTATTTGTCATAGACTGTATCAGAATTGGATTTCCTCCGCCAATTACTTTATTTCCAATCTGGATTACTTTTGTATTCTCTCTTAACATAACATTTCACCTTACAAACCCTAATATATAATGTTTCCGGATATCTCAGCCTTAGATTAACTTCCGAATATCATTAAACACAAGGAACACCATCAAAGCCATCAGTAAAATAAATCCTACAAAATGTATCATTCCTTCCTTGTCCTTTGGAATTTTCTTTCTCGTAATTATCTCTATCAGATATAAGAACAATCTCCCACCATCTAATGCCGGAATCGGAAGTAAGTTCATTACACCTAAGTTCGCACTGAGCATGATTGCCAGATTGAGCAATGTCAATATCGTTATTGCCACACCTTCTGATTTTGCAGTAGTATACGTATCTCCAATAACGTTTACGATTCCTACCGGTCCTGAAACTTCATTCGCTGACACTTTTCCTGTTACTAACATTTTCAGACTTTTTAAAACCGTAGCAATTTCATATCTGACCTCTGTAAAACTATACTTAATTACGCCACCTACAGACTGTTTCTCTCTTCCAAGATTATAAGTAAATCCACTATTTGCAATCTGTGTCATCTGTGGTTTTACCACAACTTTAACTTCCTCGCCTTTTCTATCTAATGTCAGATTTACTTCTTTCTCTCCAAATGGATGTGCAGCAATATATTCTGACATTTGCTTTCCTGTCGTAATCTTTGCTCCATCAATCTCTGTGACAACATCTCCCGGCTGCACTCCTGCTTGTGCCATAGCAGACTCTCTATTTACCTGCGAAATCTCTGCCCGTGTCTCTGTAGCGCTATAGTTCATACCAACGATATATCTTTTTTCTGTATTTGGAGTATACTTTATTGTTTTCTTTTCCCCATTCCTTACAAAAGATATGGAAATTTCACTGCCATCCAAAGGATTTACATAGTCTTCTAAATATATTTCTCTTCCAAGTGTAGCATGCGCGCCATTATATTTTGTAATCCTGTCACCTTCCCGAAGACCTGCTGCATATGCCGCTGAATTTTTATCCACACTGGTTACATAAGACACATCCGCCCCTGCAACACCAATCACAATCAATGCCAGCACAAAAGCTAAAATAAAATTAAAAAACGGTCCGGCAAATATAATAGCACTTCTTGCCCAGAGAGATTTTGAATTAAATGAACCTTCTTCCTCATTATCCTCATCTTCACCAAGCATCGCACATGAACCACCTAACGGAAGAATCTTGATTGAATATCTTGTGCCGCTTTTTGCCACACGGCTGAATATTCTTGGTCCCATACCAATAGAAAACTCATTAACCACTACGCCATTTTTCTTTGCAACAATAAAATGTCCAAACTCATGAATTAAAACCAATACTCCAAAAATTATTAACGCTATAATTATACTAATTGCTGTCTGCATTTCTACCACCTATTCTCAATAAGCTCATATACCCATTGTTCTATTTCTAATATTTGTTCTACTGTCGGATTATTAATATTATCATGCTGCTCCATACAATATTGAATCATATCTGTAATATCCAAAAATCCGATTTTTCTATTTAAAAACTTTGCTACTGCTTTCTCATTCGCTGCATTAAATACAGTAGGCATGGAACCGCCCATGCGTCCTGCCTCATATGCCATTTTCAACCCTGCAAAGTTATTTAAATCCGGTTCTTCAAAAGTAATCTGCCCAATTTTTGCAAAATCAAGTCTGTCTCCTGCCAGATACCTTCTCTCAGGATAATATAATGCATACTGTATTGGCAGTTTCATATCCGGAGTTCCAAGCTGTGCAATCACCGCACCATCTTTAAACTGCACCATGGAATGAATAATACTCTGAGGCTGGATCACTGCCTGCACATCATCAATGTCAACATCAAACAGCCACTTTGCTTCAATCACTTCCAGCCCCTTATTCACCATTGTGGCAGAATCTATTGTGATTTTTTGTCCCATAGCCCAATTGGGATGCTTCAGCGCATCTTCCACCTGAACATTTTTCATCTGCTCTCTGGTCCAGCCCCTGAAAGGACCTCCTGATGCAGTCAATAAAATCTTATCAATTTCTTTTTTATTTTCACCATTCAATGATTGAAATATCGCACTATGTTCACTATCTACGGGAAGAATCTTTACGCCATAATCTCTGGCAGCTTTCATCACCAGATGTCCTGCAGTCACCAGAGTTTCCTTATTGGCCAATGCAATATCTTTTCCTGCTTTGATTGCTTCCAATGTCGGACGGATACCTATCATTCCCACAAACGCTGTCACAACAATCTCAGCACTGTAATATGTAGCAGCCTCAATTAAACCATCCATTCCTGCTACAACCTTCACATCTGTATCTATGACCGCTGTCTTTAGTCTTCCTGCTGCCTCTTCATTGTATACACATACAAGCTTTGGGTGAAATTCACGTATCTGCTCCTCCAACATCTGTACATTCGAACCTGCTGCAATCGCAACAACATTTAAGTCATTATTGGCTCTCACAATATCTAATGTCTGTGTTCCAATAGAACCCGTTGAGCCTAAAATTGATATATTTTTCATTATTTTCTCCATTATATTATTTTGTTCCTGCATTTTGTATGCAAAAACTCATTTCACATCAGCTTTTCTCTTAAAATATCTGAAGTAATATCCAGATAATCGGTGCGACATATATTACGCTGTCAAATCTGTCCATAATCCCGCCATGCCCAGGTATCAACGTTCCATAATCTTTAATATCATGATTTCTCTTAATAGCAGATGCCGCCAAGTCTCCTACCATGGAAATTAATGCACCAACTGCACAGATAACTGCAAATACCATGACAGGATTAACACTTAACTGTATCTTATCAATAAACACGGCTGCGTAAACCGCCCCTAAAACAACAGCACCTACAACACCACCGACTGCACCTTCGACAGATTTTTTCGGGCTGAGTACCGGTGCCATTTTATGTTTTCCAAATGCCACTCCTGCCACATAAGCACAAGTATCGCTGGCCCAAGAACATAAAAATATCAGCCATACTGTGTATGCCCCATTATTCCCCTCTCTTACTATATAAATATATGAGAGAAGTACGCCAGCATATAACATACACATAATCGCATTAGACACCTGTTCTGTCTTATATTGCGGAAACATAAAAACATACTGCGCCAGCAACACAATCAAAAATACAATAAACAATATAGTAATATATTGTGTTTTCTGTGTGAATAACAATGCATAATAGGAAATGGTTGCCACGTATCCTGTTATACCCGGCAATGACTTCTCAAGTCCCATCACTTTATACAATTCATATACTCCCACTAGCGAAATAAGCATGTTTGCAACAAACAAAACAGTTCCTCCCGGAATAATTGTTGCCAGCATTAGCGCGACCAATACAATTCCACTAATCAATCTTGTCACAAAAGACTTATTTGCAAATTTGCTAAGTACCATTTTCTTTCCTCTCAATCTCAATGCATACTGTGTTACACTTCTCATCAAGTTTCACTACACACTGTGTTCTTTTCATCAATTGCATAGATTTTTATTTCACACCGCCAAAACGTCTGTCGCGTTGATTATACTTTACAATCGCTTTTTTTAATTCTTCTTTATTAAAATCCGGCCACAATACATCTGTAAAATAAAATTCAGTATATGCCAGCTGCCATAATAAATAATTCGACAATCTGATTTCTCCACTTGTGCGAATCAACAAGTCAGGATCCGGAATTCCCTTTGTGTCAAGGTAATCACTAATAGTATCTTCTGTTATATCTTCCGGATTTAATTTTCCTTCTTTACAATCCTGTGCCATCTTTGCTGCAGCTCTTCGAATCTCGTCTCTGCTTCCATAATTCAGCGCAATAATAAATGTAATTCCCTGATTATCTTTAGAACCTTCCTCTAACTCGTTAATCTTATCAACAATATCCTGCTCTAAACGGGATTTATCCCCTATTACAAGACACTTCATGTCATTTTTATTTGCTCTCTCAATACAGTCCTTCAAATAATTTCTCAGAAGTTTCATAAGCGCTTTTACTTCACTTTCCGGACGATTCCAGTTTTCTGTAGAAAAAGCATACATTGTCATATATTTAATTCCCAAATCATGGGCATCTTCTATTATCTTTTCAACAGTTTTTGCTCCTGCTGCATGTCCTGCATTTCTTGGAAGAAGACGCTTCTTTGCCCAGCGTCCATTTCCATCTAATATAATCGCTACATGCTCCGGTATCTTCATTCCTGTTACGTCAATTTTCTCTGCCATAATATGCTCCGTTTCACTCATCTCTTTTAGGTTCATCATACCAGAAGTATTATTTTCTGCCAATTCAAGACTCGCTCGCGAGTCTTGACGCGGGATTCGGGTCAGCTTTAGCTGACATAATACATCTCCGAATCCCTGCGCATACTCGCGAAGCGTATATCAGATGGGGGATTAACACCCACCACCAATACTTTTTGTTACTCACCGCCTGAAGAGGCGGGAGTTATCCCGCATCTGATATATACTCCTAGTTCTATTGTTCTTATAACGGAAAATAGAGGAAACAACTGTTTCCTCTTATTTTGTAAATTTATCATTAAACTGTCATAATCTCGTCTGTTTTCGCATCAACAGCTACATCTATCTTCTTAACATATGCATCTGTGCTCTTCTGGATATCGTCTTCATATCCTTTAATATCATCTTCTGAAACGCCATCTTCTTTTCCCTTTTTCTTTACAGCATCAATAGCATCTCTTCTGATATTTCTAACTGCAACCTTTGCATTTTCGCCTTTTTTCTTAATGTCCTTTGCCAGTTCTTTTCTTCTTTCCTCTGTTAATTCTGGAAAAACAAGACGAATCAGTTTACCGTCATTTGTTGGTGTGATACCAAGGTCTGACATGATAATTGCTCTTTCCACCTCTTTCAAAATAGATGCGTCCCATGGCTGAATAACAATCATTCTCGCCTCAGGCACAGACACATTTCCAACCTGCTGTATTGGTGTTGGTGTACCATAATAATCTACAACTATTCTGTCTAAAACGTGAGGATTTGCTCTACCTGCTCTAATCGTAGAAAACTCACCATTTAAGTTATTTAAAGATTTCTCCATCTTTTCCTCAAAAGTCATTAATAATTCTTCCATAATAATCTCCTTTATTATATTACACTGTAATCTTTGTACCTATCTGTTCTCCTGAAACTGCCTTGTTGATGCTATCTTCTTCATTCAGTCCAAACAATAGCATTGGCATCTTATTTTCCATAGCCAGAACACTTGCTGCCAAATCTATTACTCCTAATCTGTCATCTACTATCTTTGAAATAGGAAGTTCGTCGTACTTCTTTGCATCCGGATTTGTCGCCGGATCACTGTCATAAACACCATCAACTGCCTTTGCTCCAAGAATGCAGTCTGCTTCTATCTCAATAGCACGGAGTACCATTGTCATATCTGTTGAGAAGTATGGATGCCCTGTACCACCCGCAAAGAACACTACTTTTCCTGCCTGTAAATCTGCTACTGCTTCGTCCTTAGAGAAAAGTTTTGTCCACGTACCACATGTAAATGGTGTGTAAACATTGGTAGCCATTCCTTCTGTTCTGAAAATCTCAGATACATACATACAATTCATAATTGTAGCAAGCATTCCGATTCCATCTGCCTTTGGTCTGTCAATCTTATTACTGGTACGTCCTCTCCAAAAATTTCCTCCACCGATAACAATAGCAACCTGAACACCTTTATCAACAATTGACTTTACCTGTTTCGCTACTGCTACACAAGTATCTTCATCAAATCCTGTCTTTTTATCTCCTGCAAGTGCTTCTCCACTTAATTTCAGTAAAACTCTGTTCATTTTCTTTTCCTTTCTGTTAGTAAAAACCTAGGAATAGAATATCATACATTCATAAAAAAATAAAGGTTAAGATTATGAAACAACTATTCAGCCGTGCGATATAAATAATGAATGGCAAAAGGCTGTTTGCAGACTATTTGTCATTCATTATTTATATCATATGGTGAACAACCTCAGCAAAGGAAATCCGAAGGATTTTCGAGCTGATGGCTAAATAGTTACTATTTCAACTTTTCCAGCCATTCCCGAATTTCCTCTTCTGAAACTCCTTCTGAAAAACGTCTGGCACTGACTATATTTACATTCTTATATTTCTCTTGCAAGTCCTGAACACTCTGCTCTATACCACTTCCTCCAGAAGTACAGAACAAATAAACCGTCTTTCCACTGAAATCATATGTTTCAAAAAAAGTCTGTATAATTCTCGGAGCTGTTCCCCACCAGATTGGATAGCCGATATATACAGTGCCGCACTCCTTTATTACACTTAAATCATTCTTAATACCAGGTCTTGAATCGTCATCGTTCATTTCCTTGTTTGCCCTGCAATTATCATTACTATAGTCTAAGTCATCAGACGAATATGCCTCCTTAGGAATAATTTCAACAGCGTCTGTTTCTAAAACTCCTGCAAGAATACCGGCAACTTCTTTTGTTGTTCCTGTCGCAGAAAAAAATACAACTGCTGTGCTCGATTTTTTTCCCATTTTCTCCTCCGATTTTGGTTCATCAGTCACTAATTTCTCCTGTGATGCAGTTCCCTTAGAATCTGACCCTTTTGTACTTATATCATCGTTATTATTTTCTTTGGGATTTCCACAAGCCGTAAAAGTAAATACAATTAATATACATAATAAAAATAGCATTCTTTTCCTCATAGTATTATCCTCCAATCATATCTGTTTTCATTTCTATATTATTTCAACTTTTTATATTCTTCCTCTGAAACCATCTCACACCATTCATTCTCCGTTTCCTCACCCGAAATCTCAATAGCAAGATGAGAAAACCATGAATCAGGAGCCGCTCCATGCCAGTGTTTTACATTGGCCGGAATATTAATTACGCTACCTGGGAGCATTTCCACCGCTTTTTTCCCCCATTCCTGGTAATATCCTCTACCTCCGACACATATTAGCATTTGTCCTCCCCCACTCTTTGCGTGATGGATATGCCAGTTATTACGGCATCCTGGCTCAAATGTCACATTAAAAATTGGAACCTGCTCTCTTGATATCGGTGCAATATAACTCTGTCCCATAAAATATTTGGCAAAAGCATCATTCGTCCTACCAATTGGAAAAAAGATGCTATTCTGGTACTTCTCTTTTTCTGTCACTGCTGTTATTTTTTCATTCGATATTTCTTTCATTTTATATTTCTCCAATCTTTCCATTATTTTTTGTCTTTTTTTAATTTAAAAATAATATAATCAAGGCAATCCAATTTTTCCTGCTTTTCATGTATTTGTTCCAATACCCTGCATCTGATACAGGATAGCATTTTCACCATACCTTCTATATCATTTTCTTTTGACATTTTTAAATATTTCTCAATCGTTATCTGATTACAACCAATCTCCTGAAGACACATAATAATACACTGATCTTTCTTATCCAACTTTCAAACCTCCTTTATAATTTCATTATATTTCTTTGCGTTTATTTTGTATAATACCTATATTAAATCTTGTTTTATGCTCTAGGAGCATGATATAATACTATATATTTTTTATATAACACCATGCTATACTAAAAAGTTTTTGTTTTAGTCGCAGCATTGAAGAAACAAATTATTAATACATAGAATGGAGATTTTTATGGATATCAGAGTATTAAGATATTTTTTAGCAGTAGCCAGAGAGGGAAACATATCAAAAGCTGCTGAATATTTACATATTACACAGCCTACTCTTTCCAGACAGTTAAAAGAATTGGAGGAAGAACTGGGTGCAGAATTGTTTATTCGTGGAAAGAGAAGCATTTCATTAACCGATGAAGGAATGTTTTTAAGAAAACGTGCGGAAGAAATCACTTCTCTTATGGATAAGACAGAAGCCGAATTTCATCAATTGGATGAATTTATCAGTGGAGATGTGTACATTGGTGGTGGGGAAACTCTTGCTATGAATATTTTGGCTGAAGTTATGTCTGAAATGAATCAGGAACATCCAGATGTAAAATTTCATTTATACAGTGGTAATGCAGATGATGTTATCGACAGAATTGACAAAGGACTAATAGATTTTGGTGTTATTATCGAGCCTGCGGATATTAGAAAATACGAAACAATGCGTCTTGCATATACCGATAAATATGGTTTAATCATGCGAAAAGATGATCCTCTTGCCCATAATAAATATATCTCTATCGAAGAACTAAAAAAACTGCCACTTCTTGTTGCTAAAAGAATTGTTGACAGCAAATATTTTCCTGAAATTCTTGGAATCTATCCGGAAGATATGAATATAAAAGCTACCTTCAATCTCATTTATAACGCTACATTACTGGTAGAACAGGGCATGGGGTATGCATTGACAATAGACCACTTAATTAATACTTTGGGAAATAATAGTCTTTGTTTCATTCCTATAGAACCTGAAATATCTGTGAATTTGTCGGTTATCTGGAAAAGATTTCAATTTTTTTCAAAGGCATCCGAGGAATTCCTTAACCGGCTAAAAATAAAAACCAAACAATTTAACTAATAAAAGACGGACATCAAATTTTTAATATTGTAATCATTCATTAAAAATTTGATGTCCACTATTTTTTAATTTTCGTCATCTATGCTTTTACATTCCGTTGTTTCCGACTGTATACTCGTTGTCTCCTGCTGTTTTTCCGTCTCTGCACTCTGTGTTGTCTCTATAATTTTCGTTGTTTCTTCTTCATTTTGCTTTTTATAATTTTCCTTATTTTTATGTTTTTTACTTTTCCTTGAGCCTTTATCTATTTTAGTTTTCTCCTTTTTATCTTGTTTCGACTTGCCTGTAAGAATTCGTCTTGCCATACATGGATTTCCCATACTGCTAATAATAATCCCTGCTCTCCTGTTTGCTGCATGGATTATCTTTCCATATCCAATGTAAATTGCTACATGACTGATTCTGTTTTTTTGCCTTCTATCTGTATGATAAAATAGTAAATCTCCCGGTTTTAACTGATTATTAGACACTGATTTACCATTTCTAGACTGTTCTGCCGCAGTTCTGTTTAGACAATAACCAAAATGTCTGAATACTGACTGAACGAATCCAGAGCAGTCTGCCCCTTTTGTCAAACTGATTCCGCCCCAGACATATCGATTTCCTAAAAACTTTGACGCATATTCTATCAGTTCTCTTGCCTCACCGCTCTTTGGCAGTTTACTCTTTTCTAATTTATACGTTCCTGCCTCTGCTTTCCATTCAGATTCAACCATTTCATCATATTCTTCTGAAGTATAAGCATATTCTTTTTCAATTTTAAGTATCATTGATGATACCGGAATCCATCCTGATAAAGTTTCTGTCCTTTTTATTTTTATCCATTTTTCATCTTTACTAATTTCTACAATCGGATATGTAGTCCTGGCATATGCAATACCAATATTGGATGATTCTTGACTTTTATCACCTTTTATCATCGTATTATTTTTATTCATTTTTGCCAATATATGCTCCGTATCTAAAAGAACTTTTTTTGCTTTAACCCCTTTTACAACATATTTACTTTCAACATAACCCTCTACTTTACCTGATTTTATTTTTGTCCAGTTCTTATCTTTTGACAATACTTTAACAACACAGCCATCTAATGCTACTCCTGCCTCTTCAGATGAGAGAGATTTTTGCTTATATATTTCTGCAATCTCATCCGAAACATTATTGTCAGAGTTTTGTGTTTCTGTCTCATCACCGACTTTGATTACTGTAAGATTCTTGTATTTCTCTGAAAACAGAGAGATTTTCTTTTTCTTCTTTTTTACTTTCTTCCTTACTTTTCTTACAGCTATTGTTTCCTGTTGTTTTTCTGTTGTCAGCTGGATTGTTGTCATCTCGTGAACTTTTGCCTGCTGATGTGTATTTGTAAAAACAATCATAATCATAGAAAGTACGCACACCATAACTGTGGAAACCATTATTCGTAATCGCATTATTTTATTCATTTATCTTCCATCTCTCAATCTGTCAATTTATTATCATCTGTGCATAATAAATAGCAAAAACACCTAATACCACACTTAGCACTGCATAACTCACTGCCACCATCACGTTTCCATTATGTATTAATTCTGCAGTCTCATAAGCAAATGTAGAGAATGTAGTAAATCCACCACAAACGCCCACTTTTAACATTAAAATAAAATTAGGATTTAAAGATTTATTCTTCGTTGCCATTGCCACTATAATACCTATTATAAACGCTCCACAAATATTAATAAATAGAGTTTTTACTGGAAATCCATTATCTTGTTCTATCGGGAGTAATCCTATCAGATATCTAAGAACACTGCCTAAAAAACCACCGATTCCTACTAATAAACATTCTAACATTTTTTACCTCTTATATTTTTCTTGTTGTTTACTGCTTTTATCGCAATAAACATTAATATAGGAAATACGATTGCTGCCAATATTCCTAACTTTAAGTCATTCTCAAAGCCAGAGGACACCATACCTGCCAATGTCGGACCTGTAGAACATCCCACATCTCCTGCCAATGCCAAAAGAGCAAACATGACTGTGCCTCCACTTTTGATAGAAACTGCCGCCTTACTAAAAGTTCCAGGCCACATAATTCCCACAGACAAACCACAAATTCCACATCCAAATAAACCAATTACCGGATTAGGTATCAGAGAAATTATTAAATAGGATGCCACACAAAGAACTGCACTGTATTTCATAAATTTGTCTAAATTCATTTTATCTCCATATTTACCATAAACAGCTCTTGATATCCCCATCAAAATCGCAAACATCATAGGACCTGCCAAATCTCCAATGGTCTTACTTACATGAAGTCCTAATTCTGCAAAAGTAGATGCCCATTGGCTAACAGTCTGCTCACTGGCTCCTGCACACATCATCATAAGCATCAATAACCAGAACACTTTTTGCTGAAATAATTCTTTCATGGTAAGTCCTGTTTCGCCTTCATCTAAAAGATGTCGAATCGGTGCATTCAAAAAAATAAATGCATTCACAATAGGAACTACGGCCCAAATAAACGCCATTATCTTCCAGTTATTAATTCCAGCTGTCTTGAAAAATATCGTTGAAAACAACACTACCATAACATGTCCCCAACAATAAAAGGAATGAAGCATACTCATTGCCCTTTCTTTATTCTCTGTAGGACATGCTTCCATTATAGGACTTAATAGAACTTCTGTAAGTCCACCTCCCACTGCATAAATCATTACTGCGATAAACAATCCCCAAAAAGCATTACTACATAACTCAGGCAGTATTGTCAGCAGTATAAGTCCTGTCGCTACAAAAATATGTGCCAACACTACGGATACTTTATATCCTATTTTATCTATAAATCCCGCTGATACCAAATCAACAAATAATTGTACTCCAAAATTAATTGTAATCAACAATGTAATATCTGCCATAGATATTCCATACTGATTATGAAAAGTCAGAAATAGCAGTGGCACAAAATTATTAACGATTGCCTGTACAATATGTCCGATAAAGCAGGCATTGATTGTTATTTTATACTTATTATCCATTGTGTCTCTCCCGTTCCTTATTTTTATAATCCTCTCCCCAATCTTTCATTGCATCTAATATGGTTTTTAAACTATAACCTGTTTCTGTTAAAGTATACTCCACTCGTGGCGGAACCTCTGCATAAACTTTTCTATTAACTAACCCCTTCTGTTCCATATCTCTAAGCTGTGCTGTCAACACCTTTTGGCTGACAGTTCCAATAGAACGTCGAAGTTCTCCAAACCTTTTTGTTCCATCCATCAAATCTCTTAAAATTAAAACTTTCCATTTGTCTCCAATTAGCATTAATGTTGTTTCCACCGGACATGCTGGTAAATTTATTTGCATTTTTTCACCTGACCTTTCTTTCAATGCTTCTTTTTTCCTACAAAACAAATTTCTTACTTCCTACTTTTCCTTTTAAAAATCACAATAGTTTCTTTTAAGTAACTATAGAACAATAAAGTGCTTACTTTACGATTTACACTTACTGTATTATTGTATAGTTATGACAGGCGCAAGTCAATATTTTACAGAAAAAATAATAAAGTTTATTGTGGTTTATCCACAGGAAGGAGTTTATAATGAAAATAACTATTGTGTGTGCAAACGGAAGAGCTGGAAAACTGATTCTACAGGAAGCTGTCAAGCGAGGTCACGAGGTAACAGCGATTGTTCGAAAAGATTGTAAATTTCCTAAAGGAGTAAATGTTATCAAAAAAGACTTATTTGACATCACATATGAAGACGTGAAAAATAGTAATGCAATAATTAATGCCTTTGGTACATGGACGGAAGAAACACTTCCTTCTCTCCCTGCAGCTACCAAACATTTATGTGATATTTTATCGAACAGTGATATAAGATTACTTGTAGTAGGAGGTGCCGGAAGTTTATATGTTAATCCAGAACATACTCGCTGTGTTGAAGACGGACCGGATTTCCCTGATATTTTCAAACCTGTTTCTGCCGCTCATGGTAAAACTCTAAAAGCGTTAAGAACACGTAACGATGTTCAATGGACTTATCTTTCACCTGCAGGTGATTTTCAGGCAGATGGCATCCGCAGTGGAAAATATATTCTTGGTGGCGAAGAACTTACACGAAACAGCAATGGCGAAAGTATCATCAGTTATGCTGACTATGCAATTGCAATGATAGATGAAGCCGAAAACGGTGATTACATTCAAAAAAGATTTAGTGTCGTTGCTGATTATTAAACAAATAGAGGATTTTAAATATGAAGCAAAATGATTTTTGGCATAATATTCATATGCTAAAAAATAAAATAGAACATTCAGACTATATTGTTATTGGTGCTGGCTCCGGACTTTCCACAGCAGCCGGTCTCACATATGTTGGAAAGCGATTTACAGATAATTTTCAACCTTTTATAAACAAATATGGAATAACAGATATGTATTCTGCTGGGTTTTATCCATTTCCAAGTGCAGAAGAAAAATGGGCTTACTGGGCAAAACATGTTCTGACGAATCGCTACGAGATTACTGAAAATGGCTTACACAAAAAACTATATGAATTGTCCAAAAACAAAAATTATTTTGTTCTGACTACTAATGTAGATGGTTTATTTGAAAAAGCAGGCTTTGATACGAATAGAATATTTGCCACACAAGGAGATTACAAATATTTTCAATGTAAAAAAGCCTGTCACAATAAACTATACAATAATGAATCTCAGATTCGGACAATGGTCTCTCATACAAAAAACTGCAGAATTCCGAGTTCTCTTATTCCAAAATGCCCTGTATGTGGTGGTGAAATGGAAATGAATCTGCGATGTGATAATTATTTTATTCAGGATAAACACTGGTATGACTGTGCTGAACGATATGAGAAGTTTATCCGTAAGGCAAAGCAGGGGAATGTACTTTTTCTTGAGCTGGGTGTAGGTCTTAATACACCCGGTATTATTAAATATCCATTTTGGCAGATGACTTATGAAAATAAAAATGCTTGCTATGCCTGTATTAACCTGGAAAATACTATATGTCCTGCTGAAATCAAGGAGCAATCTATACGCCTTGATTTTGATATCAAGCAAGTAATAGAAGCTCTAGTTAATCCTTGCAACATTTGCCGGACTGATAAATAATTCTGACTCATTAGCCACATAATGAAACGTTTATAATATGATTGGAGATTTTATGAACCGATTAGAACTTATAAAAAAACTGAACAAAATGTTATTGGACGAAATGCCTATGTACCAATTACAGGCAGATACTTTTCCAGATGATATCCATTCTCAAAGAGATTTGCTTAGAAGTCTTATGAATATCAGACCTGTCCTGCCATTAAATCCTGATTTTATCAGACTGCAAAATAAATTACTCTATGCAGAAGTTGCTGAAAAGGGGGTTATTGATATAGCCACTCTTCCCACTACTTCTGACGAACGAATTATCCTATGGCAGGGAGATATTACAAGGCTGAATGCTAATGCCATCGTCAATGCTGCAAACGCTCAGATGCTTGGCTGTTTTGTCCCTCTTCATAGATGTATTGACAATGCGATTCACTCTGCTGCCGGACTACAGCTTCGTGATGAATGTAGCAGAATTATGGCTAAACAGGGACATGAAGAAAAACCCGGCTGTGCCAAAATTACTAGTGCATATAATCTTCCATGTAAACATGTGATTCATACCGTAGGTCCCATTGTGTACCAAAGTCTCAATTCAAGATTGAAATTACAGCTGGCATCCTGCTATCATTCCTGTATGGAACTAGCAGATAAATATGGATTAGAAAGTATTGCTTTTTGTTGTATTTCTACTGGCGAGTTTCATTTTCCAAATAACAAAGCTGCTGAAATCGCTATTGATACTGTCACAGAAATATTGAATCAATGTACATCCATAAAAAAAGTAATATTCAATGTGTTTAAAGATAAGGATCTTGAAACATATAAAAAGTTACTCTTTTAAAAAAAAGGATTTTTTGCACCTATATTTATGTGCAAAAAATCCTTTGTTTTTCCATATACTAATTTTACTTTTACATGTTTCTATTCAGCCTTCATATATAATACTATCAAAATACAAATTTTCCGGTGCAATATCTACCTCTCCATCGCACCACCCTACCGTATTATTTACTAATGACACAGTATCAAATACTTTTTTATCCTTTAATATTTGATATACCGGTCCATTTAAATTCGATGCATCATATATTTTCTTTTCCCCATTATCAAAGGATACCATCAACTGCATATCCCCCAAGTTCTTTACACCGCAGGCAAAAGGATATGATAAACTATTACCATAAATTGTATCTTCTTTGAAACAATCTCCATTATTGTATGTAGTTTCGATTTTATCAAAATGTTCATGTCGCACAGCTTTATTCCACGCTACATATGCTTCATCTTCATGAAAAGCTAACCAACCACTCACCATTCTTCTCTGTTTCCTTGGAAGTTCTCCCTCAAGCAATTCCCCTTCCAATGACATCACAGCATTATATTCTGCGTACTTTATATGTACATGTGGTTTATTATGCTTTCCAAAATCTTCAAAATACATATAGATAATCATCCCTGCAAATCTACATAATTCTGGCATTTCTTTTCTCCTATAAAATAATACTTTTTATTTCGTTACTAATACATCCATTATACTCCAAATTTTATTACTCTGCATATTTTTTAAAAAATGTGCAATTTTTATAAACTTTGTAACGAAGCATTCATATATTATCGATAATCTTTCTTCTTTACTATCTGTGTTGATATCAATGATGATATAACATACATCGCTAAGCCAATAACCAAAGCCAAAGCCGAAACAACTTCTTTATTCTCCATTACTCTTAATATCAAACCAACTGCCTCTTCCTCTGTCAATACTGAAATAATAGAATTAATCGCAAACCATAAAATGATACATGGCAACATAATAATTGACGATCTGATTCTTGGGTTCAAATTTCGCCCAATCAAATAATAAGCAACCATTGCTATCGACAAATAAATCAATGTTACTGCCATAAATGTCATAGAAACTACTCCTAAGTCCGCTATCTTTAAATCAGTAAATGTACTCATAACGATGCAAATCACAATTCCAAGAGTTAGTTCAAATAGAATACTTAATGCTCCAATCATATATCTTCCAAACACTTTATCCCTGTCTTTTGCGGGAAGTAGTCCGTCAAATCCACATTCATTTTTTAGTTCATAAGTAAAAAGAGAGGTCGGTGTAACTACTACCACCAATGCCATATAACTAAATATTCCAAGAGTTGACTCCATAGTATATCCCATCATCGCCCCAAGGGGTGCAAACAAAACAACCGAAATTAAAAATAGATATTTACTTCTTCTGAAATCAAATTTAAAAAAATTAACTGCGCCCATTATCTGTTCCTCCTATCCTTAATGCTATGAAGCATAATCTGTGCGATTTCCGGCTTATCGTATGTAAACCTTCCACCCAGTTTTTCCACATCCTCACTCTTTATAATTCCTTCAAATCCATATGTTTTCTCTTCCAGACCAATAATATATTGTTTCTGTTCCCTTGTCAGTTCCGACACATCACCTTTTACCACAAGATAATCCTCCAGCATTTCATCCTTTGACTTATCAAGAAGAATCTCTCCATTATCAATAAATGCGATATAGTCTGCTATTTCTTCTAAATCACTGAGTATATGAGTAGAAAACAATATACTTCGTTTTCCATCTTCTATATAAGCTTGTAAATCAGAGAGCAATTCATCTCTTACCACCGGATCTAATCCATTGGTTGCTTCATCCAAAATCATCAATTTAGAGTCTCTGGAAAATACACAAGCAAACATCAATTTCACTTTCATTCCTCTGGAAAAATCATCAATCTTCTTGTTTGTTGGAAGACCATATCTTTGAATAAGAGAATCAAACTTTTCCTCATCAAAGGTTTTATAAAAATCCTTTAATGTCTTTTTTACTGTTTTGATTTTTAATCCCTTAGTAAAATAAGATTCATCACCTACATATGCAATACTCTCCTTATATTTCACAGGTTCTTCATCATACGTTATTCCATTGACTTTAATGGTTCCTTCATGATATTTGCATATATGATTAATCATATTAATTGTAGATGTTTTTCCTGCACCATTCTGTCCTACAAAACCAAATATATATCCTGCTGGTATTATTAGTTGAATGTTTTTCAGAGAAAACCCTTTATAATGCTTACTTAAATTTTCAATTTCTAAAATATTCATTATGCTCTCCTCTCTTTCTTTTCAAAAAATTACTGCTCCCATACAGACTCTAGTATCTGCTGTATCTCATTCTTTGTCATTCCTATCTGCTTTGCAGATTCTACCGCTGTTTCAATTCCCTGTTCAATCCGCATAAGGAACTGTTCTTTCAGCATATTATTATCCTTCGATAAAACGACACTTCCCTTTCCCTGCATCGTAGCAATAAAACCTTCCTGTTCTAAATCGCTGTATGCTCTTGTTGTTGTAATTACGCTGACTCCCAAATCTTTCGCCATGCTTCTGATAGAAGGCAGTACCTCTCCTTCTTTTATCTGTCCGTTTAATATCTGCTCTCTGATCTGTGCGTAGATTGGAAGTTCTGACTGATTTGATATTATTATTTTCAAATGATTACCTCCAGTTGTTTCAATGCATTGTTTATGCTGTTTATATACAGTATGAACAATTTGTCAATATACTTTTATAATTTTTCACACAATCTTAAAGAAACAACCATTGTAAATACTACGTTATCTGATAAAATAAGTTTATGATAAATTTAGAAAAAACCAAGATTATCCTGGCCTCACAATCGCCAAGACGCAGCGAACTGATGAGACAGGCAGGTTATGAATTTGAAATAATTGCGTCTAACATTGAAGAAAAAATCACCCAGACAAAACCAGATCTGGTGGTAGAGGAACTTTCCCTGCAAAAAGCGAACAATGTATTGGGTATGATTTTAAAATCTATCGACTTATCTCTGATGGCATTTGATGATTTATCCTTAATGATTATAGGTGCTGACACAGTTGTCAGTAAGGATGAGAATATTATGGGTAAGCCAGAAGACAAGAAAAATGCCTATGAGATGATTCACTCCATTCAGGGACAGACACATCAGGTTTATACCGGTGTTACCATAATCGTATATGATTTTAATACTGAGGAAAAATCTTATAAAACTTTTTCAGAATGTACCAACGTAACCTTATATCCTATGACCCACAGCGAAATTACGAATTATATTTCTACCAGTGACTGCTATGATAAAGCTGGTGGATATGGAATTCAAGGTAAATTTGCTGTGTATGTTAAAGAAATAAATGGGGATTATAACAATGTGGTAGGACTTCCTCTTGCCAGATTATATCAGGAAATGAAAAACTGCTGATAGAGTTCCCCTGAACATGGCTCTTCAGCAAAAGTGAAGGAGCAACTGTTTTGTCTGACAAATTTTATCTTTGTATTGATTTAAAATCGTTCTATGCCTCTATTGAGTGCGTAGAACGTGGTCTTAATCCCATGACAACCAATTTAGTTGTTGCTGATATGGAACGCACAGATAAAACCATTTGTCTCGCTATTACTCCTGCCATGAAACAACTTGGTATTTCCAATCGATGTCGTATATTTGAAATCCCCTCTAATGTTCACTATATTGTTGCTCCACCCCGCATGAAAAGATATATTGAATATGCTGCTGAAATATATAGTATTTATTTACAATATATTTCAAAAGATGATATTCATGTTTATTCCATTGATGAAGCTTTTTTAGATGTTACCGATTATCTTTCTTTATATCATACCGATGCCCTGTCCCTTGGCAGACGTATTATGAAAAACATTTATCAAACTCTGGGGATTCCATCTGCCTGTGGTGCAGGAACCAATCTTTATCTGACAAAAATCGCCCTGGATATCACTGCAAAAAATTCTCCTGATTTTACAGGCTTTCTGGATGAACAAACTTATCGTAATTCTCTATGGAATCATACCCCGCTTACAGATTTCTGGCGGATTGGAAACGGAATTGCAAAAAAACTTCATTCTCTTGGAATCTATACGATGAAAGATATTGCCAAAGCCAATGAAGAATTACTTTACAGCGCTTTTGGTATTGATGCTGAACTGTTGATTGACCATGCCTGGGGAATCGAGCCCACCACAATAAAAGATATCAAACACTATAAACCTCAAAATCACAGTATTACCAGTGGACAGGTTTTAATGCATGATTATAATTTTGAAGACGGAAAATTAATTATCAAAGAAATGGCAGATCTTATCTGCTTAGAATTATTATCACAAAATCTTATTACCGGTTCTATCACTCTGCATGTTGGATATTCCAATATATTAAATGTAAAACCGGCACACGGAACAACAACGCTTGACATGGAAACCAGCTCTGATTTAATCATTATTCCCGCTCTTTCTATTCTTTATGAAAACATTGTCAATCCCAGCCTTTCTATTAGAAGAGTGAATATTACATGCAACAATGTAAAACCCCAAGAGTATTTACAATACCCTTTTTTTGTTGATATAGAAAAGTTAGAAAAAAATCGTCATATACAAAAAGCTGTCTTGGAAATTAAGAATAAATATGGAAAAAACGCTATCTTAAAAGGTATGAATTTACAAAAAAATGCTATGACAATTGAACGGAACAAACAAATTGGAGGACACAAAAGCGGTGAATAATTGATGATTCAAGCTTAATAATATAGGGGGAATTTTCGTGGCTGAAAAACCAAAATATAAAATGTCAACAGAGGATCGTGCCAAACAATTTATGCCTTTCTCTGCATTAAAAGGTCTGGATGAAGCTTTAAAAGAAAAAGAGAAAATTGTCGTTCCCAAAATTGAACTGTCGGAAGATAGTATTGTAGAACTGGATAGAAAAATGCATTTGATAAAATGTGGAATGATGATTACTATAATTTATTTTTATAAAGATGAATATTTAAAACTGACTGGGATTGTTGCCAAAATAGATATCAATAATAGGGTGTTGCAAATTGTAAATACAAGAATAAAGTTTGATGATATAAATGATATTTTGCTCATGTGAGATAAAGAAGTAATAGAATCCCCTCCTTTCTTCCACATGGGGTCTGTATGGTTAATAGCTACTTTTAATAATTAAGAGAGATGACAACATTTTAGGCTGTCATCTCTTGATTATCTGTAATATATTCCCTAATTCAAAATTTAGAATTTTTGTAACTGTACGGAATACTTGTTCCCACAAGAACATCTTCAATTTTCTCTAAAATAAGCCAGTCGTCCATATTTCCTTGATGTTCAAAAGAAAGTGGATCGATTTCCTTGACATTTTCAAACTCCACTAAACATAGGCACTTTTTATGCCACCGTACTTTTTGCTTATCGGATAAATTTAATTTACTCTGGTTGTCCATAAGGTTTTTTGTAATTTCTTCATCAGATAATTTCACAAAATTTTGTACTTTTTTTACAATAGCTGTTGTCCTTATCTCCGTACTTCCCTTTTCTATGAAATAAAGACATTCACCTTCAAACACTCTACTGTGGGGAATTTTTCTTCCCGCTGCTCCACGCACAATCATTGTCTTAGTTCCTGCTAAAATTTTATCTAATACTTTTTCACCTTTTTTGCCTACGTTATCACAATAAACTAAATGTACCATTTTTTATTCCTCCTCTATAATTGGTATCCATATTTGACTTAAATAGTTGCTATCATACACATTTCCATTGCTATACCATTCTATTTCCGGGCATTGTGCATGTTGAAACGGATATTTGACAAGCCATTCTTCATTAAGATATTGCCAACCTTTCTGTATTGCTTGCGGAACGGAACCTCTGCAATCAAAAATTGCCCATGTAGCAGTTGGAATATTGATTTCAGTAAAACCTTGCGGCAGTTCTCTATCAGATATAGCCATAATAGAATATTCAATTTCGTTTAACTGTTCATCATAAGAGCCAAATAAACCAAATATCCCTTTTGGTGTAGCAGTATCTATCGAAATTAGTTTTGCAAAAATACCATTACGCTGACATTCATTCCAAAATTCCGGTATTTTCTTGAAATGAAGATTATTTTCGCAAGATGCAACAATGCTTTTTCCTACTAACCGAAAACTTTCTTTTTGTTCAAGTTTCCATGAATATTCATGGCGTTCTAATATCTGCATTTTGGGAACAACTTTTAAAATAACATTCGGATTTCGAGCTTCTCTTGGTGATACTCCATGAAAAAGTTGAAATGCCTTTGTAAATGATGTAGGAGAATCGTAACCATATTTGTAGCTTATATCAATCACTTTTAAATCCGTGCTTTTCAAATCATATCCAGCTAAAGTTAATTTCCGTGAACGAATATATTCAGCAAAACTAATACCATTCATGTATGAAAATACCTTTAAAAAAAAACCAAAAGAACATTCTGCAATTTTGGAAATTTCTTCACTATCAATCGCTTCTTCTTTACGTTGTAAATGATTTTCAGCATAATCAATAATTACTTGTAATTTTTCATTCCATTCCATGTTTATTTCCTTTCGTTTTGATTCATATTATATTAGCAAATGTTTTCTAATAGTTCCTCTTATTTTTGGTTCTGTATGGATAGTATAATACATTTATTTGCTATTTACTGCAATAAACATATACAAAAATGTATAAATGAGAGGGATTCTGTTGTAGTCGGCATTATGGTCTTTGGTTCGGAATAGTGTGGTGCTGGCGATCTATCTCTTGTTTTCAGTTGCTTGTTTCTTTACTTTAGATGAGCATTTGATTCAGGCATTACCCATTTCTTAGATGCGTTAAAAAAGCAGTTATAACTGCATGACCATAACTGCTTTATTTACACCTATTCCTTTTAAATGTATTATTTCACAACAACCTTGCACTTTGCTTTTCGCTTACTCTCTCCTGTTTTTACAACATTCTAATCTTTTTTTTCCATCTTCCATTTTTCTTAAGTTGAACATATACTTTATGCTTTACTCTATAGGACATTCTTTTCATTTTTATCATTTTATTTTTTTCTTTTTTATTTTTAGGTAAATTAATCACAACATTTTTTTTATTTGATCCATACTAAAATACAATTCTGCATTTGACCGACCTATTATTTTTCTTTTTGACAGACACAACATATTTAGACTGTCTATGTTTTATATTTACTTTTATTGTTGTTCCTGCTATTTTTTTTAATGTCTGATAGTCTATTGTTACATGTCCATCAAAAGCTTTTTTTTTCAATCTGAGGATAATTGTGTAAAACTACATTCTTCAATGCTTCTTCGTTTTCATAAAACGCCTCTTTCCTTATCTTAATAAGATTATTTCCTTCAATATTTAACTTTTTCAGTTGGTTAAACGCAAAAGCTGAATTTCCAATAACTTTAACATTTTCTGGTATTTCAATTTTTGTAACATCTTTCCTTCCATTTAATGCATATACAACTTTTTTATCTTTTGACATTATAATGTCATTTATCACAACGTAATTTTTGTTTTTATTAACAAATTTAATTTCTGGTGCTGATGACTCTGAACTTACCATTGTATTTGCAATGTTGTTAATCTTTCCTGCTACTTCAAGTGTATCAACTGGAGAATATAATGAGCCAAAAGTACCTACACCTACAGACACATCTCCCAATATTGTAATTTTATTAAAACCTTGGCTTAATTCGAAAATACCACTTCCAATATCTGTAACAGACTTAGGGATAACCATTTGCTTAGGACCGATACAATTATAAAATGCATAACTTTCAATTTTACGAATTCCCTCTTTTAATTGAATTTTTGAAACTTTAATCCCTTTAAATGCATTCTCACCAATAGTATTAATACTCCCTTCAACAACCAAAGTATTTATATTATCTGAAATTAAACTAATATCAGAAGTTGTCACTGTCCCATTCCCACTTACAATTAATGTTTTTGTCTCTTTGTTGTAGGTCCAGACAGCGTTTTCTCCACACATACCTTGTATTCTATTTAAATCATCTGCAAAACTCTTATTTGCATTAAACAAGAATATCAATGATAAAAGTATGGTTACTGTTAAAATTTTATTTTTCATAATTATATCTCCTTTATTTAATTGACAAAGCACTATAGTAATTTATTTTAATAGAATTATCCTTTACAATTTGCATTATAGAACTTGTTACCTTTTTATCCCATCCACTTTCAACTGCAAACTCATAAAAGTTTTGTAATTTAAACCTTCCCGAATAATATACTTTATGATTTGTAAATTGTGCCAAAGTAACTCGTTTCGAATCATATGGTGAATCTGGATTAATACAGTTATCCATAATATCCTGAACAGTATATGCTGTAAGTGTATACCGTTCTGGTAAATCCTTAATACTATCAGCTTCCATTCCTATTCTTGTATCTGTAATATAATAATAATTTCCATCTGTATGTTTCACAAATGCCCTGTGTGCAAACAAATCTGTTGCATTATGCAAATAAATTCCCCAGTACAAATATCTACAATTTTTAACATTTCTCTCATATCCCAATGATGAAAAATTAAACTTATTAGTAGCTGCAATCAAATTCTTTTTTGCATTTTCATATACAATATCAGACATTCCTGCAGGTTTGGAGGCATTATTAATTTCACATCCTGTTGTATGTATTACATTTTCAACAAACTCCATTGTTGAAAAGTAATTTGGTATAACTCCCTTTAATGTACTTGTATTCATACTTCCAGCGTGCCACCAACCATGGGCATTTGTTTGATTTACATTAAATGCCAAATTCGTCGTATCCTCATCTGCCAATCTAATTCCCGCTATTATCAACTTAATAGCTTTGTTTGAGTATGTCTTTTTTGCAGTACTCAATGTCGTATATCGTTCAATAGTATCCTGATGTCTAAATCTAGCCCAATTTCCTTCAACAGTATTCTCTACATTATTCAATGTTGCTAATTCACCATTTTCATTAAATTCATCAAAATAATTTTCACTTTGATATTTCTTTTCAAACTCACTATAAATGTCCAACGCATACCCTAAATCTACAATTTTTGCTTTCCCTTTCTCATTTGCCGAGTCCATCAAAAGTCTCTTCACAAATTCTGGTGTTTTGCTTTTATCTTTACTCCAAATTTTACTGGCAACTCCCACAACATGTGGTACTGCAATACTTGTCCCTGAGCAAACCACATTACAATTAAAGATTCCTTTTGATGTAACCGATTCGCCTGGAGCGTATAAATCTACTTTATTACCACTACTACTAATATCAGAAATTTCGCCTTTACTGTCGACTGCCCCAACAGACAATACTTCTTCAAGAGCTGCGGGATACTCAACCTCCTTGTCTGTTTCTCCTCTATTTCCTGCAGCTGCAATAATTAATATGCCAGCATTACATGCATCCTTAATTGCCATATGCAATGCCTCTGAATATTTACATGTTCCAAAACTCATGTTAATAATATTTACTCTTTCATCTACCGCAACATATATAGCTTCTATTATTTTGTCAACAGAGGCTCTATTATTTTTATCTAACACTTTTATTGATATAATCTCAGCCTTACTATCAACACCTATTTTCTGCTTTTTTATCATAAGCTCTCATGGTATAAATATTTTCATTTTTCTTAAAAGTAATAATATATTCATTTTTCTGTTCATCTGCTTTTATTAATATGCTAGTTGGTAAATCACATACTAATAACATACTTATAATTAACATACAAAGTAAATTTTTGATTGTTATCCATTTGAAACTTTTTTTTATAATTTTTTCTCTGCTTTCTTTTTCCTCACACAAATTATCTTGTAGATAGTTATAGATACTACTAAATAACTTTTCTCTTAAAAAACAAAATCCCTAACAAGAACGCAATACTATAAATGTAAGTAATTCTTTCTTACACTTAATTTATCTTTCGTTCTGTCAAGGAAACTCCACGTATATTTTTCATCTCGTTTCAGTACAAAAATCTAAAGCCCCCCCTTTTATCAAACAAAATTTTTATAACCTTCGCAGTATATCTTTAAGAATTAATTTTAGCTGCTTTTTAAATTCACTCCTCCTTTCTTTATGAAATTTTATCCGAACCATTGATATATTAATATATTATACTATCTATTACTCTATGTCAATCAACGTATATAAAGGGAGTATTTCTTAACGAAACTAATTATACAAAAACCTGCCACAAAAGAATTCCCTTTCATGACAGGTTTCCCTATTATTTATTCTAAAGACTCATTTATCTTTTCTCCCGAATAATATTTTTACTACAGAAATATGTTATCAGGAAATATCCTCCATAAATTACCACCAAAAAGACAGCGGTCATAATAATCGACGGTATCAAACCATCCTTTCCAAATGTTTCTAATATATATGCACAAAATTTCAACCCAACCACAGAATGAACAATAGCAATCAACAACGGAAACATAAAGAATATTCCGACTTGTCTGAACAATGCCCTATTTACCATCTTGTCATCCGCTCCTAATCGTTTTAATATCATATAACGTTCTCTATTATCCGTCGCCTCAGACAATTCTTTTAACGCCAGAACCGCTGCACTTGCCATAAGGAAAATGATTCCAAGATAAAGTCCTATAAAAGTCACTAAAGCTCCTAATCCGGTAGTAGCGTCTGCAATATCAATTTTTGAATTGCTGGATATCAGACTCGTCTTATTCCATCTGTTTTCTATCACTTTATCTAACTTCTTCTCAACCTCATAACGTCCCTCTTTAGAACTAGCTTTATAATTCGCAATAGTTCCCGTCATATGTGCATTCAAGTTTTCTACTGCATGATCTGGAACAATAAAAAGACCAGAATTTGCAGGATTTCCACTCATTTCAATAAATCCGTCTTTGCATTCCCTATATTTTGGCTTATAAGTTTTTCCCTTTAATTCAATGTTCTGTCCATTTTTCAGGACTTCATTTCGAATTTTAACCATGCTCTCAAAATCCCCTACAACCATGTATTCATCATCTTTTAATGTAAAGGTTTCATGCCCATACTGCTTTGCAATCTTATTATAATCACTAAGTTTTACAATATCTTCCTTTGAATCATACTGTAAAAACTTAAACTGTTTCGACAATTCGTCTGACATATCTCCTAATGTAGCCTTCAGATTAAATTTCTTGTCATGATAAACTGTATAGTTTACGGTATCTTTTAAATTATCTTTTGTATCAAAACCACTTTCCTCCAAAGTCTGGAAAATAGTCTTTTCAGTATCTTTTAAAATCTTTTTATTTTGTGAATCATGGTCTATCCATTTCGTAAGCTGTATATCCATGGGGGCCAGATCCCTTAAATTCGCAGACATTGAATTCTTAATTGACAGCGCACTGGACAATACACAGATAGTCACAAACAGCATCAGACATATCAATGTTAATTGAATTACTGCAGTATTGATTTTGCTGCTTACCTGTCTTAACGTAAAACTGTTCAATTCTTTGTAATACACCTTTTTCACTGATATTACAATTTTTAGTATCAGCCCTGACAAGGACCAGAATAAAAGAAATGTTCCAACAGCACCTAAAGCTATCGCTTTGTAAATCTCTCTGCTGTCATCCATTACAGTCAGTCCGCCTGTTACTATATAATATCCATATCCAATCATCGCTACTGATATTGCAAAAACCAAAATACAGATAACTGGGTTTTTCATTTTTATTTTTTCAACTTTTTTCCCTGAATGAATCAAATCTATTAATTTACATTTTCCAATAATTACTGTATTAAAAACCATTACAAATAAATACATAATTCCAAAATAAATTAATGTTTTCACACAGGCACTATTAGAAAAAACAAACTGAAATTCTGTCATATCAGCATCAAACATGTTGGCTACCAGCACACTCATAATCTGCGACAATCCAATACCAATCGCAAGACCAATCGCCAAAGATGCTATCCCGATAATTAATGTTTCAAAGAAAAGAATCAAAGAAATCTTTCTTTTTCCCATGCCAAGAGTCAAATAAATTCCAAACTCCCTGTTTCTTCTTTTAATAAGAAATCTTGACGCATAAATAATTAAAAATCCTAAAATAAATGATACAAATACACTCACTCCTGACAACATATTTGTCATCAGTTCTATAATCTCTGCCGTGCTTTCTGATACCTGCAGCATAACTGACTGAGATTCTATTGCATTAAATACATAAAATATTCCAACACCTAATACAAGAGTAAAGAAATAGATGGCATAATCTTTAATACTCTTTGTTATATTTTTTGCAGATAATTTAAAGAGCATCGTTTAAATCTCCACCAAGCATTGTAACTACATCAATAATCTCATCAAAAAATTCTTTTCTGCTTCTGCCTGCTCTCAGAAGTTCATTAAAAATTTTGCCATCCTTGATGAAAATAACTCTGGATGCATAACTCGCTGTAAATGCATCATGAGTTACCATAAGTATTGTTGCCAGCAAATCTCTGTTTAAATAATGAAATCTTTCTAACAACATCTTCGCTGCCTTTGAATCCAATGCCCCTGTCGGCTCATCTGCCAGAACCAATTTCGGATTCGTAATAATGGCTCTTGCACTTGCAACTCTCTGTTTCTGCCCTCCGGACATCTGGTATGGATATTTTCTCAACACACTTTCAATATCTAAATCGTATGCAACCTTTCTGATTCGACTGTCAATTTCACCTGCACTTACATTCTGTATCGACAATGCCAATGCAATATTTTCATATGCTGTAAGTGTATCCAATAAATTAAAATCCTGAAAAATAAATCCCAATTCTTCTCTTCTGAATTTATTTAATGCTTTTGATTTTAATTTTGTAATATTTTGTCCTCCAACATAAATATTACCTGCTGTTACCTTATCAATTGTTGAAATACAATTCAATAATGTTGTTTTTCCTGAGCCTGATGCTCCCATAATTGCAACAAACTCTCCCTTATCCACCTCAAAGGATATATTATCAATAGCCTTTGTAAGACTGGACTTGTTTCCATAATACTTTTCGATTCTTTCGATTTTTAAAATATTTTCCATCGTATTAACTCCTCCTTACAAAAACTATGATAAAGCAAATTTATTTTCCTGTCGTAATTCTAATCTTACATAACATTACAGTTTCGTAAGGTTACTTTTCAAATTTGTAATAATCATTCTTTCCAAATATAATTGTTACCTTTGTCCACTGATTCTCCTTTGATGAGATTTCTATTTTATGGCCTAATTTCATGCATAATTTCTTCGCAATATAAAGACCCATACCTGTAGACTTTGCACCTTTTCTTCCATTCTCTCCTGTAAAGGATTTCTTAAACACGCTCGCCACATCCTTCGATGGAATCCCGATTCCATTATCATAAATACTAAGATATACACTGCCTACATCCTCTTTCGCCTGTATCTTTATCATACAATCGCTTTGACTTCTTTTATATTTGATACTATTATTTATAATCTGGTTTAAGATAAATTCAATCCATTTTGCATCTGTCATGACCTTACACGCTTTTATATCTACAGAAATATTAATTTTATTTTCCAACAAGTCATCTTTATTTTTTATAAGTACATTTCCTACAATTTTATCAAGTCTAGTTTCTTTAATCAGATAATCATTTTCTGTACAATTACTCCGCATATAATACAAAACCTGGTCAATATAATTATCCAGTCTTCTGATTTGTTTAATATACTTTTCATTCATATTATTCATTGCAAAAGACTGCTCCTGCAAGATACCCTTATTATCTTTTTTGTCATTATGACACATTAAAACCAGACTGGAGATAGGTATTTTTACTTCATGTATCCACATTTCTATATATTCTTTAAAATCATCTATATTTTCCCTGTAATCCCCTATTCTTTCAACCATAGACTTATTGATTTCATACATGTTCTCATATAGAATTTCTCCCTCATAAAAATTTGGTTTTTCCAAAGTTTCCAAAACTAAAAATTTCTGATCTAGTGCATTGGTATTGTCAACCAGCCCATCATAAAACTTTTTCTTTCTGCATAAATCAATGAGAATCAGACATATTCCCATCAAAAAATATATAATAGCTGTTGCCGCCACCAGTTGTTTGGGAATACGAAATGCAAAAAACATTCCTGACATAATAAAAAAGCAGGCAACAAATAAAATTATTGACAGCTTTTTATCCTTTAAATATTTACTTACTTTCATAACAGAAGATACCCTTGTCCCTTTCTCGTTTCAATGGCACTCTCATAACCAAACATTGAGAGTTTGTTTCTGAGCCTGCTAATATTTACAGTCAGTGCATTATCGTTAATATACTCTTCATTGTTCCACAAATCTGTCATCAAGTCATCTCTTGTAACAATGTTTCCCTGATTGTTTAATAGATAAGAAAATATAATCATCTCATTTTTTGTGAGTCTTATCTCTTCTTTTCCGTTACTGATAATACCTTTGCTCAGACTAACATCCAAATCGTTATATTTAAGTTTGTCTCCTTTGGGTTCCATCCTTTTAAAGATATTTTGAATTCGTAACAATAAAACTGCCGGGCTGTATGGCTTCGTTATAAAATCATCTGCCCCATAGGAAATTGATAAAACTTCATCCACTTCGCTGGTTTTACTGGTTACCATAATCACCGGCACATCCGATTCTTTCCGTATCTCTTTTAAAAGCAACTCCCCGTTTAATTCCGGAATATTAATATCTAACAAAATCAAGTCAGCACGACTTTTTAAAGCCTCCTCTTTCGAGTTCGAGAAATCCTCTAAAATCTCTGTCTCATATCCCGAATGAATTAATAAATTATCTAACTCTTTGCTGATACATTCATCATCTTCTATAATTAATATCTTTTTCATAAGATGTCCTTCTTTTTTCTTATAGTATATCACTAAAATAATATTTTGAATCTTACAATTCTGTAATATTACAACATTCCTGTTTTCTTCATTATTTTTTTACTGCTTTTACGAATCCGTCTATCTTTGCTCCATCCTTGCCTTTACAATTATCACATTCTACTCCAGATGATACATCCACACCATCCGGCTTGACAAACTGAACTGCCTCTGCTACATTTTCAGAATTTAATCCTCCTGCCAGCAAAAATAATTTGTTATCTCGTGGAATATCTTTTAGTAAGCTCCAGTCAAAAGTCTTTCCACTGCCATAATCTGCTGCATCAAATACATACCCTGCAATTCCATCCTGTTTATGATACTCTTCAAATTTATTCAAATCATTAACATTAAATGCTTTTAAAACCGGAATGCAAATCTTATCAAAAAGACCTTCTGGTATATCACTGTGTATCTGCACAAAGTCAAAACCCGTCTTCTGTATTTCAAGAACCTGCTCCACAGTAGGTGAAACAACAACCGCTACTGTTTTCACCTGATAATCTAATGCTTCCATGATACTTTTTGCCTGTTCTAAATTTATATTTCTCTTGCTCTTGGGAAAGAACAATACCATACCCGCAAAGTCAACATAATTCCTATTTAAATACTCAGCTTCTTTCGGACTTGTCAACCCACATATTTTAACCTTCATTTAAACCATCTCCAATAATCTGTAATGATATACTTTAGATAATTATTTATCTATTTCATAATCAGCATAACTACTCCAAGAACCGATAAAACAATTCCTGTCACTCTATTCATCATTTTTGCACTGGCTTTATTTGCCCATCTCGCCCCAATTCTTGCCCAGATAAATGTAAATAAAATACATAATATTGTTATAGTAATATCTGGCATTCCACTAATTGCGAAATGAGAAACCGAACCAGTCAACGCAGTAAATGTCATAATAAAAACACTCGTACCCACAGCCAACTTAAGCTCATATCCAAGCACACTGGTAAGTACTAATAACAACATCATACCTCCGCCTGCTCCAACAAATCCACAAATAAACCCAATTAGCACACCACAAAGTATCGACTGGATTATTTTCTGTTTTTCACTTTTTACATTCTGCTTTTCTCCCGTGTTCATTACGGGTTTAAAAATAAATTTTAACCCTACAAATAAGGTCATAACCTTTGAGAATCCACCCATTGTTCCGTTTGGTACGAGTGATGCTATATAACTGCCCACCAAAGTAAATACTAAAACAGAAATTAACATGACAATGCCATGTTTAACATCAATGTTTTTATTTTTTCCATAAGTGTATGCCGATACTGCTGATGCCAGCACATCAGATGCTAATGCAATTCCAATTGCCTCAAAAGCCGGCACCCCCATAAATGTAATCAGCATTGGCGAAACGACTGCCGCTGCCGATAGTCCTGCCAGACCTGTTCCAAGACCTGCCCCCATACCTGCAAAAAAGCATACAATTATCATAATTAGTATATCCAAAACACTCCTCCTTCGTAACCCAATTAAATATGAAAACACTTCTGAATATCTTTGTTATGCCCTAAAACAAGTAATGTATCTCCCTCCTGAAATTTTGTTTCCGGAGTGACTTTCATATTAAACTCTCCATGGTTCTTAATGGACAAAATATTAATATTGTGAAGTTTTCTGACATCAACTTGTTCAACTGTTTTTCCAATCCATTTCACTGGAAGCGCCACTTCAAATATAGAAAAATCTTTCCCCAACTCTATATAATCTAATATATTATCTGCCGTATACCGGAATGCCATCCATTTTGCCAGCTGTCTTTCCGGATAGACAACTTCATCTGCTCCATTCCTTAACAAAAACTTGGCATGTACATCTCTTGCCGCTCTGGAAACTACCAGATTCGCTCCTAATTCCTTTAATAATGATGTAGTTTCAAGGGAATTTTGAAAGTCATCACCGATAGCAACAATGCAGACATCAAAATTTCCCACTCCTAAAGTTTTAAGAAATCCTTCATTTGTACAATCTCCAATCTGTGCATTTGTCACATACGGTAATACAGCATTTACTCTATCTTCCCTCTTATCAATCGCCATGACCTGATGATTCAATTCATCCAAATTTTTAGCAATATGGCGCCCGAATCTTCCAAGACCTATTAATAAAACCGATTTCATTTCATATCCTCCTATTTAATCTATATACAGGGAATCGTCTATCCCACCATAATCTTTTCTTCTGGCAGCTTTGCCATACTTCCATTATTTCCTGAAACAGTAGCAAAAATAACTGTTAATCCTCCTACTCTTCCACAAAACATCAATATCATTAAAATAATCTTAGATGCAACTCCAAATCCCGGTGTTAAACCCAATGATAATCCAACTGTACCTATAGCTGATGCTGTCTCAAACATAACCCCTGTAATGGGCAGTCCTTCAATTGTACTAATAGCAATCGCTGACAATAGAAATAGAAAGACATACATTAATAAAATTGTTGCCGCTCTGGCAATAATATCTGTTGATATCCTTCTCTTAAACAATTGTGCCTGTTGTTTCTTACTAAAAACTGCAAAAGCCGCTGCAAAAATCACTGCAATAGTTGTCACTTTCATTCCTCCAGCTGTAGAGCCTGGTGCACCACCTATTAACATCAACATAATCATAACCAGCTGACCTGCTCCGGTAAGTTTTGAAAAATCCACAGTATTAAATCCTGCTGTCCTTGGAGTGATAGATGTAAAGAATGATGCTATTACTTTATCTGATTGAGGCATATCCCTCCATTCTCCTCTGCTAAATTCACAGAAATAAAAATATGCTACAGAAATAATGATTAAAACTGCTGTCACAAATAATATTACTTTACTCTGCATGCTATACTTACTTAAATGAAGTTTATGCTCTTTAATATCTTCCCAGGTAATAAACCCTAGTCCTCCTACAACAATTAGCACCATAAGTACAATATTTACTACAACTGATCCTGACATTGTTGTCATTGAAGAAAATGGTTCTTTTATTCCCATAAGATCAAATCCTGCATTACAAAATGCTGATATCGAATGAAATAATGCATACCATAATCCTTTTAAGAAACCAAATTCTTTATAAAAAACCGGAAACAGGCAAAATGCTCCCAACAATTCTATTATTACAATTGCTTTAAATATAAAACCGGTAAGTCTTACTATTCCTCCCATTTTCGGTGCAGAAATCGCTTCCTGCATTAATGTCCTTTGCCTTAAACTGATTTTTCTTCCAGACATCATTGTTAACAAAACTGCAATGGTAATAACCCCCATTCCTCCAATCTGTATTAAAAATAAAATTACGAACTGACCAAAACCTGACCAGTATGTGGCTGTATCCTGAACTACCAAACCTGTAACACAGGTTGCCGAAGTTGCTGTAAATAAAGCATCTATAAACGATGTCTGTTTTCCCATAGAGCTAGAAAATGGCAACATTAAAATTAGGCCTCCCAAAATTATTGTAAATAGGAAGCCTAAAAATATAAATTGTGAAGTAGATATATGTCTATGTTTTTTATCTCTCATTCCTGCCTCTTTATAACTATCTTTTACTTGTCCATGTATTCCTAGACAAAAGAATCAAAATCGGGAATATTTCCAAACGCCCTGCCAACATATCTATTATTAATATAAATTTAGAAAATGCACCAAATAAAGCATAACTGGATGTTGGTCCCACTAGTTCAAATCCCGGTCCTATATTATTAAAGCATGCTACAACTCCGGAAAAGTTTGTAACAATACTCTGCCCATCTAATGATATTAGTAAAAAACTAATAAATACAATCAAAATATATGCAGCAAAATAACCGTTTACTCCTGAAACAATTCTTTCATCAACTACATTTCCACTGTTACGAATTACTTCTACTTTTCTTGGGTTCAGCGTCTGTCTGATATTTCTTCTCACACTACGTATTAATATAAGCAGTCTTCCACATTTTAAACCACCACCTGTACTACCAGCGCAAGCACCAATCATCATTAGTATTAATAAGATTGCTTTTGAAAAGCCCGGCCACAAATCAAAATCCTCCGTGGCAAATCCCGTAGTTGTGATAATGCTTGATACAGTGAAAGCTGCATGATGAAATGCTTCTTTCACATTTCCAAAGAGACTGAAAATATTCGCTGTAATCATTGCAATACTCGCAAATACAATCCCTAAATATATTCTCAATTCTCCATCTTTAAACACAGCCTTAAACCGTTTTAAAAATAATAGATAGTAACAACTGAAGTTCACTCCGAATAGTAACATAAATATTGTACATACGCTCTGAAGATACGGACTATAACCAGCTATACTATTATTTTTCACACCAAATCCACCGGTTCCTGCTGTACCAAAAGCAGTACAAAATGCCTCGAACACTGGCATTTTCCCAATAAGCAAAAATATAATATTCAAAATTGTAAGTCCAACATACAGAATATATAATATCTTCGCAGTATCGCGCATTCTTGGTGTTAGTTTCCCAACATTTGGTCCCGGACTTTCTGCTCTCAATAAATGCATTGTAAATCGATTACTCCTGCCATCAGCAGGAACAATTGCCAAAAGAAATACTAAAACACCCATTCCTCCAAGCCAATGACTGAAACTTCTCCAATAAAGAAGTCCTCTTGACATAGCTTCAACATTTGTCAATATAGATGCTCCTGTTGTTGTAAATCCCGATACCATTTCAAATAATGCATCAATAAATACAGGTATCTCACCAGAAATATAAAATGGCAGACACCCCAATAAACTTAGAACAATCCAGCTTAAACCAACACACACTAACCCCTCTTTCGCAAAAAAACGTTGTTTTGCTTTCTTACAGATAAAATAGAGGATAAATGCCAGAAACATTATAATAATTATTGCCCCTAAAAATCCAATGACTGCCGGCTTTTCATTATCATATATACTAATTAATAATGCCGGTATCATAAAGATTGCTTCTATAAATAGAATCCGTGAAATAAATTTACCTATTACTTTGTAATTCATCGCCTTTAACCTTTTGCCTCTTAACTATTCAATCATTAGTATTTACTATTGAAATATATCATTTAATTGATGCAATGCCACATCTCCCTTTGAAACAACAATAACTGTATCTCCGTTTTCAAAATAAGAATCACCATTTGGAATCTCTGTTTTTCCTTTATGGGTAATACACGCGATCAACATATTATTTTTTATTGAAATTTCTTTCAATGGTTTACCACAGTATTTTGTTTTTTCATCTACCCGGAATTCTACTGCTTCAACTTGTCCATCTGCAATATTGTGTACTGAGATGGCTGCACCTGTCTGTGCTTCTAATGCTCTGACATACCCAACAATCGTATCACAGCATAAATCTTTAGGACAAACAATACTTCCCAAATGAAGACTATCCTGTATACTGCTTCGATCTGTGTGTCCTACCTTGGTAATAACATGAGGAACACCACAGGTCTTTGCATACATAGAAATGATAATATTTAACTCATCCATCCCAGTCAAGGTAATCAATGCATCACAATCTTCTATTCCCTGACTCTCTAAAAGTGTTCTTCTGCTTGCATCACCATGTATAATATCAACACTTGGCAATAATTCTGCTAGTCGTCTTGCTCTCTCTTCATTTTCTTCTATTATTTCTACAGAAATACCTGATTTTCTCAAAATCTTTGCGAGATAGTAACTTACTTTTCCACCACCACACAAAATAACTCTTCTGACTTTATGTGTGATAAGTCCCATATTTTTCAACATAATTGTAAGATTATCTGATGGAGCAGTTACATAGATTCTATCTCCTTCTTTTAAAACAAAATTTCCATCCGGAGTCTCTACCTGCCCATTTCTTCGAACTGCACAAACCAAAACCTGACATTTTACAATACTATATAAGTCATTCAGTGAAACATCTTTTAAAACACTATCCGCATCAATTCTTAATTCGACCAGCTCTACTCTTCCTTTTGCAAATGTATCTCTCTGCAAAAACACTGGATATTTTAATAATCGTTCAATTTCTACTGCTGTCTGTTTTTCCGGATTAACCGTCAAAGATAAACCAAATGCATCACGCATTTTATATATCTGTTCACTATATTCCGGATTTCGTATTCTTGCTATAGTATGTAGATTCGGGTTCATTGTATGCGCAGTCATACAACACAATAAATTTATCTCATCTGCACTAGTTACAGCAATTAATAAATTTGCTCTTTCAACATCTGCTTCAGATAATACAGACATTAAGGTACAATTTCCATGAACTACCATAACGTCATATCTTTCCAGACTGGCATCCAATACTCTTGCATTAGAATCTATTAATGTAATATCATAACCTTCCGCTGATAATTTTCTGGCAAGAGTTCCTCCTACTTTTCCGTCTCCGGCAATTATAATCTTCATAACTTACCTCCCAATAATGCTATTAAAGACCTTTTCATTATATCACTATTATTTGCATTGACAATATCCTTTTATATAAGTCTTCACCTCGAATAAATCATCACAAACCATTGTAGTCATTTTTTTATATTTTTCTTCAGGGTATTTCATATCCGGAACACATATTACTTTTATTCCCCCATTAAAGGCGGCCTGTATACCAGCCTCGGAATCCTCCAGTACCAATGCCTCATTCACTTTTACTCCTAATTTCTCACACCCCTTCAAAAACACTTCCGGATCAGGTTTTCCATTTTCCACCTCATCACCACAAATAGAATCATCAAAAAACTCTGAAATTCCTGCTTTTTCTAATATCTTATCCACACGACTTCTTTCACTGGACGTTGCAACCATCAGTTTATAATGATTTTCTTTTAAATAATGTAATAAATCAATTAATCCCTTCTTTATCGGTACTCCTTTTATTAATAACTGCTCATCCAGCATCTCATGAACCTGTTTTACACAATCCTCATAGGGAAAGTCTTTTCCATATTGGTCTAACACTTTCTGTTTACATACCTTTATCGTCTGCCCAAGCAAAGTTTTATAAAATTCCTCTGTCATTTCCATATCTTTATCTTTTAAATATTTTCTAAAACATTCATAAGTAACTCTCTCACTATCAATCATCAAACCATCCATATCAAATATCACTGCCTGAATCATATGTCCTCCTAATTTTTTATAAAAAATAAGTCTTTAATGCTATGTATTGTAACACTAAAGACCTATTATTAACAATCACTTAATTTTTTAATAATTTTCGTATTAAATATTTACGTGTTCTAGCATTGAGCCAAGCCTTCTTTAAAACCTTTTAAAATTCTTCTTCCAATTTTGACCTCTCCAAATCCCTTTTTCAGTTTTACCTGATTTATTTTATAATCAATAGACTCAATAAAATCAATATTAACAATAATACTTTTATTACACTTTAAAAACTTATTAGAATTTAATTCTAGCAATAATTGCCTGCTGAATTTGTATGGTGCATCAATACTCCCTCCATTAGCGCACTGTATACATGTTGATGTTGTCTTATTACTAATCATTACAATGTCTTTTATTTTTACCGGAAATACAATTCCATTAACTTTAAAACATACATATTCTTTTTCACATTTAGGCATGTTCATTTGAAGTGTTGTTACTATTGCTTCTTTTAACTTTTCTACATCATATGGTTTCTTAAAATACTCATAACAATGCAAATGTGCATATGCATGTAACTTTGGATCCTCTAAGCATGTTGTAAAGATTATCGGTGTCATTTTATACTTCCCCATATTTCTAACCGATTCCGCAAAAGCCATCCCCGAAATATCTGCCTCTTTTGTAGAATCTAAAATAATATCAATTATAAATAAATCAATAGCATACTCTACTGCATATTTGTATGCTTCTCCACTATTTTCTGCCTTAATAACTGTTATTCCCTCTATTTCTTTCAAAATAGAACAAATTCGATTCATACTGTATTTATTATCTTCAACTACCAATATCTGTTTGTGTATCAACTGCATTTTATCTTCCCCCATTCTTTATCTTTTGTAAACCTGTTGTAAAAATATTTAATTAATCTGCTCCTTTATAAGAACCATACACAAAAAAGTGAAAATCTTTCCACTCCTTTAACTCATCTTTTTATATACTTCAAGTAAAGAATTGATATAATTATCGTCTTCGTTTCCACATAATTTCAATATTATGTTCATAAATTCCTGAACTTTATAATTAGGAGCCAGACTATCGAAAAACACTTCAAATTCTTTGTTATCACTAACCTTTCCCCTTAATAAAAAATCCATTGTTACGTTAAACTCATCACATATTTTTATATAATTCTCTAATGATAATCTGTTTTTTCCCTTTTCTACATTTTGGTAAAAAGTAAGAGATTCCAAACCTATTTTCGCTGCCATCTTTTCTTGAGACAGCTTGTTTTTTGTTCTGATAGATTTAATTCTTGAACCAATTTGTCTGTCTAGTATTGTAATCTTCTTTTTCTCCATAAAGTACGCTCCATATAATTATACTTAAATTCTATATTGTTTATGGCCGATTATCTACGTACCTATGGAGTATATACCCATTCCCAAGGTGTTTAGTATTATATATAATTATATTTTATGTTAAAAAAAATCGATACTCCTTTGACTTTACTTATGTAAAAATTCCTCAAGTGTATTCTTTGGAATCTTTGTTATAAATCGGATTTATCAGATGTATTATTTTTATGTATGATTATTACTATTTATCATTTCTAGTATGAGTTCCTCGCTGATTTCTCAAAAAAAACATTAATTCAATCTTTGACTTATGATAAGAGATAAATGTTTCATTCTCTATCATCTGCAAAATTTCTTCTTTTGTTGCCCATTTCACACTCTGAACTTCATTTTGTTGTAATACCAATTTATCAATCTCCAAATCTCTAATAACTAAATAACAGTCATCAAATCCCTCATCAAAATCAATTGTGAAAGCTGGTCTTTCATTATTTAAATTTATTTGATACCCTATCTCTTCAAATACTTCACGTTCTGCTGCCTCCACACTGCTCTCGCCCGCAATTACACTTCCCGCTGCTGTTACATCCCAAAGATTTGACCATAGTTTTTTATTTTTCTGTCTCTGTTGTATCAGCATTTTTCCTTTCGTATCAAATATAGCTACATGTACTACAGTTCTGAAATATCCTTTCGGAACACACTCTCCCCTATTAATTGTCTTGCCTGTTCTAATCCTATCCTTTGTATATAAATCCCACTGCTCCATATAAATTCCTCTCATTTACTTTTTATTATTTTGTATTTTATCATAAACATAGAGCAACATCAATTTAAAGTCAACATATATATTATGTTGACTTTTCTCATTATATACATTATGATACATATATACATACAAAAAGAAAGGATAATATAAAATGAAAAACTCTTTACCAAAAATAACTCATAATCATGTAAACAGAGAATACAAAGATAGTGTTTTTACAGATTTGTTCTACGAAGACACAAATGCAAAAGAAAATGAGTTAGCATTATTCAATGCACTATTTAATACAAACTACACATTAAATAATATTGACATAGAAAAAGTTCGAGTTGAAAATGTCATTTATATGAAACTAAAAAATGATGTATCTTTTAATGTTGGAAACCGGATACTGATTTTTAGTGAACATCAGAGTACTATCAATGGAAATATGCCTCTGAGAGACTTGTTATATGTAGCAAGAGTATATGAATCTCTTGTTCCAATAAAAGACAGATATCGTACAAAAATGGTTCCTCTTCCTAGACCTGAATTCTTTGTTTTCTATAATGGAACTCACAATATCGGAGAAGGATACACGCAAAAAATTTCTGATGCATTTTATAAAGATTTCCACCTTGACACAGATAATAGTGATGACGTATCATTAGAATTATCAGTAAAGGTAATTAACATTAATACGGATTCAGGAAATGAGATTCTGCAGAAATGTCAAATTTTAAAAGAATATTCTCTGTTTGTTGAAACGGTTAGAAAATTTAAAAACGAAAATAGCACAGATTACATGCGGCGAGCAATTGAATATTGTATTAAAAATGACATTCTAGCTGAATACCTATCAAGGAAGGGAAGTGAAATTATGAACTTTTTATGCGCAGAGTATGATTATGAAATGGATATTCAGGTTCACGAAGAAGAAGCTTACGAAGATGGCTTTGAAACTGGATATAAAGACGGATTAACAAAAGGTATTGAGAAAGGTGAACTTAGCAAACTCATTAGCCTAGTATGTAAGAAAGCAAAAAAGTCATACACACCATTACAAATAGCTACACAATTAGAGGAAGATATTAATATCATCAAAGAGATATATGAACTAGCTTTAAAAACAGACCCACAATATAATGAATTTGACATTTTAAATGATTTACAATAAAAGTTTTAATAAAAAACTGCAATTTATTTGAATTGCAGTTTTTTATTTCCTGTACAATATCCCGTATAAAATAATGTGTACATTTCTTATAATTTTTTTGCTGTTTCAATCATCCTTATTTAATTTTTGCATTTCCTGTAGCCGGATTATTAATTATTTTTCCATCCTTTTCGAATCGAGAGCCATGACACGGACAATCCCATGTATGCTCTGTAGGATTCCACTTTAATGCACAACCTAAATGTGGACAGCGTTTCGTTGTCGGTGTTAATAAATTTTTTGTTGCCTCTACTCCATTAATAAAAAGCTGTGGTTTTAAAATACTGCGACTTGGAGAAAATACTTCTTCCCATTCATTTTTCTTTCCTATAATTAAATCAGATAATAACATTGCTGCAACCATAGATGTTGTCATTCCCCATTTATTATAACCAGATGCAACAAATAAATCCGGCGTCCGTTTTGAGTATCTTCCAATATACGGAATTTGATCTAAACTCATGCAATCCTGTGTTGCCCAGGCATACATCTCCTTTGCTGTAGGAAAATACTGTTTTGCAAATGCTCTTAATTCTTCCCAGTTACCCCCTGCCTTACCAGTTCGATGACTTCCTCCACCAATCAGTAATAAATCTTTATAATTTCGAAAAGACTTACCCATTTTCTCCTCGTCCATATACATTCCATGCACATCTTCTGCATTTTTTAGAGCAATTACATATGAGCGGTCCTGATATAATTTTAAAAAATAACTTCCATGTTTATTCAAAAACGGAAAATGCGTAGCCACAATAATTTTATCTGCTGTGATTTCCCCTTCATCACTCCATGCTTTATGTGGTGCTATATCTTTTATAAATGTATATTCATAGATTTTTAATCCTTTTACTATCTCCAATAAAAACATCAGCGGATTAAACTGTGCCTGATTAGGAAATTTTACTGCTCCTCTGATAGATAAAGGAATCGAAATATCTTCACAAAATTCTGCTGCCACTCCTAGCTGTGTTAAAGCCTCAACTTCCCTTTCAATTTTGCTGCGGCTGGAGAGCGAATAAATAAAAGAATCTTTTTTCTCAAAATCACAATATATCTTCTTTGCCAACTGTCTGTATTTTTCTAGTGCATGTTCATTTGCCTCCAAATATCTCCCAGCCATTTCTTTTCCAACAGACTGTATCATTTTATCATATATCAAACCATGCTGAGAAGTTAATTTCGCCGTAGTATTTCCTGTTACCCCGCGACATATCCTGCCAGCTTCAACCAGTATAGTATCTACTCCTGACTGTTTCAAAAAATAGGAACATAATATTCCGCTAATTCCACCTCCGATAATTAAAACATCTGTCTTAATCTTTCCTTGTAATTTTTGATACTTCGGAAACTCTGTACCTTCTATCCAAACTGATTTTGACATATTAAACTTCCCCTAATTGCTTTTCTGTTTATATTTTCCTAAATACGCTCTTTCATACATATATCAAAACCTTTTACAAAAAATTAAATATTTTTCTTTCTTTTTTTGCGTTTATATTTATTTTTGCATTGCATTTCATAGCGATGAATTATTTCATAATTATTCTTTTATACTTCTCTCTGTTAATTCTATTGGATTGACCTAATAGTTAAAAATATTTTATTTTATAACGCTTAAAATAATGAAATGGAGGTTGTTATGAGCGAACTAATTCAAGAATTGCAAAGAGAATATGGCTATTCCGATTATGACATAGCTAAAGTAAAGTATGTATTAGCATCCTTATTTTCCGAGTTTTCTAAATTATTTCTTTTTGGTTTATCTTTTGGAATATTAGGATACTTTTATCCATTTTTATTTTCAATTATTTTGCTTTTATTTCTGAGAATTAATATTGGCGGACTACATTGCAAACATTACATAAGCTGTCTTTTTCTTACATCTATAATTTTATATGCGTCAATTATGTTTTTACCTAATTTAGTTTTATTATCAACAACTTCAATCATCTTTTTTAGTATTATATGCATGGTTATAAATTATTATATAGGGCCCGTAGCCTCACCATTTAGACCTAGTCCTGACAGCGTTTTAATAAAAAGTTGTCGCAATATTGGTTTTTTTATAATATTTACATTTATACTTTTTGTTAGCATTTTCCAGAATAATTCATTTCTGGCTTCATATATACAAGTTGGATTTTGGACTATTGTATTGCATACAATACAATTAATTATTGCTAAACTTTTAAGAAGGGGAGGAATATATTGATGAGAAAATTCAAACTAACAAGTATGAGCACTATTTGTAATTTATGCTTGGCTATAATGTTTATGGTTCGCTTTTCAAAGATAAGTTTTTTATTCTTTGGTGAACCTAAATATCCACTTCCAGACGATTTCAGCTAATTATAAAATTCTGGATTATTGTATTTCCAAATACAATCAATTGCTAAATTATCTAGAAAAGGAGGTCTTACAAATGAAAAATTTTAAACTCACAAGTATGAATACTATTTGTAATTTATGCTTGGCTATGATGTTTATGGTTCGTTTTTCCAAAATGAGTTTTTGCTTTTTTGGTGAACCTAAATATCCTATTGCTGAAGATTATGAATAAAAAAAAGGCTTCGGTTTTAACTAACCGTAGCCTTTTTAATTACAATATTAAATCTTAACCAATTTACATTATCCTCAATTTTATTAGTAATTAAAATATCAAAACCATATTGTTTTTGATACTCTTTTATTTTTGTTAAGCCAATACCTCTGTTGACACCCTTGGTAGAATATCCTTTTTTGAAGAACTTTATTATACTCTCTTCTGAATAATATAGGCTCACATTATATACGCCTATTGTAAACTTTTCGCTATCTTCATTTAATACAAGTTTAATTCTTTTATTTAATTCAACTTCCTCCAATGCATCTCTTGCGTTATCTAATAAAATCCCTATAATTTCAATCATAATATATACTGGAATATAATCCACTTTATCAGATTGTACATTTACATCATAAGATACATCAATTGCCTGTTCTTCTAACTCAACTAATTTACTAAATACATAACCTGCTAAAATAGAATCATTAATTCGGTATAAAATTTTGTTGTATTTATTTTGTTCTAATATTGTATTTTTATAGTCTTTTTGCTTTTCCTCTAGTTCTTTTTGAGATGTAGAGTTTAAATTCATTCCAGATAATACTAATAAATGATTATCAAAATCATGTTGATTCTTTCTTACAACATCAACTAAAATTTTAAACGAATCATTATAATTCCGTGCCATCTTTAATTGTTCTTCTTTTAATTCAACCTCGTAATTAGAACGTTGCCATCTATAAATAGAAAAGATTACAATAATTAAAAATAATAAACATGTCAAATACAAATCTAATGGTACTGCATTATCTTTCTTGATTTTATATGAGTAATAAATTAATATCCCAATACTGATGATTATACTTATTATAGCTTTTATTTCTTTCCTATTGCATATATTATGTAGCGTATTATATAATTTTGCTTTTCTTGTAAATATAACTAACATAAGTGTCAAAGCATTAATTAAGATTGCCATAATATCTTCGCTACCACATAAATTATATACTAAAACCCCTGGTAAATAAAAAATCATCTGCGCTACAGAGATAATTAACATCGTCACCAAACAATTATAAATTGAATTAATGAGGCTATCCCTAAATTCTAGTAATGTATATAGTATAAATAACAGGTATATTACCAACATTACTTGTTTTGATACAATACCTCTATTTGCTAACTGCAAATAAACACTTTCTAAACAGAGAAAAACTAAAGTATATATAGAAAATATTTTATTTTTAGTATATAAATTATGTATACATACTACAACTGCTAAAATTTCAACTAATGTAAACAATCCTTCAATCATTTTTTAACCTGCTTATTAAATCTTTTTTCATTCGTGGTCCTATCTCTAAACTCCCATAATCATTTGTCAGATTTATATATCTATTTACAATATCTACGCAAAAAATATACCTTCTATTAACTATTGTATGCCTGTTACACTGTATAAAATCTTCAGAATGTATATCTTGTATTATATTTTTACAAGACTTATATGGAGCCTTATGAACTCCGTCGATACAATGATATTCTATATATCTGTTACAATTTTTAATAAAAATAATATCCTGTATATTTATAGAAAATAACAACCCCTCTCGTTTATAATAAATCATTTTTGTACTTTCGCTAGGTGTTTCATACTGTAATACTTCGCGAACTGTTTCAAATAATTCTTTTGGGTCATACTTCTTTTCAAAATAACGATAGCAATGTAAGTAGCTGTAAGAATGGAGTTTCGGATCTTCTAGAGAAGTAGTGATAATTATCGGGGCAAACTTATATTTATTTATAGTTCTAATTCTTTCAATAAACTTAATTCCTGATACATCTCCTAATGCGTTTGTATTTAAAATAATATCAACAACAAATACATCAATTGATGCTTCCATCGCATATCTATATGCATCTGCACTGTTTGTTGCTCTATAAATATTAATATCTGTTAACTGTTCTAGTTCATTACAAATCAAGTTCATATAATACTCGTTGTCCTCTATAACTAGTATATTTTTATTCAACCCTTTCATCCTAAATGTCCCTTATCCTTTAATCTAACGTACTAATTATTGCTTCTAATAACTTTCTATATTTTTCATTTTCAACTTTACTCACATATAACATTAATCGAAACAATAATTGTAATTTTTGATTTCCTTCTAAAGTTTCAAATGATAGTTCTACATCACGCTCTGTATTGGGTTTATCAAACAAGATATAATCTGGTGTTACATTTAACTTTTCACACAAGATAATTAGCGAATTCACTGTTATCATATTTTCACCAGCTTCAATTTTCTGTATAGCCTGTCCAGTAATACCTAACATATCTCCCAGGTTATCCTGTGTAAGATTATTCATCATCCTTACAGAACGAACTCTTTTACCAATTTCCTTATTATTTCTGTGTTCTTTATTTTGCATAATATCTCTCCATACATAGATTATTCTTATAATTATATAAATCTTATTATTTACTATCCACGTATTTAAAATACTATATCATATATTTATAATTGCACAAAAATATAAAAAAATTATATATGATACCCTAAATAACATTTTTAAGTGACTCATATATAACTATTTTTTATTTTATATTTAAGTAACAGATGTAAAAACAATTGTATTTTAACATATTCATACAAATCTAGCAATAATGTAGATTTTAGCCATTATTTAATCTTCCTCAAAAAAGGCCTCCAATATTTTATAAATTTTTTTCTTGTCCTTTTTACTCAACCTTTCAATTTGATATTTGAACTCAAAAGAATCTACATTTTTATCTTCAGGAAATAAACCTACTAACAAATCATTGGGAGTTGTTCCCAAAGAACGCACAATTCTTAAAAAGGTTTGCAATCTAGGCACTTTTTCTCCTCGTTCAATCATTCCTATATATACAGTAGATAAATCAACATCACATGCCAAAGCCTCCTGACTCCATGACTTTTGTTCCCTCATTTCCCTAATTCTTACTCCTATAGATTCCATTTTCATTGTCATTCTCTCCTCTCAAATTTTATCTTTGTGTTACTTGTTAATATTTTATCTCTATGTGGATTGTAAATATTTTACTGTTCACAAAATATAATTTATTATAGCATGCATGTGCTAAAAACTTTCACTATTTTTAAATAATATGCTTTTTGCATTAAATAGTGTAATAAACACTTATTTTTTTCGATTTTCTTTTAATATAACACTATTATGTTTTTGCTTATATATGTGAATAAAAAAATCCGAGAATATATACTCTCGGTACATATTCTCAGACTTGTAATGTTTAATATAAACAAACGATTAATAATAGATATATCTAATACTCAAAAATAACCATATGTTTTATTTAATTTTTACTTTTTTAATCTTTGACCATTCTCCGATGTACACTTTTCTATTTATTATCTGAAGTGCTCTTACTCTAACAAACAATTTTCTCTTGTTTTTAAGTTTTTTACTAGTAATAACAGATTTAACTTTTTTAACGGTTTTCTTTACTAAAACTTTATTAAATTTCTTTGACTTAGATATCTGTACTTGATATTTCTTTGCTTTCTTTACTTTCTTGAAAGAAATTTTCACTTTTGCTGCCTTATATTTTTTTGTTGCTGCTTTGCACTTTACTTTACCTACCTTTATTACCTTAGTCGGAAGTTTTGTAGTTGTAGTCTCATTAGATTTTATCGTAGTAGTTTCTATTTGAGTCGGTTCACCAGTTGTTGGTGCCTCTGTAGTAGATGCTTCTGTTGTTTCTACCGGTTTCGTAACCTTTTCTCCATATGGTGCATTACACACTTCACAAACAGCTTGCTCCTCTTCTGATGCTGTTCCTCCTGTATGTGCCTCCAGATTCTGCTTCTGTCCACATTCACATTCATGCCAATGGCTATCTTTATCATAAACCCATTCTGAACCAAACTCATGTTCCAGATGCGTGATTTTTATATTTTTTTCATTCCAAGCACCTGATGCTATACTTGTGTTTTTTATTGTAATAGCAGATTCTTCAAGATTTGTAACAGTTGATGCACTTTCTACATCTAACATTCCACCATTTATTTCAATAGATGCATTCTCTATAGGTCCAAAATGAATCGCAGAAGAACTTCCTCCTAAACTCTTCACTATCACTTTTCCAGAATCAACTATAAACTTACGCTCTGTTTCTGAAAAAACATCTCCCATGTAAATTGCTGAATTTTCAGGCGACTCGACAACCACATCACTGTTTGTCACAATAAATTTTCCAATACTGCCCATTGAAATTGCAGTTGCATAAGAATATGTACCATGCTTTACTTTTGCTTCAAATACACTATTTTCAACAACTACATCTGAATTTGCTGACACACACTTATCATCTGTATTTAAAATTACCTTTGTATCTTTTATAGTCAACACACCTTTTTGACTTCCATAGGTACCAGTTTCAATTCCTATATAACCAGTTATTGTTAATGTTCCGTCACCTGTAATTGTAACATCATTGGTAGATGTAATACCAGAATTATAACTATTACTAATTGTATTATCACCTACAAGAACAATTTTGAGTCCATCAATCTGTGAAGAAATGCATCCACCTGAATATCCCATTATTTCAGTAATCTGTGCATTATTCAATGTCAACGTTGATGCTTCATGATTATATTCTGCTGTCCCCTCACCACATTGGATAGTAGTTTTATCTTGTGAAAACTGCTCACCATTTACCTTTAATTCATAAGTTGTGGCAACATCTCCACCTTCTCCTTCTTGTCCATCATTTGCAAGAACTATATTTGCTGTTCCTGCAAAAATCAGACTCGCACTTAATACAATCGCTAATACTTTCTTTAATTTCACTAGAATATTCCTCCTTCTTTTGCATTTAGAATATATTTTAGCACTTTTATATTTTAAAAAAAGTATCAAAATTATATAAGGTAACTATTTTTTAAATGATAATGTATATTTTTTTAAATAATAAATAATACACAATTAATTAATACGTTTATTTTATAAATATATACTTATTTCATAATTATA
>CAJTRZ010000007.1 GCA_910578975.1 uncultured Eubacterium sp.
CAAGTAATGAGGTGAATGTATTCCCTCTGTATTCTATTTCAGCAGGAAAGTCACTCCTCGATAAACCGGAATTTATTCTAACCCATAACGTAGCAGCTCTCTTGTATCATTCCAGCGTTGTTCATCAGAACTATCTCCCAATACCACACTGATACATTCTGCACTATCTTTTTTGCCCACAGAAACCAAGCATTTTCCCGCACTATCTGTACTTCCTGTTTTCAGTCCCATACAATAAGGATAGTAATAATTACTGTCTTTGTTCAATAACTCATTCGTACTTTTCCATGTCTTTCCGAGAGTATCTGACTTATAACTTCTTCTCTTACATATTTTGGCTATCGTTTTATTGCTATATGCATGTATCGCTATTTTAGATAAATCACTGGCAGTTGTATACTGCCTGCTGTCATCATATCCATCTGGTGATGTAAAATGAGTGTTTTCTAATTTCATATCTCTGACATTTTTATTCATCTCCAGAATAAATCTCTCCACACATTGAGCATCTGTAAATTTTTTACCTTCATTAGCAATATTATTTGCGAAAATCTCCTTGCCAGCAGCTTTTGCTAAAATATAAGCTGCATCATTACCTGAGCAAATCAACATACCATTCAGCAATTCTTCCACTGTCACAACCTGCCCCTTAGAAAATCCTGCTTTACTGGAATCGACGGCTATCATATTTACTTCACCACCCACTACTACAGTCGAATTTAGATTCATAACCTGTAATACAGTAAGTGCTGTCATTAGTTTCGTGGTGCTGGCCGGACTTCTTTTTTCATTTATATTCTTTCCATATAAAACGTTTTTTGTTTTTATGTCAACTAGCACTGCTGCCTTTGCTTTCACATCTGCACGAAATGTACTTGTACTTTCCTTATATTCTACCGGATGCAGGTCATAATCTGTCCAAGGATTCTTTTCACTAATAACATAATTATCATGAATAAAATCCTGCACAACTACCTGACTTTGGGCGGCCTCTTTTACTTCTTCGTTCTTTATTCTTGATTGTTTACCTGCATTTAGTCCAAAATTTGCCGTGAGAATAATTAAAATCACTGCAATCACTGCACTAAACAGCAGGCGCATTCTGCTCTTCATGGAACATCCTCCTACTAAACCTGTAAACTAGTATAAATCTTCTAGTGAAAATATAGGTTGATTAAAAGTAATACTTTCCCATTGTACTTCTGCTGTAACAGTATTCTCCATTTTCCAACTTTTATACGTCTCTTCAGGTAATTTTTCATTCGCAAAAGCCATTACATTTTCAATTTTTTTAGCGATCGCCTGCTTTTCAAAAACAATTTTCAACCGCTCTTTACTTATTCCGACTTTAGACAATAACTCTCCGTCTGTTTCTCTATAGTAGTTGTCTAAATCTATTCTTATCTGTTCCTGTTCTTCCTCTGACAAATCAATATTATACTCATCGCAATAACTATAAATACATTCTCTCCTGCAAATCTCATCTAATACTGTACTTTTAACCAGAGATTCCATTGTTACACCTTTTTTTGTTTTTTTGTTCCAATCAAGCTCTTTTCCTTCTGTCAGATAATAAGTCTCATAGGTTCCCTGTGCAATATAAGCATAATATCTTGCCTCATCCAAATATACATCAATTTCTCCCGCATGAATTGCTACTGTATCTTCCGCACTTTTTGTGGTTGGTTCCTCTTTTACGGAATTTTCACCGCACCCTGTAACGCTAAAGCATAAAACTAACAGTAAAAAAACGACCGGCATCGATCTCCTAACCATGCTTTTTCTCCCTTCCTCTATTGTAATGTAGATAAAGATTCAATAAGTTTTTCTGCCAGTTGAATTACACTTTCATTTTCTGGTTTCGGCGAATACTCAAACCCCGGTGTGTCTCCCGGAATAAACTTCAATCTTCCTTTGTATTCTCTTACCAATATCGGTATGCGGGCAGTATCTACCTTCGCCTGTTTCCACATGGTAAGCTTAATTTTCTTTTTATTTCCGGATATTTCCGTAACATATGCCTTGTGGGCTGCCGCCTTTAACAATACTACCTGTAACAGATTTTCTACCTGATTTGGAATATCACCAAAACGGTCAATCAATTCATCCTGCATATCTTCATATTCTTCCAGAGTTTCAATTCCGGCAATACGTTTATATATATCCATCTTAATGGACTCGTTCTTAATATAAGATGCCGGCACATATGCATCGCAGACCAAATCAACTTTTGTCTCAAAGTCATCATCCACCTGATTTCCTTTCAGAACCTGAATAGCCTGATTCAGCATTTTGCAATACAAATCATAGCCCACATCCTCCATATGTCCACTCTGCTGTGCTCCAAGCAGATTTCCTGTACCTCTAATTTCCAAGTCCCTCATAGCGATTTTCACACCAGAACCAAGCTCTGTAAAATCTCTAATTGCTCCCAGCCTTTTTTCTGCTATTTCTGTTAAAATCTTATTTCTACTGTACATTAAAAATGCATATGCCATACGGTTAGACCTTCCGACACGTCCTCGCAGCTGATACAATTGAGATAATCCCATTCTCTCTGCATTGTGTATAATAATAGTATTGGCATTTGAAATATCCAGCCCCGTCTCAATAATGGTTGTCGATACTAGTACATCAATGTCTCCATTAACAAAGTCATACATTATCTCTTCTAATTGTCTTTCGCTCATCTGTCCATGGGCAAAAGCAACATTTGCTTCCGGCACCAGATTCTGCACTGTCAACGCCACCTCTCCAATATCCTGTACTCTGTTATGTACAAAATATACCTGTCCTCCTCGTGCTAATTCCCGATTAATTGCATCTCTTGCTATCTCTTCATTATACTCCATTACAAACGTCTGTATCGGCATTCTATCCTGAGGCGGCTCTTCCATAATACACATATCCCTGATACCAATCAGACTCATATGAAGCGTTCTCGGAATCGGTGTGGCTGTCAATGTAATTACATCCACGCTGTTCTTCAATTCTTTAATCTGTTCTTTGTGTTTTACCCCAAACCTCTGCTCTTCATCAATAATCAGCAATCCTAAATCTTTAAACTTTACATCTTTTGACAAAAGTCTGTGAGTTCCAATGACAATGTCCACATACCCCTTTTTCAAATCCCGGATGTTCTGCTCAATATTACTTTTCGTACGAAATCGGGATAGCATTTCAACTCTCACAGGAAAGTCTTTAAATCTCTGTTTAAACGTTTTGTAGTGCTGCTGTGCCAGAACCGTTGTTGGAACAAGATATGCTACCTGCTTATTATCCTGAATTGCTTTAAATGCCGCACGTATGGCAATCTCTGTCTTCCCAAATCCTACATCACCGCATATCAGCCTATCCATAATTCTGGAACTTTCCATATCATTTTTCACTTCACGAATGGCATTCAACTGATCTTCTGTCTCCTCAAAAGGGAACATTTCCTCAAACTCTTTCTGCCATTCCGTATCTTCTGAAAACTCATATCCTGTACCATTTTGTCTTGCGGCATACAGCTCTACTAATTCCTTCGCAATATCTGCAACAGCTTTCTTAACTCTTTTTTTCGTCTTTGCCCATTCCTGTCCGCCCAACTTATTTAATTTCGGCGGCTTCGCCTCACTGTCAGCATATTTTTGAATCATATCCAGCTGAGTAGCTAGAATATAGAGACTGCTGCCTCCTGCATATTCAATTTTAATATAATCTTTGACGACATGGTCTACTTCTACTTTTTCAATACCTTTATATATGCCAAGCCCATGATTCTCATGTACTACATAATCTCCCACATTTAAATCTGCAAAACTGGATATTGCCGTTCCTGCATGACTATGTTTTTTCCGTACCTTTTTCTTTCTATGGCCAAAAATATCTGTATCAGAAATCGCCACAAACTTTATCATTGGATAAGTGAAACCTTTTCTAAGGCTTCCTCTCACAATCATCACTTCTCCTTGTTCTGCATGACGCTTTCTGTTTTCCTCATAAAAAGCACTGATACCAAAATCACGCAAATCTTCTGCCAGCCTCTTTCCTCTGGTAGAAGAAGATGTTACCAGAAGAACTGCATACTTCTGTTTTTTATATTTTTTTAAGTCCTCTACAAGCATTTCAAACTTGCTATTATACGGACTGATATTTCTTGCAGAAACCTCTACAAACTCATCTGCACCAAAAGATTTCAATTTCTGTGCAATCGCAGTAAACAATACTTTATTTTTATTATTAATCTCATTTACAATCTGATTTTTATCCCAGATTATATCTGTCTGTCCAGCTAAAACATATCCTTTTTCAAGCCGATGGCCCATACTTTCCTGATACTCAGTCTCCACCGCTTTTAACTGCTCTTCTACCCTTTGAGGTTCATCAATAAAAAAAACAGCATCCTTCAAATAGTCCATCAGACTGACAAGTCCATCACAAAAATAATTTACATAACTATCAAGTGCTACACTGTGAGGATTGATATCAATATTTGTCAAAAACTCTCCAACAGTATTTTTCAGGTTATTTGCCTCTTCCGTATGAAATTTTTTTCTAAAATTCTTTATAGCCTGATCCAGTTCACTTTTTATTTTCTGGATTCCTTTTATAATAGTTTCCTGATCCAAAAGATACTCACTTGCAGGATATATTCTTACACTCTCTATATTCTCGATAGAACGCTGGCTGTCTATGTCAAAACTTTTAATGATATCTATCTCGTCATCCCAGAAATCAATTCGGTATGGCATCTCATCCGTCAGCGTATAAATATCCAAAATACTGCCTCTGACAGCAAACTGCCCAGGACTGTCAATCTGCGTCACGGGCTCATATCCCATTCTCGCCAATTTCGTCTTTAAGGCATCCATCTCTACAACACTGCCTTCTGTAATTTCTATATAGTTATCTTTTATCTGCTCTAAAGGCTGAATCTTATCTAAAAATGCATCCGCTGTAACAATCACAGTAAAAGGTTTATCTTCTACAACTCTGCTGATAAACTCTAGTCTCTGCTGTAATATAAAACTTCCATGCACATCTGCACTAAAGAAAATCATATCCTTTGCTGGATACATAATAACATCATCTGTAAAACCTTTTAAATCTTCATACAATTCCTTTGCCTTTATTGCACTAAAAGTAACAATGACTCTCTGCTTATAGCCATTGCTTAATCCATTAATAAAATGAGCCAGCTGGGAATCTGTGCATCCTGTCACCTGACAGGATTTGCTTTTCGCCAGGCAGTCCTTGACCTGCTCATACTCATTTAATTGTAAAAGTGGATAATCAAAAAAATCCATATCACGCTCCACTATAATATTAATTAAACTTATTCATTGCTGTCTGTGCATCATACATAATTAAAACTTCAACTGCTGACGCTGCATCTCTAATCGCATCCTCTGCCAGAAGTCTTTCCCCTTTGGAGAACTTTCCAAGAACATGTTTTACCAGATCCCCTTCATTAGCACCCACACCTACCTTAATCCGGGTAAATCCGTCCGTCTTTGCATGGCTGATAATACTTTTTAAACCATTATGTCCTCCTGCACTTCCTTTTGTACGAATTCGAATCTTTCCAGTAGGAAGGCTGATATCATCTGCAACGACGATAATATCTGATGTTGCATCTAACTTATAAAAATCCATTACTGCCCTCACAGATTCTCCACTGAGATTCATATATGTCTGTGGTTTTACTAAAACCACCTTCTCCGAACCAATCTGTCCTACACCACATAATGCCTTGTGCCTTTTTGTTTTTACTTCTATACTCATCTGGGCAGCCAGTTCATCTATTACATCAAATCCTATATTATGTCGTGTTTTATCATATTTTTTTTCTGGATTTCCCAATCCGATTACTGCATACATTTTTTTCATTCCTTTTTGATTTTACTCGTACTTATTTCTATACTGACAGATAGATTATACCATTTTCTTTTCGTTGTTCCAACCTATTTTTATTACTATACAAATACTTACATCTGTACTAAAAATCCATCACTAATAATATTATCTCATCAAAAAATCCCAACAGATATATCTATACAGATTATATCCATTAGGATTTTTTAACACTTATATTTTACACATATTAGAAATCAATTTTTACTTTTTTCTTTTTAGTGATTTTAAAACTTTTTTTCTCACTTTTTTATTCTTTGCAGTAATTTTTACTCTCTTTCTAACATTCTTTGCAAAAACGTTCTTTGCAATCTTATTTAATTTTTTACCTTTAAAAATTATCTTTTTAAGTTTCTTACTGCCAATAAACGCCTTCGCATTTATCTTTTTCACCTTTTTACCAAAAGTAACTTGTGTAATCTTCTTACATTTTGCAAATGCATTTTTGCCAATGGTTGTAACCTTATTTCCAATCGTCACTTTCTTAATTGAATTGCAATTGTAAAACGCTTTGCTGCCAATATTTGTAACATTTTTAAATTTAATTGTTTTCAATTTCGGACAACTTGCAAATGCGCTTGCATTAATTTTCTTAACATTTTTACCAAATGTCACTTTGGATAATTTTTTGAGTTTTCTGAATGCCTTTGCACCAACTGCTGTAACATTCAAAGTATAACCATGATACTTCGCTGCCGCCGGAATAGATGCTGTCTTCATACCCGCTTTATATTTTGGTGCGACACCAGCTACTGTAGCCTTACCTGATGTTCTTGTAACACTTGTAACTTTATAAATATACTTACCAATGGTATATACGCCACCAACCTTTACACCATATGTTTTATATACATATGTCGCATCATTATCATTTACATTCGGTCCTTTTGGATTATCCGGCTCAACTGGTGTATCCTTCTTTCCATTTACCCATTTATCATAACAATAATCCTGTTTTGCCTTATAATCATCATCTGTCATATTCCAAATAGAAGTCGTTGGATATGCCTTGTCTTCTGTTAACGGATCTTTCTTTATATTCTTCTCTGCATCAGAATCATTTGTAGGTGTTGTTCCTACCTCTTTTACAATCTTATCCTCTGTGATAGCCGGTTCACTTCCAATATTTCCATACTGCTTTTGTACTTCATAATAATCCGGTAATGAACGGGAGGCTTTGTTGCTATAATTCAATAATCTTTGAATTGCATATCCGCCTTTTACATCTGCACTACCCTGTCCTGCACCGGTTCTGATTCCCGCTGTAGTTCCATTAATAATATGATTAATGCCTACCTTCGGTCCATCTCCTGCTGCAATTTCCGTAATGCATGCATTTTCAATCAGTACATTTGGTGTATCCGGCACTTCAATAGCACTATCAAGATAAATACTTGCACCATTGGTATAAATAAACACATCATATACACCCATACCTACTGCATAATGATTTTTTACATTATTTGTCACTTTATATGCTGCATATCCCTTTTTTGTACCATTATGAGACATCCATCCATCCTGGCTCTGTGGATCATAACATTTCTCATTTTGTAAGAAATATGTTTTTCCATTTTCACCACGCCATAATATATCATATTCCTGAAAATGTTCAACAAACAATCCATAGCAGGTTACGTCATCACCATTTACTACAATACCATTCTTCGCTGTGTTTTCATACCAGCCGGTATTATCTCCATGGTCAGCTCTCCAAATCCATGTGTGGTCAACAATAACATCATTACTGTTTATCACTTCACAGCTAGTACATCTTCCAAGGTCACCTGTTCCACCAACTCTATAAAATACATCCTGTATTACAGATGGATTATTTTTATGGCTCTTATTACATCCCTCTTCTCCCATTGTCAGAAGAGTTTCCGAATAATTTCCTGCATCAAGAATCAAACCACAAATAGCAAGTCCTCCGACATCAGCTGTTTTGATAGCTGCTTCTTTATTATCAGGAATAATTGTTGCCATACCAAGACCTAATAATATTGTATTCGGTTCATCTACCTTGATTGGCTTATCCACATGATATATTCCCGGCTGGAAAATAATATTTTTTCCAATTTCTAACTGATGATTAATCGTATCAGCTGTGTCTTCGTCAGGGTTTGCAATATAGAAATTTTTCTCTACATCTATGCTTGTTCCTTCACCAATGTTATTCTCACTCCAACTGATACCTGTTGCATTTTTTCTTAAAGCCGGTACGAATACTTTATATCTGTCAGATGCTGTATCATAATACAAAAATGGTTTTTCTCTAATTGTGTCTGTTTTCTCGATAACAGTTGTACATCCTCTCTGATTCCAGTTTGTATACCCATTATTGTTTATCAACGATGTACCCGCACTAAATTTTTTAGAACTATTATCCTGACATACTTCTTTATTTACACCATCACATCCCTGAATAACCTGATTCCAGTTCACACCGTAAACTGCACCCTGTTTTCCGCCTTCTTCTACAATCGTCTCATCAAAATCACTGTTTCTATAGTAATACTGCTGTTGTGAATATGAACCTACCTGCTTTGCAAATTTACAATCAGCAATATATCCACCACTACACCAGCCATCCCACTGCCACTGGAAATGGGCTTTTCTTAATACATTTAGTCTTCTTGCCGGTGCCGCCTGGGAAACGCCCCACTGGAACCAGGCATTTACATCACTATTATTATTTTCAACATCTTCAATCTGAACATTTTCAATTCCTACCCAGAAATTACATGTTGCATTGTTACCAGACAATGCCGATGGTGTATTTACATTATATAACTGCGTATCTGCAGGTGTTTTACCTAATCCGTGTATATATGTATAGTATCCAATATTCACCATTCCTGCATCAACATAATTTCCCGGTTTGTACGCCAACGCAAATCTGTTTTTTCCAAACTGATTATATCTCTGTTTTACAAAAACACTCTGTGTTGTTTCGTGTATTTTTTGAGGATCATCCGTCTCATTAAATACATATGTATTATGGCCAAACATTGTAATTTCAAGGGAAGAAATTTCCGAGAACTCACCTTCTGTTTCAGCATTTGCTGCCTGAATCTTATAATAATTGTTAAATTTCGATTTATTATTCGGTGATTCTTCTATATAAATAGTATCTGTTATACCTTCCTTCACCAGTTTATATTCTGCAAAGCGACTGTCTGCTCTGTAAACATTGTAACTTGATGCGTTATTAGCCTTATTCCATGATACAACTAACTTTCCATCTTTCTCTTCCGTTTTTACGTTAGATGGTTTTGAAGGCTTACGCTCTTTTAACGTTACTGCATATGCCATTTTACTATCTGCATACACATGATCTATGTTGTTTGTAAATGTACGAACCTTAAAGAAATACTTTGTATTTAATCTTAAATCTGTTACGTTTAATGTTGTTTTTCCAGTAGTACCCGCCGATGTAAAAGGTCCTGCCTCACTGGTTGAATATAAAACTTCATACCCACTGAACAGACTCTCACTCACACCTTTCCATGAAACAGTTACACAATCGCCTGATATATCAGAAAGTGTTACTGCCTTTGCTGTCTTCGGTGTCGTATTTGTATGTAAAATAAATCTTTCATTTGGAGAAGGTTCCTCTCCATCATTCAGATTTGTCAATTGCAGTTTCCCATCTTTTACTGTAAAATACTTATCATTTGCACTACTTTTAAAACAGATTGTCCCATCGCCTTGTGGCTCTATCTGAACAGATTCCCAACCACTTGGATGATCCCATTTATCCATCTGGTAAACATTATTTTCATCTGCTTTCCAACTGGTATTTGTCTGCTTATTGGTAAAATTTACAACCCTTTTATCTCCATATTTTCCATAAAAAATTTTAAATAATCCATTTGCCGGTACATCTTTTCCATGAAAATCCGTAATACATTCAATTGGGTCTCCTTTTACTCCATTTAATGTCACTAATTTTCCCGTTGCTTTGTGCACAAAATAAACTTCCGCATTTACTGTTGCCTCCACCGCATCATCAATCGTTTCCGTAGTCATTGATGCTGACTCTGCTGCCATTACAGTTGCAGGCTGTGACATTGTTGTTATTCCAGTTACTGCCAACATTAATGCAAGCATATATGAAAGCGCTTTCTTTAAATATTTGCTCATATGAAACTCCTCCTATTTTTCTACATATATTCACCCTGAAACAATATATATCTATATATATTGTAGCATTTTGTACACTTTAAATTCAATATCAAAAACGTTTTTAAGCAATATTACCAATTGTCATAACCCATTTTTGACAGTATGGATAAAATCATTGCTGTTTTTATATAGTTTCGGTATATTTCTACTTTTTTATATTAAACTAGATAAAAACATTTTTTAGGTTATTATATATTTTTCCTCCAAAAAAGGCAGACCAAAGTTAACTGCTTTGATCTGCCTGTCTATTTTATTTATTCTATTTTTTTATTCTGCCAAAGCTGAATCGTCTGGTTCTAATAATGCTTTTTCGTAAGCCTCTAAAACAAGACTCTGAATTGAGTTGCGGGTACCTGAATTAATTGGATGGGCAATGTCTCTATACTCTCCATCTGCTGCTTTTCTAGACGGCATTGCGATAAACAACCCTTTCTCACCTTCTACTACTTTAATATCATGTACTACAAACTCATCATCAATAGTAATGGATACCACAGCTTTCATTTTTCCCTCTTTTGTCATTTTCCTAACCCTTACGTCTGTTATGTTCATATATCTTTCCTTTCTTTATAGACTGTATCTAAAATTTCTTTCATTAATAACCTTTAGTTCATTTTCATCCCCAAAATGTTCTCCCGGATTAATGGTACTATGACTCTCAACAATACAATTTTCTACAACCGTATTATCTCCAATATAAACATCATTTAAAATAACTGCATTTCTTATAACACTATTATTTCCAATATATGCCTGTTTAAATATAACAGAATTTTCAACAGTTCCATTAACAATACATCCACTGGAAATAAGGCTGTTGCTTACTTTAGAACCCGGATTGTATTTTGCCGGTGGAAGATCCTCCACTTTAGAATATACATCAGGATACTGTTTGAAGAAGAAATCCCTAACCTCCGGTTTCAAGAAATCCATATTTGTTTTAAAATATCCCTCTACGCTGGATATATTATTCCAATATGATTCTAGTGCATAAACATAAATCTTTTTAGATGATTTATTTCGGATAATGATATCATTAACAAAATCATATCTGTCCTCTGTTATACATTGCTCAATCAACTGAATTAATAATCTTCTTCTGATTATATAAATACCTGTTGAAATAAATGTGCTATTACTCTCAATTGGCTTTTCAACAAAATCTGTCACTCTTCCATTATTATCCGCTGTAACTACTCCATATGCCGAAACATCTGCGCCCTCGCCCATTTCTTTGCAGACAATAGTAATATCCGCACCTGTCTCTACATGTTTTTCCAAAACCTTATTATAATCCATTTTATAAACAGCATCTGCTGAAGCGATGATTACATATGGCTCGTGACTCTTTTTTAAAAATGCAATATTCTGTGCAATGGCATCTGCCGTTCCACGATACCAGAAACCATTGTCTGATGTAATAGAAGGTGTAAATACATATAAACCTCCCTGTTTTCTACCAAAGTCCCACCATTTAGACGAACTCAAATGCTCATTTAAAGACCATGCATTATACTGCGTTAATACAGCTACTTTCTGTATATGTGAATTTGTCATATTGCTTAATGCAAAATCAATAGCTCTATAACTTCCCGCAACTGGCATCGCTCCAACTGCTCTTTTTTTGGAAAGCTCTTTCATTTTACTATTGTTTCCACCTGCTAAAATTATTCCAACTGCTCTCATTAAATCTCACCTGCCTTAACTATATAGCCACCTGATGGGAGACTTCCGTCAGGATAATCTTCTGGCTCTGTTTTCCCGGAAATTGCCACATTTTTTCCAACAGTAACGCCGTCCGGTATTTTACTTCCCTCACCAATAACAGTTAACTCACAATTATATATTTTCTGACTCAACTGACTGTCAGCATACTCTCCAGTACCAATTGTACAACGTTCTCCAACTTCTGCATTTTCCGCTATAATTGAATTATAAATTTTGGTTCCGGTCTTTATTTTACATCCCTGCATAATAATGGAATCATATATTTCAACATCTTTTCCAATCTCAACATTGGCACTGATTACAGAATTATAAATATCTCCCTGTATATCACATCCTTCGCCGATAATACTTCTTTCTACACTGGAATCTGCCGAAATATACTGTGGCGGAAGTGCATCATTTTTTGTATATATCTTCCAAAACTCTTCATATAAATTAAACTCTGGAACAATATCAATTAATTCCATATTCGCTTCCCAATAAGATTTAAGGGTTCCTACATCTTTCCAATAGCCATTATATTCATAAGCAAATATTGGATTTCCTTTTTCATGAATATATGGAATAACATGCATTCCAAAATCACATTTTGGCTGATCTTTTAACTGTATTAGCGCTTCTTTTAAAACCGGCCAGCTAAAAATATATATTCCCATAGATGCCAGATTACTCTTTGGATGCTCCGGTTTCTCCTGAAATTCGGTAATTTTGTGATTATCATCTGTTACAACCACTCCAAATCTGCTTGCCTCTTCCATAGGAACAGGCATTGCTGCAATCGTTACATCTGCATTATTTGCTTTATGATAATCGAGCATTATTTCATAATCCATTTTATATATATGGTCTCCTGATAAAATCAAGACATAATCCGGATTGTATGACTCCATATAATCTAAATTTTGAAAAATCGCATTCGCTGTTCCTGTATACCATTCCGTATTTTTACTTTTCTCATAAGGAGGAAGAACTGTAACCCCTCCAATATTTCGATCCAAATCCCAGGGAATTCCTATTCCTATATGAGCATTTAATCTTAATGGCTGATACTGTGTTAATACACCAACAGTATCAACGCCCGAATTAATACAATTGCTTAGCGGAAAATCAATTATCTTATATTTTCCTCCAAAAGCAACTGCCGGTTTTGCTACCTTTGCTGTAAGTACACCCAGACGACTTCCTTGTCCTCCTGCCAGCAACATAACTATCATTTCTTTTTTGATCATGTCCTATACCTCGCTGCTTCTATTTAGTAATAAAATTATATCATTAAATTTTGCTTAATAAAAGGGTTTTTATGGTTGTTTAAAGACTTTTTTTATACATTTTTTCCTTATTTTTCGACTTTTTTCCGCATGTTTTGGTATATATGCACAATATTCTCGCAAAAATTTGTCACTTTTTAATTTTGTGATTTTTTTAACATAATAAACTTCGTTTCTTTTATTCTTTTCAGACTTTAAAAATCTATGAAAGAAGTGTATAATAATTACACTTTATTATATAGGAGAATTATTATGTACAATTTAGATTTTGATGCTCCTTCCAATCTTCATTTTACTGGAATTGGCGGCATCAGTATGAGCGCACTTGCAGAAATTATGCTTTCAAGAGGTTTTTCTGTAACAGGTTCTGACACAAAAGAATCTGAAATTACAGACCACTTAACATCTTTAGGTGCCAAAATATATTATAACCAGACTGCCGATAATATTTCATCAGATATTGATGTTCTAATTTATACGGCTGCTGTAAAACAGGATAACCCTGAATTGACAAAGGCAAAGGAACTTGGCATCCCTCTGCTTACGAGAGCAGAATTTCTGGGACAGATTATGTTAAATTATCCTATGGCTATTGGTGTAGCAGGAACACATGGTAAAACTACCACCACCTCAATGCTATCTCAGATAATGCTGGAAGCAGACACTGACCCTACGATATTAGTAGGTGGTATTATGCCGGCTATTCACGGAAATACACGTGTTGGACACTCAGACAAAATGATTACAGAAGCTTGTGAATACACCAACAGCTTTTTATCTTTTCAACCAAATATGGCTATTATTCTCAATGTAGCTGCTGATCATCTCGACTTTTTTAAAGATTTAGATGATATTAGACATAGCTTTAGAAAATATGCTGAACTGGTGCCTGAGGATGGATGTCTTATTATCAATAGTGATATTGAAGATTTAAATTATTTCACCGAGGGACTGGCTTGTAAGGTTATTACTGTCGGTTCCGATCCTGACAAAAGTATGTATAGCCCGGCAAATATTCAATATGACGAGTTTGCCAAAGGCTCTTATGATTTACTTATAAATGGGGAAACAGCCTTTCACGTTTCATTAAATGTAACTGGCGAGCATAACATTTATAACTCCCTAGCTTCTATTGCCGCTTCTCATTTTATGGGAATCAGCGATACCGATATTATCTCAGGTCTTATGGCATATGGCGGAACAGACAGACGTTTTCAATATAAAGGAAAAATTGGCGATGTGACGATTATTGATGACTATGCTCATCACCCTGATGAGATCATTGCTACGATACGTACCGCAAAGCATTATCCACACAAAAAGATGTGGGTAGTATTTCAGCCGCATACATACACTAGAACAAAGGCTCTGCTTTCAGAATTTGCTGAAGTTTTAAAAGAAGCAGACTCTGTCGTTTTAGCAGATATTTATGCCGCCAGAGAAAAAAATACCATTGGAATCAGTTCTAGGGATTTATTAAATGAAATTCAAAAACTAGGAGGCAATGCCTGCTATTTTCCAAGTTTTAGTGAAATAGAAAATTTTTTATTAGAAAATTGTGCACCAGGTGATTTGTTAATAACAATGGGTGCCGGAGATGTTGTTAAAATAGGTGAACATCTTCTTGGAAATTAACTTATTAACATTCCACAAAATTTTGTTGATAACTTTCAATAAGATTTTGTGGATTTTTCGTTTACATAACATGCGTTTTAAAAATCCAATGTATTGCTTTAAAATAAAGGTGCTTCGACAATTTCTGACAGGTTACGACCAACAGATATTAACACTATTAACATTATTAACATTGTTCGTTTCCCCTTTAAAAATGGGCATTTCACCCAATTTGTGACGTTGCATTTTTATATTTTTATGCTATACTTTTCCATACGAGTTAGGGCGATTGTTTTTCGCAAATATGTTACTTTCGGGAAAAGGAATTTTAATATGAGTAAGTTAGTTTTTGATAGAGGTAATTTTGCAGATTTTACCTCAGTTTCGAATGTTTTTATCGACGAATATATGCCAAAAGCAAATGGTGAATTTGTAAAAGTTTACCTTCTTTTGTTACGCCTTGTTAATACCGGATGCAGCGACTTGTCTACTACTATGATTGCGGACAAGTTTAATATGTTAGAGTCAGATGTTATCCGTGCATTAAAATTCTGGTCTGAACAGAATCTGTTATCTCTGTCTTTAGACAACTGTGGTAACATTAATGGTATTCGACTGGAATCGTCGCATTCTAACAGATATATTGTACGGGATATTTCTAACAAAACAGAATCATATAATGACACTTCTATCGAAGTGGTTCCTGAGACCCTTGCTACAGCTTCGGGCGAAACTGTACCCGCAATGGTTCCGACGCCAACCGGCACTATTGTTCCCGGGAAGAAAAAATACTCGGCAAAAGAAATTTCTGCTTTCTCAGAAAACGAAAATTTTGCACAGTTAACTTTCTTAGCTCAGACATATCTCGGAAAAACATTGAACACTTCCGATATTCATAGCATTTTATATATGTTAGACGGTCTGAAATTAGCACCGGATTTTATCGAGTACATTATGGAAACATGTATTTCATCAGGTCATAAATCATTATCATACATAGAAAAACAAGCTGTAACTTATTTTAAGAAAGACATACATAGTGCTGAGGAAGCAAAGAATGATTCGAAATTGCGTCAGGATATCTGCAAAAGCATTTACAAAGTTTTTGGACTTGCTTCCAAATCACCTATCAAAAAAGAAATCTCCTATATTACAAAATGGAAAGAGGATTTTGGATTTTCGGATGATATTATCTTAGAAGCATGTAACCGCACAATGGAACATACTCATACAGCAAGTTTTCCTTATGCTGATAAAATTTTATTTGGATGGTCGGAGAATAAAGTCTGCTCAATGGAGGACATTGATAAGTTAGACAAACTTCACTCTGAAGATAACCAGAAAAAGTATCGTCCTCAAGTTTCTGCCAAAAAAGTCGGACGACCGAAAAATGCAAAATCTTTTGAAAGTAGTAACTATAACCATAACAAGTTGGAAGAGCAGATTCGGAATAGCCGTGATAAAAAAATACATGCTATTTTATCAGAAAATAAATAAATGAACACCGTATATATATATAAGTTCAAAGGCTGTTTTTCAAATGAATGGAGAATTATATGGGATTAACTAGAGAACAATATGATATTATTTATAATAAATTCAATGATAAGCGCTTAAATAACAGCATTAAGCAAAATCAAAGGCTTCAGGACATTTATAATAAAATTCCTGAAATTAAAGAATGTGATTTAGAAATCAGTTCTATTGCTATTAATGCAACAAGAGCCGCACTAGACGGAGATACTTCTCTAAAAGAAAAACTTAAAGAAAATATATCCACTATTAGCGAAAGAAAAAAAGCTCTCTTGCTATCAAACGGATACAGCAGTGACTATTTGGATCCCATATATGATTGTGGTTTTTGTCAGGATACAGGATTCATAAATGGTAAGCCCTGTGAGTGTCTTCAAAAAGAGATTTCTGATTCGCTATATACCTCACCAGAATTAGCAAATGTATTAAAAAAAGAAAACTTTGATACCTTTAATTTTGATTACTACTCTGACAGTTTTATTGATGAAGTTTCAGGAGTTTCCGCTCTGGATAACATTGAGACTGTAGTCGATTATTGTCAGTATTATATAAAACACTTTGACAAAACCTCTGACAATCTGTTATTCTATGGTGGCGCAGGCCGTGGAAAAACATTTCTTATTAACTGCATTGCCAAAGAATTATTAGAACAGTCGTACACTGTTTTATATTTGTCAGCTGTGGCATTTTTTGATTTGTTATCAAACATTACATTTAACAAAAGCACATCTTCTGCATTTGGTCAAATTACCATGCATGAATTATTACAGTGCGACTTATTAATCATCGATGATTTAGGCAGTGAAATGGCAAACTCTTTTACTGACTCTACATTGTTTGATTGTCTGAACGACAGACTTATACATCAAAAATCTACTATTATTTCAACCAACCTTACTCTGGCGGATTTAAACAGAAATTATTCCGACAGAATTTATTCACGAGTTCTTGGTGGATATACAGTATTTAAGATTTTTGGTGATGATATAAGAATAAAAAAACAAATAACTAATTAACACTTTTTTACACATGGAGGAAAACACAAATGGCTATCGAAAAATTCATTGAATCAATTCCTGTTGGACCACTTGCTATCGTTGCTTTATCAGGAAGCAAGGCTTTAGGCAAAACTGTGGACGCATATATTTCTGACTGGAGAAGCGAAAGAATTGAAGCAAAAGAATCACCTATTACTTTCAAAGGATATGTTAAAGACTCCTATCTCTTAGATGTAAGCACACCACGTTTTGGAACCGGCGAAGCTAAATGTACTTTGAGAGATACAGTACGTGGAACAGACCTTTACATTATTGATGATGTGACAAACTACAGTATTGAATACACAGTTTGCGGTCAGAAGAACCATATGTCTCCTGACGATCATTATGCTGATATCAAGAGAGTAATTGCGGCTGCAGCCGGTAAAGCCAGAAAAATCACTGTAATTATGCCGTTCTTATACGAAAGCAGGCAGCATAGACGTAGTTCCAGAGAATCAATGGACTGCGCAGTAATGCTTCAGGAATTAGTAAATATGGGGGTTGATAATATTTTGACATTTGATGCCCACGATCCTCGCGTAAACAATGCGATTCCTATTAGTGGTTTTGAATCCATTATGCCGACATATCAGTACATAAAAAACCTTTTAAGAAATGTAGATGATCTTATTATTGATGATGACCACCTTATGGTTATCAGTCCTGACGAAGGTGCTATGGGCAGAGTTGTATATTTTGCAAATGTACTTGGTATTAATATGGGTATGTTTTATAAACGTCGCGACTATACACAGATTGTTGATGGCAGAAATCCAATTGTTGCACATGAATACTTAGGCGAATCTGTAGAAGGCAAAGATGTGTTAATTATTGATGATATGATTTCATCTGGCGACAGTATGTTAGATGTTGCAAAACAGTTGAAAAAGCGTAAAGCAAACAGAGTGTTTGTCGCTTCAACTTTTGGTCTCTTTACAAATGGCCTGGATAAATTTGATCAGGCATATGAAGAGGGACTTATCTATCGTGTTATGACTACAAACTGCATTTATCAGACACCGGAGCTTCTCTCCAGAGAATGGTACATTAATGTAGATGTAGCAAAATACACGGCATTATTTATCGACAGATTAAACCACGATTCTTCTATCAGCGATTTATTGGATCCATATGACAAGATTCAGAAACGTGTGGAAAAATATAAAAATAAATAATATATCTTAAATTTCAAAAAAGAGGCTATCCACTTTAATGATTAAAAATCATTAAAACGATAACCTCTTTTGTTATGATTTTTCAATAGTCTTCTTCTATACAAATGTATACTTGTTGACTACTGCCCCAATATATTTAACATATAATTCCTCTAACGGATTTTCTTTTTCATATAACATCATCTTTCTGTGTTCACATCAACAGTTTCATCTTAGTTCTTCTATCTATTATAATGTATATAATACAATACGTGTTCATCCGAATCATACAAATACACACTATAATTATCATCATTTGAGTCCTCTTTTATATTATAATAATCTCCTTCCGTAATTTTAGTAAAATCAAAATCATACATACTACTATCTTCCATTAATTCAGATGGAAATTCGTTAAAGTATTTTTTTATATTGTCTATATTTTCTTTTGTTACAATAGAATAATAATGACTTTCAGCAAACTTCTCATCCTCTTTTTTACTGTAATAATATTTACAATAATCAGTATAATCTTGAAATCCATCGCTATAATATTCTTCACAATTACTAAATCCCTTTAAAACCTGATTTTCCCTTGAATCACATGCCGTGAACAACATTGCTAAAAATATTATACTTAATATAAGTTTTCTCATTTCTTCCTACATTTCTCCTTACACTATTGCAAATTTAGAACTATGTGTATCTTTATATTCTATTTTTACATTATATGGTTTTAACTCTCCACATTGTTGCAAATAATATCCTACATTGTTAGCAATCCCTGCAAAACTTGACCAACTTCTTACTTCCGTAAAATCATATATATCACTTATACATATCTCTGTCTTCCACATATTCCCTTTTAGCTTTTTTGCATGCACTACTACTTTTACATGTTGCAATGAATAATACAAATCTCTATCATTATTAAACTCGTATGAATTTCGAACAAAAAAAACATCTGTAAGACCTTTTTTTTGAAGTACTTTTAAACAAGTTGATATATACATTGTAAAAGCAATAGATCTTTTTATTTTTTTAATAGCAATTTCCTTGGTTGCTTTCGACAAACCCTTTCCCTTCCCATACAATGCATGCTTAAACATAGCTTTTGATAATTTATAGCCTTTAAATGTTAAAAAAGCACTTGCTGCCAACCATACTGAATTTTTCAAAACCTTTAACGACATTCGTGGATTAACTATAATAAGCCTTCCATCTTTATCTATATATTTATTTGGATTATTTACACAATATATGTATATATTAGAATAAAATATGTTTCCATTATTTAATTCTTCCAAACTAGTATCATCCGCATTCAAAAACCTGCCAATCTCAGCATCATAATACCTGCTCTGAAGATAATAAAATCCACTCTCATCATCACGGTAATATCCCCTGTAAGTGATATGGTTCAGATTATACGGTGTCTCATATCCTTCATAACACATCTTACCGGTAACATTTCCCCATGCATCATAAGCATACTTCGCAATCTCCGCTCCTCTCGAATCAAGCAGTCCAATCACGTCACCCTGCAGGTTCTTCTCATAGTACACCCTCGTCTTCTTCAAACTGTTATCCATACCGGATATTTCAGAATACTCGAAACCTGCCACCTGATTATTAGCATCAAAGAAATACCAGATGTCATACTTCTTTCCTGTAGATTTATATGTAACCGTCTCTCTTATCAGCCTGTTCTCATCCCACTCATAATCCGTGGTTGTTTGCTCCGTTTCCTTATACGTCCTCAGACCATCTTTATTATATTTATATCTCACTTCCAAACCATTGTCCAGAACAATCTTCGCCAGCTGTCTTCCCCTCTCCCACTGGAACTCCATTCCGTTCCAGTATTCCACAGGATTTCCAACTCTGTCGTAAGAAATGCTGTTTCCAGCATAAGATGTCAGCTGGTCAGACCACTGTATATTTTCATATTCAGAATACTTTACACTTCCCTGTACAGATATCTTATTTCCACTCTCATTCAACGGATACTTCCAATCCGCATGGATGTTTCCCGTTGTATTATAAACATACTCGTGACATTCATTTATCGTGTAATCCTTCTGTGCCGTCAGTCTTCCATGCGCATCATATGTATACTCATAAAGCTTCTTCCCACTCTCGCTGATATCTGTAATATTTCCTGCCAGATCATAAGTATATTCAAACGCCTTGTCTTCCGCATAAATATCCACATCAAAAGTTGTCTTTATATTCGACACCTCTTTTTCCGTCATCTTTAATATATTTTTCTTATAACTATCCGAATAAAGGGTCGATATGGCATTCTTTCCCTCATTTGATGTTTCTGTGGTAAATTTATCATTATTAAACAGCGTGTTTGACGCAACACTTTTACTCTCATCTGAATTGTCTGTTTTGTAAACAGATGTATATGTAGTATTGTTGCTTTTTAAATCTTTAAATGTATAAGCTGTATTTGTAGTTGATATACTTCCATCTTCATTTTCTGATGATGTAACTTCCTTTGTAAATCCATCACTTCTTACTACTTTTGCCACATTATCCTGATAAGTATATGTATACACAACTTCTCCAGAACTTCCCGTGCCGTCTGTCAGTTTTAAAATCTTCCCTTCATTATTGTATTCGATTACATAACTTGCGTTTTCGCTTGCATTATAATATATCTTATCTTCTGCTGCCACTTCGGTCAGGTTTCCTTCCGTTCTCTTAAATGTTGTTGTGACAGTTTTTATACTCTGGTTATTACCATATGATGTAACATTTTCTTTTTTGTCAATAACACCTCCATCTTGAATACCTGATGTATCTCCCTCTGTTCCCGCATGGTTTTCCACAACTCTTTTCTCATACTGAATCAGTTTGTCATTACCTACTTTCAGTTCTGACATTTCTCCATTCTCATAAGTCATGGTATACTTTGTAGACTGGTCACAGATAAACGTTACGTTTCCGTCTGCATCATAAGTATATGTAATGCAGATAGTCTGTTCACCATTTGGGTCATACACTTTATCATATGCTTCTATGATTGCGGTATTGTTCCCTTTCTCGTCATAGAAATATTTCATTGTTTTATTTAATGTTGTGCTTCCATAATCCATTTTAATCTGTCTGATATTTCCACGGTAAATATTTGTAATGTATGTGGTAGTTACTCCGTCTTCCGTCTCGGAATACTCTCTGTCATATAATCCTTTTTGCACTTTTGCTGCTGCCGCTTTTGCCGGATTAGTGTGTCCTGATGTTTTTCTCGGACTGCTGTCTCCCTTATCATTGGTTCCATCAAAGTCTGAATCTTTCAGATATGGATCTGTTCCTTCCTGATATTCCTTTAAGTCTGTCCAGCCGTCCCCATCACTGTCTTTTCCTTCCTCATTCGCAATCGCCGGGTCTGTTCCTAAAGTAAATACCTCATAGGAATCCGGGAAACCGTCCTTGTCAGTATCTAAATCATATATCTTGTTGCCGTCCTCATCTACACCTGTTTCTGTATTCCACAAGGTTTTGAAATCCCAGATTTCATAGCCGTCTTCCAAACCATCTCCATCAGTATCTATCGTTGTCTGATCATAAGTAACTGTTATCACATCATTTCCATTCTCATCCTTTGACGTCTCTTCCATCCTGCCAAAAGAAACAATATTTGTCACTTTTGCCGTTCCATCTGCATAGGACACACATAATCTTAAATCTACTGTATCCTCGATATCTTTTACCGGTAACGACAATGTATTGGAAACTGTAGTATCTGTTGTAATACAGGAAAAACACTTCTCTTTTGCTTCCCTTTTAAATAGTTTTATCCCTCTGATATTACCATTTGAACCCGTATCATCCTCTGACTCTGATAGTTTTACTTCAATTGTTTTTTCCTCATCATTATACTCCGCTTCCATAGATACAGTTCCATCATATCCCTGTAATTCAGAATAAGTAATATCTAATGACATTCCATAACTCGTCCAATATTTGTCTAATACTGTTTCTCCATACTCATCCGTATTTCCATATATTCTAACTCCTGTTCCTTCTTCTTTTGCCGTCAATACAAGCCCCATATTTTCGATACTTCCACTTACAATCCCCTGTGCCCATTCTGTTATGTCTATTGCCTGCATTGTCTTATTTACTCCTGTACATTTCACTTCTCCCCACACTTTTTCACTCATTGAGGGCTGATTATTCCATGTAATTGTGGTATCATTCCACTTTTCTTCCGGATTTCTTACTTCTACAGTAGCCGGCATAAATGAAGTGTCATTTTCTCTAAAACATAAATGAGCCTGTTCTACATAAGCCTGATTTATATTCCTATGACTCGTTTCAAAATATGGGTCTTCCAATTCAAAAAATATATAAGCTCTCTGTTCACTTCCTTCATACGGCGGTCTTGTATTACATTTATTCTCTATTGAAAAAATGTCACCTTGAAGATTAGAATTAGCAATATACTGCATGCTGTTTACTAAAGCTGTTTTCATTTTTCCAAGTTTCCACATAACACTTGGATCTATAGTTATAGGATATTCTGCTTCTTTCAGATAATTTTTATCTACAATTACTTCCAATCTATAACCATTATCTTCTTTCATCAGTTCATATTTAACCTCTTTATACAATATATTTCCGCTTGCATCTATAATATTCGGTGCTTCAATATACGCCTTAACGTTTTTTTCCTCATGCAGATATATTCTTCCAGTCGTTTTATCATATGCAGGTTCTAATCCATTCAAATCCAGCTGAAACGAAAATCTATTATTTTCTGTTTCTTCATTTATTACGATATCTTCTTTCACACCATTGTTTAAAGAAGTATAGATGTACTCTACCCGTCTGTCTTCTGTTGTATATGTCAGCTTATTTTCTTCCGTTTCGTCCATTGCTACTTTTTTATCTTTACCCAACTCTGGACAGAAAGATATTGTGTTACCCTCTTTCTTCAAAATGACTGGGGTATCATTTCTTATTTCTTCTGGAAAATACTGCTTTGAATCTCCTTGTTTATTGACTTTTACATAAGCATTCTGATGTTCTTTTCTTATGTTTTTTAACTCTTTCCTATCAATATTGCTTAGCGTTGTTAAGTTGCTGTCATAATCTATCAGTTCCCCTTCATTTTCATACCTTACATTTTCTCCATATATCTCTAGTTTTTTTGACCCATTACTTAATAAATATGTATTAGAATTTTCCGTCCGTTCATCTATCAATTCCTTTACAACTGTTACTTTTTTTTCTATTCTTTTGCTTTCCTTTGCTCTCTCCTGTGCTGCATAAATGAATTGTGACATCATATTCAGATTTATTCCTGTTGTCACTAATGCCACGATTAGTAGTAACGATATCACTCTTCTTTTGACTTTCCATACGTATCTCATTTGTTTCTTCATAGATATTTCCTCCTTTTGTAATCACCATTTTTTTCATTGTAACTTTAATATTTCTAGGGTGGAAATAACTATTGGTATACATTTTTCAATATTTTTTATATCAAAACGATTTTATTTAAATATTTTATAAAAATAAAAACCATAAATATAAAATTTGCTTAATTCTCTATCTATGATTCTTATTTCTATCATTTTTACAATTTTATGAAATTATGCTTCAATCCCAATTTATCCGCCATAACTTTTTCTCTTGTATGACAAGAAAACAAAATTACCTGATCCATATTCTCCGACATAAATTTTAATGTATTCCCCATACGCTTGTTATCATACATAACAAAAGCATCATCTAACAAAATCGGTTTTTTATCCTTTTCAAAGATAATATCTGCTGCTGCAAGGCGTAGTGCCATATATATCTGCTCTATCGTTCCCTTGCTCAGTCTTGATGCCAATATCAACGCTTTCCTACTATTTACGGAAATGTTCAATCTTTCATCAATCGTCAGTTTGTCATATTTTCCATTGGTTATCTGCGCCATGTAATAGGATGCTCTCTCATTTAGTTTCTTTCCAAAACTATTTCGTATTTCATTAGCAATCTCTTCGATATTTTTCTTTGCCTCTTCTATGGCGTCAATCTCAATCTTAGCATTTTTAATATTATTGAGACGCTCCTTGAGCTCATCAAGTCGTTTTTCTGTCTGAATATCATTTTCTTTCTTCTGCTCTAACGCCCATCTTGCTTTAGATATAGAATCATTCAATTCTCTCTCTTTTTCTTCTATCTCCTGAATGTCCTGACTATAATCCTGCGCAGTAACTTCTTTCTCTTCTTCCTGTAAAATCTGTTGCTGAGTGTTATTTAACGCTTCTTTTTTGCTATCTAACTGGCGTTTCATATATAACTCTTCATGCTTTGCCGCTTCAAGTTTATCCAATACCAGTCTCAACTCTTTCAAAGCTTCGAGTTTTTTCATTTTACGCCTTTGATTGAAACCATAACGAATAATAGCAAAAAGCAAAAACATTGCAGCGACTCCCAGGCATACCGCCGGACGAATCCAGTACTCTTTTAATGCCAGAAATTCAATATTACCTACAGTAAATCCAACTGCTGCCCCAATAAATGCAAGTGCTAAAATAATAAATGTAATCGGCATACTACTGCGATGAATCACTTTATCCGATAATGCCTCCATTGTTTCACTGCTGTCTACACCCTTTTCTAACAACTGCTTTTCCAACTCTGCCTTATGTTCTCTAATCTTGTCTAATGTTGCTGTATTTTTTTCTACTTCTGCAGTATAACTCATCACATCCTGATACAGCTTATCTTTACGTTCGTTATGCTTTGCCAGTTCCTCTAAACGCTTTTTATCCAATGTAGAAAGTTCCTTTTTTCTATCAACCAGTTTATACGCAGCCTCTTTCTTTTGTTCTACAGATGCAATAATATTATGCTGCTCTCTCTCTGATACTTCCAACTGTTCCTTAACATTCTTCAGAGTTTTCTCTATAATTTCCTCTTCGCCAATCTTATTCTCTTGTATAATCTTTTTCTTCTGACTGTCCAAATCGGCGAAGGCTGCTTTAATATCAATTTCCATAGATTTCGTAGTTCCCAGATTCGCAGCATAATTTTTTAATATAACTTCCAGCTCCTTATCTGTAACACTTCCCAACTGACTGATACTAATAGTATTGTAATAACAGCTTTCATCCAACCCCATAAACAGCCGGTCAATCTCACCGGAAGAAAGCTCTATACCTGCATCTTCATTGATAACTTTAAAAGATTTATTCTGTCGATTAAAATTTCTTTCAATTCTATATGTAACTCCTTCATTTTCAATCCGCATCATGCCCTGATAATTAGATGGGTCTTCCCAAGGTTCGTATTTACTGTACAAATCCTTTCCGCTTGCTTTTCCTCTCTGTTTCTCTATTCCAAAAAGCATGCCTCTGATAAATGTATGTATTGTAGTCTTTCCAGCCTCATTTTCTCCATAAATAATGTTGAGCCCTGGCTCCAACGGCATATCCTTATGATGAAATTTTCCAAAGTTTGTAAGTTGTATATCTTTTATAATCATGTTTCATCCTCCATAGCGTCTAATAACGCTTTAGCGCCATAATAAAGAGTCTTTTTCTCCCGTTCATTCAAACATCCTTTATCAAGATATCTCTCTATAAACATTCCTAAAATGTTATCGTGATTATCCTCATATAGCTCTTCAAAGTCAAAGTCCGGAACAGTTTCATCCACAATAGAGACAATATTTCCTACCTGCTCAATATCCTTTTCCTTGATTTCAAAATCCGGATCTCTATAACCATTAAAGGTAACTTTAAACATGTTCTCCTCGCCATTCTCTGCCATCATATCATACAGTCTGTGGCGGATTTCCATGTTTGTCACTTTTGGTGTTACGGTAAAATCAATTTCTTTATAGATACGCTTTGCAAAAGGAACAAACTCAAGTTCCAGGCCATACTTATTTATTTCTCCGTATATATAACCTCTCTTACCAATATCATTCATATCTATTGGTTCCAGAGAGCCACAATATGCCATTCTGTTTCGCTCATCCATTTCCGGTTTATGTATATGCCCCATAGCAACATAATCAAACCCTGACATCGCAAGTTTTTTCTTATTAATGGGGATATGTTTCTCATCCCCTCCATGGGCAACTAAAATGTTTAATTTATTTATATCATCTACAATAATGTGGTCATAAAGATTCTCTTCTATTTCTGTTTCATGATAACTTAATCCATATACACAAGTATTAATTTCTTCAATATCAACTTTCTGTATGTTACGTTCTTCCAAGAATATTACGTTTTCACTCCACTGAAAACCTTCGTAAAAAGAGCCTTTTTTTATCGCATCATGATTTCCCGCACAGATAACCACCTTCGTATCTGGTATCGTGGACAATAGATAATCGACTTCCTTTATCTCTCTTAACAATGGCTGTCTGTGAAACAAATCTCCTGAAATAATCAACAAATCCACCGGATCCATTTTTATTTTTTTAATCAGTTTTTCAAATGTTCCCCATATTTCCTCGCCTCGATTTGCAGCCCATTCCCGCTTACTTTCAGGGTGTGCTCCCAAATGAATATCTCCTGTATGAATGAAACGCATCGTTTGCCTCCTAATGCTTTCATCAGAAGCGCCTGCACTTATCATTAAAGCACAAACTAATTGAAAGTTTCTCTCAACCTTCCTCCTGATTTTTATTATTATGAATCGTCCTACTAATCCATATATTAGTATATCATTTATAGATAGCAGGGTCAAATTATGCCTGTATCTTTACAAAATCCAAATATAGGAATAAAATAAGTGATGATTGGACAATTTATATTATATACAAGGAGGATTTTATGGACGAGAGAATAAAAAAACTGGCATACAATCTGGTAAACTATTCTGTTAAAGTACAGCCAGAAGAAAAAGTATACATTCATTATATCGGCAGTGCCACTCAGGATTTGGCACGTGCTTTAGTTAAAGAGACATATGTGGCAGGCGGCGTCCCTTTTGTGCATTACACTGATCCTACTCTACAGAGAGAAGTATTATTAAACTGCACAAAAGAACAGATGAAACTTATGGCAGAATTGGATGCAAAAGAAATGTCAGAGATGGACTGTTATATTGCAGTGCGTGGTTCTGATAATATTGCAGAACTGTCAGATGTTCCAGAAGAACAGATGCATTATTACGAAACTATTTATCAAACAAAAGTACACCACGATATTCGTGTTCCAAAAACAAAATGGGTCGTTCTACGCTATCCAAATTATTCTATGGCACAGTTATCTAATATGTCGCTCGAAGCATTTGAAGATTTTTATTTTGATGTTTGTACAATGGACTATAGCAAAATGGGAAAGGCAATGGAAAGTCTGGTAAATCTTATGAATAGAACAGATAGCGTTCATATGACAGGACCTGGCACAGACATTACTTTCTCTATTAAAGACATTCCTGCAATTCCATGTGCCGGTAACATGAATATTCCTGACGGTGAAGTATACACTGCGCCAGTCCGTGATTCTGTAAATGGCACCATCAGTTATAACACACCAAGTGTACTTCAGGGATTTACTTTTGAAAATATCAAATTAACTTTTAAAGATGGTAAAATTATCGAAGCGACTGCCAATGACACAGAACGTATCAATAAAATTTTTGACACAGACGAAGGTGCAAGGTATATTGGCGAGTTTGCTATTGGTGTAAATCCGTATGTGACAAAGCCAATGAAAGATATTTTGTTTGATGAGAAAATTAAAGGTTCTATTCATTTTACACCAGGTAACTGCTATGACGAAGCTCCTAATGGCAACAAGTCTGCAATTCACTGGGATTTAGTATGGATACAGACTCCTGAGTATGGCGGTGGAGAAATCTATTTTGATGATGTCCTGATTCGAAAAGATGGTAGATTTGTCATTCCGGAGCTTGAATGTTTAAATCCCGAAAATTTACTTTAATCCTTTTTATAATATTAACAATAAACTTGCTATTAAGTAAAAATGCACACGACAATCTGCCGTGTGCATTTTTGCTTATATATCCAATTGTTCCTTTATATTACTCGTTATTATAATTCTCTTCAAAGGTCCAAATCTTCGCCCCTTTGTCATTCACTACCAATCCATAAGTTTCCCTTGCTGCACTTTCTGCATCCCTCTGATTGCCATAGATTCCCTGAAGTTTTCCATAACCATATACCAAGAACCGCTTACCATTTTCCTTGACAAACCCAGCCTGAATCTCTGCATCGCTATGGAAATTTACTTTTCCCAAATGCCCTATTCCGAGTGTCAATTTGGAATCCAGATTATTTGTAAATGCCAATGCAAGTTCTTTCATTTTTACATCATCCATGTAATAACTGGACTTTGCTACCGCCTTCTTTTCTTCTGTATTATTCAGCAACTGCTCATCATCTAACCTTTTATTATTTTTCCATCGCTGAAAACTTATCACTGATTCCTTAATCTCTACATTGGATAAAATAACTCCTCGTTGCTGGTAAGTCTTAACAACTTTTAAATCCTTATCAACAATAACCAACACCTTCATTGGAAATCTGCTATATTTCTTGTTCATAGCAGTATCTGCCATACCATACACAAGATTGTTCCCTATATAGCCACACACAGTTATTTTCTTACCTTCTTCCTTAATTTCCTGCTTCTTTCCATTAGACAAATCTACAATCGTTATGCTGTCACTTCCATAACGGGTTCCATTCGTATTATACGCAATAACATCTCCTGCACCGTTTACTACGCAGCTTCCATCCTCAATATTTTCAATTAATGTTCCCCATTCTTTTGTTTTCAGATTTGCAAAATAAATTGTATTAGATAGCATTATATATATTGTACCATCGCCTTCATGGCACAACTCAGACATTTCATCCCTTAATATTTGTGCAGGCTCTGTACACGGTATAAACACCTTCTCTTCTGAAACTGCCTCTTTCCAATTATAGTGCATCACAGAAATTCCATTTTTTCCTGTATGAATATCACTAGGGCTATAACCATATATCATATAATCCATATCCCCATTGTCACTCACTTTCATGACTCTTGCTTTTGTCTTATACAACGTCTCTGAACTTTTTGCTTTTAACTGAAATGCCGGTCGGATTGCTTTACTCAATATATCCATTATATAAACATCACCATTTATTTCGTATGCCACAAATTGTCCGTTTTCACTTTCCACATGCTGAATTTCACTTTGTTTTTGTATTCCTAAATCAATAAAACCATTACCTACATTATTCTCATTACATTCCCAGACCTGATTAATCTCCCGATTATACGCCAGTATATATGTTTTTCCTTGAAAACTCCATACAGTGATTGTTTCTGCAACATGATATTTTTCTTCTTTTTTCTGGGCATTCGTGGCTTTCATGTCATATGTCAATGTATATGTGCCAGCCTGACCACTATCCTTCACACAAATATCTTTTGTTGAAACATCTATTTCTGTTGTTCTTTCAGGTCTCAATGTCTTCCAAATCAGCATACCAATACTAGAGCGAATCGTTACCTGACCCAAGCTGTCACTGGCATAACGTGAATCCGGCTCCAGATATGCTGCCAGTTTCACACCTCTTTCCTCACTAAAGGTATCATCACTAAACTTTTTCGCAAACGAAATCTGCTTTGGAACAACGTCCTCATTCATTACCATCGCCCTTGTATAATAATTTATTTTTTCATGTTTATCTGTAGCAATCGTAAATTTCAGAAAATATTCTTTTCTTTCTTCCATAATTGTACTTGCTTCGTATGTGATGGAGGCTACTCCTTTTTTCTGATTCCATTTTTTTATATCCCCGCTGTCTATCAGCTTTCCTTCTTTTAAATCCTTTAATTCATAAGAAATGGCTTTCAGTTTATTACCCCTCATATTAATTTTCATAGAAACAGTATGACTTTGAGAAATAGGTATAATCACATCACGCATATGACTTTCTTCCATATCCATGGTATAACCCTCTATTTTTCCTATATTTTCTTCTCCATATTGTACACTAATTTCAGGTACAGCTTTGGTACTTGTCTTTAATTCTTTACTAATTCTCTTATCATCTGACTGTTTTTTTTGAAATACCATAGCTGCCACAACTGCCGCAATAATAACCGCTATAATTGTAATAACTACTACTATCCTTCTTTTCATATTCTGCATCAAGCCTTTCTGTATTCTTTCTTTCAACCTTTAGGCACTGAAAGGGCAGTTTTTCGCTGCCCTTTTTCATCAAGTTATTTATTCTTTGAAACCTTTTCTTTTATGACTTTATTTCTTGCTGCTGCTTTTTTTGTATTCTTTGTTGTTCGCTTTACTGTTTTAGGAAACTCAAACACTACAGATTCAAATCCTCTCAGCGGCATCTCCAGCCGATAAGGCATACCGTCACATTCTTTTTTGACCGCCTTGTATTTTACTGTCTCCGTTTCTCCTGTTTCAGTTGTCAGCAATCTCTTATAAGTTCCCGCTTTTGGAACACCGACACAATAATCTGGACGCTCCACCGGTGTGAAATTACAAACAAAACCAATAGAGTTTTTGTAATCCGGTTCTGTTGTTTTTCTGATAAAACTGAAAATGCTTCTGTCTGCATCATCTGCATTAATCCACTCAAAAGCACCATATCCCTTGGTTTCTGTATACAATGCCGGATATTTCTTATACATATGAAGTAATTTCTTTACATAATTCTGCATATCTTTATGTTCTGGTTCTTCTAAGAGATACCAGTCCAAACTTCTCTTTTCAGACCACTCCTGAAGCTGTGCAAACTCCTGCCCCATAAACAACAACTTTCTTCCGGGATGTCCCATCATGAATGTATATGCTGTTTTCAGATTCTTAAACTTATCTGACGGATAACCAGGCATCTTATTCAACATAGAACATTTCAAATGTACTACCTCATCATGAGATAATACCAAAATAAAGTTTTCACTAAAAGCATATGTCATACCAAATGTCATCTTATTATGATTGTTTTTCTTAAAATATGGGTCTAGTTTCGTGTATTCTAAGAAGTCATGCATCCATCCCATATTCCATTTATAGGAAAAACCTAATCCATCTTCTTCCGGTGACATAGTAACTTTTGGCCATGCTGTAGACTCTTCTGCAATCACATAGGCTCTCGGATTTCTGTATTTCATAATACTGCTGAGGTGTTTAAAGAACTCAACAGCCTCTAAATTTTCATTTCCACCATGAATATTAGGAATCCACTGTCCATCATTTCTACCATAATCACGATACAGCATAGATGCCACTGCATCTACCCGAAGTCCATCTATATGATATTTTTCTACCCAGAAAAGTGCATTAGCAATCAGGAAATTACTTACTTCTGTCTTTGAATAGTCAAATACCTTTGTTCCCCAGTCCGGATGTTCTCCCATTCTGGTGTCTGCGTATTCGTAAAGTGGTGTTCCATCGAAAAAGGCTAATCCATGAGCATCTCTTGGAAAATGTGCCGGAACCCAATCCAGAATAACTCCAATACCCGCTTTATGGAAAGAATCCACCAGATACATAAAATCCTGTGGCGTTCCATATCTAGATGTTGGTGCGTAGTACCCCACTACCTGATATCCCCATGAACCGTCAAATGGATGTTCTAAAATTCCCATTAACTCCACATGAGTATATCCCATATCGACTACATATTTCACCAGTTCATCTGCCATACGTCTATAATCATAAAATCCGTCTTCATCATCCGGTCCATGAAATTCCTTTTTCCATGAACCTGGATGCACTTCATAAATAGACATTGGCTGTTCATAATGGTTCTCTGATGCTTTTTGACGAATCCACTTTGCATCATTCCATTGATAAGAATCTATATCTGCCACACGTGAAGCATTATCTGGACGAACCTCTGCCCAGTTTCCATATGGATCTGCTTTATACAACGTATCTCCTGTCTGTGTGGAAATTACATATTTGTACATTGCTCCCTCGCCCACTTCCGGAACAAACAATTCCCAGATACCCGAGTCGTTCTCCATCTTCATATTATGGTCAAATCCGAGCCAGTCATTAAAATCACCAATGACAGCAACATTTACGGCATTTGGTGCCCACACTGCAAAGTGTGTTCCTTTCACTCCGTCTACTTCTGTTATATGTGCACCTAATTTCTCATAAATTTCATAGTGAGTGCCTTGACCGAACAAATAACAATCATCTTTTGTTATCGCTTTTTTGTTTCCCATATGGTTTTCCTTCCCGCATGCCATTACGCTGCCTTATAGTTTTTGCTTTCTATACTCTGTTATAGTTAATTAAACATCCTTTTAAAATAATGTCTCTCTCATCATCTGTCATTTCACCAAGTTTTAATGTAAATGGCTTCATCTCTTCACCTACAACATATGCAGGTATTTCTGTCGCTTTATCTCTTACTGCTTCTGCAATATTTGGAACAAATATATAATCATCTTTCTTAAATGGGAGATTTTCCTCCTCATAGATAAATGGAAGCATTCCCCAGTTAATCAGATTTGAGCGATATCTCTTTGTTGCATACTCCTGTGCAATATTCGCCCAGCCGCCAAGCACCTTCTGACAGGATGCTGCCTGCTCTCTTGCAGAACCATCACCTGGTTTGACTGCATAAATTGTACTACCGATACCAATCGTTTCCTTGCTGATCGGGTACTGTGGAAGCTTTTCCTTAATAAGTGATGTACACTCATGTACTTCTGGTAAAACCTCTCCCGGACAGTTTCCTGCTTCTCTTGCTTTTTCTGCCTTCTGAACTTCCTTTGCCTTTCCAACATATTCCGGATCCTTACGTGACAATGCAAATTCTGCAAGTCCTAAAGGATTGGAGCGATAAGATGATGTCTCACCAGATGGAATCAACTCATCTGTCGTTGTTACCGGATCATGAATCTCCGATACCACTTTCAATAATAAATTATCTGTCAATGCAACCATTTCCGGCCAGTCCTTAATGTTTGGTCCAAACTGAATTTCTGTTTCCGGATCAGCTACACCCTTTGAATCAAATACTCTGTTTTCGTAAATACTACTATCGAAGTGATATTTACGTCCTTTATACTCTGTATCTAAATCTGTAGCAGATGTTAAATATCCTTTATTAGCTGCTGTAGCTGCGATTGAACGTGCATCCATAAGGGCAACTGATGAAATCTGTCCATTCTGCAGCTTACTTCCTTCTCTATTCGGGAAGTTTCTTGTAGAATGTCTGATACTAAATGCATTATTTGATGGTGTATCACCTGCTCCAAAACAAGGTCCGCAGAACGCTGTCTTCATAACACCACCCGCTCCCATAATGGAAGCTGCTGCACCATTTTTAATTAACTCCATGTATACCGGCATTGACGCAGGATAAACACTCAATGTAAATTCATCTGCGCCGATACTCTTTCCTTCTAAGATATCAGCTGCTGCACAGATATTCTCAAATCCACCACCTGCACAACCTGCAATGATACCTTGATCTACATATAGCTTGCCATTTCTGATTTTGTTTGTAAGCTGATAATCAACCTGTCCATCCAATGAAACTAATGCTTTCTTTTCAACATCTCTTAAAATATCCTCGATGTTTGCATTAACATCATCAATGGTATATGTGTTGCTAGGATGAAACGGCATTGCAATCATAGGTTTAATTTTTGACAAATCTACATAAACTATTCCGTCATAGTATGTAACCTCTCCCGGATTTAATTCTTTATATTCCTCTACTCTGCCATGAATATCGTAAAACTCTTTAATCTCTTCATCAGTTCTCCAAATAGATGAAAGACATGTAGTCTCTGTGGTCATTACATCTACACCGATTCTGAAATCTGCACTTAAAGATGAAACTCCCGGTCCCACAAATTCCATTACTTTATTCTTTACATAACCTTTATCAAATACCTCACCGATAATCGCAAGTGCCACGTCCTGAGGACCTACACCCTTTGCCGGCTCACCTGTCATATAGATACCGATAACTTCCGGTCTGTTAATGTCATATGTCTGTGAAAGAAGCTGTTTTACAAGTTCCGGTCCTCCCTCACCCATTGCCATCGTACCAAGTGCACCATAACGGGTGTGTGAATCACTTCCTAAAATCATCTTTCCACCGCCTGCAAGCATTTCTCTTGCAAACTGATGAATTACTGCCTGATGAGGTGGTACATACATTCCACCATATTTCTTTGCACATGTCAGTCCAAACATATGGTCATCTTCATTGATTGTTCCGCCTACTGCACATAAACTGTTATGACAGTTTGTCAACACATACGGAATCGGGAACTTTTCAAGTCCTGATGCTCTGGCTGTCTGAATAATTCCTACAAATGTAATATCGTGGGAAGTAAGTTTGTCAAATTTTATCTGAAGCTTGTCCATACTTCCTAATGTATTATGTTCTTTCAAAATACCGTAAGCGATAGTATTCTTACCAGCCTCTTCTTTTGAAAGATACTTATCACCTAATTTACTTTTTAATAATTCTTCACTACCCTCTTCAATAACCTCGGTTCCATTGATAAGGTAGGCTCCTCCATTTGATAATTTAATCATTGTTTCCTCCATTTAATTTACTAACTAATCAGTCTATTTTATTATATATAATTTAAGGGTTCTTTTCAAGTAAAGCATGCGTTTTGGCATTAAACAAAACTTCTATTTTGTCTAATTTTGCTTTCATATATTTTATTTGGTATACTATGGATAAATTTACACTAAAATGTATACATAAGAAAAATGTAAACCGCCAGATTTTACAAGGCAAAGATACATATTATGAGAGGAAATTTATATGAAAATTGCAGTAGTCAGTGATGTACTTGGAGAAGAAAATAACGGCACTACTATAGCTGCCATGAACCTGATTCGTTCCCTGCGGGCAAAAGGGCATGAGGTTCGCATTATCTGCCCTGACACAGAGAAAACAGGAAAATTCGGATATTACATTGTAAAAACACTCAATGTAGGCCCCCTTAATAGTTATGTGGAAAAAAACGGCGTAAGTATTGCCCGTCCTGATAAAAAAGTTATCAGAGAAGCGCTAAAAGGCATTGATGCAGTACATATTATGGTTCCATTTTTAACCGGTTGCTACGTGGCAAAATATTGTAACAAACACGGTATTCCACTATCTGCCGGATTTCATTGTCAGGCAGAAAACTTCTCAAATCATTTACATTTAATGAATGCCCATCGTTTTAACAATCGCGTCTACAAAATTTTTTATAAGCATCTCTATCAATATTGCGATGCTATCCACTACCCTACACAATTTATTTGTAATACATTTGAAAATGTAGTAGGTATTACACCGCACCATGTAATCTCCAACGGCGTGAATTACCAGTTTAACCGTGGTATTCCAAAATATAAAAAAGATGATGGTTTATTCCGCATATTATATATCGGAAGATACAGCAAAGAAAAAACGCATTCTGTTTTACTGAAAGCTGTAAATAAAAGCAAATACCGTAACCGTATCCAGTTAATTTTTGCAGGAGACGGTCCACAAAAAAAGAAGATTCAGATGTATTCAGCCAAGCATTTACCTATCCAGCCGGTTATGAAATTTTATTCCAGAGATGAGCTTTTAAAAGTAATTGGATCTGCAGACTTATATGTACATGCTGCTGAAATTGAATTAGAAGCAATTTCCTGTTTGGAAGCAATCTCCTGTGGGCTTGTTCCAGTAATTAATAATTCACCCCGCTCTGCTACGAAATATTTCGCATTAGATGATAAAAATTTATTTAAGTGCAACAATCCAAGGGATTTAGCTGCCAGAATTGATTACTGGATTGAACATCCGAAAGAAAAAGAACAACGCAGCCTGGATTATGCAGACTTCGCACAACAATGGCAGTTTGATAAATGCATGGATCAGATGGAACAAATGATACTTTCTATTATTTAAGGTGATACATATGAAAACAATTTATTATGAAGATGAATTAAACGATGACTTTGCCGCAACACAGGGTATCAAAACGAAACCTTTACCAAAAAATTATAAATGGATACACGAAAGTAAATTGTGGAATTTTTTTGCAGATATTCTTTATTTTCTGATTGTGTATCCTCTAGTAAAAATTTTTAATACTTTTATTGTAGGCTTAAGAATCAAAAACAAAAAAGTAATTAAAAAGTTAAAGACTGGCTGTTTTTTATATAGCAATCATACACAGCATATTGACCCCTTGATTTCCGCAACAGTCTCCGGCTGGGGACACCGGACTTATTTCATTGCAGGTAACGATGCCTTTTCTATCACGGGACTTCGCCACCTTGTGGATATGCTTGGGGCAATGCCTATCGGATATGATATTGCCAGTATGAAAAAGATGATTCATACGGTTACCAAAAGAATTCAGGAAAAATCATGCATTACCATTTACCCCGAAGCTCACATATGGCCATATTATGTAGGAATCCGTCCTTTTAAAAGTGCCAGCTTTGCTTATCCTGTAGTTTTAAATGCACCTGTTGTTGCATCTGTCGTTACATACAGGAAGCGCCACTGGCCTTTTCGATTATTTTTCAGGTCCCCTGCAATTACTGTGTATTGTAGCAATCCAATGTATGCGAACCCAACCCTAAGCAAAAAGTCTGCAAAAGAAGAGTTGAGAAACAGGGTATTTCATTGGATGACAGAAACCGCTCAGAAATATAGTACATATGAATTTTGGAGATATGAGAAAAAAGAGCATGTATAAGAACGTATAATAAAAACCAGCTATTGGGGCATTTATTTCTGAATCTCCCAACTGCTGGTTTTTAGTTTACTTTATATTTTCTATTTCTTTTTTAATTTTTTAAACTGCATATATTTCACTTCGATTCCTGCAAGGACATCTTCTAACTTCAAGTTATATGCACCTTTATCTAACTTCACCTTACACAGTTTCTGCGTAATCCAGTTTCCATCTGTTCCGTTTGTCTGAATAACTACCATTGTCTCACCATTGGCATTCACATTGACTGTAGACTGTGCTAGATTTGATTTTGCAAATGAGATATTTACAATAATCGTATACTCTGCATCTTCTTCTACAATCATCGTTGCTTCCTTACCACAGTCAAACATTACCTTGTTATCCTCTGCCAGATTAAACTGCTGATATTTTGCTTCCTCTACAGAAACTGATGGATAGTATTTTGCTACATCAGTATCAACTAATTCTCTCTCAATAACAGGAGCATTCAATATAAAGTTGCAGATATTCATTGTAGCTCTCTGAAGTTCTCCAACGGTAAGTGTTCCTGCTTCCACAGAACTTTCTGTATTATCACTGTTTGAATTGACCTCTGCACCATTGTTATTTACAACCATATATACATCATTCTGTGAACGTACCATATCGCGTGTATCCTGGTTAGATTCTTCTCCACCTTCTACAACATCGTTCATCTTCGCCCACCAGTCAGTCATAACAATGCCTTCATATCCCCACTCGCCGCGAAGTACTGTGGTGCAAAGGTCATAATTAGATGCTGCCCAATGTCCGTTAATCGGATTGTAACTAGTCATCAATGTCATAACTGTTTTTTCTTTTACTGCCATTTCAAATGATTTTAAATATATTTCTCGGATGGCACGCTCAGAACAAACCGCATCAATCTTAAATCTGTGCGCTTCCTGTCCATTCAACGCATAATGTTTAATCGTTCCCCATGCGCCACCATCTTTAATACCTCCGGTAGATGCTACCGCCATAGTTCCTGAAAGATATGGATCTTCTGAATAATACTCAAAATTACGTCCATTTAAAGGATGTCTATGAATATTTACCCCTGGTCCTAATAATGTATCTACCTGGTTTCTTCTTAACTCCTCACCTTCCATTGTATAGAGTTCTCTAACTAATTTATCATTCCATGAAGATGAGAGGGCTGTGCCAATTGGAAGCTGAACAGCCTTTCCATCATAACGAAGTCCACTAGGGCCATCTGCACAACAAGCTGCTGGAATTCCATATCCAAACAAGGCATCTGATATACCACCAAAAGCAGAGGCCGTACCCTGTGTTACACGAGGGTTACTCATTCCTTCACCTCTGACAATCTGTGCCATTTCCTCTACAGTAAGCTGTGCTACAAACTCTTCTAAACTATTCTTTCCTGCATGAACATCCTGAAGTGTAATTCCTTTATCTCCAGTAATCTCCATCGTCTCTGGGAGATTATCCTCTATTCTCTTTGCCATATCTACAGTTGGTTTCTGAGAAGGAACGTATTCTTTCTCAAAGGTTCCATCTGCTTTTTGACTACCCGGTCTTAAAATTGTAAGATTATCATCATCTGGACAGCAGACTTCTGACAACTGTTCTACTACTTTTAATTCCTCTAATTGATATGTATATATTTTTTCTACTTTTCTTACACTATTACCAACATAGATTACATAATTACCTGCTTCTAAAACATAACATGACTTATGTCCCGTAGCATTACTGTCATCATAAGATGCCATATCATCAATAGCAAATGCAATATCAATAATCTGGCTTTCTCCTGGAGCAAGTTTTTCTGTCTTTGCATAAGCGCAAAGTTCTTTTACCGGCTTTCCAAGCGCTCCCTGTGGTGCACTGTAATATACCTGAACAACTTCTTTACCAGAATATTTATCTCCAGTGTTTGTTACCTTAACCTGAATCTTGATTTCATTGCCTTCTGCCCCTGCTGATAATCTCTCAATATGAAATGTTGTATAGGAAATACCATATCCAAATTCAAACATTACCTTTTCCGGTGCAAAAGTTTCAAAATATCTATATCCTACATAAATATCTTCCTGATAAAGATTTGTTAATGGATTTCCAAAATTCTCCGCTGATGGGTAATCCTCTAAATTTTCAGCAACAGTATCCGGAAGCTTTCCGCTTGGAGTTTCTTTGCCTGAAAGAACATCAACAACTGCATTTCCACCTTCCATTCCACCAGACCAGACATATGCAACTGCCTTAATCTTTCCATGAAACTGTGGGTCATTCATCCACTTCATATCAATAATATTAGATACATTCAAAACAACGACTACATCATCAAATGCCTCTGTAATATTCTTAAGATTCGCAATTTCTTCATCTGTTAAAAGATAACTTCCTGCTCCATTATAGTTATCTTTATCCTCACCGGCAGTACGACCGATAATATATACAGCCTTATTAGAAACCGCTGCCTGTTTCTTTGCATACTCTATGGTAATATCCATATCCTTTTGGAACCATGGTTCAGCAGCCCAGCCACCTCCGCCATTGTCAAACGGATGATCCTTCAACCATTCTACATAATCGTTTGCCAGTTCTTCGTTTATATGTAAATCACTTTTTTGAAAACCTTCAATAATATTTGCAGCATATTCAACCTGAACAGCCCCTCCTGAACCAGTTCCACTTCTATAATATTCTAACTGTGGTCTGCCAAATACTGAAATTTTGTCTTCTTTTGTAAACGGAAGTACACCATTCTCATTTTTTAATAATACGATACCTTCCACTGCTGCCTCACGGCTCTTTTCGGCAAATCCCTCTACCGGAATTCCTCTTAAACTTTCGCTCATTTTTGTTATCCTCCAAAGCATATTGTTTTTAACTTCTCAATATATTTTTGTTATCAACAAAACTACGTTTAAAACGCACTTGCCATATAAGCCCACTATAACATATGATTTTCCTAAATACCATATTTTATAATCAGAAAAATGTTTTTATTGTATTGGATTTTAAGCAATTATAAAAGTTGTTTTTTCTGCATTTTACCCTTATAAAAAGGTATTATTTGACAAAAAAACATATTTTTGTAACGTTTTTATGAAAATGTTTTTTATTTTTCTTCTTCAAAAATTTATGTTTTTCCTGTTATAATTTTTTCTTTATTGCTTTAAAGTACTAAATATTGTAAAATTATTATATAAAATTATGTAACGAAGAAAGGAATAATACAATGGGAAAATATTTTCAAGAAGATATTGAAACTGCCTCTCGTGAAACCATTGAGCAGTGGCAGAATGACGGACTATTAGATGTTGTAAAAAGAGTATACGAAAACGTACCTTTTTATAGAAAAAAAATGGAAGCAGCAGGTGTCACTCCTGATGATATTAAAAGCGTAGAAGACCTGCCAAAACTTCCATTCTTAACCAAGGATGATTTAAGAGATGCTTATCCATACGATTTATTAGCAATTCCTTTAAAAGACTGTGTTCGTATTCAGTCAACATCCGGAACAACCGGAAAGAGAGTTGTCGATTTCTATACCCATGCTGATATTGACAAATGGGGCAACGGTTGTGCTCGTGCCATTGCAGCAGCAGGCGGTACAAGTGAAGATGTCTGCCATGTATCTTATGGATATGGGCTTTTTACCGGTGGGCCTGGTTTAAATGACGGTTCTCACAAAGTTGGATGTTTAACTCTTCCAATGTCATCCGGTAATACAGATCGACAGTTACAATTCATGATGGACTTAGGCTCTACTATTCTTTGTTGTACACCAAGTTACGCTTCTTATCTGGCTGAGTCAATTCATGAACGGGGTATACAGGACCAGATCAAATTAAAAGCCGGCATCTTTGGTGCTGAAGCATGGTCAGAGGAAATGAGACATGATATAGAAGAAAAACTTGGAATTAAAGCTTATGATATCTATGGTCTTACAGAAATTGAAGGTCCCGGCGTAGCCTTTGAATGTGAAGCACAGGACGGAATGCATATCTGCGAGGACTATTTCCTTCCGGAAATTGTTGATCCAGATACTCTGGAACCTGTTCCGGACGGACAAATTGGTGAACTGGTATTTACCAGTTTTGCGAAAGAGGCATTTCCTCTTATCAGATATCGTACAAAGGATATTACATACATTACAAGAGAGAAATGTAAATGTGGACGTACTCATGCACGTATTCACAGACTTATGGGAAGATCAGACGACATGCTGATTATTAAGGGTGTAAATGTTTATCCATCCCAGATTGAAGAAGTACTTATCAAACAGGGTATGCCTGCTAATTATCAGCTCATTGTTGACCGCGTAAACAACAGCGATACAATGGAAGTTCTAGTAGACATGACACCTGAAATGTTTTCTGACACTATTGGTGCCATTGAAGTCAAGGAAAAAGAAATTGTTGCTGCATTAAAGAGTATGCTTGGTATTTACGCTAAAGTAAAATTAGTAGAACCAAAATCTATTACCCGCTCAGAAGGTAAAGCAGTACGTGTCATTGACAAACGAAAAATTTAATATCTTTTTATAGGAGGTAAAAATATGTATATTAATCAAATTTCAGTTTTTATAGAAAATAAACCTGGTAATCTTGCAAAGTTTACAAATTTTATTGCAGAAAACCAAATAGATATGAGAGCATTTGAAATTGCAGATTCCAGCGATTTCGGTATTATCAGAATCATCGTGGATAAACCACTTGATACTTTAACATTGCTTAAAGACAATGATTGGATATGCAATCTGACACAGGTTATCGGAGTAAAAATTCCTGACAAGCCAGGTGCAATGGCACAGGCCATGAACATTCTTGCCGAAGCTGGCGTCAGTGTTGAATATGTTTACACATTCCTCGCCAGAGGAACAGACGATGCTCTTATGATTTTCAGAGTGAAGGAAAACGACAAAGTTGCTGCTGTCTTAAAGAAAAATAACATTAAACTTATTTCTCAGGAAGACTTATTAAAAATGTAAAAATTATTATTGAAACAATAAAAAAAGAAGTCACACAAAAATTATTTTCGTATGGCTTCTTTTTATTTTATAATTATTTCTTGCTGATTTTTTTACAGACAGAATAAGTATAATTTCTTCTTCCTGAGAATTTTCCTAAGACGGAATTCTTCGTAGCAATTTCATGCAAAACTTTTAATCCATCTTTCTCTTCGTTCAATTTCTTTGCACTTTTAAAATGCTCAATCGCTGCCTTTGTAATCATTCTGGCATTTTCCGGATTCTGCCAAAACATATCACAAAAATATGCAATCAATTGTGGATTCGTCAGTTTATAAGTATTTCTTGCTACAGAAATCCTTCTGGTAATATCTTCCTTTGCCTGTGTGTTTTGTATCGAAATGCCATTACTGCTGCCAAGCATAGCTTTCACTGCCACCAACTCTTCTTTACTGAAACTTCTCTTTCGGCTTTCCCAACTTGAACTGCTCGTGATTTCCTTACACAAGGCTTCTGTCTTTTCTTCTTTTTTCTTTCTATTTCCAGATATCGCATCTTTGATTAACTGTCTTGCTTTCTTTGAATCACTTGTGTAAATTCTTTTCAAAAGACTATGAGCCCTTTCTCCATACCACTGCCATGCACCTACAGTTATTGTTTTTTCTCCTTTATACTGCGGAAGACCATTTCTTGCCGCAACATAATTCCCTGATTCATTATGAGCAATTAATGCAGAAATCGTATCAAACAACGTATCTCCCGTCTTATGAATCCCCGCATTTAAAATCTTTTGTAATTCTGCTTCTTGTATTCTTTCCTGTTCTTCTATGTAGGCATCATACTCCGTCTTTGTCATTGCACTATCCCACAATATCTTGATATCCACATCTTTAATCGATACCCAGCCTGCTATTGTCTCTGTTCTTTGAATACGAATCTTTTTATAATCATTAGAAAAACCTATCACTGGATAAACGTTTCCTTTGTATCCCATCCCCACTGCACTGTTGGAATTCTTTGCACTACTTCTCAACTTTACATTTGAAACTTTAATAAGTGCCTCAATACCATAATTGTCTAATAAAAGATTTTCTACCTCGTCATCTACCGTTACATTTTCCTGTTTTATATATCCTATAATCTTTCCTGATTTTACTTTATACCATTTACCTACCAGTTCAATTACTACAACAGGTTTTTCATCTGGTACATAACCAACTGTTTTTGATTTCTTTTCCGGCTGCTTCTTTATCTTCACAAAATCATTTTCATTATCTGATGATACAATTCCCAAATGGGTTATCATTTTTTTATATTTTTCAAATTTTGTTAACTTTGACTTTTCGTTATGATGCTTTACTATTTTCTTTGCTGTATCTTTATCTATTGTAAATGTAGTACTTTTCAATACTTTATCTGCAGTGTTAGCTCCTATCAATTTGTTTTGCACCAGGATTTTGTCATTTCCATGTACTGTCAATGATAATGTTATGATCATTGACATAACAATGCAAAATAGTTTTTTTCTCATTTTTACTCACCTCTGGAAAATATTATAACGCTCCTTCAACTAAAATGTAAAGTAAAATGGCATTCCAAATTCTTCTTAAAAATTTATGGGTATATTTACCATTTTGTTATATAATAATCATATATATTCATTTTATATTGGAGGTGTATGCAATGTTAAAAGGAAAAGTTGCAATCATTACAGGCGGGACAAGAGGCATCGGTTACGCAATTGTAAAAAAATATTTGGAAAACGGTGCCAAAGTTGTTCTATTCGGTTCCAGAGAGGAAACCGTAAACAAGGCTCTGGCATCATTAGAAAAAGAAAATAATTCATGGGATGTTTCCGGATATTTTCCTAATCTTATGAACGCCGAAGAAGTAGAAGAAACAATTTACCAAATTAAAGAACAATATGGAAGAATTGATATTCTCGTAAATAATGCCGGAATATCTGACAGTACCAAAATTGATGATTATACAGCGGAACAGTTTTCAAACGTTATGCAGTTGAATGTAAATGCAATTTTTAACGCTGTAATGCCAGTATCAAAAATTATGAAGGAACAGGGAGGAGGATGTATCTTAAATACAAGCTCCATGGTCAGCATCTGTGGTCAGCCAAGTGGTGTAGCATATCCTGCAAGTAAGTCTGCTGTAAACGGTCTCACCTGGTCTTTGGCAAGAGAACTTGGTCCAAGCAACATTCGTGTCAATGCTGTCGCACCGGGAATCACAAAAACCGATATGGTAGCTGCTCTCCCTGAACAGATGATACAACCACTGATTAATGCTATTCCATTAAGAAGAGTCGGCGAACCAGAAGATATTGCAAATGCATTTTTATTCCTGGCAAGCGATATGGCTAGTTATGTAACAGGCGAGATTTTATCCGTTGATGGAGCAATGAGAACTTAAAATTACCCTAACAAACAAAACAATGAGTTTACTAAATGTAAATAACTCTGGTACAAAAAGTAAAAATAAAAGGCTCTCCCTCTTCTGGGAAAGCCTTTAAAATAAACATTTTATTCAACTGTATATGGCATTAATGCGATATAGATTTATGGTTTTTATTACGTTTTATCATGTTTCTTCTTTTACTTATTTTCCCTTTAAATAAGAACTTTGCAGCAGTTTTGGTTTTATCTGGTTTTGTAACGTGTTTATTAAAAAAGGTCACTAAAAGGGTCACTATACTTCAAAATATACGTTACAAAAAAAGAACCAGAGCGCTCCAGTCCTTTTCTATGTCTATGATATTTTTATATTATACAGTTTCTGCATTTCGATTTGTTTCTTTTCTTCTGTAACATGAGTGTATATATTCATTGTTGTTGAAATATCTCCATGACCCATTATCATTTGAATTGTTTTAACGTTCAAATCATTTTCACACAACCTAGTACAAAATGTATGTCGCATTATGTGGGCTGAAAACTCTGGCAACAACTCTGGTTCTCTGCGCTCTGCTACAGCAACTTCTATTTCTCTTTCATTTATTCTTTTTACTATTCTTTTAATAACCGAATTAATGGCATCACTTATATAAGGTGTTCCGTTCATTGTTGTAAATATAAAATTATTATATCCATCCACTTCCACACCTCTCGGTATACCCAATTTAAACTGCTGCACCTTTTGCTCATTCAAAGCCTTTCTTACTTCTGGTAATAATGGCACAGTTCTAATTGAGTTTTTTGTCTTAGGTGTGGATATTTTCTGTACCCTCTTTTTATCTGGCTGAGGTTGATAATAAATTGTTTTCGATACGTTAATAACATTATTCTTCAAATCTATATCATCCCATGTCAAAGCCAATAGTTCGCCTATTCTTAACCCAGTACCAAAAGCAACTACGAACAATGGCTCGTATATCTTTATTCTAGTATCAGTAGCATTTCCAACGTAATTAATAAACAACTGCTGCTCTCTTTGTGTCAATGCAATCTTTTGTTTTTGTTGTTCTTTGCAAAACTCCTTCATAATGTTTATACATGGATTTTTTAAAATAACATCATTTACAACAGCATAGTTAAAAGCACTATTGAGCAAATTATTTATATATTTTAACGTTCCTATTGATAGTGTAACGTTATCCTTGCCATTAAGATAATCTGTATACATTTTTATAATATTCATGCGCTTAATATCTTTTATTTTCATTTTTCCTATTCTATCTTTTACATACCAATCCCAATATTGATTATACCGTGTATATGTCTGCTCTTTTAATTTGCCTTTTTTGCAGTTCTCCATATAATCTTTAAACCATTTATTGAGAGTAATATTCGAGTAATTGACACCTTCCATCTTTAGCCTTTTTACTTCCTCTTCTTTTTCCCTAAGTTCAACTAAAGACGTTGAATATATTGTTTTTTGTTGTCCACTGGCATCCGTAAATCTATAACGATACATTCCGTCGCTCCTCTGCTGCTCTCCGTTCCTTAATACTCTCCCCTTATTATCTGTTCTTTTCTTTCTTGCCATTTATGACACATCCTTTCTCTTTTTAATATAACGTTACAATAAAAATATTTAATGAAGGGCACTTTTACACGGTTACTCAATCCAGTTTTGGACTGGGGAAAACTCCCCAATCGAGGCTAAAAGGGAGTAACTATTTATTACCCCCTCACATCATATATGCTTTAACTTATCTTGATATTATTGCAATCTATCAACAAAGAAACTGCATACCGAAAACCGTAAACAAAACCCTGCCTTTCCATTTGTGTCTCTAAGGTTCCTATATGTTCATCAAGTTTTAATTCTGTTTGACTACTTTCTGCCTTACCAAAGAAATTATGATGTTTCATATAGTCCCATAACACCTCACGGCATTTTAGGGTTTCCTCAAAATCTTCCCAGTTATCGTATAATTTATCAAAGTTGTTAAAAATTTTCTCTATTTCTTTCATTCTGCATCACTCCTATTATCTCATCTCTAAATAATCCTCCCCCATCATTTCGCCAATCTTCTTAATTGATGTATACATACCATTTTCAACTAAATATAATGCTCTGCTTATATCTTCCGTGGAATCGCTCTCATACATTCCTACTCTAATTAAATAAAGTGTTGAATATAATTGAGTTATTACAAAAAGTTCCTCGCTAAGTTCATTATATGTCTTGCCATCTAAGGCTCTTCTAATATCATTCATATATTTTCTTTTATTCTCTAATCTTCTAATTATTAAGTTTTCCATACTCTTCCCAGTCAAGGTTGGTTTATCATTCTTGGGGACTGTCTTTATTGATTTTATACATATTCCTTGCTATAATATATATGAGGGGCAAACGCCTCTCTCCCATTGAGCCGTTACCTTTTTATGCTCTTGTGTAACGGTTCTTTTTTTATGCAATGCTGAAACGCTTGCTGACTGCTGCTTTTAAATATTCATTGTACAAATCAATATGGTCTATCTTAAAAGCCTTGCTGTCGAATCTGTTTGTTGTAACGTCTTTAAATCTTACTATGTACAATCCAGTATCTAATTCGTTAATGTTCTTGTTTTTCATTTCTTCCTTGATTTCTGCCTTAATACTGTCAATCTGCTTCTCAAGTTCTGCTTTCTGTTTCTCCAGTTCCTTAATCTTTTCAATTCTGTTGTTTAATGCTCTTGTTCCCATGTTTCAATCTCCTTTGCTTTTCTTTAATTTCATGTTATTATACTTAAAAAGGGGATGCCGACGTTTCACAACGTTGGCGATTGCTCTACATTTCATCAATGATTGATTTGATTAGTAATGCAACTAGTACAATCTTGATGAGTAAGCCGATTAGTAACATAGCGTTACCCCCTTTATATGTATTTAAGATTAAAGGCAAGTTACTCGTTCCACCGTTTGGCTTGTCTTTATCTTATGTATATATTATACACCAAATCTCTGTGTATGCCTATTGACATTATACACAAATATTGAGTGTTTAATTTGTGCACTTTGTACACTTGTTTTCTGTGTATATCATGCTATAATGATATTATGAAAGAGTGGGATATTTTTTAATTTCGCCCCCCGATATTTCATAATTCTAGTGAAAGGAGATAAAAACATGGCTATCAAATATAAGATTGATATACTCACAGAGTTAAAGAACAAAGGTTTTTCAAGTTATCGTATTCGAAAGGAAAAACTTTTTGGAGAAAGTACGTTACAAAAAATAAGACAAAACGAACTTGTCTCTTGGGAAAACATTGACAAAATATGTGCTCTTTTGGAGTGCCAACCAGGAGACCTTATTGAATATGTAAATGATTAACTACTACATAATGTCAAAATCCGTTACAAGAAAATTATTGCTAATCTGATTAAGATATGCTATATTGAGAATAGAAAAAGGGAAATCCGAAACGGTTAACCCTCAACAATTATAAGTTTATTTAACACAAACCGTCATTATTGCGAGTAATGGCGGTTATTTTCTTTTGTCCTTGAAAATCTGATAGCACAGACCCACAAGGGCAACAATGAATATACAAATCTGAAATAAATCCGAATATGTAACCATTGGCATGCCCCCCCTTTCATTTGTATCGGAGGGCTTTTTTATACCCTCCGTAAAAAGAGGGTTAACCGCCTCGTTCTTAATTTCCCAATTAACAGCATAACATATTTTACTAATTCGGACAATCACAATAATTCTAAAATCTGCTGCACTCTATCTATTATCATTCAAACAGATACATCCTATTTTGTAGTAACGTTTCTTACAGTTCTCTAACAGTTTTGTTAGTGAGTTGCATAAAAAAATACAACCGTTACCAAAGCAAACATACCCTGCTGTCTTGTATTTTCGTTGCAACGTTGCATTTTATTTACTGCAACGCTAATTTATAAATCGTTACAATAAAAGCCGTATTTCGAGCATTTTTATGTATTTGTTTTTCAATCGTGTGTATTGTAACGCTCGTTTTATTTCTCCACAACAACAAACTGCTGCTGCCCTATCATTTATAATCTGGCAGCACAATTTTGCTCTGCCAATGTGTCCAATTTTGCACTGGTTAACGAAAGCAATCTTGCGTTGGTTGAACTTTTGATAAATTTTTAGCGAAACTTAAATCATCCATTTTGGATGGCATAGGAGTGAATAAAACGTTCAGGGCAAGGTGTCGAAATTTCGACGGTGGTGTTTTTCATTATTTTGTGAAAAAGCCTAACTTCAACATAGGCTTACAACCGTACTTGATGTACACTTGTTTAGATTTCGGGGTGTCCACTAAGAGAACATCTCAAGGGTAGGAAAATTGTTCCGTGCCCCGTACCTAAGGGTACACCTCATTTTAGGACATAGGACAACGCAAAATTGCGTTCAGCAAATTAAGGTTCTGATAAGGTGCAGAATTATTTACCCCCCTAAGTTCAACTTAGGAGGGCTTTTTCCAATTTGGAAATACCCAATCTCCTTTTTGGGGACTCCGAAATCTCCGAATAATTTTTAGGGTGTCGGAAATGTCGGAATGCTTTTTTTAGGGCTGCCGAAAGTGCCGAATAATATTTCATCAGCCTTCCTACGCGCGCGTAACCATGTCAACATATTTTCCTATATGTGCGCAAACCTTAACTATTCTTAACTTTCTGCATAAAAAAACCAACTACCTATATTGATAGTTGGCACTATAATTTTATTTAATTGCGTTGTTCAGATGTGTATTTTTTATAATAATTATTTACTTTCTCAACATCTTCTCTAAATGTGTTCACAATTGCTTTTCCTCTCAATATTTTATTATAGTTTTTCCTCTGATTCTCGTTTTGAATTTCTTGAACATAATCTAAATCTTTCCATGCATAATGCCACAATTCTGCCGAGCCATCTAATAATATTGGGAGTGTTGCGCCTTCTGCTTTTTCTCTGAAATCTCCCAGGGTAATATTATGTTTAAGGCAATTGTTCGCAAAACGGAGCGCTGACACTTGTATTTTATCGCTTTCGTCTAACAATCCTATTTTTTCAATTCTCTCATAACAATCTACTAACCAATGAAGAGCCGTTCCAATAATGAAAAATGTCTTTTCTGCACTATACTTCCCTGATGACATAGAAAAACACTCTAATTTCCACATTGATTCATTAAGGCAATAAAGCAACATATCAAAATTCTCAATTTTTTTCATTTTTTCTCCCAAACAAATTTTTTAGTATTATATCATCCTAACTATCACTATTCAATTATCAATGTACCATACAACCAAAAATCAAACAACATTTTGTGTGCGAAAAAGTACGCATACCTTTTGATGGATAAATCTTAACATTTCTTAACACTATCTTGTGGAAATTCAGATAATTATCTAAACCACGTTACAATAAAATACCCTGCTACCATTTTGCACTCTCAATCAATATATCACTTAACTTTTGTATTCCGTCATTCAACTCAATCAAAGTCGAATTAATATCCTGCAACTGCTGCGTTTCTTTAATCTCACAAATTTCATCAGAACAAAAAACACAATCTTTTCTGCACTCTTGATTTATTAATGGACAAAACATTTTTTATACATCTCCTCACTTACTTTTTATAATTACGTTACAATAAAAACACGCTCAATTCCTTTATTTATAGGGTTTTGTGCATCTTGTGCAAATTTTATGTAAAGTTTTTGAAAATAACCCTATAGGAACTTTACATAAAAAATGCACATTTTGCACATTTCTTTTATTTCTCGTCAAAAGGGGCAGGTTCTTCTATGTTAACAAATGCTAATTCATAGCCCATAATGACATTATGGTACGTTCTGCTGTCAACTGTACCAGTAGCACTCCAAAGTCCTCTACTTCTTAATTCAGATATGAAATTCTTTTTGTTTTCAACACCGTATCCGTTATCTTCGCACCAATTGGAAAATACTTCATAAACGCTTTTTACTGTAACGTTATTTTTTGATTTGATTAACATTTCACTTATAAAATTGCCTATCTTATCAGACTGGTTTTTATACTCCTCTGTTGCTTTTACAACTGCACTCGGTGGGAGCAGTCCTTCTTTTCTGTAAAGTTCCAATCCTTGTATACACCAATTCAATATACCCGATAGTTCCCCTTTACTTCTCAATTTATCTTTTAGGTCTTTGTCTTGCTCTTTCAGTGTGAAATGCCTATCAAACAATATCACGTTAATTCTGTCACTAGAAAACACTGTATTGTCTAATATCTGTGGCAAATGGTTTGTATTAATTACCAACTTAAACTCTGGTATAAAATCAAATTCTCGCTCATATATTTGTCTTGCTGTGATTGTGTCCCTTCCAGTCATTTGTTTAATCAAGTCAGCACTTAAAACCATTTTCTTTGGTGGCTCTGCTGCATTAACAAACCTTACTCCCTTTAATCGTGCAATATCTCCACTTGCTGCTCTACTATCCTTATTTGTCTTTTCTGCCAATGTCTCAGGCTGTATATTCATTGCATAATCGCCTAGCATATAACTTAAAGTTTCTACAAACGTACTTTTACCGTTTCTTGTAGTAGCACCATACAATATAAACAACTTTTCTTCCTTGTTTTCTCCAGTAAGTGAAATTCCTGCTATTTTTTGAAGATACTTTATTTTTTCAATATCCCCCTGCATAATTTCATTGAGAAACTTCTCCCAATGTTCACAAGTAGCAGCAGGGTTATATACAGCATTACAAATCTTGCTCAATAGCAAATCTGCATCATGCTTTATTAATGCAACCTTTTGATTTTTCAAATTTAAAACACCATTTTGACAATTTAACAACAATTTGTTCTTGTCCAAATCCTCATTATACAAATAGTATCTATCTTTGGCATCATTCAACATTGCATTCCTATTCCGTAACTGACAAAGACTATTAATATATTTTCTATAGTCTCCCCTTCCACCGTTAATGCTTTCAACTTCTGGTGCATATTGCCACAACGCATCTACTAGAAGTTTTGCGCTTTTTCGTGCCTCTAGCCCTTCCGTGTCCTTTCTCCAACGTGTGCCATCAAAAAACATATAGTCTTTTACATCTGGATTATACCGACTAACATTTTTAAATATATCAGCAAATAACGCTCCAGAGCCTTTGTCTGATGTATGATAATTTTCTATAGCGTTCACTTTATGCAATCGTGATACAATTTCTTGTATAGTCTGTTGGTCCTGCTCTTGAGTGTATTTATCTGTAACCGTTACATTAAATGCCTTTTCGCTATTTTCTACTACAGCAGGCAAAATATTTATTTCATCTTGCAGCAGCAGTTGTTCAAATTCCTCTTTGCTATGCTCTTCAAAATAGTCTGAAATATCGCCCTTTGGAATATTGGGAGTAGGAACAATAATTTTTACACTCTTCGCTATTGTTTTAACGTCATTCTTTATAGTTTGAGCAACCCTTTTTCCTGCCTCGTCATTATCAGCAAGTATGTATACTGTTGCATCTTTTAATAACGTTGCAAACTCCTTTTGCCAATCGCCTGCACCACCATAAGTAAAAGCGTTATACCCTTGTTTTTTTAACGTGTCAACGTCTTTTTCTCCTTCGGGTATAAATATAGGTCTACCTTCTGAAATTGCCTTATTTAAAGAATTTATGTTCCCATATATTGCCTTTAATGCCTTTCTTCCGCCACTCTGCTTTAGTCCATATGTAAAGCGCTCATTTTCGAGTTTTCCATAAAGCATCTTCTTTCCTTCAAGTCTAATCTTAGTAAAAGCATAATTTCCGTTAATAGAAACGTAATTATAAACTGTCTCTATTCTTCGCTTTTCCCTATTTTCAACATAGGCTTGCCAATTTTGCTTTATAGTATCTGCTTTATAAAAGGTATCTTTCTTTTCAAGTCCTGCTGCTGATAGAATGTTCTCAAGCGTGCATCCTGCATGACAATGAAATAAAGTACATTTATCTCCCCTTGTAATTGTCAGTGATGCTTGTTTATCATCATGTGCAGGACATTTACACTGTGCTTTATCTCCGTATTTTTTTGTTACATGAAAGTATTTTAAATTACTCTCATAAATTTCTATATTTGTCATTTATATATCTCCTTTAATCGGAAATAGCATTGATATAACGCTCCACTTTTGAAACATTCCACAACAAACGCTTTCCTATTCTTATTTCTGCTCCTGCCTGCTTTCCTATCTCAACAGCACTGGTTCTTCCACAATTTAATAGGGACTTTAAACCTTCTGTATCTACAGTTATTGGATTGTCAATCTTTTTAATCTGTGCTTTTCTTGCCATTCCTCTAATCTCCTTTTTGTTTAATTTTAGTATTCTTTATCGTTGCAACGTCTGTAGTTGTATTGTATAATGTTTTGTAAAGCAACTTCAACATTAGGTAAATAATTTTTACCATCGTTTTTATAATTGTTAATTATATTTAACATTGTCATCTTTTGTTTGCACATAGCACAAATCAAGTAAATTGTTTTAACATTCAATGTTATAAGGAGATTACATATGGATATTATAAATTTAGGAAAAAAAATAAAATCGTTACGAGATAAAGACGGTCGTTCGCAAGAATGGGTTTCCAAACAAATTGGAACTACTAGACAAACATATGCTAAATGGGAAACCGGGCAAACCGTACCAGATATTGAAATGATTTGCAGGATAGCGGATTTATTCAATATATCTTTGGACGAATTGACAGATAGGCATATAGATGCAAACAAAAACGCTAACAACATTAAAACCTATGCTGATGCCTTCCGAGCGCTCTTTGCTATCGGACAAAACATAGAACATTTTTCCTTTGAAAAAGCAAATTTAGTTTTGCTATGCATATTTGCAGATTGGAAAAAAATAAATAATTTATATGTTCAAAATTCAATTGACGAAGGAACTTATACTTTTTTTTGTAATTCTATTTACGAGCGATTTAAGGATATTCCTTATATAGAACTAACTAAAGAACAATACATGTTAATATTGAATCCTTTGAACTTTAAAGAATTGGGGATGTTGGTAGAATCATGCTCCATTGATTTAATTTTAAAAATACTAACCTCTGAAGAAACATATCACTTACTCTCTGATTGGGATTTTAACTCTAGTTCATACAAACCTAACAAAAGTTTTGACGAAATTAATGCAAAAAAAGCCTTTTCAAAACTTGAACCAATTTTATTAGAAAGTTATAATGATTTTGTTAAATTGGCTGAAAGAGAATTTGTATGGTGTCGATTTCCAGAATGGATAATGCAAGAAGACCCACTTCCATTTAATTTTTAGATATTTTCTTTCAAAAGGGTCACTAAAAAGGTCAGTAGCACAAAAATAAGGCTCTCCCACTCTCGGGAAAGCCTTTAAAAATCATTATTTTACTCAACTGTATATGGCATTAATGCGATATAGATTTATGGTTTTTATTACGTTTTATCATGTTTCTTCTTTTACTTATTTTCCCTTTAAATAAGAACTTTGCAGCAGTTTTGGTTTTATCTGGTTTTGTAACGTGTTTATTAAAAAAGGTCACTAAAAGGGTCACTATACTTCAAAATATACGTTACAAAAAAAGAACCAGAGCGCTCCAGTCCTTTTCTATGTCTATGATATTTTTATATTATACAGTTTCTGCATTTCGATTTGTTTCTTTTCTTCTGTAACATGAGTGTATATATTCATTGTTGTTGAAATATCTCCATGACCCATTATCATTTGAATTGTTTTAACGTTCAAATCATTTTCACACAACCTAGTACAAAATGTATGTCGCATTATGTGGGCTGAAAACTCTGGCAACAACTCTGGTTCTCTGCGCTCTGCTACAGCAACTTCTATTTCTCTTTCATTTATTCTTTTTACTATTCTTTTAATAACCGAATTAATGGCATCACTTATATAAGGTGTTCCGTTCATTGTTGTAAATATAAAATTATTATATCCATCCACTTCCACACCTCTCGGTATACCCAATTTAAACTGCTGCACCTTTTGCTCATTCAAAGCCTTTCTTACTTCTGGTAATAATGGCACAGTTCTAATTGAGTTTTTTGTCTTAGGTGTGGATATTTTCTGTACCCTCTTTTTATCTGGCTGAGGTTGATAATAAATTGTTTTCGATACGTTAATAACATTATTCTTCAAATCTATATCATCCCATGTCAAAGCCAATAGTTCGCCTATTCTTAACCCAGTACCAAAAGCAACTACGAACAATGGCTCGTATATCTTTATTCTAGTATCAGTAGCATTTCCAACGTAATTAATAAACAACTGCTGCTCTCTTTGTGTCAATGCAATCTTTTGTTTTTGTTGTTCTTTGCAAAACTCCTTCATAATGTTTATACATGGATTTTTTAAAATAACATCATTTACAACAGCATAGTTAAAAGCACTATTGAGCAAATTATTTATATATTTTAACGTTCCTATTGATAGTGTAACGTTATCCTTGCCATTAAGATAATCTGTATACATTTTTATAATATTCATGCGCTTAATATCTTTTATTTTCATTTTTCCTATTCTATCTTTTACATACCAATCCCAATATTGATTATACCGTGTATATGTCTGCTCTTTTAATTTGCCTTTTTTGCAGTTCTCCATATAATCTTTAAACCATTTATTGAGAGTAATATTCGAGTAATTGACACCTTCCATCTTTAGCCTTTTTACTTCCTCTTCTTTTTCCCTAAGTTCAACTAAAGACGTTGAATATATTGTTTTTTGTTGTCCACTGGCATCCGTAAATCTATAACGATACATTCCGTCGCTCCTCTGCTGCTCTCCGTTCCTTAATACTCTCCCCTTATTATCTGTTCTTTTCTTTCTTGCCATTTATGACACATCCTTTCTCTTTTTAATATAACGTTACAATAAAAATATTTAATGAAGGGCACTTTTACACGGTTACTCAATCCAGTTTTGGACTGGGGAAAACTCCCCAATCGAGGCTAAAAGGGAGTAACTATTTATTACCCCCTCACATCATATATGCTTTAACTTATCTTGATATTATTGCAATCTATCAACAAAGAAACTGCATACCGAAAACCGTAAACAAAACCCTGCCTTTCCATTTGTGTCTCTAAGGTTCCTATATGTTCATCAAGTTTTAATTCTGTTTGACTACTTTCTGCCTTACCAAAGAAATTATGATGTTTCATATAGTCCCATAACACCTCACGGCATTTTAGGGTTTCCTCAAAATCTTCCCAGTTATCGTATAATTTATCAAAGTTGTTAAAAATTTTCTCTATTTCTTTCATTCTGCATCACTCCTATTATCTCATCTCTAAATAATCCTCCCCCATCATTTCGCCAATCTTCTTAATTGATGTATACATACCATTTTCAACTAAATATAATGCTCTGCTTATATCTTCCGTGGAATCGCTCTCATACATTCCTACTCTAATTAAATAAAGTGTTGAATATAATTGAGTTATTACAAAAAGTTCCTCGCTAAGTTCATTATATGTCTTGCCATCTAAGGCTCTTCTAATATCATTCATATATTTTCTTTTATTCTCTAATCTTCTAATTATTAAGTTTTCCATACTCTTCCCAGTCAAGGTTGGTTTATCATTCTTGGGGACTGTCTTTATTGATTTTATACATATTCCTTGCTATAATATATATGAGGGGCAAACGCCTCTCTCCCATTGAGCCGTTACCTTTTTATGCTCTTGTGTAACGGTTCTTTTTTTATGCAATGCTGAAACGCTTGCTGACTGCTGCTTTTAAATATTCATTGTACAAATCAATATGGTCTATCTTAAAAGCCTTGCTGTCGAATCTGTTTGTTGTAACGTCTTTAAATCTTACTATGTACAATCCAGTATCTAATTCGTTAATGTTCTTGTTTTTCATTTCTTCCTTGATTTCTGCCTTAATACTGTCAATCTGCTTCTCAAGTTCTGCTTTCTGTTTCTCCAGTTCCTTAATCTTTTCAATTCTGTTGTTTAATGCTCTTGTTCCCATGTTTCAATCTCCTTTGCTTTTCTTTAATTTCATGTTATTATACTTAAAAAGGGGATGCCGACGTTTCACAACGTTGGCGATTGCTCTACATTTCATCAATGATTGATTTGATTAGTAATGCAACTAGTACAATCTTGATGAGTAAGCCGATTAGTAACATAGCGTTACCCCCTTTATATGTATTTAAGATTAAAGGCAAGTTACTCGTTCCACCGTTTGGCTTGTCTTTATCTTATGTATATATTATACACCAAATCTCTGTGTATGCCTATTGACATTATACACAAATATTGAGTGTTTAATTTGTGCACTTTGTACACTTGTTTTCTGTGTATATCATGCTATAATGATATTATGAAAGAGTGGGATATTTTTTAATTTCGCCCCCCGATATTTCATAATTCTAGTGAAAGGAGATAAAAACATGGCTATCAAATATAAGATTGATATACTCACAGAGTTAAAGAACAAAGGTTTTTCAAGTTATCGTATTCGAAAGGAAAAACTTTTTGGAGAAAGTACGTTACAAAAAATAAGACAAAACGAACTTGTCTCTTGGGAAAACATTGACAAAATATGTGCTCTTTTGGAGTGCCAACCAGGAGACCTTATTGAATATGTAAATGATTAACTACTACATAATGTCAAAATCCGTTACAAGAAAATTATTGCTAATCTGATTAAGATATGCTATATTGAGAATAGAAAAAGGGAAATCCGAAACGGTTAACCCTCAACAATTATAAGTTTATTTAACACAAACCGTCATTATTGCGAGTAATGGCGGTTATTTTCTTTTGTCCTTGAAAATCTGATAGCACAGACCCACAAGGGCAACAATGAATATACAAATCTGAAATAAATCCGAATATGTAACCATTGGCATGCCCCCCCTTTCATTTGTATCGGAGGGCTTTTTTATACCCTCCGTAAAAAGAGGGTTAACCGCCTCGTTCTTAATTTCCCAATTAACAGCATAACATATTTTACTAATTCGGACAATCACAATAATTCTAAAATCTGCTGCACTCTATCTATTATCATTCAAACAGATACATCCTATTTTGTAGTAACGTTTCTTACAGTTCTCTAACAGTTTTGTTAGTGAGTTGCATAAAAAAATACAACCGTTACCAAAGCAAACATACCCTGCTGTCTTGTATTTTCGTTGCAACGTTGCATTTTATTTACTGCAACGCTAATTTATAAATCGTTACAATAAAAGCCGTATTTCGAGCATTTTTATGTATTTGTTTTTCAATCGTGTGTATTGTAACGCTCGTTTTATTTCTCCACAACAACAAACTGCTGCTGCCCTATCATTTATAATCTGGCAGCACAATTTTGCTCTGCCAATGTGTCCAATTTTGCACTGGTTAACGAAAGCAATCTTGCGTTGGTTGAACTTTTGATAAATTTTTAGCGAAACTTAAATCATCCATTTTGGATGGCATAGGAGTGAATAAAACGTTCAGGGCAAGGTGTCGAAATTTCGACGGTGGTGTTTTTCATTATTTTGTGAAAAAGCCTAACTTCAACATAGGCTTACAACCGTACTTGATGTACACTTGTTTAGATTTCGGGGTGTCCACTAAGAGAACATCTCAAGGGTAGGAAAATTGTTCCGTGCCCCGTACCTAAGGGTACACCTCATTTTAGGACATAGGACAACGCAAAATTGCGTTCAGCAAATTAAGGTTCTGATAAGGTGCAGAATTATTTACCCCCCTAAGTTCAACTTAGGAGGGCTTTTTCCAATTTGGAAATACCCAATCTCCTTTTTGGGGACTCCGAAATCTCCGAATAATTTTTAGGGTGTCGGAAATGTCGGAATGCTTTTTTTAGGGCTGCCGAAAGTGCCGAATAATATTTCATCAGCCTTCCTACGCGCGCGTAACCATGTCAACATATTTTCCTATATGTGCGCAAACCTTAACTATTCTTAACTTTCTGCATAAAAAAACCAACTACCTATATTGATAGTTGGCACTATAATTTTATTTAATTGCGTTGTTCAGATGTGTATTTTTTATAATAATTATTTACTTTCTCAACATCTTCTCTAAATGTGTTCACAATTGCTTTTCCTCTCAATATTTTATTATAGTTTTTCCTCTGATTCTCGTTTTGAATTTCTTGAACATAATCTAAATCTTTCCATGCATAATGCCACAATTCTGCCGAGCCATCTAATAATATTGGGAGTGTTGCGCCTTCTGCTTTTTCTCTGAAATCTCCCAGGGTAATATTATGTTTAAGGCAATTGTTCGCAAAACGGAGCGCTGACACTTGTATTTTATCGCTTTCGTCTAACAATCCTATTTTTTCAATTCTCTCATAACAATCTACTAACCAATGAAGAGCCGTTCCAATAATGAAAAATGTCTTTTCTGCACTATACTTCCCTGATGACATAGAAAAACACTCTAATTTCCACATTGATTCATTAAGGCAATAAAGCAACATATCAAAATTCTCAATTTTTTTCATTTTTTCTCCCAAACAAATTTTTTAGTATTATATCATCCTAACTATCACTATTCAATTATCAATGTACCATACAACCAAAAATCAAACAACATTTTGTGTGCGAAAAAGTACGCATACCTTTTGATGGATAAATCTTAACATTTCTTAACACTATCTTGTGGAAATTCAGATAATTATCTAAACCACGTTACAATAAAATACCCTGCTACCATTTTGCACTCTCAATCAATATATCACTTAACTTTTGTATTCCGTCATTCAACTCAATCAAAGTCGAATTAATATCCTGCAACTGCTGCGTTTCTTTAATCTCACAAATTTCATCAGAACAAAAAACACAATCTTTTCTGCACTCTTGATTTATTAATGGACAAAACATTTTTTATACATCTCCTCACTTACTTTTTATAATTACGTTACAATAAAAACACGCTCAATTCCTTTATTTATAGGGTTTTGTGCATCTTGTGCAAATTTTATGTAAAGTTTTTGAAAATAACCCTATAGGAACTTTACATAAAAAATGCACATTTTGCACATTTCTTTTATTTCTCGTCAAAAGGGGCAGGTTCTTCTATGTTAACAAATGCTAATTCATAGCCCATAATGACATTATGGTACGTTCTGCTGTCAACTGTACCAGTAGCACTCCAAAGTCCTCTACTTCTTAATTCAGATATGAAATTCTTTTTGTTTTCAACACCGTATCCGTTATCTTCGCACCAATTGGAAAATACTTCATAAACGCTTTTTACTGTAACGTTATTTTTTGATTTGATTAACATTTCACTTATAAAATTGCCTATCTTATCAGACTGGTTTTTATACTCCTCTGTTGCTTTTACAACTGCACTCGGTGGGAGCAGTCCTTCTTTTCTGTAAAGTTCCAATCCTTGTATACACCAATTCAATATACCCGATAGTTCCCCTTTACTTCTCAATTTATCTTTTAGGTCTTTGTCTTGCTCTTTCAGTGTGAAATGCCTATCAAACAATATCACGTTAATTCTGTCACTAGAAAACACTGTATTGTCTAATATCTGTGGCAAATGGTTTGTATTAATTACCAACTTAAACTCTGGTATAAAATCAAATTCTCGCTCATATATTTGTCTTGCTGTGATTGTGTCCCTTCCAGTCATTTGTTTAATCAAGTCAGCACTTAAAACCATTTTCTTTGGTGGCTCTGCTGCATTAACAAACCTTACTCCCTTTAATCGTGCAATATCTCCACTTGCTGCTCTACTATCCTTATTTGTCTTTTCTGCCAATGTCTCAGGCTGTATATTCATTGCATAATCGCCTAGCATATAACTTAAAGTTTCTACAAACGTACTTTTACCGTTTCTTGTAGTAGCACCATACAATATAAACAACTTTTCTTCCTTGTTTTCTCCAGTAAGTGAAATTCCTGCTATTTTTTGAAGATACTTTATTTTTTCAATATCCCCCTGCATAATTTCATTGAGAAACTTCTCCCAATGTTCACAAGTAGCAGCAGGGTTATATACAGCATTACAAATCTTGCTCAATAGCAAATCTGCATCATGCTTTATTAATGCAACCTTTTGATTTTTCAAATTTAAAACACCATTTTGACAATTTAACAACAATTTGTTCTTGTCCAAATCCTCATTATACAAATAGTATCTATCTTTGGCATCATTCAACATTGCATTCCTATTCCGTAACTGACAAAGACTATTAATATATTTTCTATAGTCTCCCCTTCCACCGTTAATGCTTTCAACTTCTGGTGCATATTGCCACAACGCATCTACTAGAAGTTTTGCGCTTTTTCGTGCCTCTAGCCCTTCCGTGTCCTTTCTCCAACGTGTGCCATCAAAAAACATATAGTCTTTTACATCTGGATTATACCGACTAACATTTTTAAATATATCAGCAAATAACGCTCCAGAGCCTTTGTCTGATGTATGATAATTTTCTATAGCGTTCACTTTATGCAATCGTGATACAATTTCTTGTATAGTCTGTTGGTCCTGCTCTTGAGTGTATTTATCTGTAACCGTTACATTAAATGCCTTTTCGCTATTTTCTACTACAGCAGGCAAAATATTTATTTCATCTTGCAGCAGCAGTTGTTCAAATTCCTCTTTGCTATGCTCTTCAAAATAGTCTGAAATATCGCCCTTTGGAATATTGGGAGTAGGAACAATAATTTTTACACTCTTCGCTATTGTTTTAACGTCATTCTTTATAGTTTGAGCAACCCTTTTTCCTGCCTCGTCATTATCAGCAAGTATGTATACTGTTGCATCTTTTAATAACGTTGCAAACTCCTTTTGCCAATCGCCTGCACCACCATAAGTAAAAGCGTTATACCCTTGTTTTTTTAACGTGTCAACGTCTTTTTCTCCTTCGGGTATAAATATAGGTCTACCTTCTGAAATTGCCTTATTTAAAGAATTTATGTTCCCATATATTGCCTTTAATGCCTTTCTTCCGCCACTCTGCTTTAGTCCATATGTAAAGCGCTCATTTTCGAGTTTTCCATAAAGCATCTTCTTTCCTTCAAGTCTAATCTTAGTAAAAGCATAATTTCCGTTAATAGAAACGTAATTATAAACTGTCTCTATTCTTCGCTTTTCCCTATTTTCAACATAGGCTTGCCAATTTTGCTTTATAGTATCTGCTTTATAAAAGGTATCTTTCTTTTCAAGTCCTGCTGCTGATAGAATGTTCTCAAGCGTGCATCCTGCATGACAATGAAATAAAGTACATTTATCTCCCCTTGTAATTGTCAGTGATGCTTGTTTATCATCATGTGCAGGACATTTACACTGTGCTTTATCTCCGTATTTTTTTGTTACATGAAAGTATTTTAAATTACTCTCATAAATTTCTATATTTGTCATTTATATATCTCCTTTAATCGGAAATAGCATTGATATAACGCTCCACTTTTGAAACATTCCACAACAAACGCTTTCCTATTCTTATTTCTGCTCCTGCCTGCTTTCCTATCTCAACAGCACTGGTTCTTCCACAATTTAATAGGGACTTTAAACCTTCTGTATCTACAGTTATTGGATTGTCAATCTTTTTAATCTGTGCTTTTCTTGCCATTCCTCTAATCTCCTTTTTGTTTAATTTTAGTATTCTTTATCGTTGCAACGTCTGTAGTTGTATTGTATAATGTTTTGTAAAGCAACTTCAACATTAGGTAAATAATTTTTACCATCGTTTTTATAATTGTTAATTATATTTAACATTGTCATCTTTTGTTTGCACATAGCACAAATCAAGTAAATTGTTTTAACATTCAATGTTATAAGGAGATTACATATGGATATTATAAATTTAGGAAAAAAAATAAAATCGTTACGAGATAAAGACGGTCGTTCGCAAGAATGGGTTTCCAAACAAATTGGAACTACTAGACAAACATATGCTAAATGGGAAACCGGGCAAACCGTACCAGATATTGAAATGATTTGCAGGATAGCGGATTTATTCAATATATCTTTGGACGAATTGACAGATAGGCATATAGATGCAAACAAAAACGCTAACAACATTAAAACCTATGCTGATGCCTTCCGAGCGCTCTTTGCTATCGGACAAAACATAGAACATTTTTCCTTTGAAAAAGCAAATTTAGTTTTGCTATGCATATTTGCAGATTGGAAAAAAATAAATAATTTATATGTTCAAAATTCAATTGACGAAGGAACTTATACTTTTTTTTGTAATTCTATTTACGAGCGATTTAAGGATATTCCTTATATAGAACTAACTAAAGAACAATACATGTTAATATTGAATCCTTTGAACTTTAAAGAATTGGGGATGTTGGTAGAATCATGCTCCATTGATTTAATTTTAAAAATACTAACCTCTGAAGAAACATATCACTTACTCTCTGATTGGGATTTTAACTCTAGTTCATACAAACCTAACAAAAGTTTTGACGAAATTAATGCAAAAAAAGCCTTTTCAAAACTTGAACCAATTTTATTAGAAAGTTATAATGATTTTGTTAAATTGGCTGAAAGAGAATTTGTATGGTGTCGATTTCCAGAATGGATAATGCAAGAAGACCCACTTCCATTTAATTTTTAGATATTTTCTTTCAAAAGGGTCACTAAAAAGGTCAGTAGCACAAAAATAAGGCTCTCCCACTCTCGGGAAAGCCTTTAAAAATCATTATTTTACTCAACTGTATATGGCATTAATGCGATATTTCTAGCTCTCTTAATTGCTGTTGTAAGAGCTCTCTGATGTCTTGCACATGTACCTGTCATTCTTCTTGGAAGAATTTTACCTCTTTCAGATACAAATCTCTTTAATGTTGCTACATCTTTATAATCGATTGCCTTATTTTCGCTTGCGCAGAATGCACAAACTTTTTTTCTTCTACGACCGCCTCTTCTTCTCATTGGAGAATCTGGTCTTTCACTCTTATTATATGGCATAACTTGACCTCCTAATTTAATTAAAAGTTAAATGGTAACCCTGAATCATCTACATTGTCAGGAATATTCATAAACCCATCTCCTGCCGGAGCTGTTGGCGCTGACACTGCAGGTGCCTGAGCAAATCCTGCATTATTATCAGATGCTGCCTTACTCTCTGCAAATTCTTGATTCTCTACTACTACTTCTGTAGTATAAACCGTCTTACCATCCTTGTCCTGATAGCTTCCTGTCTGAATGCGACCCTCTGCTACAATCTTTGTTCCCTGATGAAAATACTTTTCTGCAAACTCACCACTTCTACCAAATGCTACGCATCTGATAAAATCAGCTGTCTGTTCTCCATCTCTTCTAAACCGTCTATCTACTGCCAATGTATATCTTGCAATAGCTAACTGACCATCACCTGATGTTGAATATCTAACTTCAGGATCACGAGTCAAACGACCCATAAGTATAACCTTATTCATATTATCTTCCTCTTTTCTAACAAACTATGCTTCCACTGCAATGGACATAAATCTGAGGATGTTTTCCATAATACGAAGCTGGCCTTCTATTTCGCTTGGAGCCTTTACATTATCAGTTTCAAAAGTGATGAAGTAATAGTAACCTTCTGACATCTTCTGGATTTCATAAGCAAACTTCTTCTTTCCAGCATCATCGATGTTAGTGATTGTTCCACCAAACTTTTCAACAAGTGCTTTTACCTTGTCAAGTTCTGCAGTTCTTCCTTCTTCTTCCAGTTTTGCACTAATAACAACTGTCATCTCATATTTGTTCATGCTTTTTACCTCCTTTTGGTCTCTGGCCTTTCCTTATCAATGGAAAAGCAAGGAATATTTTATATATATCACGAAACATCATATTAACATAAAAAAGTCCTCTGTGCAAGGACTTTTTTATAAAATTCTTATTCAAGATTTAATTTTTTACTTAACATCACATGGGTTATAAATGTATAAATTACAGCTAAAACCACTTGTTCAACAATCATGAATATCAGCAGGGGCTGGAATACTGCCTCTCCAATTCCTGCATTATTCATCGCTTCCATGTCTCCCCCAAACATTATTACCATACAGATTAATGTAATAACTTCAGTAATAATCTGAAATACTATATATGTGGCAAATGCACCTGCGATACGATTTCTAGTCCATGCCTGCCCTACACTAAAACAAGCATACCCCAAAGCAATATAATTATATGCCGAAATCAATAAAGCTACACCAATCGCAATTACATATTTCCACAAATGCTGTTTATTAAATTCCTTAACAATATAAATGATATCCTGTCTTAATTCAACAAACAAGCTTGTATGTCCCAAAAATAAAACTATTACTATTCCAAATATAAATACAGCGGAAACAATTACCCAAATATAACTAACAATAGATTTGCTTGCTATATGTTGTCCCACAGTAGCAGGTAATGTGAAAGACAAATAGCCCTCATTCTTTAACATATTATCGTAGAATCTCTTTAAGATCAGAATAAACGTTCCTATTATCACACCGATAATCCCTAACACAAATGCTGTTATTGTTACAAAGCTCAAAATATTTATAACCACATTATCCAACTGAAAAGCATCCTGAATTTCAATAACAAGTTTTAATAATACCGTCACTATAAAAACAATTAAGTACATCGCCCCAAATGTTCTTGCCGTAGCCCTAAACTCATTTTTTATTAACTTACCTAACATTTGAACACCTCCCTGAATACCTCATCTACTGATTTTCCATACTCTTCACGAATATCATCTACTTTTTTATGCATTACTAACTCCCCATCTTTAATCATAACAACATCATCTAAAACTTTCTCTATATCTGATATAAGATGTGTAGAAATTATTACTGTAGAATCAGGATTATAGTTCGTAATAATCGTATTAAGAATATAATCTCTTGCCGCCGGATCCACCCCACCAATAGGTTCATCCAAAAAGTACAAATCCGCGTCACGACTCATCACCAGTATCAACTGTACTTTCTCCTTTGTTCCCTTTGACATTGTTTTTAGTTTATCATCAGGGTTGATATTTAATTTACTCAACATGTCATATGCTCTTTTACAATCAAAATCCTTATAAAAATCTGCAAAATAGTTTATCATTTCTTTTACTTTCATCCAATTATTGAGGTATGTCCGCTCAGGCAGATAAGATACTCTTTTCTTTGTTTCCACTCCAATCTTATTGCCATTAATAATAATCTCCCCACTTGAAGGTGTCAAAAGTCCATTTGCCAACTTAATCATTGTAGTTTTACCACTTCCATTTGGTCCTAATAATCCTACAATCTGACCACTTTCTATCTGCAGGCTGATTCCTTTCAACGCTTCTTTTTTTCCATATTTTTTCTTTAAATCCTTACATTCAAATAAAACGCTCATGATTTATCTCCCTTCTGGATAAATTTAATAATCTCATCTTTGTCATATTTTAATTCAGACATCTTACGAATATAATCGTCTGTAAAATCCTTTGCCCTGCTTTCCCTTATCTGAACTAATATATGCTCATCATCTGTCACTATCCTTCCCGCCGTACGATTGGTTATGATAAGTCCCCGATTTTCCAACTCCACCATTGCCCTCTGCATCGTATTTGGATTTACCGCAGCCATTGCAGCCAGTTCTCTCACGGACGGTAATTTGCTTCCCATCTCATACTCACCGGAAATGATTTTTTGCTCAATCTGTTCTAACAACTGAGCATATATCGGTCTATCATTCTTAAATTCCCACGACATTATATCCCTCCTTTTTGTATTATTGTATTAACCACTTAATACAATAATACACTTTTATGCATGTTTGTCAAGTATTTTTAATACTTCTACTTCAAAACTCTAAATTCCGGTTTATCGCACGCAAAAGAAAAGCAAGCGACTGCGTAAGCAGGCATTTGCTTTTCTCGGTGCGATACCGACAAAATCATAAGTGCGTAGCACGACAGACATGTTAACGTCCGGATTTTGGAGGTGTAGAGATGGTCTGAGTATAAAAGAATACACTTGAAAACTGAATTACTTGATTACTTTTATAAAATAATGCGTTTCCTATACGAAATCCTTGCGCCTCCTTGATTGTATTTAGATCTGGCACTACATATATATTTTTCCAAAACCACAAAATATATATGTAAAAAAATTTGAAATCCATGGAAAATAAAAATTTATTACATATCTAAATAATAAAAATGAGGATTAATATATGTAAATCATGATGATAAAACAAGATAGACTATTAAAAATACATATACAAACTGAAAAAAACATATTTCATATATGTAATTCTTAAATATGCTTTATGAAAGGGAGCATCTTTTCCATATATATCACTTATACAGTGAAAGAGCCTTACTGGGACAATTGCAATTTATAAATTGCGATTTGTAGTGGTGAAACGAGATATAAAAGGAATACACAGGGGAACATTGAATTTTAGAAACAAATTTGTATAGAAAAAGAATCTGATAAATTAAAGTAAAAATTGATTTTCAATATCAATTTTTAAGACTTACCTGAAGCGAATTTCTTCAGAAATTCGGTGAAGATTAAGTCGGTACTTTAATTTTCAGACTCTTTTTTCTATCTACAAATATTTCTAAAATTTAGTTTCCCTGTGTATTCCTTTTATATTCGTTCACCTCTACAAACCGGAATTTAGCAATTATTCTGATATGACTTTTTTGACGCTTTTCTCAAATGCCTTTCTTGGCACCATTACAATGCGATTACACCCCCTGCACTTAAGTTTAAAATCTGCTCCGACCCGAATAATCTCCCATTCATTCGTTCCACAAGGATGTCCTTTTTTTAACATTACAATATTTCCAATCTGATAATCCATTAATTTATTACCCTTCCTATTCCTACAACATGGTTTAGATTATTATAATTTATCGGCTGCCCGCCTTTTTCTACAACTCTTGCATTACCTGCATACATTGCAACATGATAAATATTCAAAGTCCTTCCCGGAGTACTATATTGAACTGCACTATTGTAGTCTCCATAAAAAATCAAATCACCAGGTTTCATATAGTCATATCCTAAATACCCCATATATACAATCTGGTTTTTACTTTTTAGGTAATCAAACAAATCTGCTGCACAAAATGCCTGTGTTTTACTTCCCAGCTTCTCGTGATAGTCTTTATAAGCTTTATATCCTTTCCACACCAAAGAAGAGCAGTCGTAAAATCCATCCTTCATTCGTTTACTCTGGCTGTACTTCCAGTTATTCACTATGTAATCCGCTCTTTCAATAATTTTTTTCATTCCCTTTGCAGCCACTTCTACTCTGAAACCAAAAGAATAATTTCCTATTTTCGCATCAACAATCGTCACACCCGAGCCTTTTCCTATAATGGTTCCATCTTCTTGCATAGTCGCAATCGCTTCACTTCGGCTGGAATATTCGGGCTTTATCATACCTATTCCCTGAATGTTAATCTTAGCCGATTTTCCTTTTACAATATATCCTGTAATTTTATTAAATGTTGGATTATATACAGTATATTTTACCTTATATGTTTTTCCATCTACCTGTGCCTTAATTGTTCCACTTGAAGGTGCATTCCCTAATACTGCCAGTTTACTTCGATATGATGTTGTCCTTATATTAGGAGCTGATGACGTATCCCATTTTACTACGCTGTATTTTGATAAACCTGTAAATGAAACATATTGTAATCTCCATGAACCTGCATTCTTTCCTAATACAACAAGATTCTTTGTGTTTATTACAGGACTAGATACGTAAACCTTTGTATTATATTCTTTTACTTTTCCATTTTTATAAGTAACCTTTGCTATTACTTTTGCTCTCCCTTTATTAACAGTTCTCGCCTCTGCAACAATCTTGTTACCTTTTATTTTTTTCGGTCTAACTAACACGTTTTTATCAGACGTGTACCAAACACATTTCTTAATATTACGTTCATCTAAATTCGCTATTTTAAATCGAATTGCCTTATTATTTGCCCATACTATGCGTTCATACCGGATATTATTTTTCTTGGTGATTCTTCTTATTGCTGTCTTTCTTTTGCTCACGCCATTTTTTACCGGTTCCGTATCAGACTTATCTGCAACTACTGTGACAGTACATTCCGTTGATGCTCCACTACTTTTTAATATAATCTTTGTTTTTCCAGGATTTTTTCCGCTAATTAATCCATTTTCATTTACCGTGGCAATAGACTCATTTTGGGAATGATAATGTACTACATTTGCTGAAACCGCCGTTAACTGAAAGCTCTTTCCTTCCACAAGTGATACGGAATAAACATTTGGTGTAATCTTCTTAGATGTATCTGGTATAGTAATGCTGCACACATAAGTTTTCTTCTTATAAGTTGCTGTAATTTGGGCTGTTCCATAATTTAATGCTGTTACAACCCCCTTGTTCACAGTTGCCGCAAATTTATTAGATGTACTCCAGTTAATTTTTGCATCAGCCGGTGCATTTACTAACGTTATCTTCTTTGTGTCTCCCTTAATTAATAACAAACTAGTAGCCGACATACTGTAAGTAGTTTTCGCCTGTAAAACATTTACCGGAAAACTTAGAATAATCACCAATAATAATGTCAAAAGTATTCTTTGATATTTACTTCTTTTCTTCTTTCGTTGTCTCGTTTTCTTCATTTGATTTCCATTCCTCTATTTCTCTGATTCCTGTATCCTGATTTTCCTCATAATATATATCAATGATATCATTTTGTTGAATAAACACAAGCGTTTCGTCATCGGAAAATTTTTCCTTATAAACATTTCCCTTTGTGTCAGTAATATATACAAATGTTCCTTCTGTAACATTTACATATTTTATATCTTTTACTGTCACCAACGCATGTGCATATTGCTCAGAAAGATTTTCCTTTTTTGTCTCCGTGACTATTCCATTTTCTTTAATTAATCTCCGATACGTATTCAAAGTATCTTTTTGTGTCGTACCTGTTGCAACAATGCTGTATTTTTTTACATCTACTAATGCATATTGCTTTACAAGATTTCCTTTATCTTTCAGCACCATAAAATATGTCGGTCTTCCATCAATATTTATTAGTGATGGAAAGGCTGCATCATATCCAAGATTTTGTACCTGTCCTTCTGCTGCTTCCATTGCAGAAAACTCTTCTGCGCCCGCTACATTAAAATAACTTGCTTTTCCTGTTCTTGCATTCACCATTACAAACCCAATATTAGAAGAATCATCTATAACCGATGTTACCCCAGTATAAATCCAGACATCATTATCAATTACTTTATAGCCATAGTCCTCTGTCGTCTTTTTACAGTCTTTCTGACCAATAATACTATTCCAGAATCCATCAGACAACATTCCATACCAATTATATTTTCTTTCTATTAAATCTCCATCATATACCCGGTCTACCCATCTTGGTATCTGATCTAAATCATATTTCTTACAATCTCCGGTGCATGGGTCACAAATAACAACCCCATTCACATCAAAACCACCAAACAACCCTATCTTTGCAGTAATTGTTGGGCAGATATAATAAGGTTTTCCTTGCTCGTCCAACTCAAAATAATAGCCCTCAAAAATAGCTGTTGGATATTTAAATCTAAGATGTCTCTGCAAATTATCATTAAACCAGCCGGATGGTGTATACTTAATAGGCTTTTCCAACTTAATATAGTCTGCCTCAAAATCTACTGCATCCACCAATACATATCCTGGAATTCCATTTTTTCTGTTATTAAACCATTTAAAAAATCCTGCATATTCTAAAGACGCTACTTTCATTGGTGCCCCATCTAATGCAATCTGATTATAATCCTTACTAATTTCATATTGGCTTACCACATCTGACAATGCACCAATAGCTCTTTGTCCCACCACCTTAGCACTGGCAGTATCCATAAGTGCCACATCTGTTATCGTATCAGTCTGCTTTACTGTATCTTCGAATTTTGTATTGTTAATATCAATAAGGGAGGAATATCTGCCTGCATTAAAAATCTTTGCAGATATAACACTTCCTATAATAACAAATAAAACAGCTAATATAATTAAAATCCCAAAAATCTTTGATATAATATTGTACTGAAATTCCAGTTTTTCTTTATCTGGAATACTTAATGTTAGTAATAAAAAGACAACTGCAAAGAATCCCTGAAACTCCCAAAATTCCATGGAGTGAATGTTCAGCGATGGTAAAAATGCATAAAATGCTGCAAATTCCAACACTGCAACAATTACTAATGATACTAATATTTTCTTAACTGGTATCCTTCCCTTTGATAAAAAGCTTCCCATAAATCCACTTGTTTTATACATATACATTCTCCTTATAGCAAAAGATTCCACAATGCTTGTGAAATCTTTATAAATTTTTATCTGCTATTTCTTTAGTTTTATTTTTGTTTTTTTGCTCCATCTGCCATACACATTTCTACTGTTGCTCTTTGCCATAGCTCTGACTCTGACATAATATTTCTTGTTTGGCTTTAATCTCTTAAATGTGCATGTTGTTTTCTTTACTCTTTTTGTAATAGTATTTTTCTTTTTAAACTTCTTATTCGCACAGATCTGCACCTGATAAGAAGCTGCCTTTCTTATCTTTTTAAATGTAATCTTAACTTTTTTTGCTGTGGCCTTTTTAACTGCCTTTTTTATTTTTCCTTTTGCCAGTTTTATATTCTTTGTTGCAACAGATGACGGTGTAGTAGTATCTCTGTCTGTTGTTGATGGTACTCTGGTTGTCGGTACTTCTGTTGTTTGTGTTTCGGTTGTCGGTTGCTCTGTTGTCTGTGCTTCCGTTGTCTGTTGCTCTGTCGTCTGCACTTCCGTTGTCTGTGTTTCGGTTGTCGGTTGCTCTGTCGTCTGCACTTCCGTTGTCTGTGTTTCGGTTGTCGGTTGCTCTGTCGTCTGTGTTTCGGTTGTCGGTTGCTCTGTCGTCTGTGTTTCGGTTGTCGGTTGCTCTGTCATCTGTGCTTCCGTTGTCTGTTGCTCTGTCGTCTGTACTTCCGTTGTCGGTTGCTCTGTCGTCTGTACTTCTGTTGTCGGTTGCTCCGTGGTTGGTTCCTCTACGTTATATTCCAACTCTGCCTTTTTCGACACAAGAGTTTCACTTCCTAACATATGTACTGCCTCAACTGCTATGAGATGAGTCCCAGAAGTAAATCTTTCGGCATATGCTGATGCATTAAACTTAGTTGTAGTGATTGGTGCATCATTTACTTTTACTCCATCAATATAAAAATTAAATGTAGCTGAAAGATCGGAACCCCACGACCATTCAAAACGCATTTTTCTATTTGTTTCTTTCAAGTCAGTGGGTACAGGAGGTATTCTAGAAATACCAGAGTCTGAAACATAAAATTCTCTGCTTATTTCCAACCTCTCATTTCCTATTGTCATCCAAAAATGAATTGTATATAACCCTGTTTCCTGAAAAGTAACCTTCATTTTCTGCTCTGTTGATGTTTTAATAACAATCTCACTTTCAAAGCTACTAATATCATTCCAGGTATTTCCATCATCTAAATACTGAAAATCTGCCACTTCTGCTGGTCCGATAATTTCTATATGTCTTATTCCTTTAAAGGATGAACCTGAAACATTATTCGGATAATAGCCTATTTTAAATTCTTTAGATGTTCCTATTTTATAGTTTGTTGTCTCAATGGATGAATTACTAATTCCAATATTAACTGGCCAATCCGCTGAACCAGTACCATCCCCGCCTGCTCCAAAAGCTGGCACTACTGCTGTAATCATTAATGCTATGATTGTTATAATAGAAATAATCTTTTTTCTGTTCATATGCCTTCCCCTTTCTTCTCTATCTTTTAGCATAACATATTCATTTTGCAAATTCTACTATAATAATAAAAAACCGTTCGATTACTCGAACGGTTTTTTAAGAGGCGACAACCAGATTTGAACTGGTGATAGCGGTGTTGCAGACCGATGCCTTACCACTTGGCTATGTCGCCATATATTCAGAACTTCTTTATTATAACAAGGGTTCTGCTCATCGTCAAGAATGAAATCACTCTTAACGGAAATGACTCCTACGGGAATCGAACCCGTGTTACCGCCGTGAAAGGGCGATGTCTTAACCGCTTGACCAAGGAGCCATATCTGAATACTTTATGTATTCACAGCGTTAGTAGTGTACCAAATCAATATTGTTTTGTCAACACATTTATACACTAAAAATTCCTGTTATAAATTGTTGAATCATATTATTGTCGTAAATCAGACTTAAAAGCCCATTTTGTGCAATAGCTTTACAAACTTCCTGACCCCAGTCTGTCGCACTAAACGCTGTTACAACAATACATAAAATCCAAATAATAATTACTGATTCAAACAATCCTATTATCGCTCCACCAATGGCATTAAAGGTCTTTATCACTGGTAATTTTGTTACAATGTCTAATAAATGCACCAAAATCCTTACTAATATCGTCAATACAACAAATAACAATATAAAGGTAATTGCACTTAAAATCATGTCCGCTAATGACTCACCAATATAACCTGCAAAAGAATTTACTTTCAATGAGGCATAACTTTCTTTTGTATTATTTTCATTTAATGAGACCTTTATCTCTTTTGGTAGAGGAAGGTTATCAATAATTTTCTTTTGGGCACTGACTCCTGACTGGGTCACATTTTCTGCAGTAGTTTCTACATTATCTTTTATATATCTTTCTATCCCAGTCTGTACACCTGTATATATTGGTGTGCTTTTTAATAACTGCTTTACTGACGGAGTTAAAAGATTTACAAGTAGTAATACAACAATCACTGAAACAAGAGAAAATGCCATCTTTAACATTCCTCTCTTCAATCCGATGGCAATCATTGCCACCATAAATAAACCCACTGATATTAATATTATATTTCCCATGTTTCCTCCAAACCTGAATTTCAGGTTTCTTTTGTACTCTTTTATTTTAATTTTACTTTTTGAATCTTTGACCTAGTCATAAACAAGAATGTCCGTGAACCATCTACTGGTATAATTCCGTTTATTTCACCTTTAAAGATTATCTTAAATTTCTCCACACCTTCAAATGAGATTATCTGACAATTCATATCATCATACATTAATACATTATCTCCGGAAAAATCTACATTATCATACTCCATTTTTATTTCTGTTTTCATCTTGCGTTTTCCGCTAAGATCATAGACCTCTATACGATATGGATACTTACTATTATGATTTTCTAAAATAAATCCTACATACTTTTCACTATAAAATACTTTATATATTTCGTCCTTTATCTCGATTTCCTCATCCAGCTCTGACTGTTTTCCTATCTTGTATACTGAGAAGACATTTTCTCCCACTGCAATTGCCTCATTATCAGATAAAAACTTCACAATTGGTACAATTGTTTCTTTATACTGTGTATGTTCTCCTGCTGTTTTATTTGCAGAATTCTTTCCTGAATTGGAAAAATTATAAAATACAATTCTGTTTCCCATTGCTCCATTATGAATCGTAATATAAGATACTGCCATTTTTTCTCCATCATCAGATATAGAAAAATCCAACGGATATCCATTTTCGTCTAACAATGTTTTGTGAGAAACTAATTTATTTCCTTCCTTGTCAAAAACTTCAATATGATTAGCATTCTTATCTTCTAACAAAGCCGCTACAACACCTTGATTTGCTACTTCTACCTTAATAATAGGAAAACTTGTCGTAATTTTTCCCTGTTTTCCATCTTCGTTATAAATATATATATCATTACTGTTTTTATCTGCCACTGCAATATAATCCTCACAGATATCTACAATCGGTGTCTTCATCTGATATGCTTCGTCCCATACAGTTCCTTCGTCATCTATATATGATATGCCATCGCCACTATACTTTATGACAAAATCCTGATACGAAAGGTATTTACTATTTGAACTACTGTCCACTTTTATATAATTCAAAACTTTATAATCATCATAACTATTGTAACGTTTATATAAATAGATAGATAAAATGCCAAGAATCACAATAATAATACCTACACCAATTCTAATGGTCACTCTATTTGTACGCGATTTTATAAAGTTCAACATCTGTGAATCTGGAAAAGACTTTTTAAAACTTCTTACTTTACTTGAATTTATTCGTGCCACAATCCCACTTCCTATCTTCAAATCTATAAAGATTATACAATAAGTTGACGATTATGGCACTATCTTTTTTATGGCAGTTTTATTTTTTGACCTTCAATGATTTTATAATCTTCATCGATATCATTATATTTTCTGATTTCCTCCACCATTTGACTGGTTCCATATACTTTCATACTAATATCATACAATGTCTGACCTTTTTTAACAGTATAAGTTGTTCCAGTCACATTACTGTTTACAGGCTTCTGTTTGGGTTTCGTGGTCATCTTTTCTATCATACTAGTTGTCTCTATTTCTGTACTCTCAGGTTCCTGTGTAACTGTCTCCGTTTCTCTTCCTATCGTTGTTGACTGATCTACAGTGGTCAGTTGCGTTGTAGAATCCTCACCATTTAGCATCTGATTTACTACTCTTGCCTCTTCATCCATGCTATATCCTGCCAATGTCTGTTTAATATTTTTTAATTCTCCATAATTATTTAACATTACCACCGTAGATAATAATAAAGCTACTATCAATAATCCACTGATTCCATATGCTACACGTCCCTGTTTTACTGTCTGACCTTCTTCTTTTAGTATCTCTCTGAAACTTTTTGATTCATTTGCTGGTTTTTCTTTTATTTCTACTTTATTGTTTTCTATCGGCTTCTCTTCTCTTTTTTCACTATTAATACTCTTCATATATTTCTTCATTTTCTCATTTTTTTCATAATAGATATAGTATCCCTTTTGCTTTTCGAGTTTCCCCCGTCTGCACATATAGAAACTTTCATCGTTCTCTGTCCTATCACTTAAAAAACAAATTTTGTCATTACCAGCAAAGTTGTCCATATGTAGCTTTCTAATTCCTTTTAAATCATCCCTCACACGATATGGAACTGACACAAACCAGCCAACAACATCCATACGACCAAAAAACTTTTTGATGTCTTTATATATATCGGACCAGATATCATCATTGAATATCAGACTATTTTCAATGATATCACGCACTTCTACCATTGCTTTTACAAACACATATGTATTATTTTTCTTTCTTTTAATTTCCCCCAGTAAAACTCCATATTTTATATCATCCGGGTTTTGTGTTTTTTTTCTGAGAAGTGTCATTACATTATCTTCGATATAAATTTTTTGATTTGAATCATTCTCCCCCATCTGGCGTATGTTTTTAGGAATTATTACATTTTCTTGCTCCTGTGACTCTTTACTGCTATATACCATCTCTATCATGGGCCCCCTCCTTTTCTAAAATACGTCCCAATCATAGCACAGCCGTCTTGTTTTAATTTGTCAAAACCATGTACAGATTCCAAAAACTTTGCGACAAAAAAGACACTACTTATACAGCAGTGCCCTTCATAATACAATATATCTTTTATAGTTTCACAACCTGACGAAATACCTCTCCAATAGGCTCATTAATAACCATATCTGCCCTTTGTTCTTTTTGTGTTCTTCCTTTATTAATCAACACAAGTTTCTTTCCTTTAAAATAATCCACCAATCCTGCTGCTGGGTACACTGCCAATGATGTTCCTCCAATAATAAGTACCTCTGCCTGTGCGATAGCCTGTACAGAAAACTGTATTGTCCTCTCATCCAATCCTTCCTCATATAAAACAACATCTGGCTTAATGACTCCACCACACTCACATTTCGGTACACCTTTTATTTTATATATATCATCAAATCCATAAAACTTCCTACACTTCTGACAATGGTTTCTATGCACAGATCCATGTAGCTCATACACCACTTTACTGCCTGCCATCTGGTGCAATCCATCAATATTCTGTGTTATAACTGCCTTTAGTTTTCCCTTCTCTTCTAATTTTGCTAAAGCTTTATGGGCATCATTAGGTTTAACACCTGGCAATAACATTTTATTTCTATAAAAGCGGTAAAACTCTTCAGTATTCTTTCTATAAAAAGTATGACTTAATATTATTTCTGGCGGAAAATCATATTCCTGATTATAAAGTCCATCAACACTTCTAAAGTCTGGAACTCCACTCTCTGTAGAAACACCTGCCCCTCCAAAAAATACTATATTATCACTTTGTTCAATTATTTTTTTTAATTCCGCAATTTTGTCATCCATCACGATCATCCTTTCCATCATTTCATATAATGTCATCCTTTTTATAGTACAAATTATATCATTTTTATCAACTTTACTCCACAATAAAATCTATATTTGCTATCGTTAACTTATCTCCAATATGAACCTGCTCTAGACTGTGAGATACTATTTTTTTCCCATTAATAAAAGTACCATTTGTTGAATTTAAATCTTCTACATAATAATCATTTAACTCTTCAACTATTCTCATATGTACTCTACTAACAACTGCACTGTCAATACAAAAATTGCAGCTATATTCACTTTTTCCAATAATATATGGAAATTCCACAGGTTTTATCTCAATAGGATTTTCTGTACCAATCGCCTTAAAAACAAGTGGTGCTTTCACAAACTGGTTTGTCAATAGTACCGTCCTGTCTTCTCTTTGGTTATATGGCTCTTCCGCCTCTGCCACCACGAACATTCCATCATCCTCTTCCAGATATTCCTGCAAAAATTTATCCTCTTCTATTTCATCTGTTATTTTATATTTATTTCTTTTTCCAAGCCATGCTTGTATCGTCTCTAATATTCCTTTTTTCTTATGTTGCTCATCCAGAATATTAACTTTAATTTTTGTATCTGCCCTTGGTGGTTCTTGCTCTTTTTCTTTTAACTCTTCCATATTCTCACAAGCACACTTCAATATATCATGCAAAGTAAAATCCATATCAAGCGTTATCTTCTGTACCCCATAGGCTATTTGGACTGCTTCCTTGTCATCATGATCTATATATTCTAATAATTTATCAAATAAATCTCTTATTTTTAATTGGAACTCCCCCTGTTCTTCTGGAATATAACAAAATTCGTATTTACCTGTCTGTCTGTTAAAAAATATTAACTCCACATCAAATGCAATATAATTAATATTCAATAGATATTCACTTATTTTCTCTGATAATATTTTTAAATCTTTAATAAAACAATACAGTTCCTTTCCAGACATCCGTTTTCTAGCAAAAAGATCTGACAGTCTTATTTTTGAAGAGACATTATATTTGACCAAATACTCATTATTCATTTGTTCCATCATTAATGGCATAATACCATCAATATGATTTTTCATAATCATCTGCAGCCTATAGTCATTTTCGTCAATACTAGTCCCCTTTACTACCATCATATTTTTGTTCCCATCTTTTTTATACGATATTTCCATCAGTTTTCCTCCTTTCGCATATCCATAATTGCCCGTGCTGCATATAAAATTTCTGTATTCATTGTTTTCTGTATTGTCAAAGTCTCTTCACTATTTCTATTTAATGTATATTTTAAAAACTTATTATTTTTATTCTTTTTTATATAAACTTTGACTTTTAAACTACTCTCTGTTTCCGTTTTTACTATTTGAGGGCATAATACAAACATAGACGGCATTGTATTTTTGCCATAATTAAACGCATATAAATACACTCCACTTCGAATACTAATAATATCATGCATGTAAAATGACATAAAAATAACTGATGTAATAACAAACATAACAATCGGTACAATAATAGATGCCTCAACTGTAATCATGCCATATTTTACTGTTTTCCACTTACAATACATACATTTCTCCTAATATTATCCATGCAATATCTCCTGCCAACAAAAACGGAACAAATGGCACTGTACTCTTTATGCTTAATCTTTTTGTCAACAGCATAAACATCGAAAAAACACAACAGATAAATAACGCTAAAAAAAATATCTTCACAACATCTTTTACATGTAATATTCCTGTCAGTGCTAACATTATGAATACATCTCCATACCCTATTGCCTGCTTTGATATAACTGAAATCAACAGTAATACCATACACAAACATAAACCCGCTATAAAAGGCTGAATCTGAAGCTGTGATAAATGCAATTTTATTACAATTGCAATTATATAATTTATAATACATATATTTTGATAAACCTTTTTTGTTTTTAGATCCACTATTGCACATCCAAGTAAAAACCCACTGCTCCATACTTTAAATAACACTCTTATTTTATCCTCCTGAACATCTGCTGCAAGGTTTTCTGTTTCCCACTTCACTTTTATCTATAATAATAATATTTCGTAATAGCCCACTACACATTAAACTACAATGATATTTATCACCATCTTCAGTTACAAATATGTCTGTTGCCAACGTTTGTTTATTTCCTATACATATAGCACATCTTTTATATTTTCCTCCATAACAATTTCTTTCTTCATCCAGTTGACTATAATTTATTTTTCTTATGCTCAATGACAAATGGCTACATTCTTTTGTCACATGATACACTTTCCCGTTTTTTGTTATGTAAACTAACTTTTGTTGTTTTGTAATATCATGACCAGTCCAGTCTTTTACCCTGCATCGTTCTGTTATCTTTATCCTCTTCCCTATCCAAGGAACTTGATAAACAAAGTCGGATATAATATCTATAACATCTGACTGATTTTCCCTAACATTTAATTTATTAAAATTTATTTCTTCTTCTAATTTTGTTGTATACTGTTGATAATTTGTAATTTTACTCACAGTCTCTTTATAAAATTTAAATTTTGCCATAGCCACAGCTGCATTATTTACTTTTATCTGATATGATAATTGTTTATTTAAAAGTGACATATATCCCAGAATAGAAAATGCTATTAATAAAAACATCGTAGTCACAATAGCAGCCTCCAAAGTGATACTTCCAACGGAGGTAAATAAATATACCCTTTTTCCCTGGGACATTTTGGTTTTTTCCATTTTTCTGTTTGTTTTTGGCCTTTGTACTCGGAGAGAACCACATCCTAATAAATTATCACTATGTACAACAGGTTGGAAAAAGGGCATATTTATTCACCTCCTCTAATATTGCATTTTACTTTCTACATAAAAATTATAAGCACCTATTTTTTCTCCTAAAGAATTTATTATAAATGGCATAGAAACAAACAATGGCTCTGTCTCATATTGTGCTTGTATGTGAAATCCTGAAAAACATTGATTTATTCGAAACGACTGATTGTAATTTTTTCTAATATTTACCTGAATAATATCCATCATTCGAAACGCAATTTGGGTCATACGTTTCTTCATAAGCAAAATATAACAAAAATTCTGATAATTTATTGCCGACTTTTTCTTTGACCCTTTTGTTTCTTTACAAAGCAAATTTTGAAGCCCCGTATTCCAATTATCTTTGTTTTTTATAATATCAATCTTTTTTCCACTCATTAAAATTTTCACATCATGAACTGCTTCTGCTAATGCCCATGCCTCAATCAAGACTGCTTTTATTACCGGTTCTAAAAATGGAAGTCCTATTGCAGTAGTTGCGGACGCGGCAATTGTAGAAAGTTTTGTCATTTTATCTTTATCTGTAAGAATATAAGCCAAGGTTGTTATATTTCTAATTCCTGCCATCTGCTCCACTGTAGTCGCTAAATTACTGTGATCCGTATCCTCTCCTGCAATAATATATTCGAGTTCATACTTTAAATCAGTATTGTTTTTGATACTGCAATAATTTCCAAATTTCATTCCTCCATATAAAATCACCTTTGCTTTATCTATTGCACTGCATGACAAATCAGTTTTGTCTGTTTTTTTATTTGATGGCAGATCTGAATCTGATATAGCAGCCGAAGAAATATTAGAAGAATCGTCAATCACCATTGACAAAATACCCCTTTCTAAAAAACGTTTTGCACTTTCATAAATACTTTTATTCTTTTGATCTTCTTCTGATATAACATTCACTTTTAATTTTTTTATCGTTTTCTGGATTTCTTTTGAGATATGTGCCCATTTCTCATCTAATCTGCTAGAATCCATAAGCTCTTCTTTTTCTATCCTGTTCTTTATTTGTTCTAGTATATTAAGGTTAAAATCCATATAATCAGTACCTTGAACCGCCTTATATTCCTTTAAAAAATTTTCTCTTCTTACTTGATAAGATTCTATCATTTCTATAACCTGATTAACTTTTTTAAGAAATCTTGTTCTTTTTCTCTCAGTCATAAATTGATTGTTTATATTGTTATTTTTTATGTTACATAATTCATTATTAATATCATCAACGATTTTACTAATTTCCGAATTTTCTTTTACATTAATCATACTTTCGGTCGTATCGCTTTTTTCTTGATAACTATTATTCTGTGAATATAAATTAATCATCTTATTTACTGATTCTGTGGTAACTGAATATTTCATATACGATAAAATCTGTTCTATGAATGTCTCACCACCATTATGTTCTACATACTGTACTTGCCTTATTTTTATGTCCCTAATTCGTGTAGCCATAATATTTGTCGTGGTAAGATTCAAATCTGCCTGTTCTATATTAGCTTGTATGTATTCCATTAGCTGCTCCTTTAATGTTTTTTCTTCCCATACAAGTAATATTCCATAATCTTTATACACCTGTCTGGCATATCCCGCCAAAACAGAATCCGACGCCAAATGCGTAAATGCCCTGCATTCTGTTTGTACTACATTTATTCGTGTAGACTCTATAACAATGCTAACAAGTAATAAGACACTTATAAGCACCAGACTTAAATATATTGTTATACTTCCTCTTTGCATATTTAAAATGCTTGTATTTGTGTTTTAATTGATGTGTATATACTATTTGCTACTCCACTTATTTGATTTTTAAACACAAACGCCAATCCTACTAAAACTAATATAATCAACACAACCTCGATAACTCCCATTCCACTCTCGTCACTTAATATCTCTTTCATTTTTTCTCCTTTCTCAAAAACTCATTGACATAAATGCCGGTACCATGATAATTACAATAGAAATAAGTAACATTATTACCATGGGACCTAATAACTTTGTAGAAATCTGTCCACCACTTTTTAACATATTATTCTTTTTCTCATTCATTGCCTCTTTCAACTCGCTTCTCAAGTTAATCGATAAATCTTTTGTTCCTCTACGCATATTCTGCTCAATCAGACCTGCCAATTTTATAAAACAATGTAATCTGCACCTTTCACCATACTCATTTATTGCCACATTTTCCGAAACACCACTTTTTATTTTAATCCAACACATCATTAATTCCTCATATGCATAACGATAAATATCTTTTTCCTCTTTCTTTTCCTCCTCATATCCTTTAGCCATTTTCTCGATAACACCTTTCATAGACAGCCCTGTTCCATAATATAAAAGAAGTTTACTTACAATCTCCGGATAGTCATTCTGCATCTGCCTGTCTCTTTGTTTCATTTCTTTTTTTAAATCAATATCTTTTAAAAGAAATAACATGATTGCAATAACAATCCCCAGTGGTAACACATAACTTCCAATTTCCGATGTAATTTTTTTATATATTATTTTTTCCCCATCTATTTTTTTAGGAAGTTCTACTCTATCCTTATATATATGATTTTCATCTATGTATTTCTGTAATTTATTTGCTCTGTTACTTTTTTGTTCCGGTGGAAATACATTTACAGCAAAACAGTAATCCTGCGTGTGTTTTTGTAATCTCATTGTTGCTGTCAGAATGACGACTTCTCCCTGTGGTGCTATATCCTCTGATAAAGTTCCATCATAATTAATTTTTTCACTGTCACTAATACTCCACGAAATCATTATCTGTTCTTTACCGATACTTGTAACAAAATTTAGTTTTTTATTTACATAATTTAAACTTTGGTTTTTATCTAAAACTTTTTTTAATAATTCCTCCTTTCTTTTTTGAAATATGTTTTCTATCTGTTGTTTTGTATATTGTTTTCTTGCTACATAAATTGTTATTTGTTCCTTCTGTCCCTCTTTATCCTGTATCTCAAGACTATATTGACTATCCTCTGAAGCACTCCTTATAATTGTGTCAATATTTTTTCGCTCCATCTTTTCAGAAATACTCACTATCAATGTTAATATAAATGCTATTTCTATTACTAGAATACAAAGTGATACTTTTTGGACATTATATAAAATTACATCATTTTTAATATCTTGCTTAACTATTAATTTTCTAAATGCCTGATTTACTTTCAGATTCTTCTCATATATTTTTCTCGGAATATGGTCTACAATAAACATGGAAAGTCCATCAAAAAACCTAAACCTATACATTTTCTTCTGAATATTTTTTCTTTCTTTTATCTTATATTTACGCAAAATAAATATAAAAAGATTCAAAATAATCAGTCCGATAATTGAAATAATAATCAATACTTCCTCCCCTATTCTTGAATTATGGAACGTATAATTTTTCCTCCCCAGATATATGCTGCTGTATATGCTATAATACATCCTGTCATAATTAATCTTCCAAATAATGTATCATACATAATATTTAGAAATCCCGGCGATGTTAGCGTAATATAAACAATTATAAAAATTGGAATAATTGTCATTACTTTCTGTTCCATACGTTTCTCTGTTATCGCTGCATAAATCTCTTCCCGAGTTTCTTCTTTTAAAACAATGTCATCTGTAACATTTTTAATTACTTGTGTCATATTTCCGCCTGTCTTTTTTGAAACACAAAATACTTCTGCAAATAACTTTGCATTTTTCAACTTTATCCTTTTTGCAAAATCTTCAATCACTTTTTCTGTTCCGATATTTAATTTTAATTGAGATACCATGATTTGTATTTCATTGCATATTAGGCTACTCTTCCCATACAACATTTCCAAATCTTTATAACTGCCCTGTATCGCATTTTCTACAGAATATCCTGTTTTTATTCCATCAGAAATGGATATAAGCATATCTTTAAATTCTCTCTCCAAAGCATTTCTCTTTTTTTCTATTATTTGTACTTTTCTTTCTCTATAGAGAACCACCGTCAATGGTGTAAGAATAAACCCTGCAAGAAAGTTTCCATAAAATATTTTTCCCACAAAAAACATTGCCATTTCTATAACTAAAATATTTAACATCTGTTCTATTCTCGAAACCCTCATTACATATCACCCACATCTATTCCATAGTCTTTCAGCTTTTTTGTATTTTGTAATCTGCCTGTTTTTATTAATCCTTTATTTTGCAATTCGTATATTTTGTTCATCTGAATCTCGTTATTTACAAACCCTTGCACCTCATTTACTTCAACAACTTTTCTTGATTTATCCGGCATTCTGGCCAGATGAATTATAATATCTATCCCGGATGCTATTTGTGCCCTAACTGCATTCAGCGGTATCTCCATTCCCATAAGTACCATAGTCTCCAGCCTTGCCAGCATATCCTTGGGGGAATTTGCATGACCAGTACTCAAAGAACCATCATGGCCACTATTCATTGCCTGTAACATATCCAAAACCTCTTGTCCTCTTACCTCTCCTACAATAATTCTGTCAGGGCGCATTCTTAATGATGTCTTTATTAAATCCCGTATAGTAATCTCGTTCTCTCCCTGACTATTTGCCTGCCTTGTCTCTAATCTAACTATATTTTTTATGCCCTTTAACTGCAGTTCAGCCGAATCCTCTATCGTCACTACCCTCTCATCCTTTGGTATAAAATTTGATAATACATTTAAAAATGTTGTCTTTCCTGAGCCTGTTCCTCCACTTACAAAAATGTTATAACCGGAGACTACTAATTTTTTTAAAAAATCTGCTACTTCTACTGTTATCGACTTCCACTTTATCAACTGTTCAATAGTTACCTGCTCTTTTGCAAATTTTCTAATTGTAATTACAGCACCATCCAACACAATTGGTGGCAGCACTACATTGACTCGGGAACCGTCTGACAATCTGGCATCAACAATGGGATTTGACTCATTAACTCTCCTATTTGTTTTACCAACTATCTGCTGAATAATATCATGTAATCTCTGCTCTGAGCCAATACAATCACAATGGCGTTTTATTCTACCGTTTTTTTCAACAAATATGTTATCTTTTCCGTTTATCATAATTTCTGTAACATCTTTATCTTCCAGTAACTCTTCTATAACTCCTAAACCTCTTATAGAATTAAATATTTCCTGATGAATTCTAATCCTCTGTTCAATGGTAATATATTTGTATTCAATTTCTCTTTCTATTACCTGATCTATGATTTCATGTAACTCCTTCTCCTCAGACTCTCTTGTCATATCAATCGACTGAAGAACCTTTTCCCTTATCTTTTCTTTATCTAAGTTCATTATGCAGCCTCCCTTAAGACAGAACGTACATAATCTCCAAACTCATTCCATAGCTGCCTGTCAAGAAAGTTCTCATCTTCTATATCCATATCTAACACCGGCATTTTCACTTTTATAATTTTATCAATAATCGCACTGTTCTCGCTTTTTAATAAATACTCTTCAAATGCAGATATTTTCATCAAACAAAATATATTATCTATTATTGGCATATAAACTTTATTGCAAATATCTAAGACTGCCAATACATCTGCCACCACACTGCTAATATCAATAACAATTTTTTCATACATACCAGTAGCTGCAATACTTTCGATTAATTCTACCCACCTTCCAGTATCGATATTTCGCAAGTCTTTTGAATAGACCAAAGGTGGTATATAATCTAACTGATGAATTGTATTCACAATTGCTTTTAATTTTATAGGTAATGTATCCGGACTTTGTTTATAAAAATACATTAAATCTGATAAGTCTCCTTCATAACTCTGATGAAAGATTTTATCAAAGGCTGAAAACTCCTCCATATTAATGTATAAAGTAGTAGAATCATTTGCCAGAACCTGTCCCAGCGTTAGAGAAAAAATTGTTTGCCCTACTCGCTTTACCGGAGAAAATACAGCGACAATTTCTACCCCCTTTGAAATATTTGGTAAAACATTCTTTGAATTATGTACTTCCAAAAAATATTCTAATACTTCTCTTATTATTTTTTCAGAAGACTGATATTTATAAACAGATGCATAGCCCAAATACTCTGAAAAGATCTGCCCATTTGACAGCAATATAATCTTTTCGATATCTTCATCCTCTAAATCTTTTTCCATATCATTTGCTGTAATTAGCAATATATCAATATGATGTTCTTTCAAATATTCATATAATGCATTTTTATTTGTAAATGCTATTGTCTTAAAAGGCATATTCTGCTTTTGATGAATATACTGCATTAAACTATCAGCATATCCTGACTCTAAATCATAAATTGCCAAAACGCCTCCACCCACTTTATCACTTCCTCTCTCTTGGGATTGTTACCACATTATATAAAATCCTTTTGACTTTGTCTATACATTTTTTGTGACTTTACTTATATTTTAAAAAATGTTGCATTTTTGCAAACTTGACACTTTCGTATTTCATGATATACTTCTATGTAGTAATGAAAACTACATGTTGTGGTTTTTGTCGTTTTTTGGAGACTTGAAAGGAGATTCATATGGGTAAAAGAACAAAACTATCAGACAGAGAATTACCTGATTATTCAAAAGGGGAAGAAATCTTCAATATGGTTTCCCATATTGTAGGTGGCACTTTGGGTATTGCTGCCTTAGTATTATGCATAATTACTGCTGCCAAAGCCGGTAGCGCCATTGGTGTGGTTTCGAGCTGTATTTATGGAACAACACTGATATTGCTCTATACAATGTCTAGTGTTTATCACGGGCTTCGTCCCGGCATGGGTAAAAAAGTAATGCAGGTATTAGACCACTGTACAATCTATTTTCTAATTGCCGGAAGTTACACTCCCGTTCTTCTTGTTGCCATGAGACCAAAATATCCTATTCTCGCATGGACACTATTTGGTGTTGTTTGGGGTTGTGCTATTTTAGCCTGTACTCTGACTGCTGTTGACTTAAAAAAATATAGTGTTTTTTCTATGATTTGTTATCTGGCAATGGGCTGGACCATTATCTTTTTTATAAAACAGACATATGAAGTAATGACTTTAGGCGGTGTTCTTTTCCTTGTAATGGGCGGTATCGCATATACTATTGGTTCCATTCTCTATGGTCTAGGCAAAAAAAAGAAATGGATGCATTCCATTTTCCACCTCTTTATCATTGCAGGAAGTGTACTTCACTTTTTTGCTATCATTTTCTATGCGTTATAATTTTTTTATTTTTCATAATTTATTATATATACAATATTAAAAGTGTTACATTTATCTACTTCACAAAGTTGATAAATATAACACTTTTTCATAGTGATTTTATTCTAATAATATCTTTTTCTTCTGCGTCTTCTATACATTTCATTCAGCAAGAGTACCATAATTATATCTTTTAACCATTGGTCATCAGGGTATTTTGTGCATTTATCCCCTTCTGTACATTCACTCTCTTCCTGTTTTATCTTAGCAAATATTCTATTAACTATCTGTAACACACCTAATTTATCCGGATATTCATCAAACATCATGCTTCCGGCAAACTCTTGTCTGTCGCTCTCGAATTCAACAAGTTCTTGTATTCTGGAAAATGTCAGAGGATACATTTCTTTTACATAATCAATATCTCTGTCCTCTGCCATTCCCCATTGTCCATAATAAATGCCTGTGACTGCATTTCCCTGAACATAAAAGGGTACGTATCTGTAATCCATAAGCCATCCTATTCGTTTATCATTTTATAATATTCAATATGGCTTATATTCGTTCTTATTAATAATGATTTTTCCTTTATATGAACAACTATTTCTACAATTTTATTTTAATTTCTTTATCTGACTTCTCATATGGGATATAAGCAACCCCTGCCGCCGCCATCATTCTCTTAGATGCCTTCACTGCTGATGTATCCCCATATTTATCATCACCATAGATAACTGTTTTAATACCACACTGGATAATTGCTTTTGCACATTCATTACATGGAAATAATGTCACATAAATTTTTGCACCTTCCAAACTGCCACCGCGGTAATTTAAAATAGCATTTAACTCGCTATGTGTTGTATAAAAATATTTATTATCATATGGATCTTCACTTTCTCTATTCCATGGAAATTCATCATCACTGCATCCAATTGGAAGACCATTGTAACCCATAGACAAAATTTTATTGTCAGGGCTGACAATACATGCACCTACTTGTGTATTAGGGTCTTTAGAGCGCAATGCTGATAATGACGCTACTCCCATAAAATATTCATCCCACGCTATGTAATCCTGTCTTTTACTACTCATAATATCTCCTTTCTTGCACCCTGCACCTCGATTCCACTTCGTTTCATCTCGGTCGTGCCATGCGCTCTATGCTTTCGCAACGCCAACTTCGATTCCGCACTCGCGTGCTACACCTCAGTCGCGCCATGCGCGACATATAAAAATACAAAAACTCATAAAACTTTGTGCGAGCACAAGTTCTATGCCTTACGCCCTGCACCTCGATTCCACTTCGTTTCATCTCGGTCGCGCCATGCGCTCTATATAATTACAAAAAACCATTTCTCATTGTGCAAGCACATGAGCCATGGTTTTTGTAATTATGCAGGGCTTATTTGGTTCCGAATATCCGGTCTCCGGCATCTCCTAAGCCCGGAACAATATATTTATGATCATTTAATTTTTCATCTAACGCACCAATATAAATGTCTACATCCGGATGTGCTTCCTGCATTGCCTTTAATCCTTCAGGCGCTCCAATAATACACATAAGTGTAATATTCTTTACTCCTTTATCCTTAAGCATCTGTATTGCCGCTGCTGCCGAACCTCCTGTAGCGAGCATAGGATCTACTACAAAAACCGCTCTCTTATCACAATCCTCTGGAAGCTTACAATAATACTCGTGGGGTAATGCTGTTACCGGATCTCTATACAATCCGATATGACCTACTTTAGCTGAAGGAATCATTGCCAACATTCCCTCCACCATTCCAAGTCCTGCTCTAAGTATCGGAATAATTGCTAATTTCTTTCCTCCCAATTCTTTTACAGTAGTCTTGCAAATAGGTGTGTCAATCTCTCTATCCTTTAATTCAAGGTTTCTTGTTGCCTCATAAGTCATCAACATTGCAATCTCACTGATTAACTGTCTGAAATCCTTTGTTCCTGTTTCCGTTCTTCTAATAATTCCAATTTTGTGCTGGATCAGCGGATGATCCATAACGACTGTCTTTGCCATAACCTCTTCCTCCGTGCATTTTTTATTATATCATTTCTATTTAAGCTTATTCGCCAGCTTAATAATAACTTCATCCAGTGTTTCATATAACTTTGCATAATCAGCTAGTTCTCCACCATCCGGATTTGTAATACTTCCCTGTTCATTAATGTATTCTTTCAAAGTATAAACATTTACTGCCTCTACAAAGTCATCATATATCCCCTGCTTCTTTGTTTCATCTAATACAAGAACTAACACATCCTGACCAAAATCACTTCCCTCTAACTGCACCGAAGTACGATTAATTTCGATTCCTTTAGATGCTGCTATGGCAACAATTTTTGGATTCATTGGTTCCGGAAAGAGAACTACCAGTCCCTTTGAACTGATCTCCGCCCTCTCTGTCGGCAGATAGTGCTTTAACAAAGCGGCTGCCAGCGGTCCCAGCGATGTGTCTGCATCTGTAATAAATAATATTTTTGAATACTCTAACATTTTTCCTCCGAACTGTTATACATCCATAATGTTATAACCTGCTGCTTTTGTAAGCCTGTTCATAATCGCCCACCCTACATTATCTTCAGAAAATGCCTCCCCAAAGATAAATTGTGTATTGCTTTTATCAAAGTCTCTTAAAGCCTTAAACAATTTGCCTGCGATAGTCTCAGGCTTGTCCAAATCTCCCAACGATACTACCTCAATGTTCTCATTCAGTCTTCCTTTGTACAACTTCAGATGCTGATCTGCTGTGATAATACCAACTCTCATCCCTGCATCTGCTTTTTCATTTGCCAAAGAAGCAATGCGCTCTGCTACGTTTACTGCTTCTCCTTTGTAAATACTGTAATCAGCCGTTGGTGCATAATGTCTGTATTTCATACCCGGAGCTTTTGGTTTAAAACCCTCCTTAGGTTTCTTCAAGATAGCCTGATCAATTTCTAACTGACCAACTACACCTTTCGCCATCTCATATGTAATAAATCCTGGCCGAAGAACTATTGGCGGGTCTGCTGTAACATCAATAATTGTGGATTCTAATCCCATTCCAACCATTCCGCCATCAATAATCATATTAATACGGCCATTCATATCATCAACAACGTGTTCGCCAAGTGTCGGACTTGGCTTTCCTGATAAATTTGCACTTGGTGCCGCGATGCTTACACCTGCTGCTTGAATCAGCCTGTCTGCTATAGGATGATTTGGATATCTGACTGCCACAGTATCTAATCCTCCCGTTGTTCCCCTTGGTACATTATCACTTTTTCTAAATATTAACGTCAAAGGTCCCGGCCAAAAAGCATCCATCAATTTTTCTGCATTCTCCGGTATGTCTTTTACCAAGGATGTCAGCATCTTCCGGTCACAAATATGTGCAATTAACGGATTATCTGATGGGCGTCCTTTCGCTGCATAAACTTTCCCTGCAGCCTGTTCATCTAATGCATTCGCTCCCAATCCATAGACTGTCTCCGTAGGAAAGGCAACTAACCCTCCCTCTCTAATAATACTCCCTGCCTCACGAATAGCAGACTCATCTATATTATTTGTGTCTATCTTAACAATCTTCGTATTCATGTTCCGCCTCATCAAAATTGTATCTGTCTTATTTTATCATATGTACTTTTAAAATACAACTTTCCTCACGACTAACTTTGTTGTCTTACAGCTGTTTTACTTATTTTATGTCGAAATACCCCATAATCCCACTACATAATATTTCAGCAAGCTGCTTTTGATAACTTTCGTCAACCAGTTTTCCTGCTTCAGTAAAATTACTTAAAAATCCACATTCCACAATAATTCCCGGACACTTCGAATTTATCAATATGTAATAACTATCGTTTGGTTTTGCCTTTTTTTGTTTTTCCTTGTTTACTTCTTTATTTAACTCCTGTTGAACGACTTCCCCTAATTCCTTACTTTTTTCCGACCGTTGAAAATAAAAGGTCTGTGCACCATGAACACTTTCCTGCGTAAAGCTATTTTGGTGTAAGCTAATCATAATACAATCATTATTTTTTGCATACATATTATTAATTATCTCACATCTGCCATTTAAATCTCCTATTTTAGAGAATTTACTACTATTGCCTAACACCTTATCTTCCGTTCTGGTCATTGCTACTTCAAAGCCTTTTTCTTCTAGAACCGTCCGCAGCACCTTTGCAATTGCCAGATTTACATCTTTTTCTTTTGCTCCATTAATTCCTACCTTGCCAGGATCTGCTCCCCCGTGTCCCGGATCAATTACCACTACTTTTCCATTTGTTTTTTTTGCTTCTGTCGTTTTACTCTCTTTCTCTGTCTCAATCACTTTATCCATATTACAGGCAATCGATGTCACTGCTATTAAGAGTACAACCGACATAAATATTTCAAGTTTCTTTGCTTTTTTCAATGCAATTAATAAATTTTCCAAAATATGAACCCAGTATTTTTTCTATATTATATGCTCTAACTGAAAAAAAATGTAATCGTTCATTCATAGAAAAAGAAGCAGTTGTAACTGCTTCTTTAACTTCTATATAAATAATTACTCAATTCTGCAAACTCCTCTAATGTAAGTTTCTCTCCCCGTATACTCTCTTCTTTTCCTATCTGCTGAAGCGCAGAAACAATTTCCTCTTTCGAAAAGTCCAGTTCCGCAGAATTTTTCAATCCATTTACCAGCGTTTTTCTACGCTGATTGAAACTGGCACGAATTATCCGAAACATCAACTTCTCATCTTTAACTTCTACCACAGGTTCCTTATGACGAGTCAGCTTAATCACTGCCGAATCTACATTTGGTCTTGGCATAAAACAGGATGCTGACACATTTAGCATTACCTTTGCATCTGCATAATACTGCACTGCCAGTGATAATGCTCCATACTCCTTAGAACCCGGTCCAGTCTGCATTCGCTCTGCCACTTCCTTCTGTACCATTATCGTAATGCTTTCAATTGGTACTCCACTTTCAAATAATCCCATGATAATCGGTGTCGTTATATAATATGGAAGATTTGCAACCACCTTTATCGGTCTTCCGTTATTCTTCTCACTTGTTAACGACTTTATGTCAACCTTCAGCACGTCCTGATTAATTACTTCCACATTATCATATTCTGACAGCGTATCCTCTAAAATCGGTATCAGCATCTTGTCTATCTCCACAGCCGTTACCTGTCTTGCTGCTTCACACAGATACTGGGTCATCGTACCGATTCCCGGACCAATCTCAAGCACAAAGTCATCCTTTGTTATCTCAGCTGCCTCGACAATATTTTCAAGAATATTAGAATCTATTAGAAAATTTTGTCCAAATTTCTTTTGAAAAGCAAAACTATATTTATTTATTACTTCCTTCGTCGCACTAGGCGAACCTAAACATGCCATATATTTACCTCGTAACTTATATCTGGTTTTGTCCAATACCATACAATTTCTTTGCATTTGCACTGGTAATGTCAATTACTTCATCCGGACGAATCCCCTTAATTTCTGCAATCTTATTCACTACATAAGGAAGATTAAATGAATCATTTCTCTTTCCTCTATTTGGAACTGGAGAAAGATACGGACAGTCTGTCTCTATTACCATCTGTTCCATCGGCATATATTCCACAACCTCACAAAGTTTCTTTGCATTACTAAAGGTTACTACTCCACCGATTCCCAGATAAAATCCCATATTCAAGAACTTTTCTGCCATCTCTTTTGCATAGGAAAAACAATGAACCACACCACCAATTTCATGAGCATGATTTGATTTCATTACCTCATATGTGTCCTGTGCCGCATCTCTGCTATGAACAATAATCGGTAACTCTGCCTCTCTGGCAATACCCATCTGTCGCTCAAACGCTTTAATCTGCTGCTCCTTATTATCATTCCAATGATAATCCAGTCCAATTTCTCCTACAGCCACGATTTTAGGCTTGTAGATACTTTTTCCCAGCCACTGATAGTCTTCTTCGGTCAGCTCTGCAATTTCATCCGGATGTATTCCAAGCGCTCCGTACACATATGGAAATCTGCGTATCAGACCTATTGTGCTTTTGCAGGAAGCCATAGATGCACCAACATTTACAATGTACTCTATACCTCTGTTACGCATCCGCTCTAACAATTGTTCCCTATCTTCATCAAAAGCCTCATCATCATAATGAGCATGTGTATCAAAAATCATGTTGTTTTTCCTTTCTATTTATTCGTACATAAATGTTCGAAATCTTCCATCCGACTCTGAACAATTAGCAGATTTCACTTCCTGCAACAATGTCTTTATCCACTGTTACAACAGATAAGTTTCCTTCATCATCTCCAGCAGCAAGAATCATTCCCTGTGATTCCACACCACAAAGTTTACACGGTTTCAGATTCGTAATCACTGCCACTTTCTTTCCAATCATCTCTTCTGGTTTATAGTACTTTGCAATACCTGACACAATCTGTCTCGTTTCAGCACCAATCTTTATTTGTGAAACTAAAAGTTTCTTTGCCTTTGGTACCGGCTCACATTTTACGACTTCACCTACCTGTATCTGCACCTTATCAAAATCATCAATAGAAATCTCAGGTTTCTTCTCGACTTCCGGATACTTCTCACCTTCTGCTTCTGCCTTCTGTGCCTCCTCGATTTCTGCTACCTTTTCCATTACTTCCTTTACATCCATTCTGGCAAATAAGATTTCAGGCTTTTCTGTTACTTTGTTTCCAGATAAATATTTTCCAAATTCCATCATATCATCAAATGCTCTCGCTGTACCATTGATCTGCTCTAATACTTTCTTAGAAGTCTCCGGCATAAATGGTTCAAGAAGACTTGCTCCAATATTAATTCCCTCAATCAGATTATAAAGAACTGTCGCTAATCTGTCCTGCTTATCCACTTCTTTTGCCAGTGCCCAAGGCATTGTCTCATCAATATACTTATTACATCTCTTAAATAATGCAAAAATTTCTGTCATTGCATCAGCCACACGAAGCTTCTCCATCTTCTCTGCCGCTTTCACCGGTGCCTCTAAAATTACCTTCTTAAAGTCTGCATCCACATCTTCCACAACACCCTTGTCTGCAACAACACCGCCAAAATATTTGTTTGACATAGATATTGTTCTGTTTACAAGATTTCCAAGAGTATTGGCAAGGTCTGAGTTCATTCTTTCGACCATCAGCTCCCATGTGATTGTTCCGTCATTTTCAAATGGCATCTCATGAAGAACAAAATATCTTACTGCATCCACTCCAAACAGTCCAGCTAAATCATCAGCATAGATTACATTTCCCTTGGATTTGCTCATCTTACCATCACCCTGTAATAACCATGGATGTCCAAATATCTGCTTCGGAAGCGGGATATCTAATGCCATCAACATAATCGGCCAGTAAATTGTATGGAATCTCAAAATATCTTTACCTATTAAATGAAGGTCTGCCGGCCAATATTTGTCAAACATCGGATTGCTGTTTCCATCCAAATCAAATCCCAACCCTGTAATATAGTTTGACAGAGCATCAATCCATACATAAACGACGTGGTTCGGGTCAAAATCTACGGGAACTCCCCATTTAAAGGAAGTTCTGGATACACATAAATCCTGCAGTCCCGGAAGAAGAAAATTATTCATCATTTCGTTCTTTCTGGATTCCGGCTGAATAAATTCCGGATGTGTGTTGATATGTTCAATTAATCTATTTGCATACTTACTCATTCTAAAGAAGTATGCCTCCTCCTGTGCCGGTGTACATTCTCTTCCGCAATCTGGGCATTTGCCATCTACTAACTGTGACTCTGTAAAAAATGACTCACACGGTGTACAGTACATTCCTTCATAATGCCCTTTATAAATATCTCCCTGGTCATATAATTTCTTAAAAATCTTCTGAACCTGCGCCTCGTGGTCTGCATCCGTAGTTCTAATAAACTTATCATAGGATGTGTTCATTGCATCCCAGATCTCCTTGATTACTCCTGCCACATTGTCAACATATTCTTTTGGAGTAATGCCAGCTTCTGCTGCCTTTAACTCAATTTTCTGTCCATGTTCATCTGTTCCTGTCTGAAATCTTACATCATAGCCCTGCTGTCTTTTAAAACGTACAATACTGTCCGCAAGGATTGCCTCATAAGTATTTCCAATATGTGGTTTTCCTGATGTGTAAGCAATTGCAGTTGTTAAATAATATGTTTTACTCATTTTTTCTCTCCTTTAATATTATATATTCGTTCGGCTTAGCCATGTAACTCATAGACCTTCGGTATATTTCGTCACATTAACAAAGCTCCCGTCTTTTTGCAAAGACGAGAGCATTATACTTCGTGGTACCACTTTACTTTATCTGAAATGTTCCAGACCTCATTGACACTATAACGGGCGTTCCCGTCGATAATTTATGAACATTCATTTCACTTGCTCACTCACTACCGCCGCTCCAGGGCCATCTTCAACTATCGCTCCACTGCCTGCTTTCACCTAATCAGGCTCTCTGTTAAGTTTTGCTTAAGCCTACTCTTCCATTCATTGCGTTTACCTATGCCACTAATTCTATTATTTTATACTGTTTTTGTCAAATTATTTATTTCTTATATAATTCGATACTCAAACTCATTCTTTGTTGCAAATGCCATTGCCAATGAATTTTTCTTACAATACAGTTTCAACTGATATCCACATTCTGAAAATGCTGTTTTGTGAATGAGTGTTAAGGAATTTGGAAGCTCCACTCTTTTTAACTTTTTACAACCACAAAATGCATTTCTCCAGATTCTACTTACACCACTGCTTATTGTTACCCGCTTCAAATTTTTACAGCCCCAAAAACTTGCACCAGATATTTGGTAAACAGAACCCTGAATGTTTATCATAGATAAAGATTTGCAATTTTCAAAAGCCTCTTCTCCAATAACCGCAATATTTTTACCAAAAGTTATAGATTTTAAATTTACGCACTTTTCAAATGTTTTGTCTTTAATACTTTTCATTTTATCTGACAATTTTATTTCTTTCAGATTCTTTGCGTGAGAAAATGCCTTTTTCTTAATATCCGTAACGCTCTTTGGAATTACGACATATTCAACGCCACATCCATAAAAGGCATTTGAACTAATGGTAGTTATTCCTTTCTTCATGACGATTTTCTTTAATTTCGGTGTATTGCGAAATGTGTTTTTGGGTATTTCGGTAATTTGTGACGATAATTTTACTTTTTCCATTTTCTTATTACCAGAAAAAATACCTTCCCCAATGCTTTTTAACAATATAAAAGACCAAATGAATATACTTCATCTGGTCTTTTATATTGACTAGTTTCCCCTCAAATAGTCTTCTATTATTTCTCCTACTCCACCTTCATTATTTCCATGCTTTGTAACAAACTTTGCTGCTTCCTTTGCCACATCACTTCCCGATGACATCGCGTAGGAACATCCTGCTGTTTTCAGCATTGTAATGTCATTCCCCGAATCACCAAATGCCATTACATGTTCCTGAGAAATACCAAGTCTGTCACACAACCATTTCAAGGCTCTTCCCTTATCTGCTCCTTTGGCAGTAATCTCCATATTACCCTCAAATCCTGCCGAGTAAACCAATTCCGGTATATGACTCAGTTCTTCTTTTAAAGATGCGATACATTCTTCCGGCATATAATCAATATTCATCTTTTCAATATCATATTCCCTAACTACATCCCAAGGACTATCGCACACTATCATTAATTTTCTATACGCTCTCATAAACTCGACTGGCAATGCCCCGTCAAGGTAATGATCATACGTATATTGGGTAATAAACCCTTTACAATCGGCATAGATTTCATATACAAGTGGATATTTTTCAAATATTTCTACAATTTTTTTCACTGAATCATAAGGAATATAGCAGCTATTGATAACTTTTCGGGTTTTCATGTCAACAATAACTGCCCCATTAGATACAATCATATAATCTACACCCTCTAATGTATCGTTCTCTTTTATCGCTAAAGAAAATGGTCTTCCTGTGCTTATAACTGTAATAATACCCTCTTTCTTCGCCTTTTTAAATGCCTGAACATTTTCCTCTGGTATGGTCAGGTGATTGTCTGCTACTAAGGTTCCATCTACATCTGTTGCTATAAGTTTTATATCCATTTCTTCCTCCGATACTCTTATGTCATTTTATTATAAAAGATTTAAAATCTCTTCTTCCGTCGTACATTTCATAACTTTATCAGCTAATTTCTGACATTCGCTGACATCACAATCTGAAATTATTTTTCTGGTCTTTAATACACTGGTTGCACTAACACTAAACTCATCAAGCCCGAAGGCCAACAGTAATGGTATTAGTTTTGGGTCTGCTGCTGCTTCACCACACATACCTACCATAATACCTTCCTTTTTTCCACATTCAATGATTCTCTTTATGGATCTTAAAACAGCCGGCTGATATGTTGAATAAAGGTATGCAACCTTTGCATTCCCCCTGTCAACTGCCATAGTATAGCCTGTCAGATCATTCGTACCAATACTGAAAAATGCTGCCTCTTTTGCTAAAACATCTGCTATCATACATGCTGCTGATGTTTCCATCATAACACCAATTTCAAGATTTTTGTTAAAAGAAATCCTCTCATGCTCTAACTCTTTCATAATATCAGCAGCCATTTCCTTCACTCTGCGCAATTCCTCTACACAAGTAACCAATGGCACCATAATCTTAATTTTCCCATAAGCACTCGCTCTGATTAAAGCTCTCAACTGAACTTTATAAATATCCTCTCTCTGTAAACAAAAACGAATTGCTCTGAAACCTAGAAACGGATTTTCCTCTTCTTTTAGTCCTAAATAAGGTATCGCTTTATCTCCTCCAATATCAAGCGTCCTAATGATGACAGGTTTTCCTTTCATTTCTTCGGCAACTGTTTTATAAGCCTCAAACTGCTCCTCCTCTGTAGGAATGCTGTCTCTATCCATAAACAAAAATTCTGTTCGGAACAATCCAATACCTTCACCATCACACTCTGTAGCTTTCTTTGCCTCTTCCGGTTTCCCAATATTACATACAAGTTCTACCTTTATTCCATCTTTTGTCACTGTAGGTTTTCCAGCATATTCAGCCAGCAGTTCTTTTTCTTTCTGATATATACTTAACTTTTCTTCAAACTGTTTTATAACCGTCTCATCAGGATTTATCATTGTTTCTCCGCTTGCACCATCTAGAACTACTTTATCTCCATTTTTAACTATGCTGCATATTCCCGGAACACTGAGAACTGCCGGAATCTCCATTGCTCTGGCAAGAATCGCTGAATGAGATGTTTTCCCTCCTGTTTCTGTCAAAATACCTACAATATTATCCGGATTAATTCCTGCTGTCATAGATGGGGTCAAATCACGTGCTACCAAAACTGTATCTTCCGGAACATGTGAAATATCAACATCCTCTATTCCCTGTAATAACTTAATCATTCTTGTTTTTATGTCTCTAAAATCTGTAGCTCTTTGCTGCAGCAACTCGTCCGGTATCTGTGAAAACATTTCTGCAGTCTGCTCTAATACCTGATCCACTGCCATCTCTGCTGTCACCTTCTCTGCCACAATTAATGCTGAAATCTGCTCCTCTATCATAGGGTCCTGCAACATCTGAATATGACCTCTTAAAATATCCGCATCCTTTTTGCCAACTGTTTCTTCCATTTTACCTGCCATTTCATTTGTTGCAATTACGAATTTTTCAATAGCAGACTGCAGTCTTTTAATTTCTTCTTCGGTATCTGTAACTGTTTTTGTTTCAATATGAATTTGATGTTCTTCAATTATAACGATATTTCCAATTCCGATTCCCTCAGAACCGGCAATTCCCTTGTACATAGGCATTTCCTCTTATTCTCCGAAATTCTGACTTTCCAATTCGACAATCTTTGCCATTGCCTCTTCTTCGTCTTCTCCGTCACATTCAAATGTTATCTCTGCACCTTTTTTGATACATGCTGAAATAATATTAATCAGGCTTTTTGCATTAATCTTTCTGTCACCAAATACAATAGATACTTCACATGAAAATTTTCCCATTTCTTTTGCAACAACTCCTGCCGGTCTCATGTGTAATCCCTCCGGATTATTTACTGTTAATGTTCTACTTACCATTTTAATTCTCCTTCCATAATATACATAATATAAAATTTATTTCTACAGTAACAGCACCTAATAGTGCAATTTATTTTACTATTATAGCATTTTTACCGTCAATTGCTCTCTGTTATTTTTTCATTATTATTTAATTTTATTCCAAAAAGATATTTACCTTTTCTTTTTTTCTATATTTTTTAATTTTCACAATAAGATACTATAACTATCATTTCTCCCTCAAAAAGACATTCTTTCAGCGTTGCAGGTATTATGAAATGATCACCTTTTTTTATTTTGAGGTCCTGAACAATTCCCTTACCTTCTATTACACTGACATTAATAAATGGCTTGTCCATTTTATAACAATAACTTCCATGGATACTCCATTTTTCTAAATTATAAAATTTACAGTCTATAAGCCTTTCACAAGTCATTCCTGAGAACTTCTCAATGGTGACTTCCTGCTTGTAATCCATATGAGGAGCCACAATACAATCAATACTCTGCTGAATATGAAGTTCTCTTGGTCTTCCTCCCTGCAACCTGTCATAATCATAAACCCGATATGTCACATCACTATTCTGCTGTGTCTCAATTAACAACGTTCCGCCTTTTATTGCATGAAGGCATCCCGGATTAATCTGAAAAAAATCTCCCTTTTTAATTGGAATTTCTCTAATTAATTCCTTCCACCTGGCTTTTTTAATCATGTCCTCTAATTCCTCAGAATCCTGTGCATTGTGACCAATTACTATTGTGGCATCCTCTTTACAATCCAAAATATACCAACATTCTGTTTTTCCTAATGCACCATTTTCATGTTCTGCTGCATACTTATCATCCGGATGAACCTGAATGCTTAAATCATCCTCCGCACCTAAAATCTTTACTAGAAGAGGAAAAACCTGATCCTTTATATTGCCAAATAACTCTCTGTGGTTTTCAAAACACCATGATAATGTTTTTCCTTCATATGCACCATTTTTTATTATACAATCCCCATTTTTATGAGCACTGATTCCCCAGCACTCACCTGCCTTGTCCCCTGCTTGTTCATATCCAAATGTTTTTAAGAGTTCTCCACCCCAGATTGCATCTTTAAAAACAGGCTCTAACATTAACACTTTCATATCTCCCCCATTTTCCCCAGACATTATTATGTCAATTTTTTCTTTACCCTATTTCTTATATTTTTTTCCTTATAATAATTTCACTTATTGTAACATCTTTAAATAAAATATCATACATTTACTATTTTCTTTATATTTTATATTAATAACCTTTTGGAGTTTTCCAATGAATCATTTTGCTTTTATTACAAAAATCAACAAGAAAATTTTACTATTAATTTCTTTTCTGGTTATTATTACTTTCTCTGTTTTCGCACTTGTTTTATCGCCCTCTAACAAGCCTGCTACAAGAAATTACACAAATAACACTCAATATAACTTTGACCAATATTCCAACGAATTGTTTTCATCACAACTTTCCGGAGACTGGTTAAGTCTGCATTTTTATTTAGAACATCCCGAAGATTGGAACCTGGATACATCTACTCCCACTCTTGGAGAATATAACTATCAGTCTATGCAGGAAAGTCAGAATTATTACATAAACCAAATCAATTATTTAAAGTCATTAAATTATAAAGAGCTTTATCCTAGTCAGCAATTAACATATGATACACTTATGAGTTCTTTTTCTTTACAATTGGATTTTGGTGATTTATGTCTTTGCTCTCAGACGTTAAGCCCAACTACCGGACTACAGGCACAACTTCCAATCTTATTATCTGAATATGCTTTTAACACACAAAAAGATATAGAAAATTATCTAATTCTTTTATCTCAATTAAAAGGCTATTTTGAGAAGATTTGTAATTTTCAAATATTAAAAGCCCAAAACAATAGTTTTATCAGTACATTTTGCTGTGAAAAAATTATTGATCAATGTTCCGACTTTATTAGCGGGAAAAATATAAAGGAAAACCTTCTTTATTCCTCTTTTGAAAACCGAATTTCTTCTGCAGACTTCTTATCCAACAATAAAAAAGAAGAATATATAAATAAGAACACAGCCTTATTGGAGAGCAGTGTTATCCCTGCCTATCAATTAATTATTTCCACATTATCAGACCTAAAACAAAAAGGGTTCTGCAAAAATGAAGAGGGGCTTTGTAAATTAGATAATGGAAAAGCCTACTACGAATATCTTGTCCGCTCAAATACAGGAAGCTCCAAAAATGTTCTGGAACAAAAAGCAATGATACAGAACCAGCTCGCCAAAGATATGCGGACAATGTATTCATTATTGAATGTCTCTCCGGAAATAGAAGAAAAACTGTCATCCATAAAAGAAAACAAAGAAAAACCAGAAGACATACTAAACCAGTTAAGTAAAAAAGCTGCAAAAGATTTCCCTGTGGAAGAAAACTATCCATTTCATATTAAGTATGTTGATAAAAGTCTGGAAAAACATTTAAGCCCGGCATTTTACATGTCGCCTCCTATCGACAGTGACAGCAAAAACATGATTTACATTAATAATGCCTCTCCAAATACAAGTCAGAGTCTTTTTACAACACTGGCACATGAAGGCATTCCCGGACATATGTTTCAATCAAACTTTTTTGCCGATACAAATCCTTTACCTATCCGACATCTTTTAAACTTTGGCGGTTACTCTGAAGGCTGGGCAACATATACAGAACTTTTATCTTATCATTACGAATATGATGATAATCAGCTGGCAAACGCTCTAGCCTGTAATGCTTCATATTCTCTTGCATTATACTCTCTGTGCGATATCGGAGTAAACTTTGAAGGCTGGAGCAGAAAAGACACAATTAAATTTTTATCACACTACAGCATAGAAGATGAAAGTGTATGTAACTCTATTTATGAAGCCGTTATTGAAGAACCTGCCAATTATCTCCAATACTATGTTGGGTATCTGGAAATTGTAGAATTAAAAAACAGAGTTATGGAAAAATACGGTTCTCACTTTAGCTTAAAAACATTCCACACAGCATTTCTGGCTATGGGACCTACATCTTTTGATGTAGCAGAAAAGTGGATCTGTTTCTTTTATGAGCAATATAAATAGCGGAATACCTGAAAGGTGTTCCGCCTTTTTGCATACTACAAGTCAAATTTTCTCGCTACTATATTACATTAGCAAGTATTACACTGGCTATTGTCCCTGCAAGTGTTGCCAAAAGTGCACCCGGAAGAGTCCATCGTGTTTTCGTTACCTTTGCTGTCAGATAATAAACAGACATCGTATAAAACACAGTCTCCGTACAACTCATCATTAAAGATGTAACTTTTCCTAAATATGAATCTGGACCATAAGACTTAAAAATATCTAATACCATACCTGTCGCTGCTGAAGATGAGAAAATCTTTACAATCGTTACCGGCATTAATTCTCCTGGAAATCCTATCTGGTCTGTTACCTTTCCCACCTGCTGTCCCAAAAATTCCATAAATCCCGATTCTCTGAGTACCCCCACTGCTACCATTAGTCCTATTAACGTAGGCATTACCTTTATAACCGTCTTTAACCCCCCTGTTGCACCTTCAACGAAATCATCATATACATTTCTTTTCTTTGCAACACCGTATATTACAATAAACAACATAATTCCCGGTATAATAAAAGACGATATTGTCACAAATACTGACATACTTTCCCCCTGATATTTGGATAAATAGAGCGTGCACTTTTATAAAATACATACACAACCGCTATTACAAATATATGGTTAAAAAAAAGAACCTATGACTGTACACAGGTTCTTTTCTCTCTATTTTTTAGGTTTGTATTTATTATACTCTGCTCTTTCTTCGTAGTTATTTACCAGTTTACTTTCGATTGTAATATCTGCACCACTTGATCCCTTTCTCATAAATACAGGTTTTAAAATAATTGGTGTCAATATCGTTGTTACAATTACAACGATAATCACTGGTGCAACAATTTCAGAACTCATTAGTCCTGCTTCTATTCCTTTATTCGCCACAATCAATGCAACCTCTCCACGAGATACCATTCCTACACCGATTCTGAGACATTGATAATTTTTATACCCACATGCCTTTGCTCCCAGTCCGCATCCTACAACTTTTGTCAAAATAGCAATGACTGTCAAAATCACTGCATAAATTACTACCAAAAATCCCATATGCATCACTGCCTCTCCATCTACTTTCAAACCAATGCTTGCAAAAAATATCGGACTTAAAAGCATATAGGCCATTACATCAAATTTTGATGCCACAAACTGATCTTTCTGTGTCATAGAAATAATGACACCTGCAAAAAAAGCTCCTGTGATATCTGCCACACCAAAAAGGCTTTCGGCTGCAAAAGCCATAATCAGACAAATAACAAATGCCATAATTGCATGCCTGTGTTTTCCTTTTCCATCATGTTCACACCACTTCTTATATAATTTATATATAACATATCCAAAAACACCAACAAAGACAAAAAACAATAAAATCTTTAATAACACCATTCCCAGAGGTGTTGTCTCTGCCCCCTCTTTCGGACTTCCACCTAAACTGATTACAATCGTTAGCGCCACGATGCCAAGAATATCATCAATAATTGCCGCTCCAAGTATCGCATTACCAGATGCAGTCTTTAATTTTCCCATCTCCTGCAATGTTTCAACAGTGATGCTTACAGATGTTGCTGTCAGTATTACCCCTACGAACACTGCCTGCATAAATACGGAAGAAGTATCTGCCTGCTGTATCCAGCCTGCCTTAAGGAACCAGTATGTGAATGCTGCTCCACCAATTAACGGTACAATTACACCTGATATTGCAATAATAAATGATGCTAATCCACACTTCTTCAATTCTTTTATATCGGTCTCCAGACCTGCACAGAACATCAGAACAATAACCCCTATCTCCGCCAGATTATTAATAAAAGATGTCTGATAAAGTGTCAAATCCACTAATTGAAAACTGCCAATATGAACTCCCGATAATAGATTTCCCAGAATCGCTGGTCCTAAGATCAGTCCTGCCAGCAATGCTCCAACAACCTGCGGCATATGAAATCTCTTTGTTACTAATCCAAAGACTTTCGTACTGGCTAAAATCAACGCAAGCTGCCACAAATATCCATACTTTTCCATAATGCTTTCCTCTTTCTATGTACCCTGCTGTTCTTATATTAAATGCATAAATTATAAAATGTTTACAAATAGTTTCTTTTTCACAGCCCGATTCATAATAGCACCATCCCACACCAAATTCAATTAATTTTATTCAGCTTTATCTTTGTTTTTCTAAAACATATTAAACTTTAACTTTATTCTGTTAATCTTTTGAAACATTTCTCTTGAAATGATAAACAAAAAAATAAAAGTCGATACTCCATGTATCAGATTAAATACAAGTCCAGTGGCATATGCTGCAAAAAAGGTAGAAACTCTCGGTTTATCTGTATACATTACAACAGTTGCTGTATCCATTATCAGACCATACAATACAAACGTTATAAGAAATCCATACATACTCAGTATCCATCTATTATTGATAAATCTCTGTCCTGCTCCCAGAAAAATCCATGCCGAGATAACTCCTATAAGCCCTAGTGCAATCATTTGCCATGGAGTCCACGGACCCTGCCCAAAAAAGAAATCAGAAATGAATGCTGTCAGGCATCCGCTTAAGAAACCTGCTTCTTTCCCCAACATTACCGCTGTTATAATAATAACTGCAACGCTGGGTTTAAACTGTGGTATCATAAAAAACATCAGCCTCCCTGCAATCGCCATACTCGTCAAAACTGCCAGCAACACAATTTCCCTTATTTTTGGTTTTCTTTTTTCAAAAGACCAGACAAAAACTACAATAGATATCAAAATAATTAAAATGGATATGAGATAATACTCCTTTAACATATAATATCCTCCATCTTATAAGCACTTTCTACAATTCCCCTTGCCATTTTCGCAACTGTTGTTGTATAAAACCTGTTATTTACAAAAAATTCCCTCACATTTGACGCTGAGATAAGACTGCCATTGGCAAATAGTCCGCACCGATCCACATATTCTCCACAGAAATCTAAATCGTGACTTACTATAATAATAGTTTTTCCTCTTGCTGCCAGACTTTTTAAAAATCTTCCTAACTCTTCTTTAAATATATTATCCATTCCCTTTGTCGGCTCATCCAATAGAAGGATATCCGGCTCTTTTGACAATATTTTTGTAAACGCCACTTTCTGCTGTTCACCACCACTTAAATCATAAGGATGCATCTTCATAAATGCTTCCAATTTCATTTCCTTTATAATTTTGTCAGAAGCATTTTCCAACTCCTCTGAAACAGTCTCCCTCTCAAATAAAATCTGTACGTTCTGTGGCAATAACGCTGCCCTTCCATCCGTTTTCAACTTACCCCTGTATGCCTTCAGGATTTTAGACAACAAAAGAAGCGTGGTTGTCTTCCCTGTTCCATTTCCACCAATAATTGCGAAAATTTCTCCTTTTTTAACTTCTAAATTCAATCCCTGAATAATATCACGTCCGTTTTTTTCATATCGGAACCAAATATCCTTACATAAAACGCTGTATTGTTTTTCTAATATATTTTTCTTCTCTTCAGATTTTATCTCTCGTACTATCTTACTACTATGATTATTTTCCAACCATCTTCGTCCTTCAGATATAGATATTGGTACTTCTCCTTCACTCTGTCCAAAAATTCTGCTTGGTACAGGCATTAATGGCTCTATATCCATCAACAGGCTTTTTTTCACTACTTCTCTTATTTCACCAAAATTACTTACTTCACCTTCTTCTAACAACAGTACTTTATCTGCCTTTTGCAAAACATAATTCAGGCGATGTTCTGATATAATTACAGTAATACCAAAATCTTCATTAATTTTCTTTAAAATATCTAAGAATCTTTCTGCTGCAATTGGGTCTAATTGGGCTGTAGGCTCATCTAAAACAAGCACCTCCGGACCCATTACCATAACTGCTGCCAGATTCAATAATTGTTTCTGACCACCTGACAGCGAGTCAGTATCTTCATTGTACCAGCCGGTAATATCAAAATACTCTGCAATCTCTGCTGTCTTTGCGCGAATATATTCACTTTTTTCTCCAAAATTCTCTAATCCAAATGCCAGTTCATGCCAGACCTTGTCTGTCACAATCTGATGTTCCGGATTCTGCATCACATAGCCTATTTTTTTTGCCTGCTCTTCATCTGTCATCTCATCTATATTCTGACCGTCAAAATTTACTGTTCCTTCAATATTTCCTGCCGGTCTGATTTGTGGTTTTAAACACCTCAGAAAGGTCGTCTTTCCACAGCCAGACTTCCCACATACAACAATGAACTGCCCTTTTTCAATACTTAGAGAGACTTTCTTCAGACTCTGTTTATCAGATATCTTATATTTATAACTTAAATTTTCGATTTCAATCTGCGCCATCTTAATCCCTCCCTGATGTTAATAAAAACCGGTGTCAAACATAACAATGCATAAAAGATATAAACAAGAACATTACCTTTATAAACGATATAAGGATAGTAATAAGTAAAAATCATATCCTTGTGTATCGCCCACAGAACAATGCCTGATAAAACGATAATCCATATCATCACACCAATGTCACGTTTTTCTATTTTGTAATTACTGTAGTTTGTCCTTCTCCTTACTCCAAACCCTCTGGCTTTCATCGAGTCTGCTGTATCAATTGAGCTTTCCAATGCCCATGTAGTTGTTATAGAGAAAACTCTGCATCCCCTCTTTATTTTTCCAATAAAATTTTCTCCTTCATCTCCATTGACCGAAGAAACCTCTTTATAATGTTTTATATATTTTGGTATGAACCTCAATATCATAGAAACTAACAATGCCATATGTGGCATAAATTTTCCTACTGCTCCAAAAAATCTTTCTAGTCCCATTATCTCATGAAATGTAGAAAACCATATAAGCATACCGCATATAATTGCTGAAGACACAATACCATATATAATCGACTCCAGCGTCACTGGATTTCCGGTAAACAAATAAAATAATAATGTTCCTCCTTTATGAGAAAACAACGGATTTATAAGGGACGAAACAAAAAAAATGAAACTTACTATCAACAGATACTTTACTCCTTCTCGTCCTTTTAAATAAAAGTAATACGCCAATGCTGAAAATATAGAAATCAGCACCAGTCCTAACTGCATCTGAAACATAGTAAGTCCTAATACTACCAAATAAAATATTAAATTTACTAACGGATGGAATCTTGAAAACTCATCTTTCATTATCTTACGTCCTCACCTAAATTGCACGTATAGTGCCATTCTATTTTATCACCGGATTTTACCTTATATTCGCTGCAGCTTTTTTGCTGATACTCCCCATTCACACAATACAGCCATCCTGACTGTCCACCACAGGAAAATTCGTAAATATTATCAATTCCCTCTATATAGGCACTCATTCCGGTAAAAGATGCTTCCATCAATATATTATTCTTTTTCAATTCTCTGGAAAGAATATCATAAACACTGTCTTCTCTTTTGAAAGAAACTTCTTGTTCCTTTAATATCACTCCATCTTTCGGAATATGCCCTTTTAATCCTTTATCTAAATTGTCTAAATTATCATAAATTGTAGAACACTCTACTAGTATTGTACAGCTTCCTGCTGTCTCCTTTATCTCATTTTCTGGATTACTTTTTGTGCATCCACCAAAAATCAGACAGACCGTGATAAGCATAATAAAAAGCTTATTTCTTCTTTTCAATAATATTCCTGCTACAGTTAATCCCAAGACTCCTAAAATTATTCCAATCCAATTGTCATTCTTTTCTAGTTTATTATCCTGCACCATTCTTTCTTTTGTCATGTTTTCCTGACTATTAATCTCTGCAGTCTCTTTCTGCTGCGCTTCTTCTGCTTTGTTATTCTTTCTATCTAATTTCCCTTTTGTATTTTTCTTCACTCTGTAATCTGCTTGCGTTTCCTTCACATCCGCATCTGTATTCTTCTGTAAAGAATCACCCATTTTGTTTTGTCCTGTTATATCAGTCTCTTTTGATGCTCTCTCTCTATGATTAATTTTCTGATTTAAGATAATATTATCTTTTCGTTTGTTCACTTTTGTCTTTTTCTCTAACGTTTTTTTATTATCTTTCATATTATATAAACCATTTTCATCTGACAAACTTCTATAATATGCCGTCAACGAGTACATTGCCTGCTCCGTCGACATCTGATTTACAAAACTGTCTTTTGTATGTTTAAAACCACCATCCATGTAATATTGTAACAACCCATCCAATACAGTATGATTATATTTTATAAAACGGCTATCTGTCACCTTTATTTCCAATGCGGTCATGGCTGCTAATACCTGGGCAGTGCTTTCACAATTTTCACTTCCCCCACTGGAAAAAGCCCCGGATTTACTTTGTCTGAATGATAACATTTTTACACCGTTCTCAACAGCTTTCTCAATCTTTTCCTGTTTACGGTACTTTGATAGTGCCTGTAGTACCATTGCAGTCACATCTGCTTCTGACTTTTTTCCTGTAATCGCCCAGCCGCCATCATTTAACTGATTATTCAATAATATAGAAATCAATTTTTCCCTTGTTGTTTTTTCTCCTGTATATTCTTTGGCTATATCTGGAATTTCATAATTCCCACAATCTAATGCCAGCAGACAGAATGCTACACTATTCATTCCTGTTTTTACCACATTATCTAATTCTGCCAGTGGTCTAAGCAGATTATATCCTTCAAAATTATCCGGAGCAGTATTTACAGATGTAAGTGCTAATACTACCCTTGCGTATTCCGTATACTTAGTTTTTGATAATACACCATTAGATTTTTTCACTTCAGACTTCAGATTATTCAAATATAAATTCAAATAATCTTCCGTCAATGTCCCATATCTGGCAAGCCCCATAATAAGCCACTCCCCACCTACACTGCCATAGGTGGGTTTGGCTACTTTACTTATTTCATATTCAGATATTTTATCAAGATAATTCCTCGTCTGTGATTTCGTCAGAATCGTACTTCCCTGTGCTGGCGCAGCAAATACCAATAGACATATGAACGCTATTCCTACTACAAAAACATATTGAATTAACTTGTTCCAACATCTGCTCATCTTTCGCCTGCTTTCTTTTTATTTTTTCACTTTCAAAGATTTTACTTTACTCCATCTGCCAAAACTCTTTTTTCCCTTTATTATTCTGTAAGCCCTGACTTTCACATAACACCTTACTTTTTTTGAAAGTTTCTTTGTTGTATAAGTAGTCTTTGTTGTCGTTTTCACTTTGCTCTTTTTAAATTTCTTATTTGTTGCATAACGATACTGATAACCCTTTGCCCCGGTTACTTTATTAATCTTTATTTTTACTTTATATTTTTTAATATTCGTTAATTTTTTAATCGTTACCCTTTTTAATGGTGCAATCGTAGTAGTTTCTGGTGTCGTCGGTGCTGCAGTGGTTGTCTCTGGCTCTGTTGTTTCCTCTACATAACCTAGATTTAACAATGCTTTATCAACTTCTTCCTGTGTAGCATCATACTTTTCAAGTACACTGACTGCCTCTGCCCTTGCTTCTTTAAATTTTCCTTCAGCATCAACATCTGCCACCTGTTTCATCAGCTTGTCCTTGTCTGCTAGTTTTGCACTTTCAATATTATCATACCAACTGTAAAAACCTAAATCAGCCCCTCCTGCATACACACTGAACTGTATTCTTATTACATCGCCATCTTTTACCGGCTGGGCACTCATTCCATTGCTTGATTCCTTATTATTAATACTATACAACCAACCGGACAACTCTGTATATGAACCAGTTCCTAATTTTTGTTCATCCTCAAATAATTTATTTATACTGGTATTGGTTGGTGCATCATAATGATAAACATAACCATTTCCATAATCGGCATCGATACTTGCCATATTTTGTATCGTCTGTGGAATATTGATAACACCTGTGTCTGCATTACTGATACTCTCTAAATAATATCCATAATCACTTGTGGTTCCATTTAGTTTTATGTTTTTTTCTTCTGCCGCTTTTTCCAATACATCCTGTACAGATGCCCCCTCATCAAGTTCTACTGTCATTGGTTCTATTAAAAACCCCTGTCCAATTGTAAATCTCTCAATACTCATAGTAACCTTAATTGTTTTTGTTTCCCCTGCAAATGTAACAGTAATCGTAGATAAAACCATAGCTAATACAATCACTGCTGACAAAACCTTTTTTGTAATTCTGTTCATTTTATCCTCCTTCTGCCATTGATAATTTCCAGAAATGAATAAAAGAAAAGTCCTGCAAAATTGCAAGACTAAAAAAGCTGTCTGACAAACCACCATAATTTGTCAGATAACATATATTTCCTCTTCGCCTTGCCTGCGAATTCTGGTTTGTTGTGTTGACATATCCTGACTTAAGTTCATTCTACTAAAAGCGCCTTCCAGGACTCTCCCGTGGCATTTTGCTTTTTTCGTCCCTCATACAGTAGAGAAAGACTGTGCCGGATTCACACCGGACTTCCCTTAAACTGGCGATAACTTATTATTACTTATCCCAGACCACAACAATTTCTATCAAATTGACAAGATTATTGTAACTTATGTGACATTTGATGTCAAATTTATCACTCTCATGTATTTTGTTACAATCTAATCCCTGACATTTACTTTTCTTCTGCACATAATTTTACAAAAAATTACTCCTGCCAATGTACTAATCATTGTCGCCAATATTGCTGGTGCTACGATGGATGCAGGACTTTGGGAATGATACTGGCTTCTATATGCAATCATATTAACAGGAATCAATTGCAGAGAAGATATATTAATTACTAAAAAAGTACACATCTCATTCGTTGATATGTGACTAGGAATAATTCTTCCATTTTGAGGAATTGGATCCTTTGACAATTCCTCCATAGCTTTCAAACCTGCCGGAGTAGCAGCCCACCCCAGACCTAACAGATTTGCGATAATATTTGTTGTAATATGTGGTCTTGCCTTATGTTCTTCCGGCATATTAGGAAATAACCATTTTACAATAGGTTCTAATCCCCTTTCTGCTTTTCTTATTAAACCCGAGTTTTCTGCAACTTTCATAAAACCCATCCACATACTCATGATTCCCAACATAGTTATGCAGAGTTTTACCGCTTCTTCTGCTGACTCTATTGCTCCATTACCCACTTGTTCTATTGTCCCTGTAGCTACACCATATATTACTCCGATAACAATCATAAATGCCCAGATATAATTAAGCATATTATCCTCTTTATATACTATTTCTTAACATCATATTACGTTTCGCTTTGTCCTATGACAAAAAATTTTTATATAGTTTTTTCTGTAATTTTTAGTAATTATTGCTATATATTAATTTAAAACATTAATATTTGCTTTACTTTTACCCAATTTTGTTAATAACTATATTTAAAACACAAAAATATGCCTGTACTTCTTTGTTTTTATAAAAAAAGTTTGTTAATTTTTCTTTCCTCTCTTTTCTTGACTAAAATTTCCATTCGTTTTAATATGATACCCGAAAGAAGGATGACACATATCCTATTCAAGAAGTAGCATTTTCAACTTAAGGAGGTATTTAAAATGAAAACCGTTACTGTAAACTTGAATTCAATTGAAAAAGTAAAGTCCTTCGTAAAGGACATTACAAAATATGATAATGATTTTGATTTAGTTTCCGGACGTAACTTAATTGATGCGAAATCAGTTATGGGAATTTTTGCTCTTGATTTATCAAAACCATTACAGCTTAACATCCACTCACAAGATCATGGTGATAAAATTGCCGAGGAACTAAAAGATTATATTTGCTAACTATCAATTGAATTTATAAAGCGGCCAGGCCGCACACCCCTACAAGAAAAGGGAAGTATATGTCAACATATGTTGTCCTATACTTCCCTCTTTTTTTACTCAATTAACTGATTATAAATATCACGCTTTGATACTCCTCTGTCTTTCGCAGTCAGTTTCATCGCTTCCTTTTTATCATTTCCCTGTCCGATATAATAATTCACATGCTCTTTTACAGTCATCTCTTCCCACTGTTTTCTCTTTTCTGCTTCTAACTCTTCCTCCGGTTTTCCGGCAATAACCAGCACATACTCCCCCTTAGGCTCTTTCTCCTGGTAAAGCTCTATTGCTTCAGTAATTGTGGTCTGAAATGCTTCCTCAAATTTCTTTGTCAACTCTCTACATATCGTTATCGGCCTGTCACCCAGAACTCTCTCCAACTCTTTTAAAGTCTTGGTTAATCTGTGTGGTGCCTCATAAATGACAATTGTCCTTGTTTCTTTCTCAAGATTCTCCAACACCTTTGCTTTTTCCTTTTTATCCTTTGGTAAAAAGGCCTCAAAAACAAAACGTCTCGTCCTCTGCCCAGACATGGTAAGTGCCGTAACACATGCTGCCGCCCCCGGAAGTGATGTCACTTCTACACCGGCTTCAAAGCACTGTCGCACCAGTTCCTCTCCCGGATCAGAAATTCCGGGGGTTCCTGCATCTGTAATCAGGGCAATATTTTTACCCTGTAACATTTCTTCTACCAACACCTTTGCCTTATCATATTTATTAAACTCATGATAACTGGTCATTGGAGTATTTATATCAAAATGATTTAACAGCTTGATGCTGTTTCTTGTATCTTCTGCTCCAATTAAATCAACTTCTTTTAATGTCCTTACTACCCTATAAGTAATATCTTCCAAATTGCCTATGGGTGTAGCACATAAATACAACTTTCCTGCCATATTACTTCCCTGCTCTACTTCAAATTAAACTATTTCCTAAAAGTGCAAAGCCCTTTATATCTTTCCATATATTCTCAAAATTTCTTCCGTATATACTCCTTGAGACTGATAAACAATTAATGGAGCCTCCACTTTCATCATTGCTCCGCCTCCACGGTATCCCTCTATTAAAATCATATTGGCTTCTTTATTCTTAAATGGATGCACCATTCTGAGCCGTTTCGGCTCTACTTTATGCTCATGCATTAACCGGATAATCTCAACCAGTCTCCTCGGTCTATGTACCATATAGAATCTTCCGCCAGGTCTCAATACTTTTGCTGTTTCTCTGATAACGTCTTCTAAATTACACTTTATTTCATGTCTTGCGATTGCTTTTGGCTCTTCAAAGTTTTTTACACCATGATGCTCTGTCATATAGGGTGGATTGCAAGTCACAATATCAAAAGCGGCTCCGCCAAAAATCTTCGAAGCCTCTTTAATATCACCTTTTACAATATCTATTTTATCCTGCAAATCATTGAGTAGAACACTTCTCCCCGCCATCTCGGCACTTTCCTCCTGAATCTCAAGCCCGGTAAAATGCTCTCCCTCAGTCTTCGCCTCTAAAAGCAATGGTATAATTCCTGTTCCTGTTCCAAGATCAAGAACATTTTCTCCTTCCCTCACCTCTGCAAATCCTGACAAAAGCACGGCATCCATTCCAAAACAAAATCTATTTTTGTCCTGTATTATCCTATATCCCTTACGCTCAAGTTCATCAATGCGTTCTCCATCTTTTATTTTCACTTCCACAATTTATTTCCTCGATAGAAATCTATTTATCCTCAACTACAATTAATCTATTTTAGAACCTTCAGAATCCTCTAATCCTTTTAACTCTTTTAGTTCCTCTGCTGCCAAATCAAACTTCTTTTTCTTTGGCTTAAACTTCAATTCTTTAATAGCGTATTCTTTCACTTCTCTTTCGTCATTCTGTTCAATAACAATCTTAACTTTCTGACGAAGGACATTAACACTCACTACTTCACCCTTAAATCCGTCAAAAGTTTTTACAAACTCACCTACATCCGGAAGATTTGAATTTAAATGCTCATATGCTTCTTGTTCATTTTTTAAACAGCACATTAATCTACCGCAGATTCCCGAAATCTTTGTCGGATTCAATGACAGATTCTGCTCTTTTGCCATTTTAATAGATACCGGAATAAATTCTGACAAATATGTGTTACAGCACAATGGTCTACCACAAATACCCATTCCGCCCAACATCTTTGTCTCATCTCTAACACCTACCTGTCTCAGTTCAATTCTTGTTTTAAAAACAGCAGCCAAATCCTTAACTAACTCTCTAAAATCAATTCTTCCATCTGCTGTAAAATAAAATAAAACCTTATTATTATCAAACGTATACTCTGTATCAATTAATTTCATTTCAAGACCATGTTTTGCAATCTTTTCCTTACATATCTTGAATGCCTTTTTTTCTTTCTCTATATTCTCCTGTGCCTTTTTATCGTCTTCTGGTGTTGCCACTCTCATGACGGGTTTTAAAGGCATAATCACATCTTCTTCTGTAACTTCTTTTATATCTTCCACTACATAACCATATTCTACGCCTCTGGCAGTTTCAACAATAACATGGTCTCCCTTTTTTATATCTAATTCAGCCGGATCAAAATTATAAATTTTTCCTGCCTGTCTGAATCTTACTCCAATCACTTTTATCATTTCTTAATCCTTTCCTTTATCGTCAAAAACAGAACTTCCATTGTCACATCAAAATTTACATTTGATTTTATTCTGTTTTGTGAAATATCTATCGATTTTAAAATCTCATTTAAATCCACATAATCTATTTTTTCGGACATCTCCCCAATAAGTCTATAATCATCCTGAAATATCAGGCTGTCAATGTCCTTTATTGTCTTATACAAAAGCACATCCCGAAACCAAATTCTCATAAGGCTAAAATACTCTTCTATCTGCTTTTTAAAAGACACAGCCTCCTTCACATAACTGGAGATAATATCCATTCCTGCACGCTCAAGAGCTCCTAACATCCCTGTCACATGCTGCTTTAACTCCTTAAAGTCTTCTGATGTGGCAAGTTTAATCGCCTTCCCAGGATTTCCCCCACTAAAAACTGCTGCAACACTGGCTTCATAATTACTCACGTTATACTGTGACATCAATTGATTTTTTATAAGTTCTTCCTTTACAGGTCTCATATTCAAAAGAACACATCTGGACAATATTGTTGGAAGAAATATATCCGCATTCGTCGTCAGCAAAATAATAATTGCATATTCCGGTGGTTCTTCAATCGTCTTCAACAACGCATTCTGTGCCTGCACAGTCATCTTTTCACTATCATCTACAATATAAATCTTATATCTGCTGCTATATGGTTTTATATCAATATCATCATTAATCTGTTCTCTGATTTCATCAACACCGATTCCTGACTTTTCGTACGTAACATATTTAATATCCGGTTGATTTTTTGAGTCTGTCTGCTTACAGGACTTACATTCATTGCAAGCTCTACCTGTGACAACTCTATTAGAATCTTCCACACCAAAATCAAATTGCAGATTATTATCAGCATAAAATTCCGGATTATTTTCCACGCACTGTAATGCTTTCGCAAACGCTACTGCTAATCGCATCTTTCCTGTGCCCTCTTCTCCATTAATAATATAAGCGTGAGAAATCTTTCCCATCTTAATTGCATTTTCAAAATGTTTTGTTATATGGTTTTGACCTAAAACTCTTGCTGATTCCATAATAACCTTTCACAATTTATACACATGAATTGAATCGATCAATTATTTATAACTAAACAACGATCTTTCACTTTTTATGATATTGCCATTTCTAATAATATCATATTTCTTTCATTGTTTCCACAATTTCAGCGATACACTTATCTAAATCCTGATTCCTATATCTCTTACAAATCCCTGCTTTAGCAATATTTTCTTCTTTAAAATCTTCCTCATCAGCCAGAAAACGTCTACAAAGTTCTGCATATTTAGGCTCACTTTGCTGTCTTTCTCTCTTTACTGCCCTCTCAAGTCTCTCACCGCTCTCCACTTCTATATAAATAGGAACAACAACATCCTTTCCATAATAGTTTACCATATCATTGTAAGATTCCAATGTTCCAATATAGATATAATTTCCCTTCCCTAAATCAATCTGCCCATCATCCGCCGTAAAATAACTCCACTTTCCGTGAACAGTGTTGTAATCTCTGCACTCTATAACCATTCCTTTTTTTTTCATTTCCTCCAACATGCCTTCTGACACAAAGTGATATTCTACTCCCTCTGTTTCTCCCGCACGCATTGGTCTGGTTGTATATCCTACTACTGTTCTTAAATCTAATTCCTTATTATCTTTTAAAAATTGAAAAATTGTATCTTTCCCACTGCAACTTTTTCCCAAAACAAAAAATACTTTTGACATAATAACTCCAATTCTATTTGTATTCTGAAACAATTTTAATTTTATCTTTCTCTATTCCTTTAACATTTACTTTTACTTCTCTGTAATATTTTATCTGCTCTATTACCTTTTTCGTAATTATCTCTCCTGGCACAATCAATGGAATCTCTGGTGGATATACATAAATGTATTGTGCTGAAATTTTGCCTTCTGACTTTGTAAAAAATTCTTCTGTTGAAGTTTGGCTTTTTGCCTCATATATAGACATCACCACACTATTTTCTTTTTCTTCTGAATTTCTGCTATTAATTATAGTTTTTTCTTTTACTGATGAACATTTCTGCATCGAACATTTCAATTTTTTATCTATTTCTTCTAAAGCTTCTGCCAATTTTAAAATTTGATTTAAATTATCACACATCGTTGTCATTCCAAGTACATACTTTGCAGAAGTCATTTCCATTTCAAAATCATAGTTTTGCCTCAGTTCTTCCTCCAAATCTTTCCCATCCATCTTATATGTATCTAAAAAAACTGTGATTTTACATATATCGAAATCAAATACACCATTCTTTCCAATACGTTCTCTTCCGAAAACTTTTATATTTTCTAAATTATTAACTTTTGTATAAAACTTGTCCAACGTTATTAACAATCTTTCCAGTTTTGCTCTTCCTTTATCCTGTAACTCTCTGATACATTTATCAAGACTTGCCATTAATACATAAGAAGGGCTGCTGGATTGATATATAGCAAGTATATCCTGTATCTTGTCTGCCCCTATCCTGTTTCCACATAAATGCAGAAAAGCGGTCTGCGTCATTGCAGGTAAAGTTTTATGTGCACTTTCTATAACAATATCTGCACCTAACTTATATGCCGGTTTTGGTAACCGTTCGTGAATTCCCAAATGTGCACCGTGAGCCTCATCAACAATCAATATACTCCCAAATCTATGTACGATTTGCGCAATATTCTCAATATCAGAAACAATTCCCTCATATGTCGGGCTGGTAACAACCACTGCCTTAATCTTTTCTCCAGAATCCTTTGCCTTTTCTAACTGTTCCTCGATATCTCTTGGATTATATCCTCCATGTATGCCATACTCCTTTATAAACTGTGGATAAACATATCCTACTTTTAAATTTCTAAGTTCTATCGCATTGTATACTGCTTTGTGACAATTTCTTCCTATAATAATGCTGTCTCCAATACCCGTCACAGCATGAATTGCCGCTAACAAGCCACAAGAACTTCCATTTACTAAAAACCATGTTTTATCTGTCCCAAAAAATCTACTGGCATTATCCATTGATTCTTTAATAATTCCCTCCGGATGATGAAGATTGTCAAAATCATTTATCTCCGTAATATCAATTTCATATGGGTCAACCAATAATTTGTCCTGTCTCTTATGTCCAGGCATATGAAAAGGATATTTTCCACATCCTCTATATTCAATTAGTTTTGTATACAATCCTTTACCACTCATAGGCTTGATTATAGCATAAAAAAAAAAGGATTACGATAAATAATCCTTCTTTTCAACCTATTTTATCTAAAAAAGCTAAACTTATATCTTTATATTTTCTTATTTTAAGGTAAAAACAGTGCCCAGTTCCGGAATCGAACCAGAGACACGAGGATTTTCAGTCCTCTGCTCTACCAACTGAGCTAACTGGGCATTGAGTTGCGGGAATAGGATTTGAACCTATGACCTCCGGGTTATGAGCCCGGCGAGCTTCCAGACTGCTCCACCCCGCGATGATATTAAATTATATTCAGTTTTTAGAAAAATATTCTAAAAAACATAATGGGCAGAGAAGGATTCGAACCTTCGAAGGCGGTGCCAACAGATTTACAGTCTGCCCCCTTTGGCCACTCGGGAATCTGCCCATAATAACTAAGAAAGCGATTTATATATTTCATATAATCGAGTCAAGCTTGCTTGAACGAAATTATATGAAATGTAGAAATCATTTGCGAAGCAAATGACAGTGAGCAAACTTGTTTGCGAACTGCTTTCTTATTTAGACAGTAGTAATAACTACTCTCTTAAATAAAGAAACTTTACTTTCTTACTTAAAAGCCGATGAACGGACTCGAACCGTTAACCTGCTGATTACAAATCAGCTGCTCTGCCAATTGAGCCACATCGGCATATTTAGTTTTAAACACTGCACATTTTCATGTACAAATGGGACCTACAGGGCTCGAACCTGTGACCCCCTGCTTGTAAGGCAGATGCTCTCCCAGCTGAGCTAAGATCCCAAAATTCTAAAAAAGAGGATGAGAAAGCCTTTTTGCTTTCGACCTCCTCAGTATAAAATAAATATATTAAGAAAGCGACCCGGATGGGGTTCGAACCCACGACCTCCGCCGTGACAGGGCGGCGCTCTAACCAGCTGAGCCACCGGGCCATCATGAATGTATTGTACACTCAAAACCACATACTGAAATTTCTTACATCCAGAGGAT
>CAJTRZ010000008.1:0-48012 GCA_910578975.1 uncultured Eubacterium sp.
AAGTAATGAGGTGAATGTATTTCCTCTGTATTCTCTTTCAGCAGGAAAGTCACCTCTACAAACCAAAATTTAATGTAAAAACCTTATTTCTTACACGATTCCACATGCTTTTAAAATCATATAGATAATTCCTACAACCCAGCTCGAAAATATACCATATAATATTACCGGACCTGCTATCGTAAATATTTTTGCACCTACCCCAAAAATCTGTCCTTCCGCCTGAAATTCAATAGCCGGAGATACCACACCATTAGCAAATCCTGTAATAGGAACAAGACAACCGGCACCACCCACCTTTGCAATCTTAGGATAAATTCCAAATCCTGTAAGCAGCACACTCTCTAATATCAGCACTAATGTAGTCCAACTGGCAGCATCCTCTTTTCCCATACCAAAATACATAAAAATTTCTAACCATACCTGACCCATAACACATATCAGCCCGCCAATCCAGAAAGCATTGAGCATATCTTTTACTAGATTATTGTTTGGTGTTACTCTCTCCACATACTCATTGTATTGTTTTTTTCTCTCTTCACTTTCCATACTCAACCTCATTCTCCTACTTTTTTACCCAGTTATTTCCAAACTGGATTAACGCCGCTGCTACTTTTCCCAGTGCAATAGATAATACAATAAAACTTAACCCCATCTTAAGCTTTACTCTTCTGGAAAAAATTGCTGTTCCATTTAATGCTTCCGCCAAAGACACAGCAAGACATCCTACGAAGACTCCCTGCGCTAATCCCATAATCCCCTGAAAACCTTGTGAAAAATTTGCTCCAAAAGGAATATCAATAGAAAATATCCAAAATAAATTCCACCATATTCCACCTAATATAATAGCACTTTCATATATTCTTACATGCTTCGCGGTTTTCGTCTTATCTGCCATTCTGGTAACAACCCCTGTAGAAGAAATTAGTGCAAACACCGCTCCTGATATCACAGCTCCCCCACCAATTGATGTAAGTGCCAGAACAATATACTTTAATATCATCATTTTACATCCAACTTTCCATCTTGTCTGTTATGCCCATCTATTAATGCCTGATTAATCTCTGTTTCATATTTTCTCATTTCCACCTCAATCGGTGTAGGATCCTTAGAAAGTTTCTTTGGACCAAAATGATTGTAAAACGTAAGAATTCCCAATCCTAAGCCAAGAGAATATCCTACTTCCATAATCGTTTTTCCTGTATTTTTATCTCCCGTAAGCAATTCACATACTTTTTCAAACATACTTCCAACAGAAATATCGTTGTTAAAGGACATAATTGAAAATCCGGCACCAAAAAATAAAATCAGGCAAATTACAATGACCTTAAGAAATTCTAACCATTTAATATCACTATTTGCTTTCTTAAATTCAATAATGCAGTCTGTTTCCCCAATACTCTGAACATCAACATTCTGAAACTCCTGATCTACTATCTCAAATATCTTCATAATAGATACAATATATCTGTTCTTTCCATTGGAATTATCATTTAATAACTTTATAGGTTTTAGTTTGTTTACTACTGTTTTATTTTTACATTCTAGTTTTGCTACGTCGCCAATTGTTACATAATCATTGGTAACTTCCACGCATTGATCCATTTTAATATACAATGTATCGCTCATAAAATCACCTATATTAACACAGCTATTTCTTTGTTATTTGTCTCTTTGTCTTCTGTAAATGCAAAAACACTAAAACCTGTAACTGCTAAAACAATTAGTAATACAAACATAATTCTTAATATTTTCATATTGCACCTCTTTTTTATATTCATAACAATATTTTCAGTATCTCCAAGAACTTCTCCAATATTCCAATTTTTAAAAATTAATTTGATTTTTTAGCTTATTTAGTATTTTTTTCTCCAATCTGGATACCTGTACCTGCGTAATTCCTATTTCTTTTGCTATATCAGACTGTGTTTTATTTTTATAGTATCTCAGGATAATAACATTTCTTTCTTTTTCTTCCAGTGTATCTAACAGTTGCTTAATTAACACTCTATCAATAACCAGATCCTCATTGTTCGTTTTATCTACCAGTTTATCTAATATACTGACACCATTTCCATCACTGGAACTATCTACTTCCTTATATATAGATTCAACACTTCTCAAAGACTCTATTGCTGTGACTACATCTTCTTTTGATAAAGAACATTTGTCTGCTAACTGTTCAATAGTCGGTTCTAAATGATACGTTTCCCTGAATTTCTCCGTCTCAGCAATAATTTTATTTTGATTTTCTTTTATAGACCTGCTAATCTTGATGATACCATCATCCCTTAAAAATCTTCGTATTTCCCCTGTAATTAAAGGTACTGCATATGTGGAAAACGCCACATTATATTCCAAATCAAATCGGTCTATTGCCTTCAACATTCCTATGCACCCAATTTGAAACAAATCTTCGACTTCTCTTCCACGATTTGAAAACCTTCGAACAATACTCCATATCAGTGCAGTATTATCTGTAAGTACTTTATCCCTGGCAGCTTTATCCCCTTGGTGAGCCTGTTTTATTAGGGTTAATGTATCCATACTACCTCTATCTATTCTTATTATCTTTAATTTTTTTTGTCATAAACACTGTGGTCCCAACATTTTTCTCAGATTCAATATGTATATTGTCCATAAACATTTCCATAAACATAAATCCCATTCCTGAACGCTCTAATTCGGGTTTTGTCGTATACAGCGGTTCTTTAGCCTTTTCAATATCATCAATTCCCACACCCTGATCTTTTATTTCAATCTGTAATAAGCTGTCATTATTCTCCTTCCTAAGATTACATTTCATAAATACTTGTCCCTGCTGTTCTCCATATCCATGTATAATAGAATTGGTTACTGCCTCTGACACTGCTGTTTTAATATCATTCATTTCTTCAACAGTTGGATCGAGCTCTGTCAAAAAAGCGGCTACAACCATTCTTGCCAATCCCTCATTTTGAGACTTTGCATCAAATACGATACTCATATTATTTTCCATAAATTCCTCCTAAAATTCAGCCAGATTTATCATTTCTGTTTTGTTAACAATTTTATACAAGCCGGAAATGGTAAGAATTCTGTCAATAGCGTTGTTTATGTTTGTAACTGTAATATTCCCACCTCTGGTCTTTATTAATTTATATCTTCCCATAATTACGCCAATTCCTGAACTATCCATAAAATTTGTATTTTTAAAATTAAAAACAATATTTCGAATCTGATTGGATACAATGTACCAGTCAGACTGTTCTGTAATTACCTTTGAATTATGATGATCTAATTCTTCCGGTAAATAAATAAACAAATTTTCTCCTCTTACTTCATATAAAACTTCCATATAATCCCCCTTAAACTTCATTTTTCGTCATATATTAGAAAAGAGAAGGACTTACCTGTCCTCCTCTTTCGTATATTTATAACCACTATATTATTCTTCTGGTTCCTGACTGTCTTCCGGCAGCTGATTCTTTGCTCTTGTATAAAAATCAGAGTCCGGATAATCATCTACAATCTTTTTAAAGTATTCCTGACCTTTTTCTTCATTACCATCTCTGGTATAAGCGTATGCAAGATAATACATCGCTTCATCATTGTCTTTATTTGTTTCCAGGCATTTCTCAAACTGTTTAATGGCCTCTTTATAATCACCATTTCCATAAGCAGTCATTCCTGCATCAAAAGCACCTTTTTCAACCTGACCTGAAAGTTGGTCACTTAACGCTTCATACACTTTTGTAAATGGTGCTGAATCCATTTTCATCTTACCGTCAACCTTTTCTAGTGCCTTTGCACTCTTATCGTAATCTTTACTTAAATAATGCTGCACCGCCTCTAAAAGATTACTGTAATTCGTACTTAATGTATTTCCTGTATCAGTATACTGTGATAAACTTGTTTTTAATTTATCTCTGTCAGCCTTAATTGTATCTACCTGATTCTGAAGCTCAGATATCGTAGAATTCTTAATCGCAATCTTCTGATTATACTCAACTTTTGTATCATTTACTCTGTCTGTAACACTTGAAATTCTCGCAGGTGTCACTATAAAATAAACCAATGCTGCTCCCAGAAGAATACCGATGATAATATGAAGAATACTCTGTGCTCCTGTCAATGCATCTTTAAAGTCAGTTTTTGGAATGATCACGTCATTGCCACTTAAATATGGTCTGTCTACCATTCTGCCTCTGAGACTTCTTCTACGCTCCATTCTCCTATCCGGATTATTTTTCTTTTCTTCCTCCAGATAATTATTAATCTCACGCAGATATCTGATACTAAGCGGATTACACTTATCTATCTTCATACATTTCTTTATCGTACGTTTTGCTCTTTCATACTGACCATTCTTTGTATATAAAAGCGTCAGTAACTGATATGCTTTGATAAAGTTCGGATTCTGATTCAAAACTTTCTTCAGTTGAATTATCGCCATGTCATCCGTACCGCTTCTGGCATAGTCTAGTGCTACATTAAACTTCTTAATTGTATGGTTTAATTCATCAACCTTACCTTTTTCCTGCTGGATTGCCACCAGATACTTATCTGCCGGATTATTATCCGGCTGAATATTCGTACTCATTACCCACTCTGAAAATGCCTGTACTGTTTCTCCCATCTCAAAGTATACCAGTCCCAGCAGATTTCTGGCATCAATATTTCTCTTATTCAGCTTTACACATCGTCTGAGAGTATCTGCCGCCCCTGCCAAGTCACGGTTCCTTGCTTTGGTAAGACCTGCATTATAGTAAGTATTGGACAATCTCACGATTCTCTTGTATACGCTTACGTCCATACCGCACTGACTGCAATAGTCACTGTTCGTAAGAACGCTTCCACAATTATAGCAAATCATTTATCTTTCCATCCTTCGCCTATTATTCTTCCACCTTTAGTTCATTAATCATCTGAATCATTACATCTGTAATGTCAGAAATATTGTTGTTGTATATCGCATCCTCTGCTTCCTCAATTTCAAGGCTGGGATGAAACTTTTTAATTTCTTCTTCAAAATTAATCATATTCGTACCTCACTTTGCTGTGTTTACTACATATCGCTGACATTTATTGTTTATTTCAATCTTGCCAGCTGCTCTTTTACCTGTTCCATCATCTGCTCGTATTTCGCTTTCTTTTCTTTCTCCTCATTAATTTTCTTTTCAGGAGCTTTACTTACGAAGTTCTGATTCGAAAGCATACCGTTTACACGGGCAAGTTCTTTTTCTAACTTCTGTACTTCCTTTTCCAGACGCTCTTTCTCTTTTGCAATATCTACCAATTCCGCAAACGGCATATAAATCGTAGCCTTTGGAATCACTACTGATACTGCATCATCTTCGATATCTGCCTTATCAGACTGAATGATAACCTCATTGGCATATCCAAGTGTTGCAAAGAATACTCTTCCGTTTTCAAATATATCACGGATATCTGCATCCTCTGATACTACAAATACTTTTGCTTTCTTGCTTGGTGCCACATTCATCTCTGAACGGATATTTCTAATAGAACGGACTGCCTCTTTAATTGTCTCTACTGCTGCCTCTTCTTTTGCAAAATTGTATTCCTCTGTATATTCAGGCCAGTTAGAAATCATGATTGACTCTTCCTCATCCTGTAATGTACAGAAAATTTCTTCTGTGACAAACGGCATATATGGATGAAGCAGTTTTAAAGAATCAATTAATACTTTCTTCAATGTCCACAGTGCTGCCTCTTTTGTGTCATCACTATCATTGTACAATCTTGGCTTCACCATTTCAATATACCAATCACAAAATTCTTCCCAAATAAAGTTATAAATTTTGTCGGCTGCAATACCTAATTCGTATTTATCAAGATTTTCTGTCACATCTTTTGCTAATGTGTTGACTTTTGACAGAATCCATTTATCTGCATCTGTTAAGTTTTCCGGCTTATTATTTAAGTCAATATTTTCCTCTGGAAGATTCATCTGAATAAATCTGGAAGCATTCCAAACCTTATTTGCAAAATTACGAGATGCCTCAACTCTCTCCCAATAGAATCTCATATCATTACCTGGTGCATTTCCTGTAATCAATGTAAATCTCAAGGCATCTGCGCCATATTTATCAATCACCTCTAATGGATCAATACCATTTCCTAAAGATTTAGACATCTTACGTCCCTGGTCATCACGAACAAGTCCGTGGAATACTACCGTATGGAATGGAAGCTTATCTGTATGCTCCAATCCTGAGAATACCATTCTGATAACCCAGAAGAAAATAATGTCATATCCTGTAACTAAAACATCTGTTGGATAGAAATAATCATAATCCTCTGTATTCTCTGGCCAGCCAAGCGTACTAAACGGCCATAATGCTGATGAGAACCATGTATCCAGTGTATCTTCGTCCTGCTTAAAATGATTCTTTCCACACTTTGGACATACCGTTGGTACTTCTTTTGAAACAACTACTTCGCCACAATCCTGACAATAATATGCCGGAATTCTGTGTCCCCACCATAACTGACGTGAAATACACCAATCACGGATATTCTCTAACCAGTTAAAATATGTCTTATTCATACGTTCTGGAATCAGTTTTAAATCGCCATTTTTTACTGCTTCCATTGCCGGCTTTGCCAACTCCTCCATTGCCACAAACCACTGTGGTTTAATCATTGGCTCTACTGTTGATTTACAGCGGTCATGTGTTCCTACGCTGTGAACTAAATCTTCTGTCTCTACTAACAGCCCCAGTTCATCTAAGTCTTTCAAGATGGCCTTTCTGGCATCAAAACGATCCATACCTGCGTATTTTCCACCGATTTCATTGATTGTTCCATCATCATTTAACATATTGATTTCCGGCAGATTATGACGCTTTCCAACCTCATAATCGTTCGGGTCATGGGCAGGTGTAATCTTAACAACACCAGTTCCCTTTTCCATATCTGCATGTTCATCTGCAATAACCGGAATCTGACGGCCTGTCAATGGCAGTTCTACCATCTTTCCAATCAAGTCTTTATATCTGTCATCTTCTGCATTTACGGCAACTGCGCTGTCGCCAAGTAATGTTTCCGGACGGGTTGTTGCAATCTCAAGGAAACGTCCTTCTTCTCCAACAACCGGATAGTTAATATGCCAGAAATGACCTGCCATATCTACGTGCTCTACTTCTGCATCACTGATAGATGTCTGACATACCGGACACCAGTTAATCAATCTGGAACCTTTATAGATTAATTTTTTATTATATAACTTTACAAATACATCCTGTACCGCATCGGAACAGCCATCATCCATTGTAAAACGTTCTCTGTCCCAGTCTGCTGATGAACCAAGGCGTTTCAACTGATTGATAATGCGTCCGCCGTACTCCGCTTTCCATTCCCATGCTTTCTCTAAAAATCCTTCACGTCCAAGATCTTCCTTGTTAACGCCCTGCTCTTTTAAGGAATCAATAATCTTAACCTCTGTGGCAATAGACGCATGGTCTGTACCCGGCTGCCATAACGCATTATATCCCTGCATTCTCTTAAATCTGATTAAAATATCCTGCATGGTATTATCTAATGCATGTCCCATATGAAGCTGTCCTGTAATGTTTGGTGGCGGCATCACAATTGTAAATGGTTTCTTACTTCTATCTACTTCTGCATGGAAGTATTTTTTCTCCTGCCATTTTTCATACAGTCTGTCTTCAATCTCTGCCGGATTATAATTCTTCTCAAATTCTTTCATCTTTTCTCTCCTGTTGTTTTCATAAGATTTCCTATAAGCACCAACACGATATGAAACATAGACTTAATTACTTTGCCTCATATGCAAGAAAAAGAGCAGCTGTGCTGCTCTTTTTCTTATGTATTGGTAGCACACAAAAGGGCGAATCATCGCGGTACCACCTTTGTTTATCTCTCATCATATCTTTTAACGGGGACGAACCGGTCATAGCTAATGAACATCGCTGTTCTTTCTCACCATAACTGCTCAGAAACTACCTTCATAAACACTTCTTCGAAAGGCTTCCACCATCCCTTTCTCTCTATAGAAGGTTATTTACTACTCCTTTTCTTCACGGCATTTTACATATAAAGATATAATAAATATTTTATGGGGGTTTGTCAACCGTGGATTAGCTTTTGCTCTAACTTTACTAAACAAAGTTTGATGTCTACTTTCCTGCCAGTTTATAACTTTCTCTAATCCGTTTTTTTAATTCCTCATCAGGAATGCTCCCATTTAACACTAATGTGTACCAACTTTTCTTATTCATGTGCCAACCGGGATAGTAATTATCTCTTGACAAGACGGTTTGAGCATCAGCCGGATTCATGCGAAGGTCTATAATCTCCTCAATTTTATCCGATTCCAGCCCAATCTTTTTCCCTGCCACTGTTAAAATAGCGCCATACCATTTCTTATTATCTTTTCTACGCCAAATAGCATTATCTGGAAACTTTGTCCAAAGAAATTCAAGTTCATCTCCATATATTTCTCTGACAAACTCAATTACCATCTGCGCCTGTGCTGTTTTAAAAATTGCGGTTTCATAGCAATTCTGAACAATATCACACAACGCCTGTTCGATTGCAGTTCTGACTTCACCTACATATGCACCAGTAGCGTTAGTTTTATAAAGAATATATTCTTCGCCGGTTTCTTTTTCAATCAAATTCGTTTTGATTGTATTGTCTGTGCCAATCTGAACTGTGAGCACAAATGTGCCATTCAAAATTTCCGTATAGTATTGAAAATAATCTCCATCACATTTAAATCCGTAAGACACCAACTTTTCCGGGATGGGCTTTTTTCTCCTTATAATCTCATCAAACATTTTCTTTCTTCCATTCTTTTTTAGTCTTAGAAACTATTTATTCATACCACAATGGTATGTTGAAGCTGATTGTGCTTTTCCTCGCTTGACGATATCATAAAAACGATAACCGCCTGAAAAATTATAGCAGTCATATCCGTTCTGAGTGAGTATCCTGCAAGATAGATAACTGCGAAGTCCGCTTTGACACATTACGTACAACGGCTTATCTTTCGGAATTTCCGAAAGTCTTTCACGCAAATCGTCAACAGGAATATTGATAAATCCGTCGGCTCTGCCCATAGCGTATTCGTATGGTGTTCTTGTGTCAAGCAAGGTCACACTGCCGTCACGAGGAAGCATATCTATTTCATCGTGGTGGAATTGCTTTACTTTTCCACTGACGATATTCTCAATCATAAAGCCAGCCATATTAACAGGGTCCTTCGCAGAAGAATAAGGTGGAGCGTATGCAAGGTCAAGCTCGGCAAGCTCTGTCGCTTTCATTCCTGTACGAATAGCTGTTGCGAGAATGTCTATCCTTTTATCTGCGCCATCATACCCGACTATTTGTGCGCCGAGAATTTTCAGCGTTTCTTTCTCATACAGCACCTTCATTGTCATAACTTTTCCACCCGGATAGTACCCTGCATGGGAAGACGGAGAAAGTATAACTCGCTCATAATCAATACCTGCCACTTTTGCAACAGATTCATTGATACCTGTTGAAGCCGCTGTCATATCAAATACTTTGATTACAGACGAACCTTGTGAACCTTTATAGGTACTGTTTCCTCCACAAATATTGTCTGCAACAATTCTCCCCTGCTTATTTGCGGGTCCGGCAAGAGCAATGTGAGTTTTATTTTCGGTTACAAAATTCTTTACCTCGACTGCGTCTCCCACTGCGTAAATATCAGGCGCAGAGGTTTCCATACGGTCATTGACGATAATACTTCCTTTGATTCCAAGTTCTAGCTCTGCGCTTTTTGCAAGAGTTGTATCAGGTATAACTCCGATTGCAAATAACACCATATCCGATTGGAACTCATAGCCGTCTGATGTTTTCAATAACAAACGATTATCCTTTTCTGCAATTTCCGTTACCTCAGTATTCAGCATTAAGTTCACACCGTTGTTTTTCATTTCTGTATGTAATATGCAAGCCATATCAAAGTCAAGCGGAGGGAGCAAATGAGTTGACCGTTGAATCAAAGTTACATCTATTCCAAGATGCGCAAGGTTTTCCGATGCTTCGATTCCGATAAATCCACCTCCGATCACTGCAACTTTATTCGGCTTTTCAGTTTCAATATATTTATAAATCTTCAAAGTATCCTCAACAGTTCGAAGCGTAAAAATATTCTTGCTGTCTGCCCCTGGAATATTCGGCTGTATCGGTTTGGCACCAGGAGAGAGAATTAACTTGTCATAACTTTCCTCATAAGTCTTGTCCGCATCAAGCCCGTGAACGGTAACAGTTTTTCTGTCAACATTTATTTCTATTACCTCGTGGCGGACACGCACATCTACACGAAATCTATCCCAAAAGTTTTCGGGAGTCTGCAAAGTCAGTTCATCTTCGTCGGTAATAACACCACCGACATAGTACGGTAAACCGCAGTTTGCATAAGAGATAAAGCCTGTCCGTTCAAAGACAACTATCTCTGCGTTTTCATCAAGTCTTCTGAGTCTTGCAGCTGCGGAAGCTCCGCCTGCAACACCACCTACAATTACTACTTTCATCTTATGCTCCTTTCGCATTTTTTTCTGTTGTAAGAATGAATACCGCCTAAACCGGTAACATCCGTATATCCTAAATGTTTCAAAAAATGCACTGCCTGACAGTTTTTTCCACTGCCTAAACAATGAACAAAAAGAGGTGTACTACTCTATGCTGTTTTAGAATTTTCCACAAGCACAGATTTTTTATCATAGCTTAATGACATCCCTGATTTCCGCAGCCGTGTTCACCGCAAGTATGTCCTTCACCGTGCTCGTGATCGTGATGATTACAATGAACATCTGGATTAAAAGAAAGAGTATCAGCTAAAAGTGCATTAACTGCTTCATCTGCATTTCCCTGAACACCGCCGTACAATTTAATTCCAGCTTCAGCAAGAACCATCTGTGCTCCTCCGCCAATACCACCGCAAATAAGAACATCAACTTTATTTGCAGTCAAAAAACCTGCTAACGCTCCGTGACCGCTACCGTTAGTATCAGCAACCTGAGAGGCTACAACTTTGTTGTTCTCTACATCATAAAGCTTGAATTTTTCGGTATGACCGAAATGCTGAAAGATTTCTCCATTTTCATAAGTTACTGCGATTCTCATAATATTATCTCCTTTTGAAAAAATGTTTTTAACTTCATCCTGATTTTGGTTTTCACAATATTTTTTTATCTGTTAATGTAGAAACTATTCTAATATGTCCTAAAAATTTTTCGTTTTCAAATTTGTCATTTTGTTTACATATGTATTTTCAAGTACAGTCCAATCTCCTGCAATGCTATTTTCAATACTAGAAATTTTCAACTCCTCGTCTATTTCTTCATAATTAATTAAAATACACGCCTTCTGTTCCGACTTCTGTAAAAAAATTATTTTCTATAATTAACGGAATTGAATAAAGAATTAATACATATATTATAGCTATTAATATCATGCTTCCATATTTTTTAATTACATTATTTTTAAACATATTTTTACTAATATCATGAACACTTTTTTCAGGTTCATATTTACATGTATCTTTATTACTGGCAATTTTTAGTTTTTTTATTTCTGCATATGTAACACGAGTTACCAATACGATAAAGATTATACCTGTTAAAATTAATCCTAAAGCACCAACTCTATATAAAATTATACTTATCGGTTTAAAATTTAAATAACTATAACTTTTCCCGTATTTATTATACACCACATGTTCCCTTGTCATTTCTTCCGCAAGCATTAGTGCAAACCCTTTTGATGAGTATAATATTGAAAAAATAATATATAAAATGGTGTCAATTAATATAAAAATTTTTTTCTTTTTCATTTTTCCTTATATCATACGAAAATTTTATCTCCATACAAATCCTTTCTCTTTAATTAAATTTTTATAGTTTACTTTTTTTCCTCATAGATACTATATCCACCACATGCATATGGAACTTCAAAAATAATACCTATTTTATCATTTATAAAATAAAAACTATTATTGTCCATATCGGCCAATAATTCATCAATACTCTTATCTTTTAATACACCGCCATCATTTTTTAAAGATGTTTTTCTTTTTGTGACATGTGAAAAAGCATTCTGTTCAAACAATTTAATTTTTTCTTTGTAAGCATCTAAACTTATGATTTTCTCCGTTTCCAAGTCCAAATTCACTGCAAATGCCGAAATAAGTGGGTGCGCTGCTTCTCCATTATAGTAGTCATATGTAAACAAAATACTCAATTTCGTTTTACTTTCAGTTTCAATAGAGTACTCAAAATTATTAATCCTACCTTCTATTGACAACCCAATATTATCAAAATATCTTTCTACATTGTCTATTATTAATTTGTTTAAATAATTTTGTTTATTCTTATCACTTGAATATTTAATTTGAGGCATCTCTAAAAGAAAATCTTTAACTGAGATTTTTCGATTTTCTATAGAATATCTATTGTCTTTTTCCTCTGTCGTAATATTAACACTTTTATTCTCGGTCACGTTGCCACTAGTATTGTCACTACTAAATTTACATCCTTCAAAACAAACCAATATTGTGATGAACAGGACGAATAATTTTCTCTTTTTCATTATAATTCTCCCTAAAAATATATTTTCCGTTCCCTCTCTAATTACCACCCCATCAGTATAGCATATTTCATTATAGAAATGTGTATTTCCATACTTCTTTGTTTCTCCAAAATGCGTATACTCGTAACAATCTACATAACATCAGTCCAAAACGGAACATACAAACATTGTTTTATATTAAAACGAATGTCTAAAAAATTATTCCCCTTCTCTTTTCTTATATATTGCTTATAATTCTTCTCATAATATATTACATCCGAACCATGAATTGATAATACTGGTGGATTTCTATAATTAATCACCGGAATATAGCGATGTCCAAATATTGGAAATAATTGCGGTGCCAGCGATAATTGTTCTTTTATCTTTTTATCTTTTTCTCCTGCATTACACGGCTCTATTCCCCATCTTTCATTTCACTCTACTTCCAAAATATTTTCTTTTAAATACTCAACTGGATAATGTATCATATTCTTAATTTCTTGAATATTATCGTTTGAAAAATCTTTCCAATCATATTGCCCTTTATATAGAAAAAAATCCTCAGATAAAAATTGAATAAATTCATCTGGAAATTATAATCATATATTTTTTCTATCATTCGAATTTCTTGTAAATTCGGTTTTTTATATGGTTTCATTCTTTTTCTCATATTTCTAGTCTATATAAAATGTTTATATTCCTTTCTCATTAACTACTTCTCTCCGAAAGACAATAATTTCCTTAATTGGTGCCTGTATTTCATCACAAGTATAATCATATCCTTCATCACCAATTCCAAAACTTATTCCCGGATAATCCTTTAGTTCATAAGTTGCACCTTTTTTATAAAAATCTCCAACATATTTTTTTATGTCTGTTAATGTAGAGCCTATTCCAATATGTCCTAAAAATTTTCCTCCATACACCTTTTCTACGGATATCTTGTACACCTTGTTATCATTATCCAACCAGAATGTTGCATTTCCTATGCTCACACCATTGTCCTCTTGGATTGTATAAACTGTTCCTAATTTTTTCAACAATTCCTCTTTCGACATATCTATTTTGAACTCTCCGATTCCTACCTCTGGTTCTATGTTTTCTCCTTCAATTCTATTTCCTTCACGAAAAACAATAAATGAACCAAGGGGAGCTGTCATTTCATCCCAATTATCGTCGTATTCCTGTTCCCCTAATTCAAAACGTATTCCTTTATAGTCTTTTAAACCATAAGTGTCATAATCCTCAAAATATTCTCCAGCATATTTTAGAACGTCCACCAATGTGGAACCCATTCCTATATGCTCTAAAAATTTTCCTTTAAAATCCTTGTCAACTGCTATTCCCTCAACCCTATCGTGATTATCCAACCAGAACTTTGCATTTCCAACCTCAATAATATTATGAGAATAGTTTTTATAAAAAAGTCCAATTTTGTCAAGTAACTCTTCTTTCGACATATTGATTTTAAAGTCTCCGATTCCTATTCCCGGTTCCACATTTCCGTGTATTATTTCCATCTCTTCCCTAAAAACGATAATTCTTTTAACAGAAGCATTTTTCTTCCTTACATAATATTGTTTGCCTTTTCCCACCAGTTCAAAACGTATCCCAGGATAATTCTTCAATTCATAAGCCACATCCATATTTTGAATTTCTGCATTATATTCTTTAACATCTCCAGCATACTTTTGAATATCTTCTAATGTTGAACCAATTCCTATATACCCTAGAAACTTTCCCTTAAATCTATCACCAACAATTATTTTATAAACTCTATCTTTATGATCCAAATAAAACTCTGAATTTCTAATCCTTATAATATAGTCCGATAAATCCTTATATAATACAAGTTTACTCATCAACTCTTCTCTGGACATATTTATTCGAATTTCACCAATTCCTACTCCTGCTTCTACTTTTCCACCTTTTAGTCTCATTATTGTAATCTCCTGTGGACTATATATTTCTCTTTTTTTGAATTACAATTAGAAATTTCCATACTCCGTTTTCTTTATTGCTTCACTAGAAATAGTTTTACACACTACTCTCATTTCGAAAATACCTAAATTAACGTCAATTATATACATTCCTTTATATTGTTTTGATGTTCTCACTGATATATTTTGAAATGAATAACCTAACTGGCTTTTTTTCATATCTTTTACCAGTATTCCGTTACGCCATGCCCCTTCTTCCCAATTTGCATCCGTTTCATATTCAACACGCTGACAAAATTCGAATTTTATCACTTGATATGTCATATCATCACACTCTACAACAATACTGATTTCATCTCCAAAATACTTTATTTGCAAGTCAACTACATCCAAATCAATAAATTTTGTAAAATGCTTTGTCATTTTATTTACATATGTATTTTCAAGTACAATCCAATCTCCTGTAATACTATTTTCGATACTAGAAATTTTTAACTCCCCATCTATTTCTTCATAATTAATTCTAGCATTAATATTAGAATCTACTGTTAGCATGTTTTCATCCCATTTATACATTATTCTACTTTTTTCTAGCATACTTTTTACCAATAATTTATGATCTAATTCAAATGACTTTATTGCAGACAATATGCTCTCAAGAAATATTTTGTAACTTATTTTTTCATATATTTCTTCTGGTAAGTCGTAAATTAAAAGATATAACGTTTCCTTCTTTCCTTTAATAGAATAGTAACAAACATTTTCTTTAATCATCTCACAGGACAATATTGAAATAGTCTCTCCATTAAATTCTTCTGTTATATCTATTTTATCAGTAAAGAACTGTTCCATACCCAGTTCTTTGCCCTTAGCTTTTATCTCTTTTGCTACCTTAATAAGTTTCTCTGAAAAAATATCATTTGCCCAACTCCATAACCAAGTATTTGATTCTTTCAATTCTTTTCCTAATACTTGAATCTTATACTTTTTCAAACCAAATGAAATAGTTCCTTTGTTAATATCAATTTTACACTTTTTATTTTGTATCACTCTTTCTATCATTTGAAGTTGATGTGCCATTACTATTCCACTTGCCTTTGATAATTCCTGATACCATTTACTTTGCATTACCGTCATCTTCCTCCTTGGATAACTCGTCGATTTCTTTCCTTACAAATAATCCTATTCTAAAAAAAAATTACATAGTTGACTCTTCATCTTTCATAATACCTCTCCCATTACTTTTTACTTTTTATTCCACTTAATATGTCCCGCTGGATCATTTTTGTTCACAATTCTTCCTTTAATATCTAACAAATTACCATCTTGATCATATATATGCATATGCTCATATTTTGTAATCTTATCTGGTGGATCAATCCTTATTCGCATATTACCTTTAGCATCTTTAACATGTACAAAACGATTATGTTCTGAATATGTCCATTTTGATGGTAAATTTTTCTTTATTTGCTTTTTTGACATTTTTCTTATTGTTTTAGGATTGGCAGTCTCCAAAGATTTTTTAAGACCATTTACTGTTCTACGAATCTTTTTGTTAATTTCTCTTGTTTTTTTGCAAATTTTTTTAAAGGTAAGTTTTATTTTCTTTTTTATTGCTTGCTTTGCGAGTTTTTTTCCACCATATCTTGCAGCTACTTTTTTACCTGCCTGTTTTATATTATTTCTTACAGTTTTCGTCTGCTTGCCATACTTTGACGAAGCTACTACCTTATTTCCCTTCTTTATTGATGTCTTGACAATACCTGCACCAGTAACGCAAGGTAACAATACCATAGCCACATCAACCGCTAAGAATATGCCATTCTCCACCGATGGATCCTTAATAAAAGCATATGCATCTACAGCAAAACCTATTGCATCTACAAGAATGTCTATCCAATGTCCACTTGGATCCACATACTTAATCGGATTTCCTGCACAATAAGCATACAGATTCCAACTACTTGAATCTGTATCAGTTCCCCTATACGTATCCAGACTTAAGAACACCCCGTCTTCCGGATTATAATACCTTGCATTCAGATAATACAATCCTGTCATCTCATCATAAACACCACCAGTATAGCATATTTCATTGTAGAAATCCGTATTTCCACATTTTTTCGTCTCTCCAAAGTCTGTATACTCATAAGATTCTATATAACTTCCCTCATCATCTGTGATAACAGAAGTACTTCCCTGTATATCTTTGGAATAAAAATATGCTTTCTGTCCATCATCATATCGAATACTAGATATTGTATTCTCTTCTAATCCAATGATATTCTGACTTGTCTTATTACCATACTCATCTGTTGTATATAATAATGTACTTCCTTCATAGTAATAATAAGTCTTAATACCATTATCTGTTTTAGAGATTCTTTGTCCGTCACCATTATACTCATTCTCCTGTACTGTTGTAACTTTTCCGTTCTTTGTAATTGCTACACCTGTCAGTTGTCCTTCCACATCATAAACATTCTCAGTGACAGTATTACTCCTTGCATCAATTACCCTCGTCTGATTTCCCTTTTTATCATACTCATATGTTGTAGCATAACTTTGATTCCCGGATGTCTCTACCGCTTTTATCAACTGATTTAAATCGTTATATGTATATACTGTAGATACAATATGTTTTTCTGTAGTTGCAACAGATATATTAACATCATCACTATTTTCTGATGTTTCATTATTTACACCTGTCACAATGTTTGATTCCGTTTCCGTCTCTTTGATTCTGTTTCCTACTTTATCATACTCGTAACAAATATCCTTCTCTACATACGTCAGATTATTTTTTATATTGGTCTCAATCAGTCTGTCTAATGTATCATACTTATATGTTCTTAATTCATCCCTACTAAGACCATTTCCCTGTTTGTTGTTTTTATACATCAACCTAGTATGAGTGCTTAAAATATTGGAATTTTTATCATATGTATACTCATACTGCTCTAATATTTTATCGGGATTTTTGCTGTTCCAATATTTCATGGAAACTACTCTGTCATACACATCATACGTATAGTCTCTCTGGATATATCCGCTTTCTCCCTTTAAAAAACCATAGAAATCCTGCATATTTTTGATTTTTCCATCACTGTAATATTCATATGCTCTGATTTTTGTAGATGTATTCCCTCTTAAAATTCCATCGATTTCAGTAATCCACTTGTTTTCATTATACTTAAATGTAATACCCTTTAATTCGTCTTGTGAATTATTCGGATACTCTATTCCTGTTATATTATCATCTAAATCATAAGTATACTTAATCATAGATTCTTTAATTTCTTCTGATGATGGCTCATCAGAAGAGTTGATTTCAGATATACCTATTTGTCTTCCATAAACATCATATGTATAAATCGTATATCTATATGGTGTGTTTCCATCAACTCTACTATCAATTTTTTTAGTAATTTTATATTCTGTGTCATACTCGTACTCAGTTATTTTATCTGCCTCATCCTTTTTCTTGTACGTTTTTGACTTCTTAATATTATTGTATTCATCATACTCATATTGAATATAGCTACCATCACTGTAATGCTCTTCTTTTTTATTACCACTTTCATCATATTCATATTTCGTAATCAGATTACCTGTGTTACTTTTATCTACAACTTCCAGAGTCTGTCCTGCACCATTATAAACTGTTTCTGATATTCTTCCTAATGCATCCGTTGTTATTTCTGACGTAGACGTTAGTTTACCCTCTCCATCTTTATTTTCAATATCATACTGATAACTATTTCCACCACCATTGCATAGGTCTACCTTTGTTAATCTTCCCTGCTCATCATATTGATAGTTTGTAGAATTTCCTTTAGCATCTATCGTTTTAATCAACATTCCGGTACTATCGTATACATTAGATGTTATAATTGACATATCAGTTACAACATATGTTCCATCACAATATTCCGGATTAATAATTGTATCTGTAGCATTCCCCTTCTCATCATAAGTTGTAACTGTCAGTTTTCCTTCTGCGATATTCTCTGCGTTATTTTCATTGATTCCACCAGTATAAGTAGACAATACTTTCCCCTGATTGTCATATGTGTAATCTATATAAAGTCCATTGCTCAATTCTCGAACAGTCTGCCCCATAGCATTGGTATATGTCTGGCCGATGATTTTTTCTTTTTCATTCAGCACTGTCACAACTGTAGCATTGTCTACTCTCCTAACTGAATTTTCTCCAACATGGATATCTAGAGAATCATAACTGTATACAGTAGACGTTACTTTTATATCACTGTCTGCTTTTAAAATAGTTTTGACTACTCGTCCCATATCATCATATTCATATGCAGTAACTCTCCCTACAGCATCTGTTTCTTCTACAACTACACCATTTTTATCATACTTACTACTTGTTGTTTTAGATTTTCCTTTTGATGTTTCCTTTGTTTCTATTGCACGTCCAAACTCATCATATTGATATTCTGTTACAATACCTTTATTATCTTTTTCATTATCAACATTTCCTATTGTATCATACTGTGCCTCTACAACTTCCTTCACTGTACCTGCTGAACTGTCCTCAGTTTCTGTATTTCCATCGTCATCATATTCCATAATGTCATCACTATCAAACAGTCCGTTTTCTTCTGCATCTGCATTATTTATTTCTTCTTTCTTTACCAGTGTTTCCTGACTTTTTGTAACATTACCATTTTCATCATATGTGTATGTTGAAATTGTATTTGTCGTATAATCAATGGTCTTAATTACATTTCCAAAATCATCATATTCATAAGATTCTTTTGAGTTCACATTTCCCTGTGCATCTTCTACTTTCATAGTTATTGGAAAGTTCTTTAAATTTTCTTTCTTATCATCATAAGTATATGTAGTTATGTTTCCGTCACTATCTGTCTGTTTCACTACATTTCCATTATCGTCATATATTGTATTATCTTTTTTTGTTGACGGAACCAATGTTACCACGCCATTGACAATCTTATAGTATGAAGATTTATCAACACTGGAGGTTAACAATTCTCCTTTATAATCATATGTAGACACATTTCCCATAGCATCAATATGTTCTGTCTTTTTTCCTTCATTATCATATGTATACCTTTCTTCATATAACTTTTCATCATTCTGAAGATACTTTCTTAAGATTGTCATATTCTGAATCATCATAGTCTTATGATATTCCCCGTTTGGATATACAACTTTTTCTGCCCCTTTTGCACCATAAATAATACTATAGTCATTGCCCATAGCATCTGTCACAACATTCAATCTTCCATCTTCATTATAACTGTACTTATAATCTATTCTTCCACCTTTATTACCTACATGCGTAGCTTTTATCATTCTGTCATTTTCATATTGATACTCATAACAGCTTCCATCACTAATAGAAACCCTGCTGATAAACTTTCTTCCATCAGCATTTTCCTCTCCATAGGCAAACTCTGCCTTTTGATTACTGCTGGTAATAACTGATTTTATATTTCCAGTTTTATCATCACACTCTATTAGAAGAAATGTTCCATTGCTTTCCTCAATGCAGACCAACCGTCCACAATCATTAAAATAATAATTATCATTATCCTTATTTGCTATTACATAAGAACTGTCGAAGTCTATTTGATATTCCTTTATCTCCTCTTCGCCATGACTATTCTTTACAGTTTCTTTAATGATTTTATCTATACTTTCTTTTTTTATCTGTAATTTCAGACCACTGTCATCATCACATATATATTCTTCACCATTTTTTGTAAACACATATACTGCTTTGGTTCCATCCTGATAATATACCTTATTCTTTGTCTCCGAAATATACGCATCATAAGTACTGCTCCATCCATAACCAAAATCTGTTATCGTACTTGAAGCAGAATTATAAACTCTATTAATTTCTATAGGGATCTGTGGTGCAGGCAGCATCATATCACTCTGCTCGTACATAAAATTCCCTTTCGATAGCTCGATATTTCCCGTTCCTACTGGGGTAGTAAAATTTAAATAATCATAAATTTCCTTACTGCCACATCTGTTTTTAATTTCATCATCTGATATGGTAGTCGATGAAATCTCTTCCGAATAATCACTATACTTCTTTTCTCCGTCTGCAGTTACTGCGCGAACTTTATAATAATATGTCGTGTTTGCATCACCCGCTACCATCGCACCGGGATACTTCACCTCTGTCTTCACTAATGTATCATTGCCAGGTACGAAAAGAGGCGTTGTTCCTCTATGGATTTCATACTCAATATCACCCGGATATTCTTTTGACACATTTTCAAATCTGATAATTGTACTTCCACCTATTTTTTCCGTGGCATATACATTTATCGGTGTATATTGATCTACTTCTGAAACTGTATCTTTATAATAATAAGTTCTCGACACTTCTTCCGATGTCTGCCCTGCTTTGTCAATAGCTCGCACTTTTATTTGGTATGTTCCCTTTTCTGTAAAATCAGATGCTGGAAGTACTGCACTTCCTTCCTGTGATAATCCCAGTATTTTATAGTTTCCACCATTAACACTCACTTGTACTTCTTTCAAGTTTTCATCTGTAAATCCACTCCATGTAATAACAGGTAAAGCACTTCTATAATCATCTATAGTGGTCTTCGGCGTTACTTTCACACTTCCCATCTCTGGTTTCGTAACATCCCTATAATAAACAATCTCCTCTTCCGATTCGTTCTCCGCTCTGTCAGCCGCCCAAATTACAATACTGTTCTCTCCCTCTTCTACACTCTCCAATTTTACACTCCCCTTGCTTTCGGTAAGTTTCTGTTCTTCATCATTTATAAACAGACTATAACTTTTCAAGGTACTGTCACTAATCTCATAATTTAAAATAGGCTTCTCAGAAGAGCCATCATATTTATTCACATCTGTATCTGGATTAACTGACATTTTAATCACCGGATCACCACAGTCATATGGATACTGATACCCATGATAAGAGCTGATATTTCCCGCCTTATCAACTGCCCTGACATGTATCTGGTTCACCTTTCCTGAAACCAATCCAGTAATATATTCAGAGCTATTATTTCCTGTTCCAATTGTTGTATATACTCCATTATTTACACTGACCTGAACACAAGACAGATAACTCTCCTTAACATTCCATGTAATTTCCGGCTCCTCATTACTATACTGTCCGTTTCCATACGCCGGGTCTAAAGACAGACTCATTATCTCCGGTGCAGTCTTATCAATATAAAAAGTCGCAGCCTTTCCTGTTCCTTTGATTCCACCTTTATCCACACCACGCACATATATCTTGTATTTTCCTTCAGCCAGAGAACTTACATTTATCGTCTTCGTACCGGATGAAGTTATTCCCAGCTTTGTATTATCTGAATATTTTACAACATCTGCACCTGATTCATTCTCAATTCGATACTGTACATAGTCCAAAGCCTGTGAAGATATTCCTGCCCAGCTTACTTTCAGACTTTCTCCTGCACGAAGATATATCCTTCCTGCATCTGCACTACTGACTCCACTTACAGTAGATGCTGTCGTTGGTCCGTCATAATAAGCCACTGCCAGTTTCGGCACTTTCGCTGTATCTGTGCTTCTCGCTCCATAAAATTTCACGTAAGATGCTGCACTCTCATCTGCTAATCGAAATAACAGACCATAGTTTTTATTTCCATCACCTGAACCTTTTGCAACATTTCTTGCCCATGATGTCAAATCAACGACTTTCTTTGCCCCAGATGTTCCACTGGATGTAAACGAAGCAAGTATCGCACTCGTTCCACCTGGCTGATTGTTCCATGTTACTGTCTTACACTTAAAATCAGCCAATGCTGGTCTGATTTGTATCTTTGCTCCTTTTGTATTTGCCCCATTTTCATAAATGGTTAATTTTGCACTCTCAACATATTTATTGGTTACTCTATTCGTTAATTCCATTGCACGGATATAACTTCTAAACAATCCCTGGCTTCCTTTTCCTACAGAGAAAGTCTTTACCCCACTGGAAAAATAATTCGTTCCTCCACTTGCCTTTAATACATATACATCTGGTAAATCACCAGTTCCATTCCATGTAACAGATGGATCAATCGTTACTGGATATACTCTTTCACTGCTTGTAAGATATGATTCATCCACAACTACTTTTAAAATATATTTATTAACACTTTTCTTTTTACATTCTAACGGTTCCAACTCATAATATGCATCTTCACTATATCCCTTATCACCTGCATCATGCATTACAGGTGCCGGTATTCCACCGATAATATTGTCTTTATCTTCATCAATAAATGTAATTCCACCACCGACATCATCCAGCCTTGCCATCATATTTTCTACAGACATCACAAAAGAGAAAGTGTTTGTATCCGGAACACTCTCTAAGATTATGTCTTCTTTGATTCCATGCTCTAATGACTGATATGACAATGCTACATCTTTATTTGCATACTTATAACTTGCTTTTACTTTTTTCTCTTCTTTTTTCTCTGTAACTATATTGGTTACTTCATGATTTTCTATTTCTACTGCATTTGTTCTATTTTCGAATATTGTATCTTCCTGCATATTTTCGTCAGATACCGGTGAAAAAGACACTCTGTATTTATCATTTGTTAATAATACCGGAGTTTCTTCTTTTATTGTTTTTGGAAGATACTGCTTTGTATCTCCTGCTTCATTTACATACTTATACTCACTTGTGTTGCTGTCGGAAACAACTTTCGACTTTCCTGCTTCTTCTTTATCTGATTTATCTGTTTTTACAAACTCAGGATTATATGCCTTGACTTTTCCATCTTCTTCATAACGGATGTTATCTGAATAATAGACTGTCTTTTTCATTCCGTTGTTTAACAGATATGTATTGCTGTCTACTGTCCGTTCTTTTTTCAATTCTTTAATTGCTACCGGTTCAGTTTTTCCTTCTTTATCAGTATTTATACTTTTTGTTTCTACGTTTGTTTGTTCCTGTTTTGCATTCACCTGAACATTAAAATTGCTGGCAATAATTGCCAGCGCTAATATTACTGATATAATTTGTTTTGTTCTCTGATAAAAATATTTCTTCATTCTTTGATACTCCTCTTTTGTATTTTATTCCAAAGCATTGTATCACTTTTTTATTTTGTTTTATCATTACTATGAAGAATGTTATTATTTTACCAACAAACGCATAAATCCACTATTTTTAACTATTAATCTCTACAATGTACTCCTTTTGACACTTTCTGATATAATCAGACTCTTTTTCCTCGTCCCAATCAGCCTGAATCTCCACCTTTAACTTAATAATTTCTGCCCTTAAACGATTAATAATCGTATCTGTCACTCCGTATTTATCCTGATCGATTCTTAATCTCTTGTTATTATCTGTCAGCAAATCACACATAATAACCGACTCGAGTGATTCGTTAGCTTTATTTAAACGGTACGCACATCGGAAGGCTGCTGCTGCCTGCTCATATTCAAATAATCTGGCATATGCCACACCTAAATTATTATAAACATCGCCATAAAACCGCTCTGGCAGTTCATTATTTATAGCTTTACTTAGAATATTATTATAATAATTAATTGCCATATTGTATTTCTCTGTATCCATCAGAATATCAGCTTTTGCTTTCCAGCGCTCCGCTGACGTTTTTGAACAAAGAGCCTCTAAATGATTTTCCAATTTTTCTGCCAGTTTGTCTGTGTAGTACTCTGAGTTCTTAATTACAAATGCAATCTTTTCCCCAAGTTCTCCTCCATTGGCAATAATCTGTCTGATGCCTGCTGCAATGTGGGTCTGCTCTAATTCCTTGTCAATATACTCTATCAACTCATCACTAAAAAACTTATCATCTATCAAATACAGATAGTTGTATAAATAATAACTAATCTCTTCGATTGAATAAATATTTTTATTTACTTCTTTTATGTAATACGGCTTATCTGAATGCATTGTACATAATCTAATATAATTCATAATATCTCCATTCTTAATTACTGCAATGTAATTTCTCTGGTCAGTACCATTCCGGAACTTTTAAAAAACTCACCAAAACCTAAATCGCTGATTTTTATTTCAAATTTGTTTTCATCTATATATTTGAAATCCACCTGAATACGTGTAGTATTCGGCTCTCTCTTTGGAAACTCTCTCAAATCCATTTTAAAAGTCTCATTCGTATGTGTAATCAAATCCTGTATTTCAAACACTGCCTGGGCAGGCTTTTCCATAATACACTCAATTGTCGAACGGGCATTATACCAGTAGTCTCCAATATTGGAAAGAATTATATTACTATCCTTTCCTTTGTACTCTAAAGCCATCGTAATCTTCACTCTGGTTCTTCCTTTACATGAAATCAAGTATTTATCCAGTGTAGATGGTAAAAAAGTCTCCTTTGCTCCGTAAGCTGCCCCTTTTACAATCAAGTTATTTCCTTTAAAAACTCGCCTGTTTCTACATATCAGCTGTAACGTTTTCTGCCATCCATCCTTATAAAAACCTTCTCCAGACAGATACACTCCTGATACAACATGCTCTTTTAAAAATTCCTCCAAATAGCTTGCAAGAATTTCATCAGATGCCCCTACATCTTTTTCCACCATCTCCAAATTAAGCATCTGGCTTAAATCCTCCACTGCAACATCTGCCACATGTGGTTCTTTTCCTTTAATTACCTCGAGACGCCTGCATATAAACTGATGTCTGTTCAACTCTAGAAACAACACTTTATTAATCCAGATATCCTTGTTCTGATTCAGACTATAATATACAAAACTCTCTGAATGGCTGATAATTTTCACTTCCTCATCACCATAGCCAAGTCCTGCCAAAACTTCTGTTATTCCCTTTAATATTGCAGGATTTATTTCCTCTACTGTAACTAATATATTTTTGATTAATCTGCCATTACTCTCATTAATTGCCAGTTTCAGCAAATAAGAAAAGAATACCAGCATCACCTGATGCAGTTCTTCCTTCTCTATATCCTGCTGAAACAAAAATGGTAAATCTCTATATACCTTACTGTTTGCAAGCCGTTCTTTATTGACTGCTTCATCTCCTGCTGACCATTCATTTAAATCACTGTTATAACAGACCACTGCCGGTATCAGATAATTGTCCGCAGTCCCCATACTGATAGACTGTGGATTGCCTTTGTTGTCTATATATGCTAACTGTGCATAATCTCTGGAAAAATCAATTCCAAGTATCATCTCTTTCGCCAATGTTTTTCCCTCCTTTTAAAATCAGTGTTCTTTTAAAGTAATTTAAACACCTTGCGTCCGGCATCTTTATACAATTCATAAGACTGCATCATCTCTCTGGCTGCATCATCGCGTCCTACATCTTTACAAATCATCATACCGTTAATCATTCCAAACCTGCTTTCATCATTATATGTATTCTTTTCTGTAATTCGGATAGAAGAATTATCTACTACCTTTCCATATGGGAACTCATCAGAATATTCTGTAATACTGTAGTCAATCTTCTCACCGTAAAACATAATAATATTCTTTGTAAATATTCCCTGATAAATACTTTTCATTTCTTCTGTTATTTCTTTACTCTTCCCAAAAGAATTCTGTATTCTGTATGTAATATTCACTCTGTGCTTTGGATTCGTTCTATAATCTATAATAGTTTTATCTACCAAATCAAATGGAATTTTAAACCACTTATTAAATTTCTTATAAAACTCGAAAATAACACCCTCCTTGACCAGTCCGTGAATCAGCACGTCACATATCTTTATCTGTCTCTCTGTCAGTTCTTCCCTCTTCGATAACTCCTCAACAAATGCAATCTTGCAGATAAGCGGTGTAACCAGTCCGTTATCATATTCCTGTTCTAATATCTCCCAGATAATATTTGGACACTGTACTTTTTTTATAAAATAATTATATGTTACATACGTATAAAATCCCTTACGAATCACAGTTGCCGTAGGTCCTTTCAGATAAGACTCATAAATGTCATAAATCTTATCCTCCATGTTTCCTTCAAATACATATTGTACTAATAATCTCTCTGCCAATATATTATCTTCCATTTCTTTTGTCTTCATTGCCAGATACAGTTGATACAATTCCAATGTACCTGTGCCATAGTACTTTCCAAGGTATAATAATACCTTGTCCTCTCTACATCCGTTTCGAAAGATTTCGGCACACATCTCTGTGACAATTTCATTATCCTGATATTCTTCCATATCTACATAATATAAACAGATTTTTTCCAACAGCTGACGCCTGATATTTCCATATCCATACTTTTCTATATATGGATAAACCGTATCCAATAGATTTTTTTGTATTAAAATCTCAATTACTTTAACTCTTGACTGCATGGAAAGTTCCTCCATATCTAACTGTAGAATAAAACTGTCCATGTCTCCCTGATCAAAACCTTTATAATAATAATTTACAATAAATTCTTTTAAACTCCATCTAAATTGTTCTGTCAATTTATCAGACTCTTCTATTTCTTTTAATTGGACTGCTTTTCCGGGATAATCCGCTGGTGCCTCCATTACTCTTTCTAACTGCATTAACCTAGTCATGAGATTACTGCCCTCATTGGTAATGTTGGCACAAACCTCCATCTTCTCCAATTCATATCTAATATCAGCCAGTATTCTCCCCTGCTTGTCCATAAAAACAATAATCGGTTCTGTCGTATATAAATTGATATATGCTTCTCTGTTAATAAACGGAACAGATTGAATGATATCCACCTCTTTGTGAGACACAATCACACTATTAACATTCTCGTTATTTACGGTAATACGATAAGTGTGCATAATCTCTGGCATATATCTTGAAAGTTCTCCTTCTAAAAAATTGTCCGTTAATACATGAGAATAAATTTTACTCAGATGAACATTATTATTTCCCTGCAATAACTGCTCAGTAACATACTTTTCCAGCCCGCTGTGATATTTGGCGTATAATTCATCCTGCATGCTTATATTTTCAATCATATTAGCATAGAAATAATCCTTGTTATACATCAAAGTGTCTGTTCCATAAGAGAAATATTTGTATGCCGCCTTATCTAACGGTGCATAACTGCTGGTATCAATGGAATAAATATAATATTCATACAGGTTTGTAATTTTTAACTCTCTCTCAACACCTTTTCTAAGCCATACAGAATAATCATCACAGTTCTTATTACTGTTAATAACAGCACTGCAAATACACGCTAAGACATCATCACTCTTCGTGTCATCATATATTCTACTTAGAATATTGATGTATTTTACATCAAATTCTCTCTCTTCAATAATAACATCTGCCGCCTGCTTTGCCAGTTCATCTCCAATCATATGATATCTGCCGGCAAAATTTAAAACCTGCAATTCAAACCTGTTTACCACGCGTAGCAGCTCCGGCTGCTGGTTTAAAACATTTGCCGCCTCAAAATACATAATCGGGCTTTTACACCCTTTACTGAACATCCTTTTAATTAATGTATATTTTAAACTTGGATTTTCGTCATATCTGTCGTCCATCTGGAATAAAAGCCATAATAACTGCCACCTGTCATGACCGCCTTCATAATACTCTTCTATTTCCTTTTTCACCTGCTCTGTATAACTGTTTTCATTTCTATACAATGCCTTAATATATAAATAATAGCAGTATGCAATAATGTTTCTGGAAGTGTTTACAGATACTTCTGCTGCCACCCGCTTCAGATATTCTCCTGCCTGCTCCTCATTTCCATTCAAAACGGAAATCTGTGCTTTTGCTAAGAGACCTGTTACATCGCACTTATTTTTCATCAGCCTCTGCTCAGCAATATTTATCGTTTCATTCATCCACCGCTTTCCATCTATTTTTCCGGTTCTGAATTTTAAATAATTTTTTACTAGATATAAATCACTTTTCTTACATCTGATATAATCATCTATCTGATTTTTAGGATTTACAACAACGACATCAAAAGTTACCGTTTCATTCGCAGTTCTGAAGATAATTCTTCCAGGATTACTGCCACCATGCAGTTTCAGTGCATTAATAAAATACTGATATTCTGCTATCTTTCCATTAAACTGCTCCCCGGATATTTTCTCCTTACAGTTATAGAAAAAATCTCCGGTTACTTCTACATCAATATCCACATATCCCCAGCTGCTTCTTGCAATCTGTAGAATATCTCCATAGTTTTCTGTCAGGTCCGTATATTCTTTAATTTTATTTTTTATGCTGATTTTAACACGTTCTTTTAATCCCATGCCAACCAGAAATTCTTCTAAAGCAATATTTCTGTTAGAATTTCTCATTACCTGGTTATAAAGTGCAATGGCATGATTATTATCCTTTAAGAAAAACTCAACGAAGTCCTTTGAAATAAACAAAATTAAAGCTTCATCATAACTTTTTTGAACCAGTTCCACAAACTGCTCCAAATTAGTAATCTTTCCTATCGTTGTATCAATTTCCTTTTGTTTTACTGTTATAGAAAAAGGAATCGCATAATCACCTGCCGTAGTTACGACACTAATTGTACCACTGCATATCTGCCCTGGAATCAGATTCCTTCCATCGGCAATATAATGAATTTTATTGCTCACTCCATTAAATTGATTGTACTCAAAAGATAAATGACTGTCTGTAGAATACACAATTCCCTTTACTGCCATTCCATTCTTTCCTTTGATACTGATTTCACCCTCTGCCGTATCTCCTGTTTCAAGCTCCACTGCTATTTTATTCTCAGATATAAGTGCATCCGCAGTCTCATATACTGCATTTCCTGATGCTAGTTTTTCGATTATTGCTTTCAATTAAAATACCTCAACATCTATTTCTTTATTTACAGTATTACAACAATACATTCATCAGCTATATTTATTCTGTATCGCATGACTGAATTGTTGCAAAATATTTCTTTACTTCTTTCTCATACCCTAAGTCACCTGGTTCATAAAATTTTTTATCTTCCAGTCCATCTGGCAGATACTGCTGTTTTACGTAATGATTAGGATAATTATGTGCATATTTATATCCGATGCCATGTCCCAGCTTTGATGAGCCTTTATAATGTGAATCCATCAGATGTACCGGAACCTTTGCAGTAACTGTATTCTTCACAGTCTCCATCGCACTGAATATCGCATTGCAGGACGCATTACTCTTCGGAGAAGTTGCCACATAAATCACTGCCTCTGACAAAATCAACTGTGACTCCGGCATACCTACTTTATGTACTGCATCTGCCGCAGCTGTTGCCACTACTAAAGCCTGTGGATTTGCCATTCCTACATCTTCCGCTGCACAAATCATAATTCTCCTTGCAATAAAATCCACACTCTCTCCCGCATACAACATCTTCGCTAAATAATAAACTGCCGCATCCGGGTCAGACCCCCGCATACTCTTAATAAAAGCAGATATTGTATCGTAATGATTATCTCCACCCTTATCATAACGCAATGCTCTCTTCTGGATACACTGCTCCGCAACCTCTAAAGTAATATGTATCTTTCCATCTGATTCCGGCTCTGTCGTGAGAACGCCTAATTCCACTGCATTCAATGCCGTTCTGGCGTCCCCATTGGATAAACCTGCCAAAAACTCTACAGCGTCTTCATCAATCGCTGCATTATAAATGCCCATTCCATTTTCTTTGTCCTCTACAGCACGATGTATCAGTGTTTTTATATTCTCTTCCGTTAACGGCTGTAATTCAAAAACAATAGACCGGGAAATCAAGGCTGTGTTCACCTCAAAATATGGATTCTCTGTAGTCGCTCCTATTAAAATAACTGTTCCATCTTCTACAAAAGGAAGCAGATAATCCTGCTGGCCTTTATTAAAACGATGTATCTCGTCTACAAAAAGAATCGTTTTCCTTCCATTCATCGCCATGGTCTGCTTTGCTTTTTCTACCACACCTTCCATGTCCTTCTTCCCTGCCACAGTTGCGTTTAACTGCATAAACTCTGCACTGGTAGTATTCGCAATCACTTTCGCCAATGTAGTCTTTCCAGTACCAGGTGGTCCATAAAAAATAACAGAACTGATTTTGTCAGCCTTAATTGCTCTGTATAAAAGTTTCCCCTTGCCGATAATATGCTCCTGACCGACTACCTGTTCTAATGTTTTTGGTCTGAGTCTGCTTGCCAATGGGGATTCTTTCTCACTATTTATATTCCTTGCATAGTCAAAAATATCCATTATTCTGCCTCATTATCTAAAAAAATATACGATTATATACAAATATACATACTCTATTTTATTCTATCATAAAAACCCACTGATTTGTATCATATCTACAATTTTCCCCCTGCTTTTTTTCAGTAATAGTGTCCTAATTTGAGAAAAATGCAATTTTATGGTAGAATAAATGTCTTCGAGCGTGTTTTTAAACACCATAACAAAATAAAGGAGGAGGATTTATATGATAAATATCAACAGAGAATTTGACGAGGCAAAACTTATGCCACAAATCAATAAGTATGCTGACAGGTGTATTACCAACTCCTGTATTGACCCTGATTTGTATGAAGAATACAAAGTAAAACGCGGGCTTCGTGAAAAAGGGGGAAAAGGTGTTTTAACTGGTCTTACCGAAATTGGTGATGTTCACTCATTTGAGGTCTTAGATGGTGTAACAGTACCTTGCGAAGGTCAGTTATTTTATAGAGGAATTAACATTGAGGACATTGTAAAAGGATTTATAGAAGAAAAAAGATTTGGTTTTGAGGAAGTAACCTATCTTCTCCTTTTTGGAGAATTACCAAATGAAAAACGTTTAGAAAATTTTAATAATGTTTTGGCAGAATATCGGACACTTCCCACTTCTTTTGTAAGAGACATTATTATGAAGGCAACGAGTTCTGATATGATGAACCAGTTAGCCAGAAGTGTTCTGTCTCTGTATTCATGGGATGACAATCCGGACGATACTTCCGTACCGAATGTCCTTCGCCAGAGTTTAAGTCTCATATCCAGAGTTCCTTTGATTTCTGTATATAGTTATCAGGCAATGAGACATTACCATTATGGTGACAACTTACATATTATTAATCCAGACCCAAAACTTTCTACTGCAGAAAATATTTTAAGATTATTACGACCAGACAGTTCTTATACAGAACTTGAAGCCAGAATATTAGACTTAGCTTTAGTTTTACATGCAGAACATGGTGGTGGAAATAATTCTACTTTTACAACCCATGTTGTATCTTCTTCGGGAACAGATACTTATTCTGCTATCGCCGCTTCTCTTGGCTCACTTAAAGGACCAAAACATGGCGGTGCAAACATCAAGGTGAAGCATATGTTTGACAATATGAAAGAAACGATTGATGACTGGAATGATGATGAAGAAATCAAGAGTTATCTGCGTGGCATATTAGACAAACGCCTTTATGATAAATCTGGTCTTATCTATGGTATCGGTCACGCTGTATATGCAATATCGGACCCACGAGCCAAACTGTTAAAAGGGTTTACAGAAAAACTGGCGATTGAAAAAGGACGTACTGATGAATTAAAACTCTATGAAAATGTCGAAAGACTGGCACCGGAAATTATTTCTAAATCTCACAACAGACAAAAGAGAGTCAGTGCTAATGTGGATTTCTACAGTGGATTTGTTTATTCCATGCTGGGACTTCCAGATGAATTATACACGCCTCTTTTTGCTGCTGCCAGAATGGCAGGCTGGAGTGCACACCGTCTGGAAGAGATTATTAATGCTGGAAAGATTATTCGCCCGGCATATAAGAATGTGGCAAAGAAAACAGAATATGTGCCATTAAGCAAAAGATAATAGTAATGACTTTATGATTTTTAAAAAAGGGACTGTCAATCAAGACGGCTATGAACGAAGAGGCATGTGACTCGCACGAGTCACATGCCTCTCTGAAATTTTTTTATAAAAAGAGAAAGGTGCTGTAAAAAAGTAAACTCTCTCTATCCTCTCCCATAAAACACATTAAAAAATTACATATATAAAGTATTATTTTTTGATTTTCTCGATGTATTTTTACCATTCTATTCCACGTTATCTACTAATTTACATATATTAACTTTTATTTTTTTATATACATATGTAATATATTTCCATTTGTCAAATATTTTAAATGCTTTTACATATATGTTTTGTAGTTTTAGGTAAACGATATATGTAATTTATTCTCATTTGCCATAATTTTTAAATAATTTTACATGAACATTTTGGTAGTTTGACAAAAAATATATGTAATTTGTTTTTATTTTTCGTGAATTTAATTATTTAACAAAAAAGTGTGTGTTAAACAACATCTCTAAAAAAAGAGACTTTTTTCCAGACTATCTTATAATGCTGTTTTACCCAACTCAAACAATTCATCCAGACATATATCCTGTCCATCTGGCCATATAACAGTATAACCATCTGTAGTAACACATTTAAAATATTCAAAACAAAATAGGTACTAAAATAGCATTACCGAAACTGATTTATTTCTTTGTCATATTCATAACCAATAGTCGCCAACTTACAAACCAGTTCATCTCTATTAACATCTTTTGCTTTGCAAAATTCATCCAAGTCGGAATAAAAATCTCTTAGGCTTGTATTCACAACACTTAGCAGCAGCACCGGGTCTTTTGGTAAATCACTCATAACAATCTCCTGTTCTTTATTCTATATCACACAAAATCTTGTGACAGTTCAGCCAGCAGCTTGAAAAGCCTATCTGTACTTTGCTCCCCAAATCAAATAACCAATAATCACTCCTACGCCAATGCCTATCAGCATATGTACAATACGCATGATATCCATTTCCTTTGGCTCATTAGCGACTCCCGCTGCCTTCTTCTGCTTACGGTTAAACCTCACAATATCAATAGCAATGACAATCGCACCAATTAATGAGATGATAAATGTAAAAAATGTCACGATTAGTGCCTGTATCATACCAAACACTGCTATCATAACAGAAATAAATGAAATAATTGCTGATGGTGCTGTAATTGCCATTGCAATTTTTCCTACCGTTCCTGGTGTATATTTTTCATATCCGGTATTCGCCTGATAATTCTTCTGTCCTTTATACATATAATTATAATTCATTTGTTTCTTACCCATAACAACTCCTCACTAGAAAGCAGCATTAAACGCTGATACTCCCAACGCACTTAACACTCCCATAATAACTCCTGCAAGCAGAACTCCTCCCATACAGGCAAGGACACTCTTCTTAAAATCCATATCTAAAAAGCTGGCTGCCAAAGTACCGGTCCATGCTCCAGTACCAGGAAGTGGTATTCCTACAAACAATAATAATGCAACATAAAGACCACGCCCTGCCTTAGCTTTTAGTTTCTCTCCACCACGCTCACCTTTGTCAAGACACCATGAGAAAAATGGTCCGATAAACTTTTTATCTGCTCCCCAGATTAATACCTTTCTTGCAAAGAAAAATATAAATGGAACGGGCAGCATATTTCCAATTACACAAATAATATATGATGGTGTCATAGGAAGACCAAAGACTGCTGCATACGGCAGTGCTCCTCTTAATTCTACAATCGGCACCATTGAAATTAAAAACACAATTAAATATTTTCCTAACATAACTTCCCCTTTTCTTTTTGTATACTTTCATCAGTATAACATTGGCACTATCTTTTCACAATATGTTTTGCTGATTTTTCATATTTATTTTCACATCCCTATTTTATTGATTTTTACTAATGACCTTTGCACTATCAATTTTATCAATCGTTACAAATTCATAACCTTTCTTCTGCAGTTCATCAATTATAATAAACGCTGCATTGACAGATGTTTTAAATATATCATGTAATAGAATAATATCTCCCGGTTTTGTATTCTTTATGACACGCCTTGCAACAATACTTGCATTCTGGTCCTTCCAGTCTTCCGGATCCACGCTCCACAATACAATAGACATATCTGTCTCTTCCAACAGTCTGTCATCCCAATCTCCATAAGGCGGACGGATGTACTTTGGCGTTTTTCCCGTGACTCTTTTAATACACTCATTTGTTTTTTCAATTTCTTCTTTAGAAGTTTCATAATTGCTTCTTTTTAAATCAATATGTGAATATGTATGATTACCAACGATATGTCCTTCTTTGCTCATTCTTCGAACAACATCTTCACTGTATTGAATCTCCCTTCCCGTCAAAAAGAACGTAGCCTTAACACCACGTTCTTTTAATCCATCTAGAAGTATCTCTGTATACACTGTACTTGGTCCATCATCAAAAGTAATCGCGACCTTTGGTTTGTCACTCACCTTGTCACTGGCTACCCCTGCCGGAACTTCATTTCCGCTGTCTACCTTTTCAAACTTTTCAGGTTCTTTCACTTCACTTCTTCCTATATACCATACAGTAATGTTTAAAACAACTAATAATAATAAAATTAAATTCTTTTTCACAACAAATCCAAAAACATTTATTAGCTATTTTATGCATAATACTTTTCTTTCATTCTCTAAAATATTCTTATTTTGCCGCTCTCATAGCATTCAAAATTGCTATCACACATACGCCGACATCTGCAAACACTGCAGCCCACATTGACACAATCCCCGTTGCCGCCAATATTAATACTGCTGCTTTTACTGCCAATGCAAAAACGATATTCTCTTTTGCAATAGCAAGAGTCTTTCTTGCAATTTTAATTGCTTTTGCGATGCTTAAAGGATTATCATCCATTAACACAATATCTGCCGCCTCAATTGCTGCATCACTTCCCATGGCACCCATTGCAATTCCAACATCTGCTCTGGCGAGAACCGGAGCATCATTTACTCCATCTCCAACGAAAACCAGTCCATTACTTGTTTCAAGCAGTTTTTCTACATGTGCAACTTTATCTGCTGGAAGAAGTTGTGAATACACCTTATCCAACTGCAGACTCTCAGAAATCTTTTCTGCAATTTCCTTTCTGTCTCCCGTCAGCATGACAATATTTTCAACCCCAAGTTCTTTCAGTTTCTTTACTGTTTCTCTGGAAGTACTCTTGATATTATCTTCAATTACTGCATATCCCAAATATTGATTATCTACAGCTACATGAACAATCGTACCAGCCGCCTCTGCCTTTTTACAATTTATATGAAAACCTTCCATCAACTTTTCATTCCCAGCCAAAATCATGCTTTCATCCAGGACAGCCTTCACACCTTTTCCGTGAATTTCTTCCACTTTGATATCTCTCTGTCTGTTTTCAATTTCATAATAAGTTTTGGCATCTCTTACTTTCAATTCATCTTTCATCGATTTTGCAATTGGATGATTGGAATACATTTCTGCGACCGCTGCCATTTGTAAAAATACTATGTCGTCTGTTTTTGCCTGAATCTTTGTAACCTTAAATTTTCCCTCTGTCAAAGTTCCTGTTTTGTCAAAAACTACTGTATTGCATCTGGCAATCTGATCTAAATAATCACTTCCTTTTATCAGCACTCCCTTTGTAGATGCTGCTCCTATTCCTGCAAAAAAACTCAGTGGCACAGAAACCACCAGTGCACATGGACAGGAAATCACCAAGAATGTTAATGCTCTATAAATCCAGTCGTTCCATACACCATAAAAATCTGATATATCTGCTCCCATAGCAACATTTACAAGTGGCGGAAGCACTGCCAATGCAAGAGCCAACCCTACAACAATTGGTGTATAAATCTTTGCAAAGCGAGTAATAAATTTTTCGGTTTTTGCTTTTTTACTTCCGGCATTCTCTACCAATTCTAAAATTTTAGAAACTGTAGATTCACCAAAGACCTTTGTAACCTTTATCGTCAACGCACCACTGATACTGATAGAACCACTTATAACAGATTGCCCTGACATTACTTCTCTCGGAAGACTCTCTCCTGTGAGACTGGATGTATCCAAACTGCCCTGCCCTTCAATGATTGTTCCATCTAACGGAATTTTCTCTCCCGGTTTTACAACAATCACATCTCCTACTTTTACCTTACCTGGATTTACCTTTTCTATGCTTCCGTCTTTTCTTAAAAGATTCGCATAATCTGGTCTGATATCCATTAACTCTGTAATAGAATCTCTGGACTTATCCACTGCATAATCCTGAAACAATTCGCCTACCATGTAAAACAACATCACTGCACATCCTTCAGGATATTCACCTACAAAGAAAGCTCCAAGGCTTGCAATAGACATCAAAAACTGTTCATCTAATGCTTTACCCTTAAACAGATTCTTAATGGCATTTACCACAATATCTCTGGCAGTTACCAGATAAATCAACAGAAAAACAATTAACTCTATCGTATCTCTTGTCTGCTCACCAAAAGATTCAAACAATCCCGGAATATGAAAAATAATAAAAGCTGCAATAAACACTGCAACACCAGCGATTGTTTTTCTTCTATCAATCTCTATGCCATCTTCACAACAAGCACATCCATGTCCATGATTGTGACCATGACCAGCATGGTTATGCTCACATGCACAATTTTCATCATGACATTGCTCATGATTATGATAATGTCCACCAGCATCTGCATGATGCTTATTTTTTCTATTATAAATTTTTTCCATTAACAGCATATCTTTACCTTCCCTTTCTTCTTAATTACTCCATAACATGTTCCAATCCACCATTTAATATGGACTGAATATGATTATCATCCAGTGAATAATATATTGTTTTTCCTTCTTTTCTATACTTAACCAGCCGCATCTGTTTTAATATTCTCAGCTGATGCGAAACTGCCGACTGGGTGAGTCCCAGGCTCTGCCAGATGTCACATACACACAGTTCTCCACTGGATAATGCGTATAATATTTTTATTCTGGTAGAATCAGCAAATACCTTAAAAAACTCTGCTAAGTCACAAAGCGTTCCTTCATCCGGCATATTTACTGATATCTTTTCTATCACTTCACTATGATGATGTTCCCCACCACAATTTTGTATCTTTTCTTTCATATCATATTCTCCTTTTCAACATATGAACAACTATTCATATATTTATTATATTCTAATAATAAAATTTGTCAACAAAAATTTTTAATAGAAAACAAAGCCATGATACATAAGATTCTTTTACAATCTCACATATCATGGCTTTATATTTTATTCTACTCTTTCCACAATTGTTTTCCTGCCTTTATTTGTTTTTCTAACTCTTTCGAATTATCCATATATTTTTTATATCCTTCAAAATCGTATCCCAGCTTTTCCTCTTCCTTCGCTCCCCGGTGGTCCTCTAATTCATAATTGGCTGATAAATACTCCCCTAAATATTTTGTAAATTTACTCGCTCCGTGATAATTCAAATGCTGTGAATCATTCCCATCGACTTTCCAGTCAATACCTATTTTCTCAAAAATGCCTTTCTCATTACAATCTAGAAAAGAAACATCATATTTTTCTGCGCACTTTTCAATAACATTATGTTTTTCAACGGTCCATGTCGGATCCGGCGTCCTTAAAAGCAGCACTTCCATTTTCTGCTCCTGGCAAAACTTAATTGTTTTTTCTAAATATTCGTAATCTATCTCACTATACTGCTCCGGCATGCCTTTGCTTGACATATCTGTCCCATCAAACCCTTTTTTATACGTTCTCACCAGTGCATTAAATCCTCTGGTAGATGACTTATTTTCTATATAATTTAATTCCGTAAATTCTTTCCATCTGTCATGGAACATTGCCATAGGAAAAAGATACTCTACGATATTTGCTTCATCATCATATTCACAATAATCCTGTGCCATCTCAATTTTGTTTTTTCCAAAACGCATATAATCATAACATAGTCTGAAACGCTCTTCTTTTTTGGGATTTTTACGTGCTCCTATTTGTATCTCCAATACTACTAATTTAGGTTTCTGTGTTTCACATGCTTCTTTTAGCCAATAATATGTACCCATCATAGGTTCATGGATAATGGACAAGTTATATGAACAAATTCCTTCTTCTTTGTATAATTCCATAGGGTTAATTGCTGCAGCACTGACACTTGGACCTACCACTAACACATCTACAGTATTTTTCTCTAATTCATAAAATGAATTCGTTGTACTGTCACTATCCCATCTCCATTGTACATAAGTTGGCACAAAAATATTAGTTACAATAACCATTAAAATTGCTAATATTATTAAAAATGTAAATCCTCGTAATATTTTAAATAATTTTTTTATCATATCTTATGTATCCTCACTCTATTATTGAGCTATTTTGATTTTGCATAGCAATTTCCTATATAACCAAAATAGCATAGCTTTTTATTAATTTATAATAAAAAACTATGCTACGAATTTGATTTCAAAAATGCATCACTTTTCAAAAATTATTTTACTATTAACTGATTATTCTCCACATCAAAAGTGATTGTATCTCCCATATTTACTTTACCCTCTAAAATGACCTTTGCTGCCAGTGTTTCCACATTCTTTTGCAGATATCTCTTTAACGGTCTTGCACCATATACCGGGTCATAACCATTGTCTGCAACATACTTTTTCGCTGCATCTGTAAGAGAGATTTTCAAATCTTTATCTGCCAGACGTTTATTCAGATTTGCGACAATCAAATCAACAATGCCACCGATATTACCTCTTGTCAAAGGTTTGAACATCACGATTTCATCTAGACGATTCAGGAACTCCGGTCTGAAATGCCCACGCAGATCATTCATTACTAGTTGCTGATTTTCATCTTTAATATTGCCTTCCTCATCAATGCCTTCAAGTAAGTATGCTGAACCTATATTAGATGTCATAATTAATATCGTATTTTTAAAGTCTACAGTTCTTCCCTGAGAGTCTGTAATTCTTCCATCATCTAACACTTGAAGCAATACATTAAACACATCGGGATGTGCCTTCTCTACTTCATCAAACAATACAACAGAATATGGTTTCCTGCGCACTGCCTCTGTCAACTGTCCACCCTCGTCATATCCTACATATCCTGGAGGCGCTCCTATCAAACGGGAAACACTGTATTTTTCCATATACTCACTCATGTCAATTCTTACAATATTACTCTCGTCATCAAACAGACTCTCTGCCAATGCTTTTGCCAACTCTGTTTTACCCACACCTGTAGGTCCTAAAAACAGAAATGAACCAATCGGTTTGCTTGGGTCTTTGATTCCTGCCTTTGATCGGATAATAGACTCTGTAATCTTTGTCACTGCCTCATCCTGACCAATGACCCTCTTGTGCAGTTCTTCATCTAAATGCAGAGTTTTATTTCTTTCTGTCTCAGTCAATTTTGCAACAGGAATACCAGTCCAGCGGGAAATAATTCTTGCAATCTCCTCATCTGTAACACTTTCCCTCACAAGAGACAAATCTTTCGCACCTACTTTTTCTTCTTCTGCCTGTAACTGCTTTTTCAAATCAGGCAACGTACCATACTGAAGCTGTGCCGCCTTATCTAAATCATAATCATTTTGTGCTTTTTCTATATCTTTCTTGACCTGCTCTACCTGTTCGCGAAGTTCCTGCAGTTTGTTGACTGAATTTTTTTCATTCTCCCACTTAACTTTCTTATTCTGAAACTCATCACGAAGTTCTGCCAATTCTTTTTGGAGTTCCTGTAATCTATCTTTGCTTAGGTTATCATTTTCTTTCTTTAAAGCTGCTTCTTCAATTTCCAACTGCATTACTTTTCTTCTCAGTTCATCTACCTCTGTCGGCATAGAGTCCATCTCTGTTTTTATCAATGCACACGCTTCATCCACTAAGTCAATCGCCTTATCCGGTAAGAATCTGTCTGTAATATATCTGTCAGACAATGTTGCTGCACTGACTAAAGCGCCATCCTGAATTTTCACTCCATGAAATACTTCATATCGTTCTTTCAGTCCACGCAATATAGAAATCGTGTCCTCCACGGTAGGCTCACTGACCATAACCGGTTGGAAACGCCTCTCCAATGCTTTATCCTTTTCGATATACTGACGATATTCATCCAATGTCGTTGCACCAATACAATGTAACTCTCCACGGGCAAGCATCGGCTTTAGCATATTGCCTGCGTCCATAGCACCGTCCGTTTTTCCGGCTCCTACGATTGTGTGCAGCTCATCAATAAATAAAATAATTTCTCCATCACTGCTTTTTACATCTTCCAAAACTGCCTTTAAGCGTTCCTCAAACTCTCCACGGTACTTTGCTCCTGCCACCAGCGCTCCTAAGTCTAGAGAAAATATCTTTTTATCCTTTAATCCGTCAGGAACATCCCCTTTTACAATACGCTGTGCCAAGCCTTCTACTGCTGCTGTCTTACCAACGCCTGGTTCACCAATTAATACCGGATTATTTTTTGTTTTTCTAGAAAGAATTCTAACTACATTTCTGATTTCTGAATCCCTGCCAATGACCGGGTCCAGTTTCTGGTTTCTTGCTCTCTCAACTAAATCCTGCCCATATTTTCCTAATGCATCATATGTCCCTTCTGGATTGTCAGATGTAACACGTACATTCCCTCTTACTTCCTCCAACACACCGAGAAATCTTTCTCTTGTAATTCCATATTCCTTGAAAATTTCTTTGACTTCTTTATTTGGTTTTGCAATCAGCATTAAATATAAATGTTCTACTGAAACATATTCATCTCCCATTCTCTTCGCTTCATCTTCTGCATGTATCAGAACATCGTTTAACGACTGACTCATAAACATATTTCCACCCTGTACCTTGGTGCGTTTTGCGATAGCCTGCTCTACTCTGTTTCTGAAATGCTCTGGCTGAATCTCCATTTTTTCAATCAGTTTCATAATCAGGCTGTCGTCCAGATTTATAAGCGCAAACAATAAGTGCTCCTGATCAATCTCCTGATTTCCATATTCGCTGGCAATTTTTTCTGTATTCTGTATCGCCTCAATGGACTTTTGCGTAAACTTACTAATATTCATACAATCACCTCCATTTTTATTTACTATATCCTGTAGTGAAAAATAATAGTCATTGTTATGTTAACTATTAACTGTCTATGAATATACTACTTAATTATTATATTTTAACCATAATTTATTGAATAATTTGTTACTTTTCTGTTAATATCTGTATTATATATAAGTTTTATAAATCAAACAGGCTGACTCCTGCCCCATTACGCAAATGAAGAGCCGAAAGAAAATACCTTCCGGCTCTTTTACATACAAATAGTTACCTGATTATTCATAATTATTTTATATTTTCTATATAGAATACAAATTATACATATCCTTTGCCTCTGTATCTGTTAAAGAAAAATATCTCACTAACTGTTCTAAAACTTCGTTCTCTTTTTTCTTGTCCTTTATTCCCTCTTTGATGACTGTTATCATTACTTGTTGTCTTCCCTGTTCCAGTCCAGCAGCCATCCCCCTCTCATAAGCCTCTTCCTCATGGACCTGCAAGTCCATCTCATAATCATATTCCGCACATAAAAAATTCACGACCTCACTTCCCTTCCTTGACAGATACTCTTCCAGTATATGGTTCTTGATACAATATGTAATCGCAGACTTCATATAGTCATCCACTCCTGCATTTTTGTACTCCCATACCTTTTCCACAAATCTGGAATATTCCTCCAATACCTTGCATTTCTCCAGCAGTTCGTTCCCTGCTTTTGTATTGATGTTTATCACTTTTACTATTAATTCCAATGATACATTATCGTCTTCTTTACTGTCAAGATATGCATCGGACAATTTCTGGATAAATTCTGTTTTTTCATCAGACTGCCCATTATAAAATACAAAAAACTCTGGTCTTGGTATTTTATATGTTTCTTTCCTATATCTCTCCCTAAGCGGGACTATTTTCTCATATGTCCTTGCCACATATAGCAAATCCCTCAGTGGCATGTTTCCATTCATCGTACTCTGATGTCCACAAAATACCAGCAACCGGTTATTTACTCCAAATGAAACATCATTTTTTAACTTCATGTATACAACATCATCCACACGGATTTTTTCTATCGTTACTTCTTCCATTTTATATTCCGTTCCAAACAATGCGTTATATAATTCCAGTTCTCTTTCTTTTGCCTTCTCATCCTCAAAAAATAAATCTGTGAATACACTGTCCTTATACTTTTTATTAATATTGTTTTTCTCCTCCGTATCTCTTCTCCTTTCTTGATGTCACTATTTGTATGTGAAACAATTTTACAGTTTTATTTTTTTAATTGTCAACACATACTTTTTGTTGCTTTATGATGCTTGCACCATCTTTCTCGTAAATTATGATTTATCGAGGTGGTCTGAGTGTATCCTTTTATATCTCTTCCCACCACCACAAATCGAATTTTTGAGAAATTAAATTCGTAGACTAGTAAACTTGCGACGAAAGATTAATCCTTATTTCACTTGTTTATTTTGTATCCGGCGTAAAGTTTTGTAGAAGTTGAGACATTTCACTGCTGAAATAATACAGACAGAGAATATAGGAACTTGAGAGTCTTGAATACATTTATAAAATAAAAATAATATTGAATATTAAGCGGACATTTGATTCACAAAATCAAATGTCCAGACTTACCTGAGAAAAAATCATCAGGATTTTTTCGAAGATGAAGTCGGTGCTTAAAATATTCAATATTATTTTTATTTTCTATAAATGTTCAAGAATCGAGGTGAAGATATTCTCTGTCTGTATTTCTTCAGCAGAAAAGTCACTCCCCTACAAACCGGCATTTGTGTTCACTGCCACTACAATTAATCTGTCATCCTTTCCGGAACCGTAACAAGTAGATAATGTTATCACTTGCTGTCCGTACTTTGGTTTGATTCCTGTAGTATACAAAGCTTTTTCCATTAACACTGAAAGATTGCTTTTAAAATTCTTTTGGTTCGGCGCATCCACAAAATTGTACCAATCATCGCTTTCCTTCAAAGAAACAACAGCAAAAATATGATATATATTATTTCCTCCTGCTGTTTCAAACTCGATTTCAGGATGTTTTTCACAATATTCAGAATCAACATATTTTTTTAATGAAGCAAACAACTGACCATTTCGCATATTATGTCCATAAATAATACAATTATCGCTGTCCACATTACATCTTGCGTCTAAAAATGGTGTCCCTGAGCTGCTGTACTCCTTTTCAAAGTTCATATATAAATACTTCTTTGGATCATTTGGTGTGTACATGACAGGATAATCGATCGGTGTATCCTTAATACTTACCCATCCAATACACTCATTATTCTTTTTAAACAATACAGAAAGATTTCTCCCTGTACTGCTGTTATCAGCAATCTCCTTTGCTAATTGCTGAAATTGATGTTGTGCTCTTTTATGACTCAGAATTTCTCGTCCAATAAAAAATGCGCCAACTAGAATAATTACCAGTAGAATCAATAAAATAAATATTTTTAATCCTTTAGAACGCTTCTTTTTCATCGTCATTCTCCTTTTTGGGAATCCATTTAACTCAAGCACAATAGAATTTTCATCCATCGAATAATTTTTCCATAAAAGTTATTTCATCAAACCTAAAGTATCCCTACCAGCAAGAAAAGCTACCCAGACTGTATCTTTACTAATCGGTGTAATATTATTTTTTGATGCAAAATATTTCTCCAAAAGTTCATAATAATCTACAGCCTCAATCTCTTCATTCTCTTTGAAAAACTTTATGTTATCTGCGCGAGTCATACCATCTTTATAAACTCCATAAAAAAGTAATAAGTCTTCCTCAAAGTTCTCCGGAACTTCTTCAATTCCATAAGTCTTTTCAATGCACTTAACTTTTTTATCTTTTAACTTCTTTTCCAGAGACTGATATATACCTGTGGCTGCTGCAGTATAATCATGTGCCACTGAAACAGCTTTTGTATTTTTAAAACTCGCATCGCTCAGCATAGAATAATAATTCGGTTCAATATATGCACTGACTACTCCCGGAGAATATATTCCATCTGCCTGAGTTTTATCAAAAAACTGTTTCCCCTCTATCAGTTTTGCTATAGCACCTCCTGATACTTCACTGTCCATATTATGCTTTATAAACCATCCGGTATCTTTACCAAACTCATATATATCATACGCCTTATCTGCTTTTACAGCATCAGCCTGCTCTTTCTGATTAAAGACAAACATATCAAATTTCTGGGACTTTAATAGTTTGTTCATATCACTGTAATCAACAGTTCTAATCAATACTGTGTCATACTCAGAACTGCCGCTATAGGACTTATTTTCCTTTAAAACAATCTGCTTATAGGGTTTTACAGAATCAATACAGTATACTCCCGTTCCAAGCGCTGTCCCACCCTTTTTATCAGACTGACTGATAACAGGAATATTAAAAATCTTTATATTGTCACTATCAGTGCCTGTAAAAGTAAATACCAGACTATCATTCCCTGCTGCTCTAATATCTACTATTCTACTTAAAAGATTTGTATAAGCAGTATGATTTGCCATGAACCATTTATAGGACTTTATGACAATATCAGCATCAAGCTGTTCTCCATCACTAAAAATCTTATCCTGGTTCAATTTGACAACAGCCTCTCTGCCTTCCTTTTCAAAAGTTACACTTTTTGCATTACAATAGGAAATCTTGCAGTCATTATTAATACTGATTAATGGTTCATAAACAAGTTTCCTTAATACGGCATCTGTTTCATCATCGTGGGTATAAGGATAAATATCTGCAATAGAAGCAGATACTCCCACACAGAATGTAGATTTACGTTCCTCTTTTAGATTAACCTTTCCCACTTCTCCTTGAAAGATTAAATGTGGATTGTCCTCTTTTCCTATAAACGCAGTTATAATAAGCCCAATTGCAACACAACCTAATATTACTGCTAAAATAACCGCAAACAATTTCAATTTTTTCATGTCCTTAATAAAGAATAAGGGGAAAAATCCCCTTATTCTATTTCCTTTCTTCTTTTCTTATTACCAACTATTACAATAATTGCACCTGTCGTTATTGCCAGCATAATTGGTAATAATGCCCACCAATATCTGTCATCTAATCCGGTCTGAATCTGGTCTGCTTTTTCCACCGGCGTAAATCCAAGGTATGCATTCTTATGATTATAACCATCAAACTCATATTTCAGATTATAACAATTCTTCTGCTTTCTTGGAACTGCCAATGTAATCACAGGCGTAATACCTGTTGCAACCTCATCCTCACCACCTTTTTCGGTATCAGGTGAAAGGATGTTGACCTTCTTATCTCCAAATATAACAAAGTCAAATGCCTTTGTAAAGGAACGTTCTTCTGGTTTTTCCATCGTTACACGATACTGATATGGCTCATTATTCTCATCAAGAACTGGAAGGTTTTCGAATATGAATAATCCTCTTTCGTCCGTTGCTGTCTTACCTCCTGGATATCTTACAAAGTCGGAATCTTCATCAGTACCACCTTTATACTCAAGATAAACCTCTTTATCTTCAAATATCTGTTCGTCATCGTCAATAATACCATCCATATCTGCATCTTCAAATACAATACCTGCGATACTTCCTACGCCATAAGGAACAATACCTGCATCAAGAGATTCTACCGAGAATCCATGAGAAATATTATATCCCTCAATGTTGTAGTCAGCAGGTGTCGTTTCATCTGCACTATCTGCCAAAACAATTAATGCCTGTTCAGTTTCCAGATAACCTGTCTTTTCATTCAGATCATTCTTGTTACCTTCACCATCTATATGGAAAACAGTAACTCCATACTGGTTTGGAAGATTTGGAACTTTCACACGATATCCATAAACTACTGTTTTTTCATCTTTATAACCATATAATTCAAGATTATCAAATCTGTATGTGCCATCTTTTCTAGTCTGTACTGTTATAAAAGCTTCACTGTCCATTGTAATCCACTGTCCATTCTGAAGATATAACTTTTCAAGTGTAATATCAACACCTTTGGCAAAATTTTCTTCATTACAGATTCCATCATGGTCTTCATCTATCCATACAAGTCCCGAAATACTATGATTATGCTTTGCAGCAAAGCCTGCGTTATTCTGATCACGGACAATTACTTTGACAACATCATAATCTTCTATAACATATGGCTTATTCGGATTATCTTCCTTATCTTTCTTCTGTGCCAGAACAATACAGCCCTTGAACAATTCCTCACGACCATTGTCTTTTTTAATAATCTGATAATTATCACTGCGAAGTGCACTATCATCAGTACCTTCATTCATCTGATACTTTGTAGCCAGTCTGTCCTCATGATTAATAATATATAACTCATAACCATACATATAATTATTATCATCTTCCGTTACAAATGTATCAAGATTTTCAAATGCATAATTACCATTTTTATCTGTTACAGTTGTTGCAAAATATTTTTCTTCCTTTTGCTCTGCATCTGTTTGTATTGTAGATGTCTCCTCCTCATTTTGGCCTTTTTCTGATTCTATATTGCTTACTTCGTTCTTGTCCTCTGCCTTTTTGCCTGATGCCAGTTTCCATTCTCCGTCTTTGTAGACAAAACGCTTCAAACCGATTTCAATGTTTTCCAGCATATTATCTTCATTGTCAATCAGACCATCGTAGTTTACATCATCGAATACTGAACCTGTAATGGCAGCTTTCTCTATTATCGTATATCCGGCATTGTAATCTTCAACATTTTCTGCCAGAACCACATTATAACCTTCTGCAAAATAAATATCATCAATACCTTTTACATTATCCTGCTCAGTTACCTTATGAGCTACTACAATCTTTTCATCCAGCATTTCGGATAATTTCATATCCGCCTTTATTATCTGTCCACTTACAAGTAAGAAACTGTTGTCGCCATATCTTGTTACTGCATAGCCTTCCGGATCTTTGATTATCCATACTTCATAACCATACAGCTTATTGGCATCTTTTTCCTTCTTATGTGTCTCCAGATTATCGAAAGTATAATGACCATTTTCATCTGTTACTGTGGTGCTGATAAATCCATCTTCATGAGTAGGTATCCATTCGCCATCTTCGTAAACAAACTGTTTTAGACCTACTTCAAAATCGTTGATAAATTTGTCTTCTTCATCAATCTTACCGTCATAATTGATATCATCAAATACAAATCCACTAATAGATCCTTTCTGTTCTTTCATATATCCGGCGTTATATTGATCTGGATTTTCTGCCAGAACCACATTATAACTTTCTGCAAAATAAATCTCGTCAATGCCCTCTACATTTTCCTGCTCACCCACCTTATGAGCTGCTACTGACTTACCGGCAAACATTTCAGATAACTCCATATCCAGTTTTATAACCTGTCCACTGATAAGTAAGAAACTGTCATCTCCATATCTTGTTACTGCGTAGCCTTCCTCATCCTTCACTACCCATACTTCATAACCATATAGTTTATTGACATTCTTTTCCTTCTTATGCGTTTCAAGATTGCTAAATACATAATGGCCTTTTTCATCTGTTACTGTTGTACTGATAAATTTGTCATCATGTGTTGGAATCCATTCACCATCTTCATATACAAACTGCTTCAGTCCTACTTCGAAATCTTTCATGAATTTATCTTCTTCACCAATGATACCGT
>CAJTRZ010000008.1:48112-114645 GCA_910578975.1 uncultured Eubacterium sp.
TTTCCATCAAGCATTTCCGGTAATTCGGTTTCTGCTTTAATAATCTGTCCACTGATAAGTAAGAAACTGTCATTTCCATATCTTGTTACTGCGTAACCATCCTTATCTTTAAGTACCCATACTTCATAACCATACAGTTTATTGACATTTTCTTCTTTCTTATGTGTTTCAAGATTTTCGAATGTGTAATGACCTCTTTCGTCTGTTACTGTCGTGCTGATAAATCCTTCTTCCTGAGTAGGTATCCATTTATCATCCTCATATACAAACTGTTTCAGTCCTACTTCGAAATCTTTCATGAATTTATCTTCTTCACCAATGATACCGTCATAATTGATGTCATCAAATACTGTTCCGCTGATAGAGCCTCGCTGTTCCTTCATGTATCCCGCATTATACTTTTCAATGTCCTCTGCAAGCACCACATTGTAACCTTCCGCAAAATAGATTTCGTCAATTCCATCTACGTTATCCTGCTTTGTTACCTTGTGTGCTACAACTGTCTTTCCATCAAGCATTTCCGGTAATTCGGTTTCTGCTTTAATAATCTGTCCACTGACAAGTAAGAAACTGTCAGTTCCATATCTTGTTACAGCGTAGCCATCCTTATCTTTAAGTACCCACACTTCATAACCATACAGTTTATTTTCTCCATCTTTCTTGGCGTGTGTCTTAAGGTTACCAAATGTATAATGTCCCTCTGCATCTGTTACTGTTGTTTTTATAAATTCTTCATCCTGTGCAGGAACCCACTTACCATCTTCGTATACGAAACGCTTTAATCCTAACTCAATACCTTCCCATAACTTTTCATTTTCATCCATTACTCCATCATAGTCGGCATCTTCAAATACAGTACCATTAATTTCACCTTTTCGTAAGATAGTATATCCTGCATTGTAATCATTCAGATTTGTTTCACGGACAACATCATATCCTTCAACAAGATATACATCATCCAGTCCATCCTCTTTTGCAGTGGTTGTCTTTCTTGCTACAACCAGCTTACCGTCAAGTACCTCACTTAATGTAGTATCTTTCTTTATAACCTGACTGTCTAAAAGAACCGCACTGTCATTCTTGCCATGATTCATCTGGTATCTTGTTATAACATGATCCTCTGGTGTTTCCATTACCCAAACTTCATAACCATAAATATGTTTCGTACCATTATCTGTCGTAAACGTATCAAGATTATTAAATTTATAATTACCATCTGCATCTGTTACTGATGTTGCAAAATATTCTGTTCCTTCATCCTGCGCCAACGTCCACTGACCGCCTTTGTAAACAAACCGTTTGAGTCCAACACTGATGTTTTTAAACTTCGCATCACCTTTATCGATAATACCATCGATATTCTTGTCATGGAAAACACATCCCTCAATGCTTCCCTTCGCATAATCAACAAATCCAAGATTATATCCATCTCGTGGAGAACCGACTGTACAATCATATCCATCCACCATATCAGAACGCTCCGGATCATTCTGTGGTAATTTATGAGCAATCATTGTATTGCCATCTTTCAATTCATCCGCATCCAGGTTCGGATTGCCTTCTGCCTTAATAATCTGCATATTACCTGCAATCAATGCACTGTCATTTTTATCTTTGTTTGCCTGATAATATGTTGCAGCCATCTCCTGACCTTCATCATTGACCGGCATTTCAAGCAGCCATACCGTATATCCATAAAGAACCGGTTTATCTGCTTTATCTCCAGTATCCACATGTGTTGGTAAGTTCTCAAAAGCATAATATCCATCACTATCTGTAACTGCTACTGCAAAGTACTCATCATTTGGTGCATCTGCTTTTGGTGCTTTCACCCATGTGTTGTTTTCAGTATCAAACTGATAACGCTTAATACCAACCTTTACACCGCTGAGCAGTTTGTCAGAAGTTTTACTGTCTCCCTCAGCCGGCTTATCGTATTTACCATTATCATTTTTATCCTCAAAAGCAATACCATCAATCATTGATGTTTCATGAGCAATATATCCCATGTTATAATCGCTGACAACTCTGCCCTCAGCAATATCATAATCTCCGATAATATTTGCACTGGAAGGGTCATCTGACGGATTTGCAGGTATAACATAACCATCCATTTCTTCCTTTATCGTTCCTGCATAAGGACGGTTTGGAAGAGTCTTGGTAATATTATATTTTGCTGATGTTTCCTTAATCAACGCATTGCTGTCTGATATTTTTCCATCTGCTTTATGTTTTGTAATATGATATCCGTTTGGAATCATATTCACTTCAAGTTTATATCCAGCCAGATAATTTTTGTGTTCTACATTAACCTTTGTTGGAACAGCAATCTCATACCTGCCATCTGCACTTGATGCAGCTATAACATCTGTATAAACAACCGGTGTTCCTGTATTATCAATGTACTGTTTCCACTGACCATTATCATAATAGTAAGCTGTTGCTTTCACAGCAATGTCACTGCCGTCAAGGGCTGCTTTCAATTCCTCACTGAATGAATCAACCTTTCCGCCTTTTCCACTATTCATGATACCGTCATAATTGTAATCCTCAAATACACAGCCTGTAATTGCTGCATTTGGATATAAATGATATCCGGCATCCAGCTTTTCATAAGCCCTTGCTGTGACCAAATCATAATAGTTACTCTTGTATGCTGCTACATGTGCCAGTTCTCCTACCTTCTTAGCAGCACTGTTTCCATTAACATTTTCAGAATCTTCTACCTTTCCATTTCGCTTAGCAATAATAATGTAATCATCATCTTTTGTAAGCTCTAATTCTTTAAGGTCACTGCCTCGCTGCGTATCCGGGTTATACTGTCCATATAATGTAATTCCATACACTGAATTATCCGGTTCCTCAGCCATGTATACCTTATATCCTGCCAGATAATATTTACCATCTTTATAAATATAAGAATCAAGTTTATCGAACAGATAATCTCCCTGTGAATCTGTTATACAGACAGGTCCTGTATATGTAGTGTCTTCTGTCCATGTGTTCTTTGCATCTGATGTACTTTCCAGATAGTATCGTTTTATAGTAACCTTTTCTTCTGCCATTCCATGTTCAGAATCATCCATAATGCCGTTATAGTCATCATCCAGCCAAACTTTACCAGATACAGAGCCCTGACGAAATTCTACGAGACCTGCATCATTTCCCTTGTAATCTGTTACTTTATTTATCTCGAAGTAACCCAGATTATTATGAATTAATAACTCTTCCTGATTGCTGAGGACTTCTTTACCATACTCTTTCAAAACATCTTTTGCAGGAATTTTCTTTGCAGTGATAATAAACTCATTCTCTGCATTTAATACAAACTCGCCATTCTCTGTCTTCCACAAATCACTGTCCACATCTGCATCACAAGTTCTGTATTTAGTAATACCATAATGTAAGTCTTCAATATTTGTGTTAACTCTTACCTTATAACCTACAATACATTTTGTTCCATCTGACATAATTGCTACTGATCTCACTCCTGTGAAACTGTAAGCACCATCATCATCTGTGATTGTAGTAAGTGTATACTCATTATACTTGTCAGCATCTTTTAGATTATCCTTATTTAGATGCTCCCATTTATTATTGTAGTAAACATATGGTACAAGTTGTAACTCAACATCAGCCATACCCGGCTCATCTGTTTTGTTACCGTCTGCATCTGTATACTTGCCACGCTCACCATCGTAGTTCTTATCACTCCATACAACACCATCAATCTGAGCTCTGTCTTCTGTTGTAAATCCTGCATCATACTTCGTAATAATAAGTGCTTTTGAAATATCATAAGTCTCATCTTTCATAGTAATCTTATACTCATCAAGACTGTTCTTGTCAGCTACAGATGCAATGATTACAGGTTCTTTTGTAAGATATCTGTAATTACCACCACGAATTGGTAAATCACTGTCAGATACTCCATTGTTCATATAGTACTTTGTTGGTACAAAACCTGCCGGCACTGTACTCATATCGACCTTCACCTTATATCCACACAGATACTTGGTTCCTTCCTCATCTGTTGTCTCATCTGTATAAGATGCATCAACAATGAACGAATATGAAGAACCTAAACTTGTAGTTTCTGCAAAATAATCATTCAAAAGATTCCACTTGCCATCTTTATAATAGTACTTTTCAAGTACCAATTTTACATCATCAATACCCGGTTCTGAAACAATATATCCGTCTTTGTCAATATACTCATTTCTAATACCATCGTAATTTTCGTCATTAAATACATATTTTCCTATAGCACCAATTCCTGCCGGTACATAGCCAAATCCTAATCTGTTATAAGTACCATACTGACCATCAACACATAATCCCATGTTATAGTCCGCAGATGTCGGAATAATGGAAAATACATTGGTTGTATTCTGATTGAGTTCTTCATTATAAAGTAAATCATTATCTTTTTCATATTGAAGAGCTCTCGTGCTGATAGTAACTGGTGACGGCTGTATTACATCATTTACTTTCTTTGTATCTGCTACAGCAATATAACTTCTGTATGGATACAATGTAGTATTAAAGTAACCATTCTTATCTGTATAAAGTGTTTTAATTTCCAGACCATTTTTATCGTATGCCGGTATATGTGTACCATCTGCCTTAACTTCATAAATATGAATACCTACATTTTCCAGTTTCTGCTCTGCGTCATCCATCTGCCCATTAATACTATCTGGTTTTGGCTGACCTTCTGCATCATACTGAATATCCATCCATGCATATCCTCCATATGCGAAAGATGGGGCAACACCTAAATCATAAGATGTCATCTTTTCGTCATACTCTGCATAAGTAGATTCATCTTCACCTATTGCATCAATCTGAATAGGTTCTGTTGTCTGAATTGTAAATGACTTCACTTTCGCTCCATCACTTGGCTCATCACCTTTTCCTGCTGCTCCCAAATCCGGAAGTACATCATCTTCACCCGGACGATATACCTTGATAGACGTTCCGGTAACACCAAGACTTCTAGTAGTTAATGCGTATTTTTCATATTTACTTCCTTCAGGGAATGTATAACGCAGATTATACTTGCCCGGTTTGATATTTGAGATAATGAAGTAACCGTCATGTCCATATGCATCTTTTTCTGTTGTATAAGACATTGGTCCATACGGTGTATAAATAGGTGACCCCATACTGTCCACGCTAATCTTTCCACTGTTTTCATCAATAACAAGATATCTTCCATCTTTTTCTACAACTGCTTCACCTAAACGGTTTACTGGATATCCTTTTTCTGTAAGAAGTTCTACTTTTACATCATTAATACCCGGGTCATCAATCTCTCCATCATAATCAAGGTCTTTTGTTGCCTTGTTTAATAACCATCTGCCATCCCGCTGTATATATTCACCTTCATCCGTAAACTTCGCATTATAACTTTCATCTAACCATACATAATGTCCGATATAACCTCTGTCAGCCGGAGCTGCTGTATAAACACCTGCATATGGAGATTCAACTGCCTTATCACTTCCTGACTGTGCCGAGAAACTATTCCATCCATCTACATCTGCCGTAGCATTCAGAATATTTTCGGAATCTTCCGGTGTATACTTCTTGCTAAGCGGCATATTCAATGGTGCCTTTAATCTGTATGAAACAGATAATTTTGTATTTGATGCCAAATAATAATTATTTAATGGCTCTACATAAATCGCCTGTGCATGTTTCTCTAACTCACTGTACTCTTCCTTATTTGTTGCCTTTAAACTTAATAAATCTGACAATCTGACAAAATACTTACGTTTTTCATTGATAGCTGCTCCTGACTCGCCCCTTATCTGGTTATAAAAACCAACGGAACTGGTCTGACTAACATCTGGCAGTTTCTCAATTGGAATCTTCACAATCTTAGAACCACTGTAATTAAATGGTCCAACCCATACATGGACATCAACTCCGTCAGTCAGCGTTCTCGCTTCACTTCCAGTCTGTGTCTTTACTTCGATAGACGCAAGGTTCAGCCATCCTCTCCAGTCTGTACCTCTTGACGCAGCATAACCACTCGTCTGTGCAACTAACTGTGTATCACCAACAAACGGAAGTACATCATAGATAACTGGCTGCTGGAATCCCTTACTTGTTCCCTGTGTATCCGGATTAATAATAGAAGATACAAAATCATAGTTTGTTCCTTCCGGTACGAGAGATGGTCTGTCTCTTCCATTGCCCTGTTCATTCTGACCGGTACCATATTCAGAGAAAGATCTCTTCGTACGGTTAAATGCATTCGTTCCACTAAATCCAATATTGTTTACTGAAACTGTAATCGTATTCTCAACGTTGCTTTCACCATTATCATTTACGTCACGAGTATCTATTTCGTAAGCATAATTTACTGCTTCTTCTGAAGCCGGAATATGTGGCACAAAAGCTCCCGGTTTAAATCCATAAGCCTTACAACTCAAAAGTTCTGTTGTCGTTGTAAAAGTATCCTCGGTAGATACCGGTACCATAAATTCTATTACAATTCTTTGTCCCGGCGCCAGATATCCCTTGGATGTCCAACGCATAATACGTCTCTGTCTCAGATATTTAATACCTGCAATCTTATCATACATCGCCATTGTAACCGATGTAATATCGTGCTTATCCTTTGGAATAACATTTCCTTTACCGTCCTCTACATGCCATGTCCATGCTGCCTGACTGTCCTTAAATGACACATTTGCTGTGCAATCAGGAGATAAAGTACTCTTCCACTCCTCTTCTCCATATTCTACTTCATGATATTTTTTATATATCAATGGTTCTTTGCTTTCCAAAGACATATCAATGTTCTGAATAATCGGAAGTATTGCTACCAACTGTGGGTTAGTTGCTGTATCTTCTTCAACCTCTCCTACATTTGTCTTTTCAATCTCTTTATTTGAGAGATTCTTTAACTGTAACTTGTACTTGAGCATATGAGATGCATCATTGATTACAATATCATCACTCCACTTATATTCACTCTTACCTTCCTGATTCTTTCCAATCTTGAAGTATTGATTATTCATATCAATCTCTATTACCGGTAATTCACGTGCAATATAATAACCTGCTCTGGAACGCATAGAATCTACACAGTATTGCGTATCATCATAACGTGCCCATCCTGTAGCGAAATGATTTACGTGTCTTCTCGTTGCACTGAGATGACTGCCTGTCAGCATAATAAACGCTGCATTTCCAATCCTTGCATCCTCTGAGTATTCTCCGTTCTCATCAGGCTCTGATGTAACAGATTCAGGAAGCGGCTCTACATTTTCATGTTCCGGATCAATTTCATTCATTTCCTGATTTCCATCTTTCTCAGGGTCTGCATCAATTGCCAGACGGAATCCCTTAGGTACTGCATAATCACCTGTCTTAGATGAAACCACATAACGAACCTGATATATCTTCTGTCCCAGCTCTGAACGCTCACCATAAAGTTTCAATGATAAGTCACTGATATCAATAACTGTATTTTTATCAATATCTACACCTGGACGCTCTATACCATTCACATGCTTATTGTAAAGTTCTGTAAGATTAATCCACTCTCCTTCCCACATGTTGTTAATATTCTTGTATGATGCACCAACTGCAGCATTTTCAGCATCTTCACTGCACAGTGCATACACCTGTACATCAAGATCATTTTTTAATTTCTCTCTATAAATCTCATCTCCTGCAGTATCCGGTATCTCCCATACACCGGTTCCTAATGCATAGATACGCTTCGTGATAGGGTCTTCTGTTACCGGGGCCTCCTCTGTCGTTCCTAACAGAGTAGATCTGAACGGAACCCGCCAATCTACAATAAACTCACCAACAGCTCCACCTTCATTTACTGCCTGATCCATGTATACGGATAATTTTACTGCACTCTTAATAATCGGATCATCTACAACTCTCTGTACACCTTCTACCAAATCCGGATTGTCTATCTCCGAGCGCTGTATTGAAGTATCCAAACGCACTGTGGAATGCGGTTTCATAAGAGTTACAATCGCAGATTCATCTTTAGCATACTCATCTGTATAATCCTTATCACCATCCCAGTCAGTATTTGTTTCCTTATCATCACTAACCATTCTTTCATAAGTGATTCCGGCACCATCTAATTCTGTTAATAAATCAAAGCCTCCATCAGGATTCATGGTCTTTAAATAGTCACCATTCACATCATCCATAGTAACATAACCATCTGCTTTAAACTCATCGTCCCATACCGGGTCTTTCCAATATTCATCTGTAAAATCAATATTTTCTGTATCGAGGATATTGTTTCTTACCTTTGTCTTAACTCCGACAACCAGTGTATCCTTATATCCGAAATATCCAGGCATATGTCTGCCACGAATATAATCATCATAATTTGCCGCTGTAATATCATCAGCATAATCTCCCGGTGTGCGGATTTCAAAGATAATCGTTTCTTTTTGCTCATCGTTAACAAAGTGGTCTAATACCTTGAATTCAAATCCCTGACCTTCTGCTTCATCTATATTCATTCGAACAGTTTTGCCATCTGCCTTTTTAAATAACAGATAAACATCACTGCCTTTGAGTGACACAGTCCTTACAATAGATGGTAACACAACCGTAACTTTCATCTTACCATGAGACATATTACCATGATGATAATAATCTCCTGCTCCTACACTATCTGCACCATTTACAACCTTTACGTTAAAGTACAAATCATTCAGATATTCTACCGGAATATCCTGAGATGGATAATAATCATAAATTCCATCCTGCCATTTTGGAGAACGTCCACCCAGATTATCCACTGCCTCTGCTACATTCTTAGATACGAAAGTCTTATTTTCTATTACAGGATATTTCAAACGGATTCTGCTTGATGTATGAACACCCATATTAGATGTATCATATCCTCCATCCAAATTGCTGTCTTCTGCTTTCAGATGAAGACTCTCACGAAGGCTTGGATAATCTTCCATATCAAGCTCACTGCCATCAATTTTGATTTTCTTTCCGTCTTCAATATACCGCTTAACGCCTCCTTCATCCGTGGCATTAATTGCAGAATCTGTTCCCATATTATTAACTGTCGGAACTTTTGGTAACATTGCCTTTATTCCTGACTCTGCGCTGTCTCTTCTTGTATCAGGAATTGTTCCTGCCCATCCACCGTTTACATATGTGCTTACAATCTGTCCTCCAACAAAATATGGATTCTCTCTGGCTGCATTCACTGCATCCGAATCTATTAAAAATTTAAAGTAGTCCAGTTCACTGGATACAAAGGTATGGTTCGACTGATACTGGTCACCTAGTCTCCTATCATCTTTTCCGTCTTTTGTTGCAATATCCGGACCATCCTCTGTAAAGAATTTAAATGAAAATACTCTTGCTGACTCGGAATCAATCTTCAGTTTCTTATCACTTCTTACATCAGGCTCTGCCTTCTGTTTAAAACTAATCCTATATCTTCCTTCTACCTTACCACCTTCTCCTGCCAACTCTATATATTCAACAGTAGACTCATAAAGTTCCTTTTCAGCCTGATACTCTTTTAATTCGCCCAGACTGTCTCCATTGTAATCTGCACCTCTCAGTATCCAGTCCAGTTCTCTCTTTGCATTTTGTTCATTATCATGTGTATACAAATCACCATTGACATCCTTTGGCACTATTCCTGCCGGAAGAATCTCTGTAACAACCGGATAGAATAATGTACCCATATTACCGCCATCTGTAGCATATGTATGTCTTACCTTAAATGTTTCACGATAGTGCGTACTATAAGAATCATACCACATATGGTCAGGTGCCAATGTGTTTAGCCAGTATTTATTCTCCACATGAATATTTACCGCAGAGCTGTCTCCCTGTGGGTCCACATAATAATCGTCTGCCTTGTTTCCTGCAACATTATCCTCTCCGATAGTTGTCCATGTTCTAATCATTGGTTTTCTCATATGCGCACGGGTACCTGTATTAGCATATGTATTGCGTACTCCATTTGAAAACGCCTGTCTGTTATCTGCCGGTACACTGTCTTCTGTCACTCCCTGTGCCGATACCTCACGGTTGGTTATATTCATACCATTAATATATGGCGTGTTCGGCGAACCATTCCAGAAGTATTTTGAGCCATCAATACACTGCTCTGAACCGGAATGGGTATGAACATAATAAACGTTCCACATAAAATCCATTCCGTTCTTCTGTGTACTTATCGGTGTTGGCATTCCTAAAAGATAGTTATTTCCCCAAAGTGATGTTGTATCATAAACCTGATAGTAAAGATTCTTTTCTGTATCTACAGGTTTTACCATCACCTCATCATACCAATATTCATCCTTTGGTGTGGCATATACATGAGAAGGTATATCAACTCTCATCGAATAACCACTCTTATCTCCTCTGTTAAACCACTTGCCGAGTGTTTTCTTAACAGTAATCTTAAGTACCCATGAAGTATGTTCTTCCGCCATATAATATGCTTCCTTACCTTCATAACTATCTCCTGTCTTGTTCATAACAGAAGTACTAAGAAGAGGATCTCTCATAATATTTGGTGTCAGATATCCATCTAAACTGCCAGGTTTCTGAACAACTTCCACTACAATGTCATTATTATCAATCTTCTCATACGCCGGATTTGCAGATGTACCTCCCTGCATAATCTCTGCTGTAATATCACTGAAATCCGGTGTTCCATCTTTATTGAGTTTTGGTTCTATTCCCTGTGGCATAATATATGTAAACTCTATGCCACCGGTAATATCCCAATCTCCATAATTATATGCTCCAATACGGGATGTAAAGTACTGGTCATATTCTAAGGTTGTAATCGTATCGTCGTTAATTTCTCTTGTATAATCTCTTAAATTTGTACATCCACTATACCAATAATCAGAATTGTAATGATTATCCCATTTTCCATCTCTATAATTAGTTGGCAAATATTCTTTTGACTTGAGATAATTCTCATCTCCAATCATCTCTGAGCTTGCAGCCAGCCATGCAGTCTGCAGATGCAGGCGTGACTCTGCCCAAAGTACTGCGTCACTATGCTCACCCTGCCAGTTAGCACTTCTCACACGAAGCGACATCAGACGGGTGTACCAGTCTCTTGCATTACCGGTTATAGACTGGCTTCTATAAGATTCACTTACTGGCAATTCATCATGCTTTCCATCTGTGCGTGTTGGTACATAATATGTTCTCTGCTGGTTATTTGCCGTTCTGATATCTTCATCCTTCAAATATCCGTTAGAACCATATATTTCGGTTCTTCCATAACTATTTCCGTCTGTTCCACTACCCGGCATAAATGCATCTGAGTCTTTCAGATATTCGTATCTGTCAATATTTTTATTTCTTGTTCCGCTAACACCAACATCATGATAAAGATAATTCATATCCATCATGTCATTCTGATTTTTAAACTGTATACTCAAACCATTAACAGCATTCGCATAAGGATAGGAATAATTATTTCCATCCCAAGAGTAACCTGTATAATAACCATGTGTCCACTGGTAATATTCACCCATCTTCGGATAATAATCCACAAATGTCTTTGTAACAGAATCTGTGCCTGCACGTTTTGTATATGCAAGAGGCAGATTCTCTTCTCTGATTTGGGCTTCATAGTAAACTTCTAAACGTTCACCTATTTCCAGACGTGAACCTTTTTCAAACTGTATTTTGTATACATTGTAGTTAATCGGTGTAGATGTACTATTACCGGATTCACCAAAAGTCAAATCTGCAAATGCATGACCTCTTCCCTGATAACATCCATCTGTATTGCTCTTCTCAGTAACAAAGTCTCCACCGTAATCAGCAACATCATCGAATCTTTCACACGTAATTGTATAATTTGGAATATCTTTCTTTAGTTTTCCATCCGAATCATACCATTTTACTTTAATATTATTTGTATCCAGACCGGATGTCGTAATGTATTCCGGAATCTTATCAAAAATAACCGGCTCCAATAACGCTCCCTGTGGCTGTGTCTGTCCTTTTTCATGATTGATGACAGTTGATTTATACCATACTGTATCTCCCGGACGATACCCCTTTATCTGAGCTGCATTTTCGTTATATTCTTCTCCTGCCTCTTCCATACTATTAAATATCTGGGTGTGCAGGGTAACAATCGGTCTTTCTCTTGTAATAACATTTGTTATACTGCCATTTCCTACTACTTTGGCAGTTCCTTCATATGTAATCTCTTCTGATGTACCATCTTCTATCGTATTATTGATATTTTCGCTATGAGAATGTACCAGTTCCGAAATAGCTGTTATTCCAATAGTGAAGTTATCATCTGCTGTCTTTGTCTGCTTTTCTGCATCATTTCTAATATCACGGTATCTTCCAATACCTCTGAACTCAAATGGTTTCTCACTTGTCGCAAATACAATTGGTTCTGCAGGTATGTCATCATATGTCCATTGAATTTTTACAGCATCCTTTAATAAACGACATCCGTCGTTCTTCTGCTGCTCTGTCAGTTTGTCTCCTTCAATAACCTTGTCTTCTGACAGCCATATTTCTGCATATTCTCCATCTGTATAAATTCCTTTATCTGTTCCAATATCATCAAAGAAACAATACTTAACAGCAGCGTTACGATTTCCATCAGGATTCAGTTTTTCCGGATATTTAAATACCGGTTTTTCTACTAAATCAAATCCTTTAAATAACCTTCCATCCTTTCTGTTATCAGATAAGAAAGAAACTGTATAAGTCGCAGAACTTAATGTATGCAGCGTATCATTATATACATCTGATTTATCTGCTCCTCTGAGCTCGATAATCATTGGACGTTCATCGAGATGAGGATTGGTATCTTCATCCTTGCCAGGTAAATCATAATCGTCTACATACTTCAATGTGAGATCCAAGCGATTATCAAAAAATCTTAATTTCGTTCTAATATCTGCATAATAGGTGCTCTCTCTGTTATAGAATGCATCATAATATCCATTACTATGACCACGATAATATGTAGCACTCTCAGCATTGTCGACATAGAAGTCGCCTGATGCACGATTATCTATCTGACCGTTTTTATGTAATATTCTATACTGTGAATACGTGTGTTTTGGATGCCCATACACATATATTCTTTCTTTTTCATCGTCATTGATAATCTTGCCTTCAAAAGGATTGATTTCATGCGTCAGCTGGGTTACCACAACAATTTTAATTGCTTCACCATTGTTTAACTGATTATATGCATCACTCTTTGACAGATCACCACAGGCTACTTCTAACCACTTATAATTGGTTACCACACCCTGACTGTCTTTACAGTAACGTTTTTCCTGTTCAAATGAAACTGTATTACCATCTCCTAAGACAGCTTTCGCTGTAATATCTTCTTTTGGAATATCAGAATCATTGTCCAGCACATACCATCCTACGATACGCTGTCCCTTCGGTGCTTTAAACCGAACATCCGGATGATATAAAGGAATCAGGCTATCTTCATCTGCTCCCACAGTAATCTGATATTCTACATAATCATCCGGTAACAGATGATTTTTATCTACTGCAAGTTCCTTATCTCCATCAATATCATAAGCAAAGGTACTGTCTCCTGATTTCAGCGTTGACTGACGCTTCATGTCTACCACCATAGTACTTATCAGATTATTTACGATATAATAATCTGTCTTCTTTGTTCCTGATGCATCATTACCTGTTCCTGTATCTGTTCGATAACCATAAGGCCATGCATCACTCTCATTTGTCGTAAACTTTACACCTACATGATTTTCATTATGAGTTGTTGAAGTATAATGATTTGAATTGTTTATAATTGTAGGCTTTGAGTCAAACGTCCATCTGTCATTCTCTATATCTTCTTTATGTCTGTCGACATATACGCCATCATAAGAAAATGTCGGAACTGCATTTGATATCGTTGTATCACTCAGTGTTTCTCTAGATGGATTCAGGAATTCCCCACCATCAAGAATTTCTTTTTCTATTCCTTTAAATTTAATGACAAACTGCGAAATATGTTCATGATAATATTCTGAAGACCCAATCTTTGTATTATTTGGTGCAAAAGTATTCATCTTATCAAGATTGTCTCTGATATATCCATTCACATCAAATATATACTGTGTGTCATCTGCATTCTTTTTAAAATATTTACTCTCTCTTAATGACTCAATATTAACTTTTGTATCATCTAGTTGTAAATACTCAACATGAAACCATGTTCCCTCTATAAACTCTGTTGGAATGTAAATGTTTTTTAAACGATAGTTACTATTCATAGTATTTGTAACTGTAGCACTATCAATCTCTGCTGAACGGTTTTCTTCCTCATCCAAATCTTTACGATTCCAGACTCTTACATCAAATTTAGCTGTCGTCGGCGTCTTATTATCCTTCTCATAATCATAAATCGTATCTCCCGAATGATTTCTTGTAATCGTATATCCTCCTTGGAAAGGAATTCTATAAGATGTAATTAACGCCTTATCATTATATGTATAATATGGAACATTGCTCTTCTGCATATAGGAAGAACTCTGCATATTATTCCAATCACATTTTTCTCCCGAATTAATAATATTATCTGCTGTTACTCTATATACATCACCACCCACATATACATCAGGGTCCGTACCAGAACCATGATCATATGAATCAAATAATCCTTCCTGACCTTTTAATTCAGCCGCATAGTCCACATCACCCGGCATATTTTTCATATGTATTTCGTATTTTGTTACATATTCATCTTCACCCAGTACAATTGAACCTTTTGTCTCTTCTATTTCTGAATCCGGATATATAATCGGAATCTCATAGAAAGTCCTATCAGCATTTGAATGAATCACATGCTGGTCACTTCCCTGAATCTGTTCCGGTCTTTCTGCATTCACGTCCTCTTTAATAAGATCTACACCTGCAATTTCAATTGTATTTGTCAAATTTTCTTCATTGCATGTACCATCTTCATTTAATATCGCTTTTTTCTTAAATACAACAACCTTATCAATATACTGTTTTAAATCCTCAGATATAAAAATCTTTTTCGCAAGGAAACCAAAATGACCTGTCTCCTTATCCGGTCTCACATAAGGCAGTGTGTCTGTCAATGTTAACTGATCTGTAAAAGAACGTTTTCCTGACCAGTTGTATGGATCATTATTGAGCGAATGACTGTCTGCATGTCCCATTCCAGTATGTGCATTATAACAATCATGAGTACTTCCCTCTTCTGCCTGCCAGAAACTGACAACATACTCATTATATTTTGAGAATTTTGCCCGCTCATCCGTTTCCTGATTTGCCTTTGTATGTACACCTTTTTGTACATTATTTACTGCTGAGTGTACATAAACTTTTGCTGTAGAAAATAAGTGTGAAGATTTATAAACATGATATGTATGCCAACCTGAACTGCATGTCTTATAATCATCCTGATACGACCATGATGAGCGGTATGCCGAGTCAATATTATTCCATCCGTTTGCTCTACCCTGGTCTGTTCTTCTTTTCGCTTTGGCATATGGACGTTCTATCAGATTTCCAATATCCATTTTTGTCGAAGCTGTTGCATCTGCCATGCCTGCTTTATAAAAACGTCCTGTAACTTCAAACATGTATTTCGTCTGCTCATACCATGTACCATAATCTGCATTTTTAGCAACAGTTTTTCCATCTTTTTCTTCTGAAGCATCTCTATTAATATTTAATGTAATTGCAATTTTATCTACCGGCTTATCTGTCTCATAATCAATTAACGGACTCTTATAAATACCATAATCATCTTCTAATTTACGAAGGTCCACTCTGTAGTAACAGTCTTTTCCTGTATTTCCTGTAATCTTTTCTACAGACTCTTTCCAGTCTGTAACCGTAGTCCATGTATCATTATCATCACCACTTCGATGTATTTTTACTGATTCTAGATATTTATATGCCTTTGGATGTACTTTCATATAGTAAGCATCAAATGAATCAGATGGCAAATCAACAGTCATTTCCACATCAGCTGCTGTATTCATAGACTGGGTATAAATATAATCATACGGTATATGTTCATCTTTTGGATTAGGCCAATAATGTACTATCATATCATTTAATGAATGATGATTTGCATCACTTGGATGATTGGCTCCGGCATTTAGATATTGTCTAAAATCAATCATATAGGAACCAATCGCTTTATAACCGATGTCTAATTCATCATCATCCGGCCAATGATTACTCCAGCCATAGCCACTATGCCAATCCTCTGCTCTCACATGCTCATAGGAATCACTTACTTCATCAAAACGTTTGCCACTATCATTATTATCCTTATATCCTGCAACAACCGTTGTATCAAAATACATTTTACTGATATACGCCTGTGCCGTATCATGACTGTTTAATACATATTCCTGTTTTTCTCCGCGGAAGCCACAAAGATAATTCGTTCCATTTACATCCATTTTATTCCATGAATGAATTGCAGAATCTGAGAATCCATAAAGAGTAATTCTATGGTTTTCATCTGCTGGAGCATCCGGATTTGCCTGAAATCCTTTTCCTGTAATAATAATCTTTTTTAGATTTGGAATATTCATTCCAAACTCTGTAAATATCTTCTGCTCATCAATATAGATGTCACCATTTAAAACAATTCCCTCCACAACGGTGTCATCATCTTTTGATATGAGCCTTCCTTCTGCATAATCAACAGTAAAAGTCTTTCCCTCATTACTATCTGCATCAAAGAAAGTAATTGTTTCTAATTTCTCATACTGCTCTATCAGTTCCCTGCTGATTCTAAAACCAGTTGTATGAAATCCTGTATTTGCCTCTTCTACCTGCTTATTATCATTTACAGGCAGATCAATTGTTATGTCAAAATCATCCAGTTTTGATATATATGGATTTCCTACATCAATCGTATAAGTAAAATCTCTATCATATGGGATACCTAAATACATATCATTCCCATCTCTATTCGTGTTAAGAGCTTTTGAAGTACCATTAAATTCATAATAATGAAGATCTGCATGAATATCCGCATACGGTTTCTGTACATACAAGCGGTCTGTAAGACTTACTGTTCCTTTCGTATTTCCCTGTCCTCTGATAGATTCATCTTCTGGTGTAAAAGTCAATTTTGCATCCAGATAATCAACCCAGTTTGTGTCTCCATCTAACTGAATTTCCATTTCCGGAGTATCCTTGGCTCCACCACCATAAAACTCATCCATGTCAATAACCATATATTTTAAATATTCTATTTGGCTGTAGTTTTCAAGTTTTATCGTAACAGTACCGTCTTTTACTTCTAATTCCTTAAACGGAATTGTAACATCAGCACTATCTTTACCTGAATCTTTATCCCAGTTATAAAGTCTTATCTGCCTTATATCAGCAACATTTTTGAAACCGGAAATCGTAACTGTTTTTGTTAAGAATCCTCTAACATTAACATCTTTTGTTGTTTTGTTTCCTACACTGCTGGACAAATCAACAGCTATCTCTGATTTTCCTGCTGGAGAAGGCGTAGCATTACCGATAAAGAACTTATATCCTGAATCGTCAATACCTTTTGGAACTTCAATTTGATGTATTGTGCTCTGATCTGCCGCGCCACTGGCTCTGTTTTCCTTGGATTCAATATAATCACTGTCTTTGAGCCACTTTCTTCCATAACTGATACCGCGGATAACAGGATTAATATTAGCAACAATCATTGTTGCCGGATCTGTCGCTTTTACATTCAAATCCTCATCCTTATATTTTGTTTCAAATACACCGACTGGTTTCATTGCATTCGCCGCATTACCATTTGGCGTAACAATGTTTGCCAATCCTTCCAGAACAACATAAATATCCTTATTTTCTTCTGTCAGTCCTATTTCTTTCTCGAACTTTTTCACATTAACTGAAACAGACAGAATCTCACCCTTATTTTTCCACTTACTTCTATCTATGTAATAATTTCCATCATCATCTTTTGAGAAATCAGAAACAGTAAGCACAATATCTTCATCAGATTCTGCACTTGTATGTAATGTAATATTTTCAATTTCTGTGATGTCATCTACCAGACGTTTTGATAAAACAACTTTATCTGTAATAAAACCTTTCACAGCTTTTGTAGTTTCATTCACTGTTGCAACGGTTCCTGTAGAAAATTTACCCGGAACAATCCTTGAAACACTGTCATTACCTAATTGATAATAAAAACCGTAACCTGAAACATTTACAGGAACTGTTTTTGGATCATCATACTGATATCCATTTTCTGTTTTCTCGATTACCTGCGCATTTATCTGAGGTTTTGCTACAATTGCCTGAATATCAGCCTCATCTGTTGCAAGTTTTTTCGGCGTCTTTACATATCCTGTCTCGTCTTCTGCCAAAGACTTAGGATTCCATATCCATTTTTCATATGTTGTATCCAGTTTATTGTTGTACACTTTACCTTTACCTGCAACACCATGCACAGCAATTCTTCCGTCAAATTCTTCATCTGGATCAATACGTTTCTTAAACCTGACTCTGAATCGGTTATTGTAGACACACTTCTTACCGGTCGCTATAACACTTTGTTCATAATCCTTTATCAGATTTCCAATTTGCAAAGACCACGCTTTCTGTTTTGCATTAGATAATGTTTCATCCTTCTCCATCTGACCTAAAGGAACAAATTCAGAAACAGGTTCACCACTTTCCGCCAGATCATCATATGTCAGAAATTCAAATTCTACCGTATCATCTTTCATAAACCAATCTGTTAATTCCGGCTCTTCCTCTCCTTCGGCAAAGTTAAATAAAGCTGATATTTTTGTCAATTCAAAATCTTTATCATGGGTATCATTCGCCATTCCATTAAAAATAGGAATGTTTCCTGTATTTTTGAAATGCCCCAGATAATAATCAGCTTCGTCATTAATTGCAACATATATTTTATCTTTCTCTTCTTCTACTTCTTCTCCATCATTTATAGTTTTATCTATAACAAACTTTTTATGAGTAAAATTATCCTCCGGCTTAATAAATCCCCATGTATTATGATGAGTAGTTTTTGTCCAAGTATAATCATTCGCAAAAGCAATGGTATTAAAAACTTTAATATTCAGACTGTCCAATTTACTGGACGGAATATCCGTTGCCATCGGAAGGGCTACATAAAAAGTTGTATGGTCATAGGCAGAACCATCATCATGGATCTTAGCTCCTTCTTCATTATATATTTTTTCATACTTGCGAAAATAGATTCCGCCATCTGGTTTAAAATAATATGGAATTTCCTCTAATTTCTTTCCGTTCTCATCTTTTATATTTGTAAAATGGGTCATATCCCATTTGGACATTGCTTCTCGTCCTTCAGCAGTAGCTTCCAAGGCTGTAACATCATAAATCATAATACCACCTTTGCCTGGAACACCTACCATATAATTTTCTCTCTGTATACTGCTTTCAAAATCATCATTCTTAGTCGGATTTCCATCATTATACAGGAACTTTGCCGCCTCTTCCGGATGCAGACCGCTACTCCATCCATCTACCGTTCCCATATTCGTAGGTACTACCATTTGAATACTGGTTGCGCTATAATTCGAATCATGATCTTTCGATGTATTCTTTACAGTTACTTTATATGTCACATAATTATATTTATCCCAGATAACATTCTTAGGCTTTACCCCTTCTATTGTTGGTTCCCACTCCAAATTACAACAAACCATCGTAAATATTGCCTTTGAATCTGTTGTACTGGCTGCCGCCTGATCCCATTGCGGATAAACCCTATCATTGTCTTCACACTCTGCGTATCCACCACCAAGTCTTACTAACGCCGCTGTATTTTCCGGCATATGACCATCAAAATAAAGTTTTGTTTCGACAACTGCCTGAGTACCACCAGTCATATCTCCTGTTCGATATATCCTAACACTGCCTCCCCAATATGAGTGTCCACTAACATATCCATCCCAAAGATCTGGGTCTTGAGGTGAAAACTGTGCCATTACTCTTACCAGTTTTGAATTTTCTTTTTCAAAATCTTCATCCTTTAAATTTGCTATTTCATTTTGATCCAATTCTATCAGTTTGCTTCCCTCTACACGAAATACCGGGAGTGCCAATTCAAAATACATTCCTCTGGCTGTGCCACGTCCATTTTTCAAATCAGCTGTCAGATTCACTATTATTCCATTTTCGGCACCACGTCCAAGCAAAGCACTATTTTTGTTTTTGAGATTTTCCGATAAATCTCCCTGTTCTCCATCTGTAGTATGTTTATTCTGATTAATGCTGCTTCCACCAGACTGATATGTCATAGTAAAAGACAATTCAGGCTGTTCTCCTGTAACTGCATTTCCGTCTGCAGCATAAGCCATTGGATTCGCTTGTCCAAACATTGATGTTATCATTGATAACACTAAAACCCATCCTGTTATTCTTCTGATTATCTGTCTCATAATTTTTTGTCCTTTCTCTTTTATCTTTAAGCATCTATCTGCGTAATTATTTCCTCTTTCTATTAGCAAATCATTATTTATACTAAAAATCAATTTATGCTTTTTATCAAAAAAACATTTTTACTATATCATTTTAACTCTCTTGGCGCATTTTTACAATAAAACGGATTTTTTCAACTTTTTTTTGTTAATAATAGACAAATATTTTTATTTAAAAACGATACAAAATCCTTGTTTTTCGTTATTATTATTGTTTTTTTATAACACAACATAGAAATAATGATTATTGACTATACTTTGTAAAAATTATATGGCAAATAAAAAAGCCCGACATGTCAAAATTGACTCTCAGACTCCTTTTGTTTTGGTATATTCAATTCTTAGTATCTTAATTTACTGTAAAGACTATTTGTACTTTTTCTTATAGATAATGTTCCAACACTACTTTTATTCCAATAAATATCAAAATAATTCCACCTGCGATTTCCGACTTTGTTTTATATTTTACTCCAAAAGCATTGCCAATAAAAACTCCTACTACCGAAAGGAGAAAAGTGGTTACCCCGATAATTAGTACAGCTACCCAAATTGATAACTGTAATTTATTTCCCAGAGTGCCAAAAGTAACCCCCACTGCCAGTGCATCAATGCTAGTAGCAACAGACAATGTAATCAATTCTTTCAATCCTATTACATTATTACAACAACCCTCTTCCTCCTGGTCTCCTACAGACTCCCGAATCATATTGACTCCAATAAACACCAGCAGCACAAATGCTACCCAATGGCTGTATGCATTAATATACTCTACAAAATTAACACTTAATGCGTAACCAAGCAATGGCATCACTGCCTGAAATCCTCCAAAGAACAATGCAATAACAAAACATTGCCTAAAATCTATTACTTTCATTTTCAGCCCTTTACAGATTGATACTGCAAAAGCATCCATTGAAAGTCCGATTCCAACAAAGAAAATATCAACTGCTCCCATATGTATACTCCCTACTCTATTTTTTCTTGTTCGACAATTTCTTTCAAGGCATGATACAGCTTGTCCATCTCCTCATCTGTTCCAATTGTAACTCTCAAATAATTGTCTATACGTGGTTTATTAAAATATCGTACAAAAATATTTCTTTTCTTTAATTCTTCAAAAATTATTTCAGCTCTTATCGTATTGTGTTTTACAAATAAAAAATTCGTTTTTGAATCGGTAAACGTAAAACCTAATTCTGTCATTTTCACTTTTGTTTCTTCTCTTGTCTTTAGAATTTTTGCAACAATCTCCCTGAAATACGCATCATCTTTTATTGCTGCTACTCCTGCATCAATACTTGTCATATTCATTGTATAAGAATTATATGAAAATTTTACTGATTTTAATGCAGCAATCAATTTCTCATTACCAATAGCATATCCGATACGCATACCAGCCATAGCTCTTGATTTCGAATATGTACGTACTACTAAAAGATTATCATATTTATTTGTTAGCTCTAACGCTGTTACATCACCAAAATCTGCATATGCTTCATCCACAATCACAACGACATCCTGATTTTCTTTTACGATATCTTCGATAGCTCCCAGTTTCATTTCCACCGCTGTTGGTGCATTTGGATTCGGAAAAATAATCCCTCCGTTTTCCCCGATATAGTCCTCTTTTACAATTTCAAAATTATGATTTAACGGTTTTGTAGCATAATCAATCTGAAATAAATCTGCCCACACATCATAAAATGAATAGGTTATATCTGGAAAAACAATCGGTTTATCAGAATTAAAAAACGTCAAAAATGCCATTCCAATTACATCATCAGAACCTACACCTACAAATATCTGATTGCAATCTACCTGATAATACTCTGCAATCGCTTCAACCAATTCTGTAGCATCCGGATCCGGATATAATCTAAGCCGTTCTTTATTCCCACTGTTTAAAGCCTTCTCTACCATCGGCGATGGCGGATACGGACATTCATTTGTATTTAACTTCACCACATTTGGGACCTTTGGCTGCTCGCCTGGTATATATGGGGTTACTTTTCTAATGTTCTTTTCCCACTCGCTCATTTTTCCTCCTAATAATCATCCATAATATAATTATCACGCCTGCTCCTGCAAGCCCTCCCATTGTATCAATTATCACATCCATAACTTTCGGGCTTCTTCCATCCACAAAACCCTGATGCAGTTCATCTGTTGCTGCATAAACCAAACATATTACCGTTGGAATCATTACTATCAGAAAATTTTTCATATTTCGTATTTTTTTAAAAGATAATAACAGCAGACTCCATAGTACTGACAATATCCCATACTCACCAAAATGTCCTGTTTTTCTAACGACAAAACTAACCTTATTAAAAATCACATTCTGCTTATCCATGGAAAGATTACTATATTCTGGTTCAATGATACAAACAACCTTCATAGTAATTTCATCACTAAAAGAACTGGATTCAACTCCATCTGCTGCCGAAAAACCAAATATTATAATCATCCACCAAAGGATAAGAGCAATAAGAAAACCTCTTACTGCCCATCTTATCACTATTTTCATATTCATTTACACTGCATGACCTCTTCTTTTAATCACTTCGATGACCTGATCTACATATTTCTCAGCCAGTAAATCAGTTTTTGCCTCAACCATTACTCGGATGACCGGCTCTGTTCCACTCTCTCTCAAGAGAATACGTCCATCTCCTCCTAATATTTCAGCTACCTTTGCCACCTCTGCCTGAACCTCTTCGTCAGCCCTTGCCTCCGGCTTACTGATGACTTTAATATTCTTCAGACACTGTGGATATATTGTCACCGGACTGGTTAATTCCGACATCTTCTTTTTAGAAGAAATCATAACCTCCATCATTTTAATAGATGTCAGAATACCATCGCCTGTTGTAGCATACTTGCTAAAAATAATATGCCCTGACTGCTCTCCGCCTAAGCGATAGTCATTCTTTCTCATACAATCATAAACATATTTATCACCTACATCTGTCTTCTCATAATTAATTCCTACAGCATCAAAAGCTTTATAGAGACCAATATTCGACATAATCGTAGTTACAACAGTATTATTATCTAACTCTCCATTCTGTTTCAGATACACACCACCTATATAGAGAATCAAATCACCATCTACGATATTGCCCTGCTCATCCACACACAAACATCTGTCAGCATCACCATCATATGCAAAACCTACATCAAGATGTTTTTCCTTAACAAACTTCTGTAAAACTTCAATATGTGTAGACCCACATTCATTATTAATGTTTATTCCATTCGGCTCGTTATTAATAACAAAAGTCTCAGCTCCCAAAGCATCAAAAACACTCTTTGCAATTGCTGAAGCACTACCATTAGAACAATCTAATCCTACACGCATATTTCTATAAGAATGTTTTGCAAGAGTCATGAGATATCCCATATATCTGTTTCGTCCCGCAAAATAATCAATGGTTCTTCCGATCTTATCCCCTGTAGCATAAGGAATAGAATCAAAATCATCATCAAGATATTTCTCGACCTCATCAATAATTTCTTGTTCCATCTTTTCGCCCTTGCCATTAATTAATTTCAATCCATTATCATAAAAAGGATTATGACTTGCCGAAATCATAATGCCACAATCAAAGTCTTCTGTTTTCACTACATAGGAAACGCTTGGTGTGGTAGTAACATGTAACAAATAAACATCTGCACCTGTAGATGTCAGTCCTGCAGATAAAGCATCTTCAAACATATAACTGCTTCTTCTTGTATCTTTCCCAATTGCTACAGAACATTTATGATATCTGCCATAATACCAGCCTAAAAACCTGCCTACTTTAAATGCGTGCATTGCTGTTAAATTAACATTTGCCTCGCCTCTAAAACCATCAGTTCCAAAATATTTACCCATTCTCTAATTCCTCCGTTCAGAATTCATCCAATTAATTATATAATATTAAGGGGGGTTTTACAATGTTTTCCTAAAAATTGATTGACGGATATCGTCGCTAAAAGTCGACGGAAATTTCACACAAAAGAACCTGATAATGTTATAATCAAGCAGTGGGTAATTACATATAACTTTTTTGGGGGAAGGTGAGAATATGAAAATTGCCGAAGATACGCTGTTATTACAAGAAACGGAACAGCTGCTCATTGAGATTGAAGATTTACGGCAGGAATTAAATTACGAGCGGCAACAACACAAGCACTGGGAAGAACTTGCTATGTTATTTCACGATGCACTTTGGAATGAATTGAAAAAAGTAAATCACAAAAAAGCATAGAAAGTCTCTCCAAAAAAACAAAAGATAGAGGGAGATGATTTAAGAAATTATTTAACAGTTTCTTTGAAATCATCTACCTCTATTTTTTATTTTACTACACTATACAATCTCTTATTTTCTATAACAAACTCTCTATCACACACATCAAGTGCTGCTGCTTTATGCGTTATAATAATACATGTTTTCTGATTCAATGATTTAATTCTCTTCAAAACATTCTGCTCTGTCTTGGCATCCAGTGCTGAAGTTGCCTCATCCAGCAAAAGTATTGGTGCATTACTCAGCAACGCTCTGGCAATTGCCAGTCTCTGTGCCTGACCCTCAGAAATCCCCAATCCCTTTTCGCCTATCACTGTATCAAGCCCCTCTGGAAGTGTCTGAACAAATTCTTTAATATCACTAATCTCTAACGCCTCATTGATTTCTTCTTCTGTTGCACAAGGATTAATCAGCAGAATATTCTCTCTCAGCGTTCCGCTAAAAAGATAATTTCCCTGAGGTACATATGAAAATAGTCCTCTCGTGTCAGGACCTGCCTCCACATATTCTCCATTATCCTTGTACAATCGGATATGCCCGGAACCTGGCTGAAACACACCAAGCAACATCTTCATAAGTGTACTCTTGCCAATACCGGAAATGCCTCTGATTGCCACAAAATCTCCTTTATGAAACCATGCCTCTCCTTCTTCCAGCACACTCTCTCTTCCATAATTAAACTGAATCCCCTCAAATGCTGCTTTCTGAAAACATTCATAAAATGCTTTTACAGATATAGGTTCTCCGGAATTTTCTTCTACTTCAATATCTTCTATTTCCATAATCCGCTCAGCAGAAGCCAATATGGAATAGTACTGCGGCACTATCTTTGTAATGTTTACAAACGGTGTCTGTATCTGGGATATCAACTGCAAGACTGCTGTAAGCGTTCCATATGTCATTGTATTTGCGCACACCTTTAATGCACACCAGACAAGTGCCAGCAGATATCCCATATTAAAGACAAATGAAAATCCTGCATTGGCACAAATACTAATACGTCTGCGCTTCATCTTTGCATTATAATTTATAATCTGAAGTTCATCGCCCTTTTTCCCAAAAGACTCTTCGACTCCGAAAGTTTTTACTACTAATATGCTCTCGATAGCCTCCTGAAAAAATGAACGAACTCTTCCATCAGTCTCCTGAACTTCTTTATGTAAACTTTTTAATTTTCCCCGAAACAGCAGTGTGACAGCCGATATCACAATGCCTGCAACAATAAATACCATTGTAAACTTCCAGTCAAAAATAATCAGCACTGCAAAAGCTCCTACAAACTGCGTTATAAAATAAAGCATATTAGGAACAATGGTAGTAATCCCGTCAGTCACAATTTTAATATCACTTGTCATTCGGTTCATTAGTTCACCACTATGATAAGAATTTATCCTGTCATACTTTTTTGATAATATTTTATTAAATAAACTTGTTCGCATCTGCATTTCCATAGAAGCCTGAACCTTAATTGTAAGGCTTTGCGCAAATATCCTAAGAAAAAGTCTTCCTGAAATAATTAGCAATATCGCTATACCAAATAAAATAATCAGATTTCGGTAATGAACAAATTCCAAATCTGTCTTTGCATTCGCCGCTTTCTGTGCAGCATCTATCGCATATTTACTAACCAACGCCAGACCTGTACTCACCAATGCTAAAATCATATTTGATATACTTAAAATAATAATTTTAGGTATTTGTTTTTTCCCATTTTTAATTATCCAGCATAAACTGTTTGAATCTTTCATCTACTTCTTCCTTAATACTTTTCTCTTAATCTTACCTGCAGTACGTCTTAAAATTTTATAACACATTCTAATATACACTGTGTTGGTCCAAAGTAAAGAATATAATTTATAAGTTTTTTCTGTCATATTATATGACTTTCCATCTCTTTGAAATGCAGAAACAACTCCAATAATCTGCTCTTGTGCAATATTATATTCATTCATATATTGGTTATCACCACGCATAACATAATACTGTCCACGTCTACCGACCAGTCTGTGCAACACATATTGCCCATTTTGCCTCTGGTAAAAAATAATGCTGTATTTCTTTAAAGGAAAATGGGGTTTCGTCAAAGTAACTGTATCCTTATTGCTTCGAAACAGAGGGCGCATACTATTGCCTTTTGGCGTGAAAACTACTTTTCCGCCATGTTCCACTTGTTCTTTCATAATAGGTGCTATTTCATCTATAGAAACTAACTTATTCAAACAAATCCTCACTTTCAACTTTTAAAATAAACGCTTCTACATCCTTAACAGCTAAATCTCTGTCAATCCCATATTCTGCAATCAGATCATCAATCAAATTCTCTTTACTTGTTCCTTCTATCAATCTTTCAAATAAAAAGGCTCCTGTATCATTTAAGCTCATCATTCCATTAAAATCTAAGGTTGCCTGTCCAATAGGAACAACCACATTATTTCCCGCTACATTTCTTAATATAAAACCTTCTTTAATCTTCATTTATACTCTCCTAATCTTTTCATATGCAGTGATAACTGCATCATCACTTATATTACAGCCCATTTTATATATTGGATTATGTGTTAAAACCTGTCCAATTTTTTCTAAAGCCAGATCCATTTTATCTGCTGTTTTTAAAGATCTTACCGTCTGTCTGAAAAACAAAGGAATTGCCTCCTTTACATCCAGAGGTTCTATCCAATTATTCTCTGAGCGTTCGAGAAAAACAATTGCACCCAATTTTACTCTGGTGTTTACATTAATATTATGCTTTCCACTCCACGGTGTCCCATAGACATACCATTCACCCTCTTCAAATCTCAGAGACGGCTTATCATCATTTATAATAAATGCCTTGTCCCCAAAATGTTTCAGCCATAACTCAGTATGTGTTGACTTCCCTGTACCACTATTCGCTGAAAACAAATATGCATAACCATCTACTACAACAGCGGAAGAATGCAGCATGCACCCATTGTGTTCCAACAAAAATCTATGAAAAAGGCTGCCTGTATATATATACTCTATTGTTGTATAATTAGAATGCGGCATATACTCTTTATAAATCTGTTCGTAAAAATCATGACCAAAGTCAATAACCCCATCTGCTTCCTCTTCCTGCCAATCTGTATCTGCCCGATATGGTATAGCCCTCTTCATCGTTTCCTGATGATATGTTGTCATCAGTATTTTTAAACCTGCAATATCATATCTTTCTTTTACAATTGTCAATCTTGGATCATCGTTCATTTTCTAACCCCATCATTTCTAATATATTTTTTTGAATATCATTCGCTTTATTTCCCTGTTCCAGCTTTCTCAACCATTTTAATATTCCGCCACGCTCTCTTGCATTTCTTATAAATCGTTCTAAGTATGCAACAGGTAGTAAAACAGCTGGCTTTTCTTTAAACCATAAACTGTACTCCCGCATATGACAATAAGAAGGAAATGCCCATCTGAATATTTTTATTAAGCCACTTCCCTGCTGTTTGGAAATCTGTACAGAATCTCTTAAAATCGTGTCATGCCCAAATACGCCGCCTGAAATGATATACGTTTCTACAGCTTCCATATTCTTCGAATCATAATTCGTTTTTCCTGTCTCTACTCCAAACCATGTCCTGCAAATAGTATAAAGATTCATGGCAAACTTCTCAAGATGCATTCTTTCTAAATCACCCCATAACATTTCCATGTTTATCTCTTGCCTGTAAAATTCCATCAACACTGCTAAATCCGTTATCATTCTGACTCCACAGCCACCTTCACAAAAGTGTTTCGCCATATGATATATTGCATATACAACTTTATAATGCGGTGAAAACTCATACGTACATTCTTTCTGGTATACACTTTCATCAACAGCTTTTTTAAAATACTTTTCGTAATTAAAAGTTCTATTGAAACTACCTGCATATCCGATACTGGTATGAATCTCAATAATTGTGTTCTTTATTTTATAGTAATGAACCTTATCATTGCTTTTTTCATATACGAATCTGCCTCCAAGTTCTGATAATATCCGATCCGCCTTTTCTAAATCATTTGGGGATATAACCAAATCCATATCGCTCATAGTTCTAAATTCACTGTTCTTATAGCATTTTGCGTAAGACATCCCCTTAATAATAATATGTTTTATTTTCTGTTGATTCAACTCCTTTAACACCAGTTCAAATACTGTGGTCCTTTTGGAATATATCATCATTTCCGTAAAAAAGCCTTTTTCGAATGTGTCTAATATCTTCTGTGGAACATCTTTCTGATTCATCAGCGCACCATATATCAATCCCGTATTTTTGTGTAACTTACATAACTCCACCAGTATATTTTCTTCTATACCAGACATATCTATTTTTTTATGAGTGTCTTTTATGCTGTTAGCAATCAATTGTATATATATACGCTCCGTCTGATTCATTTCTTCTTCGCTCCCATAAGTTAATAACACCTATGTTCTTTCGTTCATAGGTGTCGTTAAAATCTTATTTGTAATATTTATCATTACCATAGCCGTATCCGTACTTTCCTTTATAGTACTTGCCATAATATCCGCCATAGTAACTTCCCTTTCCTTCAGGGTCTACTTTATTTAGAACTGCTCCTAAAATTCTACAGCCTGATCTCTTAAGCTGTTCAATCTGTTTTTGAGCATATTTGTAACTAACATTTGCCTGTGAAACTAAGAAAATCACTCCATCTGTCTGCTGTGCCACAATTGCCGGATCAATTACCTGTCCTATTGGCGGTGTATCTATAACTACATAATCATATTCTTTTTTTGTTATCTCAACCAACGCAGTAAACTTTTCATTATTCAACAATTCTGCCGGATTTGGAGGAACTGGTCCTGATAAAATCATATCGAGATTCTCTACATTTGTCGTATATTTTACACTGTCTAACTCTTCCACTCCTGACAAATATTGTATAAGCCCTTTAATTGCTTTATTTATCTTATAGCGTCCTATCAATACAGACTTTCTAAGATCTGCATCGACAAATAAAACCTTTTTCCCTGTCTCTGCTATTGATACTGCAAGATTAAATGACACCATAGATTTTCCTTCATTCGGAACACAACTTGTGATGGAAATAACCTTGACATCATCTCCACAAAACTGAACATTCGTTCTCAATGTCTTATATGCCTCTTTTGTCTTAAAATCTAAATCTGAAATCTTATCTAAATTTACATTTAATAACATAAGTCCTACTCCTTTTCCTCTCCGTCCTCTATATCAGTTTTTTTCTTTTTCTTGTCTTTCTTTTTCGTTTTCTTCTGTGCTGCCTCCCCATATCCGTATCCATATCCGTCTCTGCTACGGTCTGAACTCTTTAAAGGAATCGCCGCAAGAACGCTGACACCAAGTCTGTTTTCAATATCATCAGGAGTCTTAATTGTGTCATCCAAAATATATAATATAATAATTACCAAAAGTGCGACACCAAAACCAACAATAAATCCAATCATCATGTTCTTCTCAACATTCGGATAACTTGGAGCTGTCGGAAGTTTTGCTTCATCTACTGATCTTACCGGTTCTAAACCATCCATTATTTCCTTTAATCTTTCATTTGCCACTTCTCTGACCTTATCAGCTATTTTCTTTGCAAGTTTTGGATCTGTACTTGTAACAGCAATGTCCATAATTCGAGTATCTTCTTCTAATTCAACAGAAATCATGGATGCAATCGCTGAAGTACTCTGCTCCAGATTTAATTCCTTTTTTACTTCCTCTAACACTGGATCTGTTGTTAAAAGACTCTCGTAATCCTTTGCAAGATACGTAGAAAGTGCCACATCCTGAGACGTTAAATATTGCTGATTTTTATCCTGTTTATTCAGAATATACACCTTTGTTTTGGCTACATATAACTGATCAACAAAATACTGGGTATAAACAAACGCCATACCTCCGACTAAAATTCCTACCAGTATAATAATTGTCAATCGATTCATGATTGCACTAAATAATCCACGAAGGTCTATCTCAATTTCATTCTTAATGTTTTCGTTATCCATTGTAATCTCTATATCCTTTCCAATTATAAGTATTGTCCTGATAATATTTTTTTAGGGTTATCTATTAATAACCATCTTAAATAATCATCATTATATCTTTTTCTTAAAAATCTGATACATTTATCCCAATATACATTTCTATGACCCAGACTATGAGCATCTGTAGCAATGAAATGTAAATAATCGTTGTCTATTAGTTTTTCTACAAATTTTATATCCCGCTCAAAAACGCTGACTGCATTTACCTGCAGATATGCACCCATCTCTATTAGATGACTGAGATTTTTGGCATGAATTTTTTTGAACGTGGAATGCAGACATGCATATCGTTCGCAATGTGCAATAATTGGAATATAGCCACCATTTAATAAATTGCTGATATATTTTAACATCGTTTCATATTGCACTGAAGGATAAAACTCAACCAACACAAATCTTGTTCCTGCCAATGTGTTTATGACTCCTTCATCCAATAGCCGCACCATATCATTGCATGCCATTATTTCATTTCCAAGGAACAGCTGCAGTTTAGGAATTTCTCTCTTTACCAGTTCCTTTAACTGTCCAAAATGTTTTCTGACCAACTCACTCTCGGGCATGCACTCTCCTATATGAAAATGAGGTGTCAATATAATATTTCTGACCCCCTGTTCATATTCTTTTCTTAACAATTTTAAAGATGTTTCAATAGAATCCGAACCATCATCTACCTGAAACAAGATGTGACTATGTATATCTGTAATACCTCTCATAGCACAGCACCTCCCAATTGTCACAGTTGTGGATTATTATATCAAAAAAAGTAGATTGAGTAAAGAAAAAGTATAACTATAAAATAATGAGAATTTTTCCCATAAAAAATAGAAGTAATATCTGTAGTATTTGAAACTGTTCCCCAAAAATTACTTCTATTTTTATTATTGGCTTTTATATAATCAATTGAATTATTCTTCCACCTGTGCTAGCTTCGCTGCCTGGTCTGCAGCTACACAGTTATCAATAATCTCATCAATATCGCCATTCATAATACTGTCTAATCTATGTGTCGTAAACTTAATTCTGTGGTCTGTTACACGTCCCTGTGGGAAATTATATGTTCTGATTTTTTCAGAACGGTCTCCTGTACCAATCTGGCTGCGTCTTGCTTCAGATTCTGCATCCTGCTTTTTCTGGCACTCCAATTCGTAAAGTCTTGCACGAAGAACCTTCAATGCCTTATCTTTATTCTTCAGCTGTGACTTTTCATCCTGACAGGAAATCACAATACCTGTAGGAATATGTGTCAGTCTCACGGCAGAATCAGTTGTATTGACACACTGTCCTCCGTTCCCGGATGCTCTGAACACATCAAAACGACAGTCATTCATATCAATCTCTACATCTACCTCTTCTGCCTCTGGCATAATAGCCACAGTCGCTGTTGATGTATGAATACGTCCACCCGACTCTGTTACCGGGATACGCTGTACACGATGCACACCACTCTCGTACTTCAATCTTGAGTAAGCTCCCTGTCCATTTATCATAAATACAACTTCCTTGAAGCCACCAATACCGTTTTCATTCAAAGAAATCATCTCTGTTTTCCATTTCTGAGTCTCTGCATACATACAATACATTCTGTAAAGTTCTGCTGCAAACAGTGCTGCCTCATCACCACCGGCTCCGCCTCTGATTTCCACAATAACATTTTTGTCATCATTGACATCTTTTGGTAAAAGAAGAATCTTTAACTCTTCCTCCATCTTTGGAATAGATGCTTTTGCCTCATTCATCTCTTCCTTTGCCAGTTCTTTCATTTCCTCGTCTGACTCTTCCTCCAGAATAAAAAGGCTGTCCTCAATCGTCTGTTTTGCATCTTTATACTTTTTGTATAATTCTACAATTGGTGCCAAATCACTCTGCTCTTTCATAATTTTTCTAAAATGCTCCTGATTACTGACAACATTTGGATCATTTAGCTGCTCCATAATCTCGTCATATCTTTCTACGATTATGTCTAATTTGTCAAACATTTCTATTCCTTCCCGGCAATCACCATGCGGTCATTACCTGATAAATCTTTCAAAACCTGTATATTTGTAAAACCATTTTCCCTCAACAGTTCAGGAACCGTGCCCCCCTGATCATAACCTATCTCAAGAAAAACTTTCCCATTCTTATTTAAATAATTATCTGCATTTCTGCAAATTTCTCTGTAAAACTTTAGTCCGTCGGCACTTCCATCCAACGCCAGATGTGGCTCATGTTCCCTCACTTCCTCCATCAGCACCTCTATGTCACTAGTAGGAATATAAGGTGGATTCGAAACAATAATATCATAAGTGCCATGAATATTTTCAAACATATCACTTTGTACAAAAGTGACTCCACCTTTGTTTCGCATATTGTTTTCTCCAGCCACTTTTAGAGCCTTCTTTGAAATATCAGCTGCTGTCACATCTGCATTCACACACATTCTGTCTACTGATACTGCAATACATCCTGAACCGGTGCACATATCTAATACTTTAACCTCATCATCCTTGATATAGGAAACCACCTGTTCCACTAACAACTCTGTTTCCGGTCTTGGAATCAACACATCTTCATTAACTATAAACTCAAAATCCATAAACTGCTGACGTCCTGTGATATGTTGAAGCGGAATGTGTTCTGCTCTCACAGAAACAGCATCTAAATATTTCTGTGCCTGCTCTTTACTGACACTTTTGCATGGCTCTAAGAACAAATCCCGTCTGCAAACTCCTAATATACTCTCTGCCAAAAGCCAACTGTCAATCCTACTTTCTGTAATTCCCGCCGCATCCAGTATTTCCTCTGCCTGTGCCACAATGTTTTTTACTAAAACTTCCAATTATATCCTGAACCTTTTCTGTCTTTTTTATATTCTTTTGGTAAAGGCTGCTTATCTACAGGCATAACCTTTCTCACAGGAGTTCTTCTGATTCCATTGTCATCCAGATACTGCTCCCAGTCAAAAACTGCCTCTACCGCCTCAATAGCCACTTCAATCATATCGTCTGTAGGCTCTTTTGTCGTAATTTTCTGCATCCACATACCAGGCATACTCAATATATTTATAATTTTATTATTCGACGAGCCTGCTTTTCTGATAAATTCATAAGACAACCCTGCAATTACAGGCACTAAAAGTATTCTTGTTACATATCTTAACCAGACAATATCAGTTCTGATAAGAATAAACATAACAATACTGATAATTAATACTACAAGCAGAAAACTAGTACCGCAACGCTTGTGATATCTGGAACTTTTTCTAACATTTTCGACAGTTAAAACACGCCCATTTTCAATACAGTTAATACATTTATGTTCTGCACCATGGTACATAAATGTTCTCTTAATATCATTCATCAGAGAAATCAACAAAAGATAGGCAATAAACAGAATCATTTTAACAATTCCCTCAATTACCGGCACATGTCCCGGTGTTACCCATGATACATATCTCTCCATAATGTCTGCAATAAACAAAGGAAGTACCATAAATAACCCTATAGCAATAATGATGGAAAATACAACTGTAAATCCCATAATAACTTTTTCTGCCTTGTCACCAAATTTATCTACAAGCCACTGTTCAAATTTGTCCGGTTCGTCTGAATAATCTGCCTCATCATCAAAAAATTTAGCAGAAAATGTAAGTGTTTTAATTCCAAGAATTAAAGAATCAATAAAACTAAATATTCCCCTGATAAATGGAAGCTGAAACAGCTTACATTTACTCGTAATTCCTTTATATTCCTGTGTATCTACAACTACAGAACCATCTGACTGTCTCACTGCCACAGCATAACGTTCCTTGTTTCTCATCATAATTCCTTCCATTACCGCCTGTCCGCCGATTCCGGAAGAACAAAGTTTGTTATTTCTCATATCATTCACCTTTGTTAAAATAAACAATTATTTTACAACGAAAATAGGTTGAGAATCTCTTCCCAACCTGTTATCCTCAAAAAATTATTTGATACCATATTTCTTATTGAACTTATCGATTCTACCACGTGCTGAGATAGCTTTCTGCTGTCCTGTGTAGAAAGGATGACATGCTGAACAAATTTCAACATGAATGTCTTTTTTTGTTGAACCTGTTACGAATGTGTTACCACAGTTACATGTAACGGTTGCTTCATGGTAATCTGGATGGATTCCTTCTCTCATTACATTCACCTCTTTAAAATTTTTTATGCTTATTGGCAACGCCAATCCGTTTTTACTCAATAGCCTTGCAATTATAACATAGATATTTTCTAATAGCAAGCATTTTCGCAAACTATTATTTTTTCAGTTCAGCCATGCACAGAAAAATATAGACTCATAAGGACTGCTTGCAGGACTTTGAGTCCGTATTTTTCTGTATATGGTGAGCCATAACAGCGAGAAGAAGCGAAGCGGATTCGAGCTGTTGGCTGAACTGTTGCATCTTTATCTCCACAAAACACGATATATTCTATGTTTTTTATCTGTTATAATTTGTTCGGATTTTGCCTACTTTTTCTATAAATTCTTCATTGCTCTTTGTTCTTGTAAACAGATTCAGTATCTGTTCTACAGCATCTTCTTTTCTCATACCATTCATTTCTTTTCGAATAATATAAGATGCACCCAATTCGTCAGCACTTAATAACAAATCTTCTCTTCTCGTGCCAGACTGTGTAATATCAATCGCCGGAAATATTCTCTTCTCGGATAATTTTCTATCAAGAACCAGTTCCATGTTTCCGGTCCCCTTAAATTCCTCATATACAACATCATCCATTTTACTTCCTGTATTTACCAGCGCTGTAGCTAAAACAGTGAGGCTTCCACCTTCTCTCATGTTTCTGGCTGCACCAAAAAATCGCTTAGGCATATGAAGCGCTGCAGGGTCTAAACCACCTGACAGTGTTCGTCCACTTGGTGGAACTGTCATATTGTAGGCTCTTGCCAGACGGGTAATACTGTCTAATAGTATAATTACATCTTTCCCATGTTCCACTAAACGTTTTGCCCTCTCAATAACCATTTCGGACACTCGCTTGTGATGTTCCGGAAGTTCATCAAAAGTAGAATAAATAACCTCCACATTATCTCCCTGTATCGCCTCTTTAATATCTGTCACTTCTTCTGGTCTTTCATCTATTAAAAGTATAATCATTTCCATTTCCGGATTATTCTTGAGAACTGCCTTTGCAGTCTCTTTTAATAAAGTAGTCTTTCCTGCTTTTGGTGGTGAAACAATCATTCCACGCTGACCTTTTCCTATCGGACTTACAATATCTACAATACGCATGGCTGTACTGTGCCCGTCCGTCTCAAGATGCAGTCTCTCATTTGGGAATATCGGTGTCAATTCCTCAAAATTCGGGCGTTTTAAAACTTTATCTAAACTTTCGCCATTTACCATATCTACATAATATAGTGCTCCAAACTTCTCATTTTCTCTTTTTTCTCTAACCCTTCCGGTTATAAAATCTCCAGTTTTCAATTGGAATCTCTTAATTTGGGATGGTGCCACATAAACATCATCCTCTCCCGGTAAATAATTATCACACCGGATAAATCCAAAACCATCCGGCATAACTTCTAATATTCCTGTCCTCGTCACCCCTGTCTCCTGCGGTACCTCGTCTTTATGTTCAAGATTCTCACTATGGTGTCTCTTCCTATGCCTGACATTCTCACCAGTATTTTTCTGTTCTTTGTCAGTCTCCTGTTTCTCTTCACCCGAACCCTTAACAACCTTTTCTGTTTTCTCTGATTCTTCTTTCTTTTCATTTCGCTGTGTCACTTCAAGAATCATATCAATCAATTGTTGTTTTCTAAGTATAGAAACAGACTTAATTCCATTTGCTTTTGCTATCTCTCTTAATTCACCTACCGGTAATGCCTGCAACTTTTCTCTCATAAAAACTCCTTCCTAAGTTTTTTATTCAATTACCTTCCATGGAAATATAGGGGATATCCCTTTAGAATTTACAGAAGTTAAACTATTTCATATTCTAACATATCATTCTAAAAAAGAATAGTGTTAATTTTCAAACTATGGTATGATGTGTATAACAGTTCAGCCATGCGACATAAAAATTAAATGTCCAAAACTGTTTACAGAATTTTGGACATTTAATTTTTATGTCATATGGTGAGCCATAACAGCGAGAAAATGCGAAGCATTTTTGAGCTGTTGGCTGAACTGTCATTGTTACAGTTTAGTGAGCCGTAACAGCAAGAAGAGCGAAGCGATTCGAGCTGGTGGCTGAACGTATAATATTCTAATTTGGAGGATTAAAATGACAACCGACGAAAAAGCATTAAAATTACATGAAGAATTAAATGGTAAATTAAGCACTGAGGCAAAATGTCACGTAAACTCACGTGAAGATTTATCCCTCGCTTACACTCCCGGCGTTGCAGAACCTTGTAGAAAAATTGCAGCCAATCGGGAAGATGTATACAAATTTACATGGAAAGCAAACACTGTAGCTGTAGTCTCTGACGGAAGTGCAGTTCTTGGTCTTGGCAATATCGGTCCAGAAGCTGCGATGCCTGTTATGGAAGGGAAAGCTGTGCTATTTAAAGAATTTGGCGGCGTTAATGCTGTTCCGATCTGTCTTGACACACAGGATACTGATGAAATCATAGACACTGTTATCCGTATCGCTCCCGGGTTTGGCGGCATTAATCTGGAAGATATTTCAGCTCCAAGATGCTTTGAAATCGAAAGTAAATTAAAAGAGCGACTAGACATTCCTGTTTTTCATGATGACCAGCATGGTACTGCTATCGTTGTTCTGGCTGGTATTATCAACGCCCTAAAAGTAGTTGGCAAGAATAAGGAAAACTGTAAAGTAGTTATTAACGGTGACGGCTCTGCCGGTATCGCCATCTGTAAACTGCTTTTAAATTATGGTTTCAAAGATGTCACAATCTGTGGTTTATACGGTATTCTCTCAAAAGATATCGAAGTTTTAAACTGGGCTCAGAAGGAAATGGCTGAAGTTACCAACCTTTCCAGAATGAACGGAAAATTAGCTGATGCATTAGTCGGTGCTGATATTTTTGTTGGTGTTTCTGCACCAAACATGGTTACCGCTGAAATGGTACAGACAATGAATACTGACGCCATCATGTTTGCTATGGCAAATCCTGTCCCTGAAATTATGCCTGATGTAGCGAAAGCTGCCGGTGCAAGAGTCGTTGGAACCGGACGCTCTGATTTTCCAAATCAGGTAAACAATGTTGTAGCATTTCCTGGTATTTTCAAAGGTGCTTTAGAAGGACGTGCAAAACAAATTACAGAAGATATGAAACTGGCTGCTGCTCTGGCTATCGCTTCTTTGGTACCCGATGAAGAACTAAACGAAGAAAACATATTACCAGAAGCATTCAATCCGATTGTAGCAGATGTTGTAAGTCAGGCGGTAAAAGATAATATATAAACATATTCTTTTATACGATATTATTACAAGGAGGTCGTTAAGTTATGAATTATGCTGAAATCAAAACTTATGATGTGGCAAATGGTCCCGGTATCAGAGTTTCATTATTTGTCAGCGGCTGTCATCACAGATGTCCAGGCTGCTTTAATGAACAGGCATGGGATTTTAACTACGGAAAAGTTTTTAATGACGAAACGATAGATTATATTATTGATACTTTAAGTTTTGGTGCTTATGCCGGTGTAACATTCTTAGGTGGAGAGCCACTAGAGAGAGTGAATCAGCGTGGTCTTATCCCTCTTGCAAAAAAAATAAAAGAAACTTATCCCGATAAAACAATCTGGTGTTTTACCGGATATGAATTTGAAAAAGATATCATGGCTCATATGTACAAAGAATGGGATGAAACAAGAGAGCTACTATCCTATATTGATGTTTTAGTGGATGGACCATTTATTGAATCCCTGAAAAATCCAAGTCTCGTTTTCAGAGGTTCTGAAAATCAGCGTTTAATTAAAATTCCGGAAACTTTAGAACGTGGTGAGATTGTACTTTGGGAAAAACGACTGTAATCTTTTTTGACCTGAGAAAGAAAAATACAAAAAACAATTGGAGGAAACATAAAGATGAATATAAAAAAACTAAATGAAAATGCTGTAATTCCAACCTATGGTTCAGAATATGCAGCCGGGGCTGATTTATATGCATGCATAGATGAAGCCATCACGATTGAATCTGGTGAAACTGCTTTTATCGGAACTGGTATTGCAATGGAAATCCCAATGGGTTATGCAGGATTTATTTATGCCAGAAGCGGTCTTTCCTGTAAAAAAGGACTGGCTCCTGCTAACAAGGTTGGAGTAGTCGATGCGGATTACCGCGGTGAAATTACTGTCGCTCTATATAATCATGCATCAGAAACAAGGGTTGTTGAACCAAAAGAGAGAATTGCCCAGATGGTAATTGCTCCATTTTTTAAAGTTGATTTTGAAGAAGTGGAAGAATTATCTGATACGGTCAGAGGTGTCGGTGGATTCGGTTCTACTGGAAGCAAATAATTTATTTGCAAATAAAAAGTTGCCTTGCGAACTCAATCGCAAGGCTGCTTTTTTATAAGTATAATATCTTTATTTGATTCGTTTTTCGACTATTCCCTCCCTATTACTAAATTATTTTTATAATTTTTTTAAAGTAGTACTTGTTGACCAAACTCCCCAATACTTCTTTCCCTCTATCACTTTATACGCTCTAACTTTTAAATAATATTTTTTATTTTTCTTAAGCCCTTTTACAATTACTGTATTCTTATTTTTTCTAATTTTTATTATTTTTATATTTTTAGTGAGTTTTTTGTTAGTTCCTAACTTTATCTCATATCCTGTAACATTTTTTTGCTTCTTCCATGTCACCTTAATTTTTTTCTTTTTAATAATCTTCTTTACCTTCTTTACTTTTACGGGCTTTTTAACTTTTACTTTTATACTTTTATTAATTTTCAGTTTTAATTTAACTCTTACATTCATAAACTCAGCAGTAAAATAGTGTTCACCATTGGATAATGTCATTAAATATTCTTCTTTTAAAATAATAGTTGTCACATTTTGAAATTTACGAATTATATAACATGAGTTATTTAATTTTTCTCCTTTGTACCACAATCCCTCAAAAAGTTCAGGATAATATTCATACGAAAACATTCCCTCAGTCAAATTCACAATTGCAGTACCGCTTCCTGCCCATGCCCCAAATGTAAAATAAGCATCCGTCAAGTTAACTTTATGAGTTACAATATGTAACTTTAACGGTATAATTGCTTTAGTAAATACCGCCTCAAAAGAATAATCACCATCTTTCAATGTCTTTAAATAATCTTCTTTCAATGTAATAATAGTATTCAGTCCAGATTTCGTAACCGTAAAATGCGACTTTTCAACCATTTTTCCTTCATATTGTAGTTCTTCAAATTCATCAAACTTTACAATATCTAAATTTTTTGTAAGATAATCATCACCTATACTCACTGAAGAACTCCCTTGTCCCTGCCATACTTCAAATGTTAAATAACTATCAACAAATGTTACTTTTGAAGGAATAGCATCAGCCTTTACATTTAATGTAAATAAACCCAATATCCCTATAGTCACAAGTATCTTCACAAACCTTTTCATAAGTATCCCTCCTTCTTAATCTTTACAAATTTTTACACGATAACATTATACATATATAATATATTATCGCTTTTTTATAATTAATTCTATGTCTTTTTCAAATTATATCACACATATTTTTCACACTAACTACCCATTGTAATATTGCAGATAATCTTAAATCCATTATCAAAATGTTATTTTTTCTTTCCCATAACAATATCAATTAATCTTGCTAGTGGTTCTGCTGCATTCCGTACTTCCTGATACGTATTCGTCTGGGCTCCGACTTCTATTAACATAGACTGTTTACACAAATCAAGATTATATTTATACGCATTTACATAATTGTGCCTTGCAAACCCTGGATAATATGCCTCTGCATTTACTTTCATCTGCAATGACAATGCAAGGTTCTCATATAAATATGGATTATAAAGATAATCAATATTTCCGGTAGTTTTAAACCTTGACATTCCATTAAAGAACATTACCTGCGCAGTTTTTTTACCATTAATTTCTGTAACAAGTCTTGTATCCTCATTAACCCCATCTCTATGTATATCCAAGATTAAACTAATTGATGGATATTTGTCGAGTATTTTCTTCACTCCTACTCTTGATTGGTCATAAGCTTCGTTCCTATCCAATTTGCCATCCACAATATCATAAGTGGATTTATCATGTATCACGTTATATCCAAACTGATCTTCCAGGATTCTTGCCAGACGGTCTCCCACTCCAATAATTGTCGTAGATTCATTTCCGTTACTATTACTAAACTCCTCCTGAGAATGTGTATGATAAATAAGAATCTGCGGTTTTTTATTATTTCCTTTTATTTTAAATTTCTCATTCATTGCAGCCTTAATCGGCATATCACTTTCCTTAATAGACGTTGCGGCAGTTATAATATAAAACTTATTAATAACACTATCGAAACTTCCTATATTATTTGCCGTGTATAACTTACCTTTTAATTTCGGCATTGGAACGATTACATTTGCCGCAGCTTTCACAGGTTTTGTTTTTTTCTTTGGCTCTTCCTTCTTTGGTTGAGCAGTCGTCTCTTCTTCTACATACCCTGCATTCTCATATATTAAATTTACCACCTGTTGATATCCTGGGTCACTCGTATCATAAGTATACTCACTATGATTTATATAATCAGAAACAATCTGGTCCAATACTTCCTTTTTCGCTGCCTCTGTCATCGAACCATGATTCTCTATATACAGCATATACCGGCTCATAACGCTGCCATTTTCCACAATTTCCTTTGCCAGCATTTTTGAAGTATCACTAATTACCTGACTGCTGACTTCTTTTGCCCTGTCTCCCGTTATCAGATTCACGCATTTTATTGCAATGTAAAGGCATAGAATAATAATAATTCCTTTCATCACTGATTGAATCAGTGACTGCGAAATTATCATGTTTGGAAGCAATATTCGATTTGTATTCTTTCTTATTCCTCTTTGCACCAGATTACCTCACCTTTGTCCCACTTATATAATATATGTGAGGTTGTTTTACATTAGAACAATGCCTGTCTGCAAAATTCATTTAATCCATGTGCAATTGTAGTACTTAAATTTTGAATGATTTCATCAACATCCTTAGGCGTAACAAACATCTGCTCTGTCTCCTCCGATAATAATTCCTCAAATAACTGATACTTCTCCTCATTTGTATAGTCTTTAAATAAATTTGCCACACAATGATTATTGGTCTTGGATAAGATCTTTATCAGATTTTCCATCGTATCATTTACAATTGTAGCTCCACTGACTACCATAGGAACACCTATTGCAATGACTTTTTTCCCTAAACTCTCTTGGTTCAGCCCCTTTCTCTGATTTCCAATTCCACCTCCCGGTGTAATTCCTGTATCTGTAATCTGTATGGTTGTTGTAATTCTTCTGACATTTCTTGCAGCCAGTGAATCAACTGCAATTACAATATCCGGATTTACCTCTCCAACAATCCCTTTTACAATATCAAAAGTTTCCATACCGGTCTGTGCCAGTACTCCTGGAGCAATGCAATAAACTTTTTCGCCTGGAAGAACTTCTTTTACCGTTCTTGGTCCCAGAGCATCCGGCGTAGCCTGCATGTTTCCCAATCCAACGATCAATACAGATTTCACATGATCTTTTTGAATCACTTCTAATAGATGTCCTGCCAGTTTTGATGCAATATTTCTTCGTTCTGTTTCTTCCGGTTCTTTCAATACTCTGGATTCCATGGTAATATAACTTCCTACTGGTTTTCCCATGGACTTTGCGCCCTCTTCATTTACAATATCCACAATTGTTGTATTCATATGAATATCTTTATCATAATTATTTTTTATTTCTACACCATTTATTTCTACATTTCTCTCAAACCGTTCTCTTTCTTCCAACGCTAAGTCTGTATAAATGTTCTTCATATAGCCTCCTTATGTTATGCTTTCATGAATTTAGTATTGACAATATATCTCATTTCTACTAAAATATTTTTTGATGTCTGCGTCGTAGTCCGCATATTCCAAAAGACGCAGGCTGTGAAACAGATTTCCAATCTCTCTCAACGGAAATCAAATTTTTTTAATTATCGCGGAGGTAAGAAAAATGGCTAACATTAAGTCAGCAAAGAAAAGAATTTTAGTTAATCAGACAAAGTACGAAAGAAACAAAGCTATCAAGTCAGCAGTTAAGACTTCAATCAAAAAAGTTGAATCTGCTGTAGCAGCAAATGATAAGGTTGCAGCTGATGAAGCTTTAAAGGCAGCTACAAAGGCTATTACAATGGCTGGTTCCAAGGGTATTTACCACAAGAACAATGTCGCTAGAAAAGTTTCAAGATTAACAAAATTAGTTAACACAATTGCATAGTTTCTATGAAGTTGTAAAATAAAAAGAAGTTGTAATTTTTTCTACAACTTCTTTTTATTTTATCAGTCTCAATTGCTTTTTCTACTATATTTTATAAGAAGCATCTCCACTCCGATATTCTCATCCATAGCCCCTCTCTTAATCAGCTCTTCTGTTCTGATACTTTCTTCTAGCGCTGCCTTTAACTCTGCTACAGAAAAATTTCTGCTCTGACTAATACTTTTGTTTGCAATAAATCCCTGTACTCCCATGGCACTTGCAATCTGCTCTCTGCTCATACCTCTTGCCGATAGATCTTTTGCCTGTAATATCAAATGAAACTGTCTTGCAACCATAAAAAGAATACGCATAGGCGGCTCTTTCTCCGCAATCAAATCATAATAACAATCCAACGCCTTCTTTTGATTTTTCACTGATATTGCATCTATCATATCAAAGATACGAACATTTAATTGTTTAATGCAGACAGCATCAATATCTTCTTTTGCAATAACATCTTTGTCTAAATCATAACTGATAAGTTTTTCGATTTCTCTAGACAAGACTTCCATATCCGTTCCAACATTAGCAATAAGATATGACATATTTGCATTCGTAATTTTTTTCCCATCACGAGCAAAAATTCTGGCAGCCCACATCGCTAAATCCTTTTCTGTCTGACGGTTAATCTCACAGATATGTCCGTTCGCTTTTACAGCCTTGTACATTTTACTCCGCTTGTCGACATCATGCTCCACAAACAAAAATACTGTGCTCTCTGGTATTTTGCTCATGTATTCTGCCAATTCTTCACCACCGCTTTTAAACAAGCCACTACCATCCATAACAATTAATCTTCGCTCTGCAAAAAACGGAAAAGTCTCTGCAGTATCTATCACTTCATTCACATCAAAGTTTTTGCCTTCATACACTCCAAGATTCATTGTATCGTCACCTGCAATTGCTTTAATGAGCTGGTTTTTATAATTTAACTTTAAATACTCTTCTTCTCCACAAATTAAATATACACTTTTAAATTTTCCTGTTTTTATGTCCTCTGTAAGAGTCTTCATGCCGTACCTCTGATTAATTTACTGCATCAAAAGTTTTCTATACTTTCAATGTAATAAATATAGCATTTACTACACTAATACGCAATAAAATCTCTTTTTTAATCGGAACAAAATAAAAAAGAAATAACAAAAATAATAAAAACAGTTGACTTTTCACTTGGTAGTTATTATTATATTTTCAAAGAAGTTGGTTTATACCGTCTGACTTTTGTCTCAAGACGGGGCGCTCGCTTCTTTTTTTATATATTAAATTCAATACTATCTTCTTTCTTTATGTTCACTATATCATATAAGTACAATTTTCCACTTTTCGTTTTCCTTACAACTAATGTTGCCAAATAAACATTATAATATCGTATAACATTATCTTGTGTTATTATGGGTAATGCAAATCTTGATAAATATCTATACCATCCGTATTTTGCTTTTTTTCTATTCTTATCTTTATGATTAGGTGTTTCACTAGTTTTTCTGGATATTTGAATTAATTCTACTATCCCTTGTACAGCATTTGCCTTCGCCTTCGCATTTGCTCCTCTTACTTCTCTTGTATCCTTTGAACCTTTATATTCATCTGGAAAATCCGAAGCAATATGTATTAATTCTTTTGTTTCTGCAACTTCAATTATTTTTCCAATATAACGCTTCAAATATTTTTCAACTTCATTCCAAGTTAATTTTTTCTTTCCATAAAATAATATTTGATTAATAACCACTATCTTTCTCCCTTTTTTATCTAATGCAAATTGTACTGATTTCTTTCTCATGACTGCCTCCCATAGCTTCAATATTTTCAATTACTCTATTACACGCTTAATCCCCATTGTTTCCCCATCACTACTTACTGTAATACAACCATTTTCATCTGTTCTGAATATCTGACTTCCATTCTGTTTTAATCTTTTTAGCGTTTCACTTGCCGGATGTCCATACATATTATTTTCTCCTACAGATATCATGCTGTACTTTGGTTGAATCCACTGCAAAAACTCATCTGATGTAGAATATTTTGAGCCATGATGTGCCACCTTCAATATTGTATAAGTATGATTTAATAAGGTTTGCACTTCTCTTTCCTGTTCTGATGAAATATCCCCTGTAAACAGCATGGAAAATTTATTATATTTTAAACCTAACACTGTAGAATACCCGTTTCTATTTTCTGCTTTTGTCTCATCACAAGGGTGAATACACTTTAATTCTACATTCCCAAATCTCATGAAATCCCCCTTTGTTATATACAGAACTTTCACACCATGCTCCTCTGCCAATTGCACCATCTGATTATAAGCATCATCTTTTTCCATAATAGCAGGAAGTACCAGATTTCTTACTTTCACTCCATTTTTATTCGATTGTTTCAACATTTCAATCAAACCACTAATATGATCTGTGTCAGCGTGCGTCATTACTGCATAATCAATCTCCGATATACATTCCGCTTTCAGATATGGAATGATTCTATCCTTCCCTGCATTTTTTACAGTGGTACTTCCTCCATCAATCGTAACCACAATATCATTTGGCATTCTAATAACCAAACCATCCCCCTGTCCTACATCTAATGTGCTGATTTTAAGCACTTCCCTTTCTATAAAGAATCTTTGCACTGGGTAATAAAAATAAATCAATAAATTCATTAAAAATACAACAAATCCTAGAAGAATAGAAAACTCTCTGATTCCCTTAATATTTTTTTGATTCGCCATGTACTTCTTTAGCTCCATTCCTTGCTTCGGAATTTTTATTGATTTTCTTTCACGCTCAAGTTGATACTTCTTTCTTTTCTTTTCTAAATAGAAAATAAGTACTGTGATTACTACATAGTAAAAACAAACTATTAATACACTTGGTTTTCCCACAATTACATTTGAAAATGGTATTTTTAAAACCACATTACACAGTTTTTCATAAAAATCTAATACATAACAGCCTGGTAAAATAGCTATTTTTGCAATACCTGCTCCAATGAATGAAACCAAAATCCCGGCAACTCCAGATGTCACAACCACACTCATTAACGGGATAATAATCACATTTAATAAAAATGAATATGTAGGAAGAGCATAAAAATGATATGCAATAATCGGATTCATACATATGCTTACAGTTAAGCTGCACAAAATAGCATTTCTTAGTTTCTTTCCCCATTTTTTTACTAAAGCTTCCTCCTCTTCACTTTCATCTAGCTGAAAAATGTACACAACCTTTTTCCATACAATTACAATACTTATAATTGCTGTAAAAGACATCTGAAACCCTGAATTCCATAAAACAAATGGATTTCCAAGCAGCATTAATATTCCTGCTAATGAAATTGATGTAACATAATCATAATTTCGTCCAAGCACTTCACCAAACATCTTTAATCCAAACATTACCAATGCCCGCACAGCAGCAATACCAAGTCCTGATAATATTCCAAACATTACTACTGTCGTCACAGAAACTGCCATAGATATTCCAAAACTAAAACGCTTTCGAAATAAATTGTACACAAACATTCCAATAATACTGATATGCAGACCACTGATTGCTAGAACATGAGAAATTCCTGAAAGCGAATATAATTCCTTTAACTCTGCACTCATTTCCGATTTATCTCCCAAAAGGATACCCTGATATATGATGTCTTTGTTATTTAGAGCTTTTAAAATCCCCTTATTGTGATTACATATAACCTCCAATTTATCTGTTATACTATTTTTAAATTCATATAATTGCTGCCTAATAAAATCATAATCACTATCTATAATCTCTATTACTTCCGCGTTCACTGCTATATACACTCCAAGTGTCATATAATATTTTTTACTATCAAAATTTCCTTTATTCTTTGCTGCAGAAAACTGTTTTATCGCTCCGGTAACCTGCACCATATTTCCTATCCTTACTCCATGGATTTCATCTATATAGATAATTACATGTTGATACACATTGCCCTTGATTTCTACATTATCTAAATATAATGAAACTCCATACTGCGTCTTTAATATCTTACTAACTTTCCCTGTTATCTGTATCTGCCGCTCCACAAAACGATATGCTCTGTCCCTCTCTTCCATCTCATGGCTCGTGATTAGAAATCCCAATACACAACCAAAAAAAATCACCACGAATACAGCCACCTGTTGTTTCGTGATGATTTTTAAAATGAATAATATCATAGGTAATAACCAAAGTATTCCCACCATATTATACACAGTTATAAATTCTCCAAGTACAAAAGCCAAAAACAAAATAAAAATTGGTCTTTTTATAACTGTTCTCCTTTTATTTAATTTCTATATTTTCTATCTCTTCTACTTCCACATCACCTGCTTGTTCTATAATATCCAGATTCCTGATAAATGGATGTTCAAGAGATATTTCATTCTTATATTTTATGGATGTTTCTCCTTTTACACTAATTTGAACTTTGTGTACTTCGTCCAGTTCAGATAACGTATTTACAATCGAATAAACAACCATTTTTCCTGACACCTGACTCTGCTCTGTTAAAAAGTTTTCGTCAAAATCAACGTAGCAAATGTTATTTGCTGTGACAACACTTAATACCTTTACTTTTGGGGATAAGGTAAAAGTATAGCCCTGCTTTTCAGGTCCCTTAATTAACTGATTGAGAATAAATTGTTCTTTTGTACGATCCCCATAAGAAACATTATACAATTTATATTCTTTCAATGCAGTTCCATCTTCATTCGCAAAATACAATGCAAAATCCATTGCAGGTTTTTCTTTTCGATCTCCAATATCTGAAACAAAATCCGATTCATCCATTGCATTTAAAAAGTTTCCATCTTTTCCTTTACAAGGCTCATTATGAACTGTAAATGCAACATACTCGACATCTTTAATTTTGACTAAGGTCAACACAACTGCTGCTCTGCACAACACTTCTTTTTTAGGACTCAATTCATAATACTTCTCATCAAAATCAATCTTTGCGATTCCATCTACAATACTATACCCCAGCACAGATACTTCCTCAGGAATCGCACTGCTATTGCCTTCTAAATCCCCTGACTTTGTCAATCTTCCGAGCAATTCTTCAACAAGCTGCTCTCCTCTATCATTATTATTCTGATATTTTTCTGTAACCAGTTTTTCATCTGAGATATAATATATATCCATCCCTTGGGAATTGTCTTTATGATTATCTCCACAGCCAGTACACACTGAAATTACCATTATACTTATTATTAAACATATTAACCATCGCTGTTTTTTCATAAATGTACCCTCTATGCTATATACTTGAGTGGAATTCTCACAATAAACGTTGTTCCTTCCCCTTCTTTACTGTGAATCTTAATAGAACCATGATGTTTCAAAACAATATCTCTGGTAATTGCAAGCCCCAGTCCGGTTCCTCCAGTCTCCCTTGCTCTTGCTTTATCTACTCTGAAAAATCTTTCGAAAACTCTTTCCTGGTCTTCTTCTGATATTCCAATGCCAGTATCAATTACCTTCAGATAAAAATATTGATGATCGGAATTCAAAGATGCAGTAACTGTACCATCTGTATTATTATATTTGATTGCATTCTCCACCAGATTGGTTGCAACACTCGCAAATTTCAATTCATCAACATCAGCAATAACAGGTCTGAAGCTCTCAAAGACCAATTCAATATTTTTGCTTTCTGCAATAGGCTTTAACCGTTTCAATACTGTTTCAAGAATCTCATTAATATTTACTGATGAGATATTAATTTCTACATCGGTTTTCTCCATTTTTACAAGATCTAATAAATCAGTAATGATTTCATTCTCTCTGTCTATCTCTTTACAGATATCCTGGAGAAACTCCTGATATAACTCCTCTGGAACTCCTTCATTTCCAATTAAAGACTCTGCTAGAACTTTCATGGATGTCAAAGGAGTTTTTAACTCATGAGATACATTTGATACAAATTCCTGTCTTGATTTATCCTGTGTATTCATCCGTTCCACAAGTCTGCTGAATTCATCACTAATCTGTGCTACTTCTGTATATTCTTTGCTATTCTGCCCCTCTTCCATAGCCCCCAGTGTAATGTTTTTGATTGCTTTGTGCATTTTTCGAATCGGTCTGTTAAACAAGACCGAACATCCCCAGGCTGTGACCAGTGCAAATATTGTGAGAAGAATATCTATAATCAGTACAGAACGCTCCACTGTCTCCTTATAATCCACCACATCATCCATCGAATAATGTATGTAAACAGCACCTACAATACTGGACTTTTTATTACTATCAGTAGTTATTGATGGAGCCACAATGACTAAGGGCTCTGCAAACTCTACATAATTTTCCTTCTCATTTTTTATAAATATGTTTTCTCCATCAATACTCTTTATAACACTTTCCGATATACTGGTTTTTCCCAGTTCGCTGCTGTCTGTATCACTTACCACAATATACTGGCTGTTAATGACCTGTATTCTACAGTTATACTCTCCTGCCAATTGTGCAATCTGAGCGTCCACAATCTGTGATTCATTATTCTGATCCAGATATCCCTCACTTACAATACTATTTTTCAACATTGTATTGTTTGCCTTAAACCTGTCTATCTTTTTGTCAGTATATTCGTTGACTGCCACATTATAAATAAACACACTAGCGATAACAATAGGTACAATAACAAGAAGTGTCACAATCATAAACACTCTGAATCTAAGACCTTTTATAAAACTTAAAATATTCTCATATGATTTTTTTTTCATTTATTTATCCTTGAAAATAATAACCCATGCCCCATTTTGTATGTACGTACTCTGGTTTTGCTGGATTTTCTTCTATTTTTTCTCTTAACCTTCTTACATTTACATCCACAGTTCTGGCATCACCCGGATACTTAGAACCCCATATTATTGTAAGTAACTGCTCTCTGGAATAAATCTTGCCTGGATTCTCAGCCAATAATTTTAAAATATCAAACTCTTTAACTGTTAATTTGATTTCACTGCCATCTATGTATAAACGTTTCGCCTCAACATCCAGCTTCATCTTCCCTGAAGTAATTACCTTTGGTGCAGCCGGTACGGCTGCAGCTTTTCTTTTATTTCTGCGGACAATAGCCTTAATTCTTGCCTTAACTTCAAGAATATTAAAAGGCTTTGTAATATAATCATCTGCACCATACTCTAATCCCAGAATTTTGTCCATATCCTCACCTTTTGCTGTAAGCATTACAATCGGCATGTCTGAAAATTCCCGAATCTGCTGACATACTTCATACCCATTATAGATTGGAAGCATCAGGTCAAGCAACATAATGTCATATTCATTCTCTTTTGCCTTATCTACTGCTTCCTGTCCGTCATAAGCACAGTCTACTTCATATCCTTCCTGCTCTAAACTAAATTTTAGTCCCTTCACAATTAATTTCTCATCATCTACTACCAAAGCCTTCATGTTATTCCCTCTCTATTCTATTGTAATCAAATCTTTTATATTGGTATAAGTAGCATCACCTATGCCTGAAACCTTTTTAATATCTTCTTTCGATGTAAATAATCCATTCTCTTCTCTGTACGCTATAATAGCTGCAGCTTTGGCTTCACCGATCCCCTGTAACGACATCAGCATTTTGTTGTCTGCCGTATTAATATTAACCAAAGTTTCACTCATACTCTGCTTCTCTTTATCATTGCTTTCATATTTTTCACCATACTCTTTTTTTGTCATAATATAAATATCCTGTTCATCTGATACAGTCTCTGCCAGATTCAACGCCCTTTTCTCTGCATCAGATGTCATCCCCCCTGCCATATCTACAGCCTGATACACTCTGTCACCTGAATGTAATACATATACTCCCGGTTTTTTAACTGCTCCATGTACATATACTACAACATTGTCAGAAGTTTCATCTTTTACGCTGCTCTCCTGTTTACTATCTGTATCATTTTGTGTTGTTTCATCAGATAATGAAACATAGTCCTTTTTGTCTTTACAAGCTGTCAATAAACAACAGATAAACAACATAATAAATATTTTTATCATTAATTTTTTAATCATTCATGCTCCTTTCGGAGTTTCCCCTATGAATGCTTATATAATTGTACAAGATAAAATTCTACTTATCAATAATCTTTTTATTATTTTTAATATTTTTATTTATGGAAAATAAAAATGCCTGCAATTGAAACAAAAGCTCCTATTACTTTTCTCCACTCAAAGGGCACTTTCTCTACACCAAACAGACCAAACACTTCAATTAAATACGCCACAATAATTTGAGATACCACAATCAAAAGAACCGCTTGGGCAGGTCCAAGTGAATTCATACTTTTAATAACTGTCAGTGTAATAAATGCTCCAATGACTCCTCCTAGCAACATATACTTATTCTCTATATGGAACATTCCCATTACATTTTGTCTTCCAGTCACAAACCATGCTATAATGCAAACAAAAAAGGCAGTAAGCTGTACCCATGAATTGGCCGCCCACATACTACTGCCTTTTGTTACTCCAGTATTAAATACTCCCTGAACACTCATAAGTGCTCCTGAAATTAATGCGATAATAATTCCCCACATATGAACCTCCTAAAATAATCTTCTTATTTTAGAATTTACAAATATTTGCTTATTATACAGTTTTTTTCTGAAACAATATGGAGATACACGTTCCCTTTCCTACTACACTATCAATTTCTATCTCTGCTTCATGCTGCTCTGCAATGTGCTTTACAATCGCCAGCCCAAGACCAGTTCCTCCGGTCTTTTTGGAACGTGCCTTATCAACTCTGTAAAATCTTTCAAAAATTCTTTCCTGTTCCTTTTTAGGAATTCCAATTCCATCATCCTGTACCTGAAGTACAATCTTATCCTCTTTTCTAAATACTGATACTATAACATGCCCCCCAGCCTGATTATACCGTATAGCATTATCACAGAGATTGTATATAATTTCCTGAATCATGTCTCTGTTCGCTTCTATAATCCCCTGGTCTTGATTTTTATGCATTACAATATCTACACCATGCTTCTTTGCATTCATTTGCAACATTTCCACACAATTCTCTGCCTCTTCTGCAAGATTGACTGTTGTTGTTGCCATTTCACTGTCCATAACATCCAACTCTGACAACTCTATAATATCATTAATTAAAGATAATAGACGAATTGAACTCTTATGAATTTCTCCTGCAAAACGTCTTACATCATCTTCTTTAGCCATTCCATTTTCTATCAATTCTGCGTATCCCGAGATAGATGCAAGAGGTGTCTTAAGTTCATGAGACACATTGGCTGTAAAATCCTGACGCATATTTGCACTTTTCTTTAAAGCTTTATGCTGACTGTGTATTTTATCAAGAAACGGTTTAATCTCTTCATATGTAGCTGTAATTTCATCATCATCAATGTTCTTTGCCAGCAATTCAATAGGTTCTACCAGCCTTCTTGCCAACATTCTTGCCACAAGAATACATACTGCAACAGCCAGCAGCAGTTCCACTATCAGAATAGGAAGTATATGCTTAAAAAACTGCCAAATACTTCCAACCTCTTTCGCAACACGAAGTATTTTTCCATTATTTAGCCTCTCTGCATAATAATATGTATTTTTTGAAAAAGTATCAGATTTCCTGATTTTTTTCCCAGCACCATATTTTAATGCCTCCTGTATCTCCGGACGGTTCACATGATTGTCCATACTTCCAATATCTGCATTGCTGTCATATTGAACTTTTCCGTGTTCATCAATAACTGTAATTCTTAAATTGCTTATCTTGGGGTCGAAGTCCTGCTCAACATACTGCAATACTGCCTCCGTAGTATTTAAAATATGAACATGTGTTTTCAAATCCTCCATAACCTGCTCACTAAAAACATTATAAAAGGTTACCACAGTTATTATCATTGTAAGAAACATCATAGCAGCTGACACAATTGTCATTCTGATATATAACTTTTTTTTCACTTACTTTTCCTTTCTGTAATTCATTGTATAACCTACATTTCTGACAGTCTGAATTAAAGCACCTTTATCTCCTAATTTTTTCCGAAGTGTTTTTATATGCATATCAAGGGTTCTCGATTCCCCTTCATAATCAATTCCCCAGACTCTGTCTAGTATTCTGTTTCTCTGAAGTACAATCCCGGAATTTTGCATGAGCATTTTTAACAGCTCAAACTCCTTATAAGTCAGTTCACAAACCTCACCATCAATAGACACCTGATGTTTTGCATCATTTAATACAATACCGTCAAACTCCAAATCACTATCTGTCTGAAGATTTGCCCTTCTTAACATTGCTTTCACTCTGGATATTAATTCCATAATCCCAAAAGGTTTCGTCATATAATCATCTGCTCCCTGATCCAGTCCTTTCACTTTATCCATTTCTGTTGTCTTTGCTGTCACCATAATAACTGGAATCGCCGCAGTCTCTCCATGTCCTCTCAAATCTTTTACAAGGGACAGCCCGTCTCTGTCCGGAAGCATGATATCCATAATAATTAAATCAGGATACTCCTTTTCCAACCTTTCTTCAAACTTTTTTGCATTCCCAAAAGTATACACTTCGTAGCCGGCATTCTTTAATGCAAATTCTTCTATCTCTGCAATATTTTTATCATCTTCCACAATATATATTTTCTGCATTTCGCACTGTTCCTTTCTTTCTTCTATAGAAAAGTCCTTTGAAACTCCTATGTAATAATAAATGGACACGTTTCCATGTCCATTTTATATATTATTATTTTATTTTTTCTCAGGTAAAATTGAATAAGCTATATTCACTGCATGATCAGCTATTCGTTCATAGCCTATAACTAAATCTGTAAAAATCAAACCTGACTCTATAGAACACTGTCCCTTAGACATTCTCTCTACATGTCCTTCCTGACACTCTATCTTCATTCGATCTATCTTGTCTTCTAACTGATTAATTGCCTCAAACTCTGAATGTTCTTCTGAAACAAATATTTTAACAGAACGTTCAAAAATCTCTATAACTTTGTCAAACATTTCTGACATTTCAGAAATACATTCTTTTGAAAACTCAATTTTTTGGTTTTTCTCTTTCATTGCATCGTCCATAATATTGACTGCATGATCTCCAATACGCTCTACATCAATTACCACATGGAACAATCCACCCAGACGTTTTCTATCTTCCAGCGGTAGTCCATATCGGTTTGCATTTACCATATATTCTGTAATTCTGTGACTTAAGAAATCTATATATTTCTCCCTTGCATATACACTTTCAGAACTTTCGTAGTTTTTATGTATTAATGCATCCGATGCCTGCTTCAAATTAACTTTTACCATATCAGCCATACGTTCAATTTCCTGTACTACTTCTACAACCGCTGTAGCTGAATTGGATACTCCTGTTACATCTATATGTTTCAGCACCATCTCAGTATCGTCTGACTCTTCTCCTGCTCTTGCATGAATAACTTTTTTAGATAAATTGACAAGCAGTTTCGAGCATGGCAGTAAAATAATACACTGGAATGTTTTAAAAATCGTGTCTGCATTTGCAACAAATCTTTTATCTGAACTGCTGATAGCCCCAATCCAATCAATAATCGGTCCTGCCGCTATTATCAATAATGCTCCGATTACAACCAATCCTATCACGTTAAACATAACATGGATAAAAGCAGTTCGCTTTGCATTTCTATTGGTATTCATTGCTGCCATAACTGCCGGCATACATGAACCAATATTAGCACCTAATATAAAATACAAACATGCCAGATAATCTGTTCCTCCTGTAACCGGATCAACAATAATATTAGAACCTGCTAATAAAACTAATACACTGACTGTCACAGACGAACTCTGAACAACCCCTGTAAAAATAAGTCCAACCAATACTGCAATGAACGGATTGCTTAAATAACTAAATAAACTCATCAACTCAGGAATTTCCTTAATGCCATGCAATGCTGATGTCATATAATTTATTCCGAGAAATAATGCTCCAAATCCAAAAATAACTGCTGCTATCTTTTTCAGCAATGGTTTTTTACAAAAAGAAAGTATCGCCGCACCGATAAAAATAATAAAAGGTGCTACTTCTGTAAGTTTTAAAGAAACCAGCTGTGATGTAATGGTCGTACCAATATTCGCACCAAATGTAATTCCTACAGACTGTTCCAAAGTCATGATACCTGCATTAACGAATCCTACTTCCATAACTGTCGTGGCTCCGGATGACTGTATAAATGCTGTAAATAATGCTCCACATACTACAGCTATGTACTTATTCTTGGTACATCTGTCTAAGATACCTCTCAGTTTTCCACCTGCTGCCTGCTGCAGACTATCACTCATGTACTTCATTCCAAATAGGAAAAGTGCTAATCCGCTAAGTAATTCTGTAACTAATAAATACATATACTTATTTCTCCCATAAATCATAGTATTTCATAGATCGTTCGTTTTTCATTTTTTATTTTCATGTAACACCATAACAATCCAATGTAAAGTCTATGTAAAATTTTAACACAGATTTTACATTTTTTATACATCTTTCTACAAACAAGCTCTAAGTATATTTATCATCTCATCTACATTTTCTTTTGTAATCACAAGCGGAGGCAGCATTCTCAGTACATTACCGCCTGCCGAGATAACAAGCAGACCTCTTTCTATCGCCTTATCAATTGTCTCGCGTACCGGTGTTGTAAGAACAAGCCCCTGCATCAGACCTTTTCCACGTCTTACCGTCACGTTATCAAACTCTTCTGCAATTTTCTCAAGCTGCTCTTCAAAGTATGCTCCTACTTCCCGCACATTTTCCAGAATATTATTTTTCTCAAAGATGTCCAAGACCGTTCCCACTGCTGCTGTTACCAGAGGATTTCCACCATATGTCGTTCCATGGTCTCCCGGCACCAGTGAATCGCAGCACTTCTCTCCTGCAATAAATGCACCAACTGGTACACCACAGCCTAATGCTTTTGCAGATGCAATGATATCTGGCTTAACATCATAGTTCTGGTATGCAAACATCTTTCCTGTTCGTCCCATACCACACTGTATCTCATCACAAATCATAAGAATATCATTTTCATCACAAATTCTTCTGATACCTTCTATAAACTCTTTTTCTGCCGGATAAATGCCACCTTCACCCTGTACCGGCTCTAATATAATGGCACAGGTTTTCTTATTAACTAACTCTTTCACACTGTCGAGATTATTATATTCTGCAAACTTAATTCCCTCTATCATCGGTCCAAATGGTTTCTGATAATTTGGATTCCCCGTAAGTGCAAGAGAGCCCATTGTTCTTCCATGAAATGAATGATTCATCGCTATAATCTCATGGTCTGTATGTCCATCTCTGTCATATGCATAACGTTTCGCCATTTTCATAGCACCTTCAATTGCTTCAGCACCACTGTTTGTAAAAAAGACCTTTTTCAAGCCTGTAACTTTTACAAGTTTCTCTGCTGTTTCAATAGATGGTGTATTATAAAACAAATTTGATGTATGCGTTATTTTATCAATCTGCTTTTTTAATGTTTCTGTATATTCTTTGTTTCCATATCCAAGACTGGCAACACCGATGCCTGATGCAAAATCAAGATATTTCTTTCCATTAACATCATATATATATACACCCTCTGCTTTATCTACTACAACTTGAAATCTATTATATGTATGTGCCAGATACTGTTCTGCTTTTTCCATATATTCCATATAAAAACCTCCCACATTTTTTATTAATTAAACTGAATATTTTTTACATCTTTGTATGTGTATAAAACTTTTCCTGCTCATCTCCCAAAATAGCCGTTCCAATACCTTTATTTGTAAATATTTCAAGAAGAATACTATGAGGAATACGACCATCCAGAATATGTACACGGGAAACTCCATTATTAATTGCCTCCATGCAATTCTTAATTTTTGGAAGCATGCCTCCGGCAATGATGCCTTTATCAATTAACTCCTGTGCCTCGGAAACAGTCATTTCGGATATAACTGAGCCTGTATCTTCAATATCCATATATACACCTTCTGTATCCGTCAAAAACGCAAGTTTCTCAGCTTTAACTGCCTCAGCAATGGCACTGGCCGCATCATCTGCATTAATATTATAACCATGAAAATCCTCGTCCAAACCTATCGGACAGACAATTGGCAGGAAGTCTTTCTCTAACAAATCTAATAAAATATCTGTATTCACTTCAGTGACCTCTCCTACATATCCAATGTCCTCTCCAGCAGAAAGTTTCTTTTTCACTGTTAAAAGATTACCATCTTTACCACTGATACCAATTGCTCTTACACCTAACTGCTGCACTATCTGAACTAACTTTTTATTCACACTGTTCAATACCATTTCTGCAGCATCCAGCGTTTCTTCATTGGTCACACGAAGTCCATTAATAAACTCTGTTTCCATACCAAGACGGTCGATATGTTTACTAATCGCCTTACCGCCGCCATGCACAATAATTGGTTTAAATCCAACTAATTTCAATAATGTAATATCCTGTATTACACTGGACATAAAATCTTCATCAAGCATAGCACTTCCACCATACTTTACTACAATTATCTTTCGGTTAAATCTCTGGATATAAGGCAGTGCCTCTATGAGCACATCCCCCTTCTCTATCCATTTTTCCATGTGTAAATTCTGTTGTCCCTTCATTAACATTTTAACTTCCTCTTTTCTTTACATGTTTTAGTCTATTACACTAACTTCTATAATCCGCATTAATACTTACATATTCATGAGTTAAATCACAGCCCCATGCTGTTGCCTTATATGCACCCATCTTCATATCACAGATGGCTGTTACTTCCTCTTCTGACAAAATCTCTGTAGCTCTTTCCTCACTGTAATCTGTTGCCATTCCACTTTCCACAATCTTCAGCTTTCCTGCCCTACTCTCAAAATAAATATCTACTATATCCGGATTGAATGCTGCCTTAGAATATCCTAATGCACAAAGGATTCTTCCCCAGTTTGCATCATGCCCATAAATTGCTGCCTTTGTAAGACTGGATGTCACAACTGATTTTGCAAGTGTAACTGCCTGTTCTTTTGACTCTGCACCCACAATTTTCACTTCAAACAGCGCTGTTGCTCCCTCACCGTCTCCTGCTATCTTCTTTGACAGGAAAACATTAATCTGGTGAAGTACTTCTATAAATTTATAGTAATCTTCATTTTTCTCTGTTATCTTTTCATTGCCCGCTAATCCATTTGCAAGTAGTAGTACTGTATCATTAGTCGATGTATCTCCATCCACAGAAACCATATTAAAAGTATCCTTAATATCTTCCTTTAATGCTTCTGTCAGGAGTTCCTTCGATATATTTACATCTGTCATAGCAAACCCAAGCATTGTACACATATTTGGATGTATCATGCCGGATCCCTTACACATTCCTCCAATCGTGCAAGTCTTTCCTCCAATTTCTATTTCATAAGCGATTTCTTTCGGAATTGTATCTGTAGTCATAATTGCAAGTGCCGCATCATGTCCGCCATCTAACCCATCACTAAGTTGTGGCACAAGCATATCAATTCCTTTTGTTATCTTATCCATAGGAAGTTGTGCACCTATCACTCCTGTAGATGCCACTAAAACCTCGTCCTTTTTTATATTAAGAGCATCTGCCGTGGCGTCTGCCATATCCTCACAATACTTCATTCCCTCTGCGCCAGTACATGCATTTGCCACACCACTATTACAAATCACTGCGTGCACCGCATCGCTATTTTCTACGATATTCATATCCCACTTCACAGGAGCTGCTTTTACCTGATTGGTCGTAAATGTACCTGCTGCCACGCATGGCACCTCACTGTAAATCATCGCCATATCTTTTTTATCTATATTGCCTTCTTTGATACCCACACGTAATCCTGTTGCTTTAAATCCTTTTGGGGCAGTCACTCCACCATCTATTTTCTTCATAATCTCTCCTTGCTGTTACAATTATTTTTCACGAAACATTTCGTGCTGTCTTACTTATTTTTTGTTCATTCATCAAAACTGATATTCTTATGGGAACATTGGCACTTGCTTTAAACTTTCATTCTCATCAAAACCAAACATAATATTAAAATTCTGTACAGCCTGACCTGCTGCACCTTTTATCAGATTATCTAATGCCCCCATCATAATAATACGGCCAGTTCTCTCATCAATTTTAAAATTTACATCTACAAAATTGCTGCCTTCTACCCATCTTGTTTCAGGAGTTTCATCCTTTTCTAATACTCGGATGAAATATTCCTTTCCATAATATTTGTCATAGACCGCTTTGACTTCATCATATGTAACATCTTTCTTCAAATCGGCATAAGCAGTCACTAAAATACCTCTCTGCATTGGAACAAGATGTGGCGTAAAATTAATCATCACTTCTTCACCTGCTGCATATCCCAACTGCTCTTCTATCTCCGGTGTATGTCTGTGTGTTGTCACACCATAAGCTTTAATATTTTCATTTACTTCACAAAACAGATTCGGTACCTTTGCACTGCGTCCTGCACCTGATGTACCAGACTTGGCATCTACAATAATTGACCTTGGATCAACCAGTCCCTCTTTTACCATAGGATAAATGGACAAAATGCTACATGTTGTATAACATCCTGGGTTTGCAAGAATTCTTGTATCTTTTATTTGTTCTCTATTAATTTCACATAAACCATAAACTGCTTCCTCTATAAATTGAGGACTCTTATGTTCTATTCCGTACCATTTTTCATAAGTAGCTACATCTTTAATTCTAAAGTCAGCACTTAAATCTATAATCTTTACCTTATTTAATATCTCTTCATTTACCAACGAACCACAAAGTCCTTGTGGAGTAGCTGTAAAAATAACATCAACTGCCTCTGCCAATTCCTCCATATTATCATCCAGGCACTTTGCGTCTACTATCTGAAACATATTTCTAAAAACTTCTGAATATTTTTTATCTACATAACTTCTTGAACCAAACCATACTACTTCTGCATCTTTGTGCTGTTGTATTAATCTGACAAGCTCAACACCTGCATATCCTGTAGAACCAATAATACCTACTTTTATCATATTTACCTCTCCCTGCAATACTTTCTTTCAAATGTATTTTAGTCTTTTGTGTATTAAAATACAAGCCATTTTATGTTGCTGTTAGTAACTATACACTTTTTCTGTATAATATGCAAGTTTTATGCATAGTTTTTGCATAATTATACATTTTTTTAGATTTTTTCTTGATTTTTATGCATAAGTGTTGTATAGTATCAACTGTTGACAATATGCTGCAAGTTTTTGCTGCATTTATATAAAGAAGAAAAAGAATATATTTGGAGGATTGTAAAATGGCAAAGGAAAAAGTTATTTTAGCTTATTCAGGCGGACTTGATACAACAGCTATCATCCCTTGGTTAAAAGAAAACTATGATTATGAAGTTATCTGCTGCTGTATCGACTGTGGACAGGAAGAGGAATTAGACGGTCTTGAGGAAAGAGCAAAATATTCAGGTGCTACAAAATTATACATAGAAGATATTACAGATGAATTCTGTGATGATTATATTGTTCCTTGTGTTCAGGGAAGCGCAGTATATGAAAATAAATACTTACTTGGTACTTCCATGGCAAGACCGGGTATTGCAAAAAGATTAGTTGAAATTGCAAGAAAAGAAGGAGCTACTGCTATCTGCCACGGTGCTACTGGTAAAGGTAATGACCAGATTCGTTTTGAACTTGGTATCAAGGCACTTGCTCCTGATATTAAGATTATTGCTGCATGGAGAGATGACAAATGGGATATGGACAGCCGTGAATCAGAAATCGAATATTGTAAGGCACACGACATTGACCTTCCATTTTCAGCAGACCAGAGCTACAGCCGTGACAGAAACTTATGGCATATCAGTCATGAAGGTTTGGAATTAGAAGATCCTGCAAATGAACCAAATTACGATCACCTTTTAGTCCTTGGTGTTTCTCCAGAGAAAGCTCCAGATGAAGGCGAATACGTAACAATGACTTTTGAAAAAGGTGTTCCAAAATCTGTAAACGGAAAAGAAATGAAAGTATCTGATATTATCCGTGAATTAAACAGACTCGGTGGAAAACATGGAGTTGGAATTGTAGACATTGTTGAAAACCGTGTTGTTGGTATGAAATCCCGTGGTGTTTATGAAACTCCAGGTGGAACAATTCTTATGGAAGCACACGACCAGCTTGAAGAATTAGTTCTTGACAGAGCTACCATGGATGTTAAGAAAGATATGGGCAACAAACTTGCTCAGATTGTATATGAAGGAAAATGGTTTACACCACTTCGTGAAGCTGTTCAGGCATTTATTGAATCTACACAGGAATATGTTACTGGCGAAGTAAAATTCAAACTTTACAAAGGAAACATCATTAAAGCTGGAACTACTTCTCCATACTCATTATACAGTGAAAGCCTTGCATCATTTACAACAGGCGATTTATATGATCACCATGACGCTGAAGGATTTATCACATTATTTGGTCTTCCACTAAAGGTTAGAGCAATGATGGAGAAAGAAAATGGAATTGAAAAATAAATAACTCATTATTAAAAACTTGTCTCTATTATGGGGACAAGTTTTTTTATTTACACCTGTTCCATTTTATAGTAAAATAGAGAGGATTATGGACAATAATATTTTGTCGCTTTTCGGAGGATAAAGATGAAAACTATCGACGTAGTGGTTCCCTGCTATAACGAAGAAGCAATGCTTGAAATGTTTTATCAGGAATCAGAAAAAATCTATAAAAATATTGAAGACTATCGTTTTACGTACATTTTTGTAAATGACGGCAGTAAAGATAAAACACACTTGCTTTTAAAAGAATTAGCTGAAAATAATGAAAATGTAAAATATATTTCATTTTCCAGAAATTTTGGAAAGGAAGCTGCCATGTATGCAGGACTATGCAATACTACTGCCGATTACATCATTATAATGGATGCTGATTTGCAACACCCTCCGGCTCTAGTTCCTAAAATGATTTCCGAAATCGAGAAAGGATATGACTGTTGTGCTGCAAAGCGTACTAGTAGAAAAGGTGAATCGAAAATTAAAAGTGCATTTTCTGCTCTCTATTATAGGTTAAGCAATCGTTTTACAGATGTCCAATTAGTACAAAATGCTGTAGATTTTAGAATTATGAGCAAACAAATGGTAGACAATATTATTAAATTATCTGAAGTACAGCGTTTTTCAAAGGGTATTTTCGAATGGGTCGGTTTTCAGACCAGTTGGATTCCTTATGAGAATATAGAGCGTCCTGCCGGTGAAACAAAATGGAGTTTTAAAAGTTTATTTAAATATGCCTTGACAGGAATTACATCCTTCTCCATTGCTCCATTGAGATTTTTAACCTGTTCCGGACTTTTTATTTCTTTCCTGGCATTTGTTATGATTATTGTCACACTAATTCGAAAACTATTCTTTGGTATCGAAGTCTCAGGATATGCTTCTTTGATGACCGCTGTTCTTTTTATGGGCGGTATCATTGAATTATCATTAGGAATATTAGGAGAGTATATTGCCAACATATATCTTGAAGCAAAAGACAGACCTATTTATATCGTTCAGGATTCTAATATTGATAATACAAAATAATCTTTAAGGAATAAACATATGAAAGAAATTGTAATAAAAATACGTGATTGTTTATTAAAGCATTGTAGCAACAACCAGCTTCGTACTTTAATTCGCGGACTGATTAGTTATGAAATGATTTCCTATATCTTTTTCGGTCTGGGAACTTCGGTAGTGGATTATGTTGTTTTCTCAGCAATTACAGCTGTTGGATGTGACGAATTAATATCCAATATTATTTCCACCATATGTGCAATTATTTTTGCATACATTACAAATAAACTTTGGGTATTTAAAAGCAGAACTACAAGTTTTTCTGCCATATTACGAGAATTTATCAAATTTACCAATGCCCGCATTGTCACATTAATTATGACGGAAATTATATTGTTAATATCCAAAATGATTGGTGGTAATCCTTATATTGCCAAAGCAATCTCTATGGTTTTAACAATTGTTTTAAATTATATTTTTAGTAAACTATTCATTTTTAACAAAAGGAAGGGGACACAAAATGAAAATAAAGAAACAGAGTAATTTTTCATTTACAAAATGGTGTAGTGATAACAAGCTTTACTTCTTAGCATTTATCCTACCTGTTATCTCAATGACTGTTGTGTATTTAATTAAGGGGGTATTTCCATTCGGAGATGAAATGTACCTTAGAAGTGACTGTTACCACCAATACACACCATACCTTGAAATCTTGCAAAACAAATTGCGTGGCGGCGGAAGTCTTTTTTACACATGGGAAATCGGCTCCGGCATGAACTTTCTGGCAATCGCCGCTTACTACTTATCCAGCCCGTTTAATCTTTTAACAATTTTATGGCCTGGCAATATGGCAGACTTCGTAAGTTTTTCCATTATTCTAAAAATGGGACTTTCAGGATTTGCTACTACTTACTATCTGACAAAGAAATTTCACAGCAAAAGCATCAACGCTGTAATTTTTGGTATGATTTATGCCCTGTCAGCATATTTTGCAGCATTCAGCTGGAATATTATGTGGCTTGACTGCATGTGGCTGCTTCCATTTATTATTCTTGGTCTTGACCGCTTAGTAAATGAAAAACGTTATAAAATGTATTGTATTGCATTGGCACTGGGTATTTTCTCTAACTATTACATTGGAATTATGCTTTGTATTTACAGTGTTATCTATTTTATTTATTTACTTTGTGTTTCTGATTTTGATTCCAATATCGGACAGTTAAAGGCAAGATTACTTGCTTTTAAAGACTTTGCAATTTATTCTATTTTAGGTGGCGGTCTGGCAGCATGTGTTATTCTTCCAGAATACTTTAATATGCTCATGACAAAATCAGCAGACACATCATTCCCGGAAGCCTTAGAAGAATATTTTTCAATTCTTTATATGCTCTTCCGCTCATTAATCTGCATACCTGTAGCAGATTTAAAATATCCACATGACCCGAACATTTATTGTACTGTGGCTGTATTTATTTTAATTCCACTATTCTGGTTATGTAAAAAAATCAGCATAAAAGAGCGTGTCGGCAAAACAATTATTGCTGTTATTATGTTATTAAGTTTTAGTTTTAACATTCCAAACTATATCTGGCATGGTTTACATTTTCCAAATAGTCTTCCATGTAGAGAATCATTCCTCTACATTTTCTTAATAGTCACAATGGCTTATGAGGCTTTCATTCATATTAAGGAATTTAAACCAGCACAGATTATCGGTTCTGCCGGAGCTTCTGTCGGTCTGATATTAGTATTACAGGAATTATTTAAAAACACCGGATTCTTTAGTGAACTGGATGTAGATACAAGTATTATCAAGATTATTTACTTTAGCATTTTCTTTATTGCCTTGTATGTACTTTTATTCTTCTGCTACAGAAAATATCATGACATGAAAGCGTTCTTTACTTATTTATTGATACTATTAGTTTTCTGTGAATTAACTTTAAACATGAGCGTTACAGGTATTCCTAGTACCTCTTCACGTAGTGGATATTATGAAGCAAGAACTACTTATGACCAATTAAACAAAACTGCTGAAGATATGGCAAAAGCTGAGGGTGTTAATTTCTACCGGACAGAGGGCGAATATCACGCTACCAGAAATGATGGTGCCCGTTTCGGTTATGACAGCGTATCAACATTTTCATCCGTTGCTTCTGCGGCAATACAGGATTATTACGATGAAATTGGAATGCAGACATCATTCAACGCTTATTCATATTATGGACACACTCCATTAACGGCAGCTATGCAGTCTATCAAATATGAATATGCAACTGGCTCCTGTTCTCTTCCAAATAATATGACACTTGTTGATCAGAAGACTTACAAAACCAAAGGTGGACAAAGTACACTAAAATTATATAAGTATAACAATACACTTCCTCTTGGTTTTATGATGAATACTGGTACTGAAGCCAGCTGGGATAAGAAAAGTGGAAATCCATTTGCAACACAGAACAACTTTGTCCGTACAGCTGTGAATGGCGGCAAAAATATTTTTCATCAGTTAAAATCATCTGCTGTTGGAACATTCAGTACAAAGTATGCTTTAGAAGCAAATGACAAATATACACCGGATCCAAATCAGAAGACATTTGATGTTTACTTCTACTGTACAACATCATCTGAAACTCTTACTGCCACTGTAACTAACGGCAATATTATTGAAGATCAGAATGGTTCAACTTCTACTACGACGACCAAATCATTTTCTTCAACAAATCAGAACTATATCTGTCATTTAGGAAATGTAACTGCTAATTCTACGATTACAATTACAGCAGGCGATGGTCAGGCAATTTCTGCATGTTACGCATATGCTTTTGATACAGAAGCATGGCAGGAAGATTATGCACTATTAAATGCTAATCCATATACTGTTACTGAACGTACTGATACAAAAATCAGTGGTACAGTTACTGCAACGCAGCAGGGTATTATGTACACATCAATTCCTTACGACAAAGGCTGGAAGGTTTCTGTTGACGGAAATGAATCTGCAATTACTCCAATATGTGATGGCGCGTTTATCGGCGTATTAGTAGATGGTGGTCAACATGAAGTAACATTTGAATATACTCCACAGGGATTTGGAAGCGGACTGACAATCAGTATTTTGTGTTTACTGGTATTCCTTGGCTTGATATTTAAAGACAATATTACAGCACTTGTCATGACAAAAGGCAAAAAACAAAAGTAATAAATTCCGGTTTATCGCACGCAAAAGAAAAGCAAGCGACTGCGTAAGCAGGCATTTGCTTTTCTTGGTGCGATACCGACAAAATCATAAGTGCGTAGCACGACAGACGTGTTAACGTCTGGATTTTGGAGGTGTTGAGGTGGTCTGTGTATCCCTTTTATATCTCGTCCTACCACTACAAATCCTAGATTTATCAATTGTAATTGTTGTTGTAAAGACCTTTCACTGCTGAAGTGATATATACAGAAAATATGCTTCCTTTCATAAAACACATTTAGGATTTACATATACAAAACATTATTTTTTGAGTCTGCACATGTATTTTCAACATCCAATCCTGCTTTATTATATTGATTTACATATATGAAGTCTTATTTTTTTATTTTAGATATGTAATAAATTTTTATTCTCCATGAATTCTAAACTTTTTTACATATGTTTTTTGTTGTTTCAAAAAAATATAT
>CAJTRZ010000009.1 GCA_910578975.1 uncultured Eubacterium sp.
TTGATAAATCTAGGATTTGTAGTGGTGGGACGAGATATAAAAGGGATACACAGGGAAACATTGAATTTTAGAAACAAATTTGTATAGAAAAAGAGAACTGAAAGATAAGTTAAAATCTGATTTTCAAAATCAGATTTTAAGACTTACATGAGAAAAAATCATCAAGATTTTTTCGAAAATGAAGTCGGTGCTTAAAAATCAATTCTCTTTTTTCTATCTACAAATGTTTCTAAAATTCAGTTTCCCTGTGTATCCCTTTTATATTCGAAACACCTCGGCACCTCCAAAATCCAGACGTTAACACGTCTGTCGTGCTACGCACTTATGATTTTGTCGGTATCGCACCAAGAAAAGCAAATGCCTGCTTACGCAGTCGCTTGCTTTTCTTTTGCGTGCGATAAACCAGAATTTCTATACTTCTGTCATTTTATACAAATCATAGTAAATCCCATGTTTTATCATCAACTCTGCATGTGTTCCTTCTTCCTCAATCCCCTTATCTGTAAGAACAAGAATTTTCTCTGCATTCCTGATTGTTGATAATCGGTGAGCTATCACTAATGTCGTACGGTTCTTCGCCAGTTTTTCCATGGACTCCTGCACAATCTTTTCACTTTCATTATCCAGTGCAGATGTAGCTTCATCAAATATCAAAATTGGAGGGTTCTTAAGAAATACTCTGGCAATAGACAATCGCTGTTTCTGTCCGCCTGACAATTTTATACCTCGCTGTCCAATATCTGTGTTAAAACCATTTGGAAGTGACATAATAAAATCGTATGCATTTGCCTCTTTCGCTGCTTCAATTACTTCCTCTTCTGTGGCATCAGGTCTTCCGTATTTAATATTTTCGTAAATAGTTCCTGCAAACAAATATACATCCTGTTGTACCATACCGATATTATCTCTAAGAGATTTCAGTTTCACTTCTCTGATATCATGCCCATCAATTAAAATTCTACCACTAGTGACCTCATAAAAACGTGGAATCAGGTTGCATAATGTACTCTTTCCTGCTCCGGATGATCCTACCAGTGCAATATAGGAACCGGCATCAATGCTCAAATCAATGTGTTTTAACACTCTGTGGGCATTGTCATTATAACGAAAAGAAACATCATCAAAAATAATATTCCCCCTTACTTTTCCAATCTCCTTTGCATTATCTTTATCCTTTATTTCCGGTTCTAACATAAGAATCTGCCTGAATCTTTCATACCCGGAATATCCATTTTGAAATTGTTCGGTAAAATCAATCAATGTTCTAACAGGATCTGTAAAAATATTAATATATAATAAAAATGTAAGTAAATCTGTGATACTGACCATATTATTTGTAATCATTACTCCACCTGAAATAATAACAATCAAATTAATCATCGTAGTAAAAGCTGTAAGTCCTGAATGATATCCACCCATATATCTGTAATTATCTTTTTTCGCTCTTAAGAATCCATCATTTCCCTGTTTAAATTTTTCATTCTCAATCATCTCATTTGCAAAAGATTTTACAACACGAATTCCTGATAAATTATCTTCTATCTGTTCATTAATCTCCGCAATCTTGACGCGGTTCATTCGAAAAGTCTGTTTCATTTTTTTATTAAAAAAATAAGCATAAACAATCATAACCGGTATTAAAACAAAAGCTGCTATAGCTAGTTTTATATTAATACTCAAGAGTATTACCAAAGCTCCAATAATTTTAATAAATGAAATAATAAGATTTTCCGGACCGTGATGTAATAACTCTGTAATATCAAATAAATCAGATGTAATTCTTGACATTAATTGACCAACCTTCTGGTCATCATAAAAAGAAAAAGGCATTTTTTGAAAATGTGCGAAAATTTCTGCACGCATATCATATTCAATCTTTGCTCCCATTACATGACCATAATTAGATATATAATAGTTGCAATAACATTGAAACAAAATCAGAACAGTTACAACTACTGATATGATTATCAAACTTTCAATTACCTCATTTTTTTCCAGATATATTACAGTCGATGTTACATATCTTACCACCAAAGGTATAACCAGTGCGATTGCTGATGCCATAATTGCAAAAAACATATCAGTTAAAAAAACTCCTTTGTAAGGTTTGTAATAAGATATCATCTTTTTTAGATTTTCTTTCATCGTACTCTCCATTCTCTTTTTATACTGCACAAATAGTAAAAAATCTCTTTATAATATGATAGACTTCTAGTTTATTCTAGAAGCCTATCATATAAAACCACTTAATTTTAATCTTTTATTTCTTAACTTGTTTATTTTTAATCGTAAATATTCCACTTGATAATGAATTAGATCTTGTTATCTTAATATAATAAGTACCTTTTGTCCAATTTCCCCATGATTTGAGTGATGATTTCCCTCCATACCATGTATTTGTAGAAATCACTTTACCCTTTTTGTTCAACACCTGAACTTTTACAGAACCTGTTACATTACCTTCAAACACAGTTTCTGGCTTTTTACCTTTTTTCAAAGTAAACTTATACCATTTTGCTTTCTTATCACCAGGTACAACTAAACATTTTGCCTTTTTATTGTATTTGATATTTACAGCTTTAGATTTTTTAGAGCCTGCTTTTGCCTTTACAGCAGTATTCTTAACTGTTATGCTCTGAAGATTTCCATATGCTGTTCCGTTTGAATTAACAAGAAAATAATATGTTGCTCCCTTCTTCACAGCAAAAGTAAACTTAAAATTACCTATAGCACTTGAAACCCATTCTTTCTCAGAAAGAGCCTTTTTCTTTGAATTCATGAGTGTTACATAACTTCCCGTAGCATGTGGAAGTGTAACTATAACCTTACCTGTCTTTTCAGCTTTATACTTGAAATAGTAGTTATCGCTACCATTGTTTCTATAATATGTAATCGTTTGACCTGACTTAATTGTTCTATCGCCATTAGTGAAAAGACGTGTAGAAAAGCTTAACGTATCTGTAAACGCTGGATTATTTGTATAATCAGTACATGTAACAAATAAATAGTAAGTTCCTTTGTTGCTTAGTGAAATATACTTTGTTTTCTTTGTTTCTCCCTGAGAAAGAGTAATATAACTTCCTGAAATAACATTTTTTAATTCAGCATCTGTATAAAGATCTATTTCGCAACCCTTATCTAATTTTATAACATCAACTTTAATTTCTAAAGTTCCTGCTTCACTTACTGTTACTGGGATTACATATCCATAATAATATGTTCCTTCGATTCTGTTTTGCTGTGTAATTGTATATGTTTTCTTTACTGCATTTTCTCTTCCTGTAACTGATTTTGTTGGTGTGATAGAATCTACTGCCATTGTAGTAAATGCCATCGCAAACATCATTGCAACAAATGCTACAATAACTACTAAACTTTTAATGACTTTTTTCATTTCTTATTCTCCTTAATTATTATTTATTTTTAAATACACTGTTCTACATCAATTCTTCTAAAGTCTTTCTGATAGCCATAATAAAGTCCTGTGTATTTAATTTCTTTTTATTTTCCAATGTTGAGATGAGATATAAATCTCCTGTCATCTCTCCATTTTCAATTGTATCAATACAAGCCTTTTCTAACTTATCAGCAAATGCCATAAGTTCTGGGAGATTATCCAACTCTCCTCTTTTTCTAAGAGCACCAGTCCAAGCAAAGATTGTTGCGATAGGGTTTGTAGATGTTTCTTCTCCCTTTAAGTGTTTGTAATAATGTCTCTGTACTGTACCATGTGCAGCCTCATACTCATAGTACCCCTGAGGTGAAGCAAGTACTGATGTCATCATAGAAAGTGAACCAAAAGCTGTAGCAACCATATCAGACATAACATCTCCATCATAATTCTTACAAGCCCAGATATATCCACCTTCTGAACGCATAACTCTTGCCACTGCATCATCAATTAAAGTGTAAAAATATTCAATACCTGCAGCATCGAATTTTTCCTTATACTCTGCATCAAAAATTTCCTGAAAAATATCTTTAAATGTATGATCATATTTCTTTGAAATCGTATCTTTTGTCGCGAACCATAAATCCTGTTTTGTATCAAGAGCAAAATTAAAGCAACTTCTTGCAAAACTTTCAATTGAACCATTTAAGTTATGCATTCCCTGAATAATACCAGCTCCATCAAAGTTATGAATTGTTTCCCTTGTTTCTTCTCCCGCTTCATTTGTATATACTAGTTCAGCCTTTCCAGCTGCAGGAATTTTCATTTCAACTCCCTTATATACATCACCATAAGCATGTCTTGCAATTGTAATCGGTTTTGTCCAGTTCTTAACATACGGTTCAATACCTTTCACAATAATCGGAGCTCTGAATACTGTACCATCAAGAATTGCTCTGATTGTTCCATTAGGGCTCTTCCACATTTCTTTTAAATTATATTCAGGCATTCTTGCAGCATTTGGTGTGATTGTAGCACACTTTACAGCTACACCATACTTCTTTGTAGCCTCTGCTGAATCGAATGTAACCTGATCATTTGTCTCATTTCTATAATCTAATCCTAAATCATAGTATTCAGTCTTTAAATCTACGAATGGTAACAACAATTCATCTTTGATCAGTTTCCAAAGAATCCTTGTCATCTCGTCTCCGTCCATTTCTACCAATGGAGTGGTCATTTTAATCTTTTCCATTTTGTCTCCTCCTAAAATTAACCTGTAGTATCCCTGTAAATTATAAGCCAAATCAGGCATAAAGTAAATAAAATCGATTTAATTTTTTTATTTTTAATTTTTAAGCGCTTTCATAATATTTATCTTTCCCCAGCCTTGTCTGTTTCTGTCCATTTTCATATCATCCGCTGTAGCTTTTATGATTTTTTTACATTCAGCATTTGATAAATTTTTATTTTTCTCTAACATAAGGCAGGCTCCTCCTGTAACAATTGGTGTAGCCATGGAAGTGCCACTCTTTGCCACATACAAATATCTTTTTTCCCAGAGATTACAGCAACTAAAAATTCCATTTGCCGGAGCTACAATATCCGGTTTTAAAATGCATTGCTTTGTCGGTCCTCTCCCTGAATAATGATATGTGACTTTACCATTTACGATCATCTTTAAATTATCATTATCTGCTCCCACTGTTATAATCTTTTTACAATCTCCCGGGGTAGATATGGAACTTGGACCCGGACCGTTATTTCCTGCCGCTGCCACTACTACATATCCTAAATCCCAAAGCAATTCTACTTCATCTAATAGTCTTTTATTTTCTTCTTTATCATTTCCCAGCGTTCCAAAAGAGATATTTACAACATTAATTCCATAATCCCTTCCATTATCTACAATCCAATGCAGCCCTTCTATCACATCACGTTCTTTTCCCATTCCTTTCTCATTTAAAACTTTCAATGCCACTATTTTTGTTTTGGGAGCAATTCCCCTCATCATCCCCCTTGATAATTTTCCATTTCCACAAATAATACCTGCCACATGAGTGCCATGCCCTTCATCATCATAAGGCGATTGTCTTCCATTAATAAAGTCTTTAAAATATATAATCCTGTCTCCAAAATCAGGATGTGTACTAATACCACTGTCCAAAACGGCTACTACCACACCATCCCCTGTTATTCCTTCCATGTGTATTCTATCTATTCCCAAGTCCGTTCTCACTTTTCTCATATCCTGCCTCCTGATATTTTAAATAGAAATCTTTTAATCTCTATTTGATTTATTCATCATTTCTTTCGATTTCTAATTTAATATATGCCAACAGTTCAGCCATGCGATACAGAATAAATATAGCAAATGACTGCTTGCAGGCAATTTGCTATATTTATTCTGTATCATATGGTGAGCCAAATCAGCGAGAAGCAACGAAGTGGATTCGAGCTGCTGGCTGAACTGTTGGAAATATGCGAGCCAAATCAGCGAGAAGCAACGAAGCAAATTCGAGCTGCTGACTGAACTGTTAAAAAAATTGTAAACAAGACAGGCTGTATCTCATATTATTTAGTGTAAGTAAATATTTAAGGAGATTAAATATGAGTGATTTAGCAGCAACAAACTGCGGATGCGGTTGTGATGGAGGAAATAATAACTGTTTCTTCTTAATTCTTATTCTTTTATTCTGCTGTGGCGGATGTGGTAATGGAAATGGATTTTTCGGTGGAGGCGACTGCTGTTCATCAATAATCTGGTTATTCATTTTATTTAGCTGCTGTGGCTGTGGAAACGGAATCTTTGGTGGAAACGGTAACGGCTGCGGTTGTGGTTGCTAGTTGACAACAACGACTTTTATGAATATGACGTACAGTGTCTGCTGACCAGTATGTTGTACTCATACGATGTGAGTAATATTAATTTTTTAATTTTACTTTTATGTATTAGCATTTAAGTCTATGTTCAGGCATAGACTTAATTAACCACAGATGCATCAATGTTAATGGAGGATTACAGCCTGATGGACAACAACCAAATGAAACAAACAAAATTTGATTCTATGGTAACAAACCAGACAATGCAGATAATCAAGGCTGTAATTCCCTACATTGATAGTCCTATGGGAAAATATATCGGAATGTTTATCAAATTTAGGGAATTGCAGAATGCTATGAGCATAAGTTCTAACCTTTCTATTGCTGCAACGAATGCTGACAAGCATAAGGGAATGGAAGGCATGTTAGAGGATATTATTGACTTTTTAGGCGATGACACACGCGAAACCTTCGAAAACTTAAAAGGAATGATGGATATGATGGAAGCAATGAATGGAATGGATATGAACGAAGATATGATGAGTGCATTTATGGGTTCTGCTTTTGGAGGTGACGCACCTCCATCTACAGAAGAAGATATTTCTGCTTTTAGTGGAAATACTGATACTTCTTCAGATGAAAATAAAGAAGATAATTTCCATGAAAATGAGAATAATTTATTTGATGAAAATGACGAGATAAATTCATCAAAGACAAACTATGAGAAAGGATTAAATGATTATGACGAATAATAAGTGGATGGATGATCCGGTACTAAATGGTATTTCTAATGAGAAGCTTGAAGTTTTAACAAAAATTATCGAAGGTGCAAAAGGTATGGAACCAAAGCAGATGTTTACATACTTTATTCAGCAGTCAAATATGGCGGGTAAAAAAGGAATTAATTTCACGAATGCTGAAACGGACCTGATCCTTAATGTTTTGAAAGAAGATATGACACCTGAACAGATTCAAAGAATTGATATGGTAAAAAAAATAGTTAATATGGTTGGAAAAAAGAAATAAATAAACGGTGTGCTAGATTCAATAGCACACCGTTTATTTATTTCTTATTTCACTACCAGATTAATAATTCTTCCAGGTACGTAAATTTCCTTAACAATACTTCCTGTCAGTTTATCTGCAATCGCTTCTTTTCCTGTAGCAATAGCATCATCTTTTGAAACATCAGCAGGAAGTTCTACAACTGCCTTTGTTTTACCATTAATCTGTACTGGTACTTTAATAGTGTCTTCTACCATTTTGCTCTCATCATATGTAGGCCATTTTTCATATGCAATCGTCTCTGTATGTCCTAACACTGCCCATATTTCTTCACCAACATGAGGACAGATACATGAGAACATTTTAATGAAATTCTCAGCATATTCTCTTGGGCATTTACCAGCCTTATAAACTTCATTGACAAATGTCATCATCTGGGCAATCGCTGTATTATATCCCAGCTCTTCAAAGTCGTTTGTCACCTTCTTTACTGTCTGATGGTATACCTTTGTCAGTGTGTCATCATTTTCTTCTGTAATTTTTTCACCATCTGTAAAGAATGTCCAGACTCTCTTGATAAAACGATATGCTCCCTGTACAGCATCAGAATTCCAAGGTTTTGAAACCTCAATTGGTCCCATGAACATTTCGTATAATCTTAATGTATCTGCACCATATTCCTCTACAATATCACTTGGATTTACAACAAATTCAGGGAATCTCTTACCCATCTTAATACCATTTTCACCGAGAATCATTCCCTGGTGAACTAATTTCTGGAATGGCTCTTTTACTGGTGAGAGACCTTCATCAAATAAAAATCTGTTCCAGATACGTGAGTACATCAGATGACCCACAGCATGCTCCGGGCCACCTACATATAAATCTACCGGAAGCCAGTGTTTTAACAATTCCTGATTTGCGAACTCCTCTTCGTTATCTGGATCAATATATCTCATATAATACCATGAAGAACCTGCAGAACCTGGCATTGTTGCTGTCTCACGCACACCCTTTACACCGTTATTATCATACTGTTTCCAATCCTTGGCATTTTCAAGTGGTGCCTTTCCATTCTTTCCTTTATAATCATCTAACGGTGGAAGAATCAGTGGAAGTTCCTCATCCGAAAGAAAATATATTTCTCCGTCTTCTTTGTATACACAAGGAACCGGCTCTCCCCAATATCTCTGTCTTGCAAAAATCCATTCACGGAAGTGATAATTCACTGTCTCTTTTGCAACACCCATATCTACTAATTTCTTTGTGATTGCTGGCTTTGCCTCTTCAACTGTAAGTCCTGTAAATTCTTCTGAGTTTAGCAACTTACATCCCTTACCAAGATAATCCTGCTTTTCAAATGCATGCTCTGATACATCTTCTCCCTCGATAACCTGAATCATATCTATATTATGTGCGATTGCATACTCAAAATCTCTCTGGTCATGACTTGGAACTGCCATAACAGCTCCTGTACCATAACTTGCCAGTACAAAATCACCAATAAACAATGGCACTTTCTTTCCATTTACAGGATTGATACAATAAATACCTTCTAGTCTGCATCCTGATTTTGTCTTATTTAATTCTGTACGGTCAAAGTCATTTTTCTTGGCTGTTTCATCAATATATGCCTGAACCTCTTCTTTATTTTGCACTCTGTCCATAAGATTCTTAACAATCTCACCGTCCGGTGCCAGCACCATAAATGTAATACCGTAAATAGTCTCAATACACGTAGTAAAGATAGAAAACTTACCACCATCTACAATTTCAAAATCAACTTCTACACCGGTACTCTTTCCAATCCAGTTTCTCTGCATATCTTTCGTCGATTCCGGCCAGTCAATCTCTTCCAAACCTTCTAACAATTTTTCTGCAAAAGCTGGCTGGTCAATTACCCACTGCTTCATATTCTTTCTTACAACAGGATATCCGCCACGCTCTGATTTTCCATCAATTACCTCATCATTGGAGAGAACTGTTCCCAGTTCCTCACACCAGTTTACAGGCATATCGATATGCTTTGCATATCCAGCTTCATATAATTTTTTAAAAATCCACTGTGTCCATTTATAAAATTTAGGATCAGAGGTTGCTATTACCTTTGACCAGTCATAATCAAATCCTAATTCTTTTAGCTGCTTTGAAAAGGTTTCAATATTTTCCTCTGTAAATCCAGCCGGATGGTTACCGGTAGTCACTGCATACTGCTCCGCCGGAAGTCCAAAGGAATCGTAGCCCATCGGATGAAGTACATTATATCCCTGCATTCTTTTCATACGTGACATAATATCTGTCGCTGTATAACCTTCTGGATGTCCTGCATGAAGTCCTACTCCTGATGGGTACGGAAACATATCAAGTGCATAATATTTCGGCTTACTGAAATCCCAGACATCTGTCTTAAAAGTATCATTTTCCTGCCAATATTTCTGCCATTTTTTTTCAACTGTCTTATGATTATAAGGTGTTGCCATATTTCTTCCTCCTAAAAATGTAAACAAATTTATTTTCTCTTTTATTATTCTGAAGATTTCTTTTTGGAAATCTTCTTTTTTGTTTCTTTATCTTTTTGCTTTTTTGGTGTAGTCTTCTTTTTTTCCGACTTTTTCTTTACCGTTGGTTTTTCTTTTTTCACAGTAGGCTTTTCTGTCGTCTCCTCTTCTTTTACTTTAATCTCACAATTCACCTGACAAGAACCTATATTGCCATATGCATCTCTGACTTTCACCACAACTGGAGCCTTTTCGCCTTCACGCAATTGTTCTTTTTCTAAGGTTGAAACCTGTGTATCAACAATTGCTTCATCTGCTCTCACTCCCGCCTTTACCATATCTACTATCTTTTTTACATTCTCTTCTGTATTAATATCATCAGGGCTGCTACTTTTTACCTCTAGTGTATAAAGTGTTTTTGTGCACCATACTTTTGGCGGAGTTGTATCTGTTACCTTGATTTTTTGTGAAATTTTATATTTTGTTCCATCTTTTGCTTTGTACTTATAATTCACTGTATAAGTTCCTACTCTGGAATAATCAATTTCATCATACTTTAACCGTTTTGTAATTAACTTTCCTTTTGTTCCTAAAGCAATTAAGTTTCCTAAATAATCAGGTTTATGACCTTTTTCTATAATAAGCGTACTCAGCCCCTTAACAACCTTGCCATTTTTAATCTTTTGATATGGATTATTTTCGTCAGGATCTGTAGGGTCCCAGCCACAATAAGAATATAAAGATACCACTGGCTCAGGAGATTTTGTCAGAACATCTTTCTTCTTACCTTTTATAATAGAAACTTTCGTTCCTTCTTTACAATTATTATAAATCCATGCAGCATCTCCCGCTGACAACAGAATACTTTTTCCATATGCCGGAGCTTTACCTAATGAATTATAAGATGGTTTGGAAAGCCGATAATCATATTTATCCTTATAAATAGAAGAATGAATCCATGCGCCTTTACCAATAGATGTATTATATTTATGCCATCCCTGATAAATATCAAGCCATGAATATTTTTTGCCTATTTGGAAATTGCCCTTTGGCAGCTCCTGTCCTAAGCAACAGCGAAATACTTTTATCTGCTCTTTTGTTTTTTCGTCTTTCGAATACTGAAAAATAATTAACGCATTTAATCTTTTATTTATCTCAATATAATATTTATCAGATTTCTCACTGCTTTTATTATTTTGTTGTTTTACACTTTGATTATCGACTTTGGCTTTTTGGTCTGCATCCCTGTTGACTTTACTCTGGATAAACATCAGACCACCAAAAATAAGTCCTGCTACGAAAAGAATCTCAATAACGGTAATTGCAATATTTTTAGTTTTTTTGCTCTTTACTATTTGCTTTATATCCAAAATCAATACCTCAATAAATCATGGCGCATATTTTATAAGATGCGGCGTCACATTTTTTCTATAAAAATAACCTTTCAATCCCAATAACATATTATACAGCATTATAGTTTTTTTTCAAGGAAACCTTTTACCTCAATCCATGAACTTTATAATATTATTCTTTTCACTCTTACTATCAAAATAAGGTGTGACATTTCACACCTTATTTTGACAAACTTACTTATTTTTTAATCTTAACTGATTTTATTTTACTCCATGCACCACTTACTTTCTTTCCTGATGTAATTCTATATGCACGAACTTTAAAATAATACGTCTTTTTTTTCTTTAGTCTTGTAATTATCTTTGAGTTTTTAGAAGATTTTACTTTCACAGTTTTCTTATTTTTTGTAAACTTCTTATTTGATGCATAAATTATTTCATATGTGGATATATTTTTTACTTTTTTCCAGGTAAGTTTTACCCTTTTTCCTTTAATATTTCTCGCACTTTTTAATGAAACTTTTGATATCTTATTTTCTTTTTCTTTCTGCCGATATACTCTCACATAATCAATATAGAAGTAATCCTCATATACCTTCTTTGTTGCAGTGTCCGTAACTAACGTCCAATCTTTTTCTGAAACCGGACCTGCTGCATTACCTCCGATAGCACAGTTTAAGATAAAGAAGAATGGATGATCGAATTCACCTTTCCACATCTGTTCATAATCACTTCCACTGTAATTGCTTGGAGCATAGAATCCTTTAATTTTTCCATCTGTTGTAAACTGGATATATTTATCCGTCCAAATGATACCATATGTATGGAAATCTTCTGCACATTCTTTTGGTGTTAATCCTGTGTAATAGTTCTTACATCCATGTGACCATGATTGATTATTCCAATATTCACAGTGAAGTCCCTGAGGAACACCAGTATACATGACCTCCATAATATCAATTTCACCATCATATGGCCATCCTCTAGTATCACCACTTCCATCACCCAACATCCAGCCTGAGGAACATATTCCCTGTCCTTTTGCCGCCTTGGCTCTGATTTCTATTTTTCCATATTGAAATGTTTTCTTCTTCTTTGTGGTAATTCTAGCAGATGTCCAACTTGATTTTTCATTTTTAATTGTTCTTCTTGGAATAATAATGAGATTGTTTCCATCAAACTTAACATTATCTCCCGCTGTATAATACTGGGTTTCCATACTTCCCCAAACCATAGAACTAGTTTCGTAAGACCAGTAATCCATGTTGAGTGACATATCGTTAAATTCATCACTCCAAACAAGCTCCCATGCATCAGATGATGTATTTGCCAACACTCTTGAATCCCCTTTACCTTGCCAGATAATTGTTCCAAATATCACAGCAATTGACAATACTACTGCCATTATTTTCTTTCGTCTTTTCATAAAATACCTCCCCTGCCATATAATAAATTATTTTATCATATACCAACTGCCAATACTACCTATCCCTTAAAAATATATATCTTTCCATAAAAAATGAGAGTTCATTCTTAAATATGATACTCTCATTTTTTATAAATACTCTATCGTATTGCATCCTTCATACTCTTAACATATTCTCCAACATAAGGAACGCTATCTTTACCATGCTCAGCAACAATTCTAACAATAGCACTTCCCACAATTGCTCCATCTGCATACTGACATACATCAGCTGCCTGCTCTGGTTTTGCTATTCCAAATCCAATCGCACATGGCACATCTGTTGCTTCTTTCACTAACTTTGTCATAGCTCCTAAATCTGTAGTAATATCCTGTCTCACTCCTGTAACGCCAAGAGATGAAACTACATATACAAACCCCTGCGCTGACTTTGCAATCTTTGTAATTCTTTCTTCTGAAGTCGGTGCAATCAAAGGTATCAAATCAACCCCTGCTTTATCACAGTATGGTGCCAGTTCTTCTCTCTCTTCAAAAGGACAGTCAGGTACAATCACACCGGAAATACCACATTCCATGCATCTTCCCATAAATTTTTCTGTTCCATATCTGAAAATCACATTTGCATAAGTCATAAATACCAGAGGAATCTTCACAATATCTTTTAACTCTTTTATTGTATCGAATAATTTGTCTGTAGTACATCCTGCTGTTAATGCTCTCAAATCTGCTGCTTGAATTACTGGACCTTCTGCTATTGGATCCGAAAATGGAATTCCAATTTCAATAATATCTGCTCCATTTTTCTCAATTTCAACAATCAACTTTTTTGTTGTCTCTAAATCAGGGTCTCCTCCTGTAATAAAGGCGATAAAAGCCTTTCCATTTTTAAACGCATCACTAACCTTACTCATAAATCTTTACTCCTCTATATCTTGCGATTGCAGCAACATCTTTGTCTCCACGTCCCGAAACATTTACTACAATAATCTTGTCTTTATCCAGTGTTGGCGCATATTTTATTGCATATGCTAATGCATGAGAACTCTCAATTGCCGGAATAATCCCTTCAACTCTTGATAAATATTCGAAAGCTTCTACTGCTTCCACATCTGTTATTGGAACATATTTTGCTCTTCCTGTATCATGAAGATTTGCATGCTCCGGTCCAATTCCCGGATAATCAAGTCCTGCTGAAATAGAATAAACCGGGGCAATCTGTCCGTCTTCATTTTGACAGAATAAAGATTTCATTCCATGAAAGATTCCTTCTGTTCCATTGGCGATGGTTGCTGCATTCTTTGGATTGTTCACTCCAAGACCGGCAGCCTCACAACCAATTAATTCTACGTCCTTATCTTCAATAAAATTGTAGAATGCTCCCATAGCATTAGAACCGCCACCTACACAGGCAATCACAGCATTTGGAAGTCTTCCTTCTCTCTCTAACATCTGCTCCTTTATTTCTTTACTGATAACACTCTGAAAATCACGAACCATCATAGGAAAAGGATGTGGTCCCATAACAGATCCCAATACATAAAGAGTATCATCCATTCGGTTGGTCCACTCACGCATTGCCTCATTTACCGCATCTTTTAGTGTCATTGTCCCACTCGTGACAGCGTGAACTTTCGCTCCTAAAAGCTCCATTCTGTATACATTTAATGCCTGACGTTCACAGTCCTCTTTTCCCATATAGATTTCACATTCCATATCCATCAAAGCTGCTGCTGTGGCAGTTGCCACACCATGCTGTCCGGCACCCGTTTCTGCAATAACCCTTGTTTTTCCCATTTTCTTTGCGAGGAGTGTCTGACCTAACACATTATTAATTTTGTGGGAACCTGTATGATTTAAATCCTCTCTTTTTAAATAAATCTTTGCTCCGCCTAAATCTTTTGTCATCTTCTCTGCATAGTAGAGAAGTGAAGGTCTTCCCGCATAATTGTTAAATAACTCTTGAAGCTCCCTGTTAAATTCAGGATCATTTTTATAATATTCGTATGCTTCCTCTAACTCATTTACTGCAGTCATTAATGTTTCAGGAACATACTGACCACCATGTATACCAAATCTTCCTTTGCTCATTTCTATTTCCTTTCCCATTACTTTAATCTCACTGTAAGTTTACCTTTCATTCCATTGCTGCTCTATCATAATGCTTACTCAGACTTCCCGTAGCCTCTGCAGCATTTCTTTCTTATTTTCTGCTTTCATAAATGTTTCACCAATTAGAACTCCATTTACTTTTGCTTTGCGAAGTCTGTTTATATCAGCGTTCGTTTTTATTCCACTTTCTGCAATAAACAGAATATTATCGGGTACCAGTTTTCTCAAACGTTCACTGTTTCCAATATCAACTGTAAACGTTTTTAAATCTCTGTTATTGACTCCTATCATTCTCGCTCCCGCTTCAATAGCTTTTTGAATCTCCTCTTCATCATGCACCTCTACTAATGCGGACATTCCTAAATTATCGCATATTTCGATATATTTTTCCATAGTTTCTTTATCTAACAGAGAACAAATAAGTAATACACAAGATGCTCCATGTATTTTCGCATCATATATCATATATTCATCTATGATAAAGTCCTTTCGAATTAAAGGAACGGTTACATTCTCACTGATTTCTTTCAAATATTCCTTATCTCCTTTAAAATAATCTGGTTCAGTCAATACCGAAATACAGCTTGCTCCCGCCTCCTCATAATCTTTTGCAATCTGAACGTAAGGAAATTCTTCAACAATCATTCCTTTCGAAGGTGATGCTCTTTTCACTTCACAGATAAAACTGATATCTCCTTCTGCAATAACCTTCTCAAAAGAAAAATCTCCCTTTTTCATTGCAAGTGCCTGCTTTTTTACCATTTCTAATTGGATTTGCTTTTTTTCTCTTTCAACTCTGTCTCTCGTCGAATCTGCTAATTTTGTCAAAATCATCATACTCCTCCGATTTAATTATTTGTAGCTTTAATATACTCTTCTAATTTTTCCATGGCTTTTCCACTATCGATTATCTCCTCTGCCATTTTAATTGCCTCCGCGTATGAAATGCCATCATAATAGATATAAATGCAGGCTGCGGAATTAAGAACTACTGCATTTCTTTTTGGACCGGTAATTTTGCCAGACAAAATCCCCTTTGTAATCTCTGCATTTTCTGCTCCGTCACCACCTTCAAGGTCTGACTTTTCACACAATTCAAATCCGTATTTTCTAGGGTCTATTTCATATTTTCTTGTCTCATCTTCTCTTATTTCACAAACTGTCGTCTTGGCACTGGCAGAAATTTCATCCATAACATCCTGACCATAAACTACCATTGTTCTTGTTGCTCCAAGTTTTCTAAGTACCTGTGCAATCGGATCAACTAAGGACTCATCATAGACCCCTACGATATCCATTGTTGCTCTTGCCGGATTTGTCACTGGTCCCAATATATTGAAGATTGTTCTTATTCCAAGTTCCTTTCTGACCGGTCCTACATATTTCATTGCCGTATGGTATTTTTGTGCAAAAAGAAATGTAAATCCTGTCTCATCCAATACCTGCTTTGCCCTTTCTGGTTCAATCGCAATGTTTGCTCCCATTGCCTCCAAAACATCAGCTGCACCTGACTTTGATGAAACACCACGATTTCCATGTTTTGCGACCTTTACACCAGCTGCCGTTGCAACAAAAGCGGATGTAGTTGATACATTAAATGTATTTGCTTTATCTCCACCTGTACCTACGATTTCCAGCAATTTATCATCATTTTTTAAAAGTATTCCCATCTCTCTCATTCCCTGTGCCGAGCCAGAGATTTCATCTATTGTTTCACCTTTCATTCTCAAAGCTACAAGATATGCGCTGATAAGTGTCTGTGAAACTTCACCGCTCATAATATCGTGCATACAATCTCTTGCTTCCTCAAATGTTAAATTCTGATTTTCTACTAATTTTGCTACTGCTTCTTTTATCATAATATGCCTCCATTCTATTTAATACATAAAAAATTCTTCACTATTTTTTTCCCTTCCGGTGTCAAGACTGATTCCGGATGAAACTGCAATCCATATATATCATACTCTTTATGCTTTACCGCCATAACCTCACTATCCTGTGCATCAAGTGCAATAACACTTAACTCCTTCGGCATTGTATTCGGATTTGCTGATAATGAATGATATCTTGCTCCTTTGAAAGTCTTCTCTATACCTTCAAAGATAGGCACATCCTCTAACACTGTCATCTCACTTTGTTTTCCATGCATCAGTTTCTTCGCATAAGTTACTTCTGCACCAAACACCTCACAGATACTTTGATGCCCTAAGCAAACGCCAAGAATAGGATACTCGTCTTTCAATGCTTTTACTACCTCTTCACAAATTCCTGCATTTTCCGGCTTTCCCGGACCAGGCGATAAAATAATGTGAGATGGATTTAATTCTCGTATCTCATCTATGGTATATTCATCATTCCTAACAACGATTACTTCCCCTTTTGTCAACTCTCCTACCAGTTGAACCAAGTTATAGGAAAAACTATCATAATTATCAATTAACAATACCATTACTTATTCACCTCGTTTCCTCTTTTAACTGCATCTATTACAGCCCCGGCTTTATGAGCACATTCCATATATTCACTTTCCGGCACACTGTCTGCCACAATTCCCGCTCCCGCCTGAACATATACTTTGTCACCTTTCTTTACAGCAGTACGAATAGCAATACAGACATCCAAATTTCCTGATAAATCAATATATCCGATAGCACCGCCATAAACACCTCTCGGCTCTTTTTCTAATTCATCAATAATTTCGCACGCTCTGAATTTTGGTGCACCGGATAATGTTCCTGCCGGAAGTAATGCTGATACTGTGTCCGGGCTGTCTTTACCCTCTCGAAGTTTTCCACAAACTGTTGATGCAATATGCATTACTTTTGAAAATCTGTGAATTTTCATGTATTCCTCTACATGCACACTTCCATATTCTGCAATTCTTCCAATGTCATTTCTCGCAAGGTCCACTAACATATTGTGTTCTGCCAGCTCTTTTTCATCTTTTAAAAGCCCTTCTTCTAATTCTCTATCCTCTTCATCTGTCTTTCCTCTTGGTCTTGTTCCAGCTACTGGAAAAGTTGTCAATTTTCCATCTACTAACTTAACCATCGTCTCTGGAGAAGCACCTGCTATCTGCATATCTTCTGACTGTATAAAATACATATACGGAGAAGGATTTGTCGTTCGAAGCACTCTATATGCACTCATCAGGCTTCCTTTATAGTCCGCTTCAAATCTTCTGGATATAACTCCCTGAAAAATATCTCCTTCTCTAATATAATTTTTAGTTTTCTCTACCATACTGCAATACTCTTCTTTTGAAACATTGCATCTAAACTCTACATTCTCTGTGACTTCTGATTCCGGTATTTGACTGTGGTCATGAATCAACGCAATCATTTTTTCTATTTCTAAAAGTGCTGAATTATAACCCTGTCCCCCGTCTTTTGCTTTCATATTGGCTATCACCATAATCTTCTGTCTGAACTGATCAAAAGCGATTATTTTATCAAACAACATCAGATGGTAATCATCTACATCACTTGTTTTCAGATTTAGCTTTGGTTCTGCATAACCAATCATTTCATATCCGAAATATCCAACAAATCCTCCTGTAAAAGTCGGCATGCCTTGAATCTTTGGAGATTTATATTTTTCTAACTGTTCTCTTAGTGCATCCATCGGGTCTGTCTGGGCAGTCGTTTCAATCTCTCCACTTTTTTGTGTTACTTTTCCATCTTTACAGGTAATATGAAGTACCGGCTCATATCCAAGAAATGAATATCTTGCCCATTTCTCTCCACCTTCTACACTTTCAAGCAGAAAGAAGTTCTTCCCAAATGCTTCCATCTTTCTTAAAAGAGAAATTGGTGTAATAACATCAGCATATATTTCCTTACAGATAGGAATCATGCTATAGTCCTCTAGATATTTTTCAATTTCTTCAAAACTTTGTGTTCTCATATGTCCTCCTTTACCTGATAAACACTCTAGTCTGCAAGCTGACTACTCTTTTCACTTGTTTAGAACAGTTCGATTCCGCTTCGCTTCATCTCACTTGAGCTGACCGCTCAATATTTATAGATAAACAAATACTCTAGCTAGCAAGCTATCTTCGTATTTGTTTATCTATAAATGCTGTTCTAAACAGTAACAAAAAAAGCCTTTGTCCCCTAAAAAAGGGACAAAAGCTATAATAAACTTCTGCGGTGCCACCCAAATTAATGTATAACACATTCACTCATCGCATACCATCATATGCTAACCTCTTTAACGGTAGGTATCCGTCAGCGTCTACTTCTTAAATAGTTTCGAGCTGCCCTCCCGAGTCCATTCATCACTGTTCGTTTGTTGTCTCACACCACCCGACAACTCTCTGAAAAACATCCCATGTAATTACTTACTCTCGGTCAACGGTTTATCTAATCTTTAAATAGTTTAACTCGCTAAAGTAATAATGTCAACATTTTATTTTTTTATCTTTACTTTTTTTGCTTTTGACCATTTCCCCTGTTTCTTTCCATTCACTGCACGTACCCGTACATAGTATGTTTTACCTTTTCTTAATTTTTTTATTTGGTAACTTGTTTTTTTGCATGTTCTTACTTTTGCTTTTTTGAATTTCTTATTTGTAGCATACTGCACCTTATATTTTTTAGCCTTTTTCACCTTTTGAAACTTTATACGAATCGTTTTTTTCTTAACATTCTTTGCAGATTTTATTTTTACTTGTGATAATTTAATTGGATACTTAAATTTAACTTCGTTTACTTCTCCTTCAGAACTAACTGTACCTGCATATTGATAACTGCATTTTGACAAATCAACCCACATTGCAACTCTTATACCATTATAATACAGAGCATTTTCTTTTATCAATGCTCCTGTATTATCTATAGCATCACTATAGGCACTACACCATGCGTATTTGCTATCTTCTCCATACTGAATATGATGACTTTTATATCCTTCTGATAACGTAAAATACGTTCCATAGGCTCCATAAGCAGCATAATTATAAGTGCCTGAAGCTTTACCGTAATCACTCAATCCACATAGTAAAGATTTCTGCGTCGTAAATCCATAATCATTTACAAGCTCATCATGGGATAAAATAAACAATTTATCTACTGTTGTATCTTTTCCTTCTTTATATGTATATCCAGAAGTCACTTTGCTGTCCAAAATTGCCTCTTGTTCATCCTCTGAGAATGCCATTTCATACATAACATTATGCATATGCGTTCTTAATATTGAATTACTCCATATAAAGTCCATTTGTTTTCCTGTATAACAGATTCCTATATCTGTATCAGTTGGCGGATAAACACAATGCTGTTCTATAATCTTATCTGATAATAATAAGGCTTTATCACCATCCATTTTTAATACTCTCCATTTAATAGGTTCATATCTAAAGTAATGTTCACCATTCCATGTTTTCCAATCATATCCTGTATTATTATTATTATTATTAGGCAAACGATTAAAGTATTTCATTTCAGTCATATGTGCTTCTTTACAGAAAACTTCTTCTCCACCTTTATAATAATGTTTAACATTGTATCCTATAACACATCCACCTGAATCACGTAAATAAGTTGTTTTACTTGTGATGCTGCTTCTATCGGTGATTTCTGTCTGTGGGTATGTTCCGAACCAGATACAATCCCATGTTGTTCTATGTTCTTTTATATCTGCTTTTACACTAATTGTATTCAATCCTAAAATCAACATGACGCACCCAATTAAAATTTTCCGCTTCATCTTCTCTCCCTTTCTTAATCAACTTATAGAAAAGTTTTTCAGGCATTTACCTTTTTTATCAAAATAGTTATTTTTTTTTACCTTTTTAACTTTTGACCATTTTCCATAAATCTTTTTCTTTCCATTTAACTTATAAGCACGTACCTTTACGTATAATGTCTTCTTATTTTTTAGTTTGCATCCAATATCAATCCATGCTGTAAGTCGTTTTAAAACTCCTAAAATTAACACAATCCGTACATTTCATCATAAATTCATCATTTGTCATAAGTAACTCCTTCTCCCTACTCATTTTATTATAAACCATTCTTTTATTGTATACATATTAAACGGCAACTTTTAGAAAAATATTGCAACAAAAAAATTTAAGTTTCATCATTTTCACATTCAGCACCTGATGCAATTTTATTTTTCGCTAATCAAACAACAAATGCATAGCCTGAACCCAACTCCAGACTATGCATCATACTAATTATTCTTTATTAATCTGTGCTGTCTGCACATCTGGTGGAGCCTGCTCGTATCTTGATACAACATACTCAAAATCTCCACTTCCACCTGTAATAGAGCGAAGAGATGTAGAATATCCGTATAATTCAAGCATCGGAACTTCTGCCTCTATAATCTGCTTTCCATCTTCCGGTGTCATATTAAGAATACGTCCACGTCTCTTATTCAAATCTCCCATAATATCTCCGGAATATTTGTCAGGGGCAGTAACTGTCAGCATTGCAATCGGCTCTAACAATACTGGACTTGCTTCCATAAATCCCTTCTTAAAGGCTAATACAGTCGCCATCTTAAATGCCATTTCTGATGAGTCAACCGGGTGATAGGAACCATCAATCAATGTAGCCTTTACTCCCACAACAGGATATCCTGCCAAAGGACCTGCTTTCACACATTCCTGTAATCCTTTTTCCACAGCCGGGAAGTAATTACGTGGTACTGCACCACCAAATATCTTCTCTTCAAACTCATAAGGTTTTGACAAGTCACCGGATGGCTCAAATTCCATAATAACATCACCGTACTGTCCGTGACCTCCGGACTGTTTTTTATGCTTCCCCTGCACCTGCGCTTTCTTTCGGATAGTCTCACGAAAAGCAATTCTTGGCTTATCTAGTTCTATCTTCACCTTATATCTATCTTCTAATTTGGATGCAGCAATCTGTATCTGCTGTTCTCCTATTCCATAAAGCAGTGACTGTTTATTTTCGTCATCAATCACAGTCTTCAAAGTCAAATCTTCAATACATAACTTTGTTAATGCCTGTGCCATCTTGTCCTCGTCACCCTTATTTACCGCACGGTATGCCATATATGTATAAGGTTTTGACATCGTTGTTGGATGATATTCAATCGGCCATCCTCGTGTAGATAATGTATCTCCGGTTCTGGTGCTTGCTAATTTTCCAATTGCACCAATATCTCCAGAATAAAGCTCTGAAACTTCGATTACATCTTTTCCACGCATAACATAAAGTTTATTTAATTTCTCCTCTACATCTTTTGTTGCATTGTATACTGTATCTCCAGCCTTTAAAATGCCTGTACGAACCTTTACCAACGAATACTTTCCAACAAACGGATCCATAATTGTTTTAAATACATAAGCTGAAACAGGTTTACCAGCATCAAAATCTGCCGTAACTTCTTCCCCTGTATCAACGTTCGTGGCACTCTTCATAACCTCTGCCTTGTCTGCTGCTGGAAAATATTTTTCACAAGTCTGTAGGAAACTGTTCACTCCCTGGCAACTGACACCGGAACCTATCTGAACCGGTACGATGTCACAACGAATTACACTTCTTCTAAGCGCCTGTGAAATTTCCTCATATGTAAATTCTTCTCCTGAGAAATATTTATCCATCAATTCTTCGTCTGACTCTGCCACTGCCTCCATCAACTGTTCACGAACTGGTTCTAATTCCGGTGTGACAAATTCTGGAATCTCCATCTCCTCGTAATTTCCGGCATCATCTTTAAATTTACGTCCGCCCATTTTTACAACATTCACATAACCTGTTAACGTCTCACCTTCAATAATAGGTAGATGAAATGGTGCAACTTTCTTTCCAAAAGTTTCTTTTAACTGCTCTACGGTCTCCATATACTTAGCGTTCGGAACATCCATATTTGTCACAAAAAAGATACGTGGTATCTGTCTTCTCTCACAAATTTCCCATGCCTTAATCGTTCCAACTTCTACACCTGCCTTACCATTTACAACAATAACAGCTGCATCTGCCACGCTCATAGCATCTTCCATCTGACCTACAAAATCAAAGTATCCTGGTGCATCCAAAATGTTGATTTTTAATCCGTTCCACTCAACCGGTACTACGGATGCACTGATAGAAAACTGTCTGTTTATCTCCTCCTTATCATAGTCAGAAATTGTATTACCATCCTCAACTCTTCCTTTTCTGGTAATCACTCTGGTAGCATATGCCACTGCTTCTGCAAGTGTAGTCTTTCCCGCCCCTCCATGACCGAGAAACACAACGTTTCTGATATCTGATGTTTTATAAACATTCATATCCAATACCTCCTTATTCAATTTTTATATCCGATGCGTTTCCGCCTCACTATATGTATATATTTTACTCTATATAATATTCCAATACAAGAAAGGTTATTTTTTTAACAATCGCAACTTAATCCTCTTGATTATTTTACTTTAAAGTGTTAAACTTTAAAGCATTGAAGTTACAATGTAATAACTTGTACTTTTTATAATATTATAATAAACTCTATGTAGTAATTTTTTAGAACAATAACTGAAATATTAGGAGGCTTTTATGAGAAATCCAGAAGAATTAACTTTCGGTTTTATTGGTATTGGTCTTATTGGCGGTTCTGTAGCCAAAGCATTACGACGTGTATACCCCGGCTGTAAAATCATTGTATATAACAGAGGTGCCAAGCCACGAGTTATGGCTATGAACGATGGTACAGCCAATATTACAGTAGATAAAGTTGATGATACTTTTCAAGAATGTGATTATATATTTCTTTGTACACCAGTAGAACGAAATGTCGAATACTTAGATACATTAAAAGATATTATAAAAAAGGATTGTATTATTACTGATGTAGGCAGTGTCAAAACGAATATACATGAAAGTGTTTCTAAACTTAAGATGGAGACCAATTTCATTGGCGGACATCCAATGGCTGGCTCTGAAAAAACCAGTTATGAATTTGCAAACGACAGACTTTTGGAAAATGCTTATTATGCAGTTACTCCTACAGATGTAGTAAACAAAAGCTATATCGAAGAATATACAAAAATCATTTCTGATATTGGTGCTATTCCAATTCGTATTACTTATCAGGAACATGACCGTGTTGTTGCTGCCATTAGTCATTTACCACATATTATTGCCTCTAGCCTTGTTAATCTGGTAAAACACAATGACAGTGATTCAGAATATATGAAAACAATCGCTGCCGGCGGTTTTAAGGATATTACAAGAATTGCTTCTTCATCTCCAGAAATGTGGGAACAAATATGTATGACCAATAACACAAATATTAGCGAAATGTTAGGATTGTATATTGATGATTTAAAAACTATTCAAAATGAATTAGATACCAAAAACGGTCAGGCTATCAATGAAATGATATCAGAAAGCCGTGATTATCGTGATAATCTTGATGAGCATAATAACAGTATTATTCAGAGAAGTTATAGTATTTTTTGTGATATTATTGATGAATCAGGTGCCATCGCCACGATTGCCACTATTCTTGCTACAAACGGTGTAAGTATCAAAAATATTGGAATTATTCATAATCGTGAACATGAAGAAGGAGTTCTTAAAATTTCATTCTATGATGAATTTTCAGCGAACAAAGCAATTGAACAACTAGAACGTCATCGGTATAAAGTATTTAAACGATAAAAATGTGGTCATATATTTATGACCACATTTTTAAGTGACTATTTGTCTAAAATGTTGACCTGTTTAAAACATTTCTCAGATGTTGTCCATATGGTGACTTTCCATAATTTTCGATAGCTTCCTTTAATTCTTCGTCACCTATCCAGCCATTATTATAAGCAATTTCTTCAGGTGCTGAAATAATAATCCCCTGAATACTCTCTATCTGCTTTACAAACATTCCTGCATCTAATAGAGACTCCATTGTTCCTGTATCAAGCCAGGCAAATCCTCTTCCTAAAAGCTCAACATCCAATAATCCTTCTTCTAAATAAAGATTATTTAAATCCGTAATTTCCAACTCACCTCTGGCACTAGGTTTTACCTGTTTTGCCTTTTCTACAACATGATTATCATAAAAATAAAGACCTGTAACTGCATAATTTGATTTTGGATTCTTTGGTTTCTCTTCGATTGATACAACTTTTAAATTGTCATCAAACTCTACAATTCCGAATCTTTCCGGATCATTAACCATATAACCAAATATCGTAGCTCGACCTGTATTTTCATATGCTTTCTTTAATCTTTTCACCAGGCCATGACCATAAAAAATATTATCTCCTAAAATCATTGCACAACTATCATCACCAATAAATTCTTCGCCAAGTAAAAATGCCTGTGCAAGACCATCTGGTGACGGCTGGACTTTGTATGAAAGATGGATTCCAAATCTACTTCCATCTCCTAATAATCTTTCAAAATTTGGCAAGTCCTGTGGCGTTGATATAATAAGTATGTCTTTGATTCCTGCCAGCATAAGTGTTGACAATGGATAATAAATCATAGGCTTATTATATATTGGTAATAATTGTTTACTTGTAACGCTTGTTAAAGGATAAAGCCTTGTACCGCTTCCTCCTGCTAATATAATTCCCTTCATCTTACATTACCTCAAATTCTATTATTCCAGAAATTATTTTTCATCCTCAATTGTAATATTTTTTGCATTTTTAGATTATACTATAGCCGAATATCATTTTCAACATTTTTCAACAATCTAAGTCAACTTAATAAATCCCCTCCAACACTTCAAAATAATTCTCAAATGTCTTTTTACAACACATTGGATTATTAATAATAACACCCTCTGTTCTCAGTCCTGCCATAGAGAAACTCATTGCTACCCGATGGTCTTCATATGTATCAATTTCAGCTCCATGTATTATATTGGGAGTAATCAAAATATTTGTGCTTCCATTCTCTTCTAATATTTCTGCACCACACCCTAACTTTCTCAGTTCATTTACAATTACCCAGACCCTGTCTGACTCCTGTCCCCTGATATGAGCGACATTCATAATCTTTGTCGGTGTTTTAGCAAACGCGGCAACTATCGCCATAGTAAGAGCCTGATCCGAAAAATCAGACATATCAATTTCTATACCATCATACCCTTTTACATTTGTTGCATCAATTTCCACATCACCTGTTTCACTGATGCCACAACCTAACTGTTTTAAAACGTACAAAAATTTCACATCTCCCTGCATAGAATCCAATCGAATTCCTTTCACCTTACTTTTTACGCCTAAAAGTAATCCCATTGCATAAAAATAACATGCTGCTGACATATCTGGTTCAATTTCATACACACACTTTGAAAATTCCTGCTTTTGAATACTATAAACTTTTGTATTGCCTTGCACTTTTTTATTTGAATCTTTTACTTCATCATAACAAATTCCAAACTGTTCTAACATGCGTAGTGTTATTTTAATATACGCCCCATTCACTCTGGAACCAGTAAGTTTCACATTCATCCCATTGACTGACCCTGCCATTAAAAGAGCGCTGGCATACTGGCTGCTTTTTGTTGTATCAATGCTGATATCTGTCTGACCAATTCCCTGTGAATGTATCTCGAAAGGAAAATGTCCCTCTTCCTCTAAACAATAAATTTTAACACCTTTCTCTCTAAGACTGTCTAATAACTGACTCATTGGACGTTTTTTCATCTGCTCTGATGATTCTAAAATATAATTTCCACCACATACTGCGAGAAGAACAGTCATAAATCTTGCTGCTGTTCCTGCACTTCGAACATTTATCTTAACGTCGCTTTTCGGAATACGCCCGTTTTCACCTTTAATTATTACTTGTTTTTTGTTTTCATCAATTTCAAGTTCAAATCCTAATTTCTCCAGACATTCAAGAAATGCTCTGGAGTCATCACTGAATAACACACCATTCAACTTACATATTCCATTAGAAATTGCAGCAAGCATTAAAGCTCTATTAGTAATGCTTTTAGAACCTGGTACTTCCACATTAATATCTTTTTTTTCTATTACTTTTTTTACTCTATATTGCTCCATATCTCGTTTACACTTTCGTTATATATTATTTTTGAAAATACCCTTTACTGTATAAACATCGCATCACCAAAACTAAAGAACCTATATCTTTCTTTTACTGCCTCTTCATATGCGTCTAACACATTTTCTCTTCCTGCCAATGCTGATACTAACATCAACAATGTAGATTCCGGTAAATGAAAGTTCGTAATCAGGCAGTCTATTGCTTTAAACTGATATCCTGGATAAATAAATATCTGTGTCCATCCACTTCCTGCATGAACAACCCCATTATCATCCGTGACAGTCTCAAGTGTTCTTGTACTTGTAGTTCCAACAGAAATAATTCTGCCACCATTTTCACGACAATGATTCATCATATCTGCATCCTTTTCATCTACCATATAAAATTCTGAATGCATATGATGTTCCAGTATATTTTCTACCTTGACAGGTCTGAATGTTCCTAGTCCTACGTGGAGAGTTACATGCGCTATCTTTATGCCTTTCTTTTCAATCTCCTCCAACAGTTCTTTTGTAAAATGCAGCCCCGCTGTCGGTGCAGCTGCTGAACCTTCATATTTTGCATAAACTGTCTGGTATCTGTTTTTATCTTCTAATTTGTGAGTTATATATGGAGGCAGAGGCATCTCTCCCAACTGATCCAGTACTTCTTCAAAAATTCCTTCATACTGGAACTGTATTAACCGGTTTCCCTCCTCAACAATATCTATAACCTCTCCTGTTAAAAGTCCATCTCCAAAGCTGATAACTGTTCCGACTTTGCACTTCTTTCCTGGCTTTACCAATGTCTCCCAAATATCATTTTCACGACGCTTCAAAAGAAGAACTTCAATCCTTGCATCAGTGCCCACTTTATTACCATAAAGCCTTGCCGGCAGAACCTTTGTATCATTAATGACCAGACAATCGCCCTCTTTTAAATAATCAATTATATCTTTAAATACATGATGCTCTATGTTTCCGTTTTCCTTATCAAGCACCATCAGTCTGGAACTGCTTCTATCTTCCAACGGATCCTGTGCGATTAATTCCTCTGGTAAATCATAATAATAATCATGTAAACTCATTTTCGCTGTATCACTCATATTCAACTTCCTCTTGTATATTTCAATCCTAATTTTGACGCCATTTCCACGAACACACCTATTCTATAATTCTTTACTGTCCAACACTACCGTAAATGGTCCGTCATTTTCCAAAGATACTTTCATATCTGCTCCGAACTCTCCTGTCTCTACCACTGACACCTGCTTCTTACATTCAGAAATAATATATTCATACATCTCATTTGCCATATCTGGTGCACCAGCATCCATAAATGATGGTCTGTTTCCTTTTTTACAATTCGCATACAAAGTAAACTGTGATATTAGTAACAGTTCACCTTCAACATCCGCCAAAGCCAGATTGGTCTTCCCATTTTCATCATCAAAAATTCTCATACCAATTAACTTCTTAATCATTTTATCCGCAGTTTCTTTGGTATCTTCATTAGAAACACCAATAAAAACTAAAAATCCTTTATTTATTTTCCCAACAACATTCCCCTCAATAGCAACACTTGCCTTATTTACTCTTTGAATTACGAACTTCATTTCTTCTCCTTCTCTCTTAACAATTATGAAACTTTTGATAGTAAAAAATTGCCAGCTGTGTCCTGTCCCTAAGTGAAAGTTTCTCTAAAATAATGCTAATGTAATTTCTTACAGTCCCCTCACTCAAAAATAAACACTCCGCAATTTCTTTATTACTCAGACCCTTAGCCACATTACAAATAATCTCATATTCCTTTTGGTTAATATTATACTGTGTAAAATTACACTTTTCTTCCTGCCAGATTAATTGTGGGATTTTATGTATAATTTCATTTCCAAAAACACTTTGTCCTCTGCTCACAGCATTTAATGCCGGTATGATTCCTTCAAAATCCTGTTTTAATATATACCCTTTTGCTCCTACTTGCAATGCCTTAATGATATATTCATCATCTACAAACGTGGTCAATAACAAAACTTTTGCATTCTCATACTTATTTATAATAAATTCTGCCGCCTCAAGACCGCTCATTTCATTCATCTGAATGTCCATAAGCAATACATCCGGATGATGTTTTTCAAATAACTCTACTGCTTCTTTTCCATTTGTTCCAGTATCCAAAACTTCAATATTCTTATCTGACTCTAATATTGTTTTTAATGACATTGCAACTAAAGAGTCATCATCAACTATCACGACTTTCATCCTGTCTCCTCCATATTCACCCACATAAATAATTAATATACCGTTTTACCACTGTGCTTTCTGTGTTTATTTTCTGACAGTAACAAATATACGAAATCCATTCTCATTGTTTATTCGTATCGTTCCTTGCAGTTTATCTACACGTTCTCTCATATTAATTAAACCGATTCCATGCTCCTTCTCTTTTCGAATCGTTCCATTATCTTCAATGCTCAACTGATATAATCCCGGATGTTCTCTCAAAATCAATGTTATTTTATCTCCATTGCTATGTTTTATTATATTTGACATTGCCTCTTTTACAATAGCTATAAAACAATACTTTATTTCACCCGGTACATTTTTTGACATATCATACTCACAATAGACTTTATATTTTTCCTGCATTTCGTTGACGATATCTTTAATGACGACTTCCATATCCACGGCTTCATCATGAAGATTATGTACACTTTTTCTGATACTGTTCATTGCCTGATTCAATGTATGATTAACACTGTCAAGCTGGCTGTACAGTTCGGTTTCTTTATGTATGGTTTTTAATGCTCCCACCTGCAGGATAGAACGTGTAATCATATGTCCTACATTATCATGTATTTCCCTTGCAATTCGATTTCTTTCTTTCAATGTGGCAAGATGTATTTCATAATTCTGCTTTTCGATTAACTCTCTGTTTTTTTCTTTTAATAGTAAGTCACGTTCTTTACTTGTATCTCTTAATACAATCAATTTCTTTTCCAAATCTGATAAACGTTTAGAATAATAGGAAAGTATAATAGATAACACAACTGTCAATAAAATACCGCCCGCATTCCATTTGTCCAATTGATTCAGATAAGGAAACAATACAGTCACCAAAATGTATGCCCCAGCTTTTTTATACCAGATACTATGATAAAGAATTAATGATAAGTATAAAAAAAATTCAGGAATTATTACACACAGAATCATATAACTAAACAATATTCCAATCCAGACATTTTTGCTATCAACATATAGAATACTAGAAACAATCGTAAGGGCTGATAACGCAATGATAACGGTACCTTGAAAATCACACGTTCTTATAACCATTACAGAGCAAATTACAAAAAGTATTATATTATCAATTATCTTTTTCATTTTTATAACCTTTTCTTCAATATGATAGCATAAGTATTCTTTGTACATTACAAATGTCATATATATTTCTGACAATATTCACTAAACAAATCAGATTTTTTTATTATACTATAAGTAAGTACAAAAAAACAGTTGAAATGGAAGTAAAAACACTTCTAACAAAACATGAAGGAGGCATGTAATGAAAAAAACGATTGTAAAAGTAGAAAATCTCGTGAAGCGCTACAAAGAATTAGTTGCTTTGGATCATTTTAATCTGGAAATTTCAGAAGGCGAAATTTTTGGACTACTTGGTCCGAATGGTTCTGGAAAAACTACAACAATAAACTGTATCTTATCTCTTCTCTCATTTGATAAGGGAAAAATAGAACTATTTGGAAAAGAAATGACCCCGGACTCTTACGATATCAAAAAAAATATTGGTGTTGTCATGCAAAATGTTGCTGTATTTGAAGAGTTGACTGTATACGAAAACATTGACTATTTTTGTGGATTGTACATTACTGATAAAAATTTAAGAAAACAATATGTCAAAGAAGCCATTAATTTTGTTGAATTAAATGACTTTGAAAAATTTTATCCAAAAAAACTTTCCGGTGGATTATTAAGGCGATTGAACATTGCCTGTGGTATTGCCCATAAACCCAAGCTAATTATATTAGATGAACCGACTGTAGCGGTCGACCCTCAAAGCAGAAATAAAATACTGGAAGGAATTGTAAAACTGCAACAACAAGGTGCAACTATTATTTACACCTCGCATTACATGGAAGAAGTTGAACAGATATGTACACGCATTGCTATTATGGATAAGGGAAAAAATATTGCATTGGGTACAAAAGATGAATTAAAACGCATGATAAAAAAAAGTGAAACTATTTCAATAGAAATACTAAATCTCGAAAACAAATATATTTCAGCCATTAAAGAACTGCCTCACGTCTATAATACTTCCTATGATAACAAAAATCTTGAAGTATTATATAGTGGTGGTAAACACAATTTGCTTCGCATCTTAGATTATCTGAAATCGCAGAATCTATCTTTTGGCAGAGTATATTCTGAACTTCCAACATTAAATGATGTATTTTTGGAAATAACCGGAACAAAACTGAGAGACTAAGGAGGCACTTATGTTACATACAATAAAATACTCATTTTTACGTCTACTTCGTAATAAAGAAGAAATTTTCTGGATTTTATGCTTTCCGATTATTTTGGCAATATTATTCAAAGCCGGATTCTCAGGCATGACTGATTCTGAAAAAATTTCCCCTATTCCTGTCGGTATCGTTTCAGAAAACAAAGCAAATTTTGAATCATTCAAAAAAATTGCAGAATCTTTAGAAGAAAATCATGATAAACAATTATTAAAAATTCAATATGTGTCAAAAGAAAAAGCTGATGAATTACTAAAAGCAAAAAAAATTGATGGAATATTAACTGTAAAAGATAAAGTAACTGTTACGGTTTCTGCCAACATGTCTGATAAAGCTATTAATCAGAGTATTCTTAACTCTATTGTGAAACAATATAACATATCAAAAGATGCTTTTTTAGAAGTTGCGACAAAGCACCCTGAAAAACTAAATGCCATGATTTCAAATTCTTCTGAAATACAAAATAAAGAAATATCTCTCACAGACAGAAAAAACTCTGATACGTTTACGCAGTATTTCTATAATTTACTGGCTATGGCATGTTTGTTTACTTCTATGGCAGGTATGCGTATCTCCATAAACAATCAGGGGAATCTTTCTCTTCTTGGTTCGAGGAGATGTATCGCCCCTACACATAAACTAACATCTATCATTGGAGAACTGATTTCCTTTACCGGATTTAATTTTGTTTGTAATTTTATTGCATATTTATTTATTGTAATTGTACTAAAAATAGATTTAACATCGCATTTTCCATTAGCAGTATTAACCCTGTTTGTTTCCACACTTACCGGCATTTCCTTTGGTTTCTTTGTGGGTGCTTTCAGTTCTGCCAGTGAAAATGTCAAAAATGCCATTTGTATGTCACTATCTATGCTATTCTGCTTTATGAGCGGACTTATGATTGGGAATATGAAAATGCTGGTTGAAAAAATTTGTCCTCTTTTCAACAAAATTAATCCAGCTGTACTCATTAGTGATTCCTTTTATTCATTATCTGTATATGATACTTTTGATAGATACTCTCAAAATATAGTAACACTTATTATTATGATAACAATCTTTACTCTGGGAGGATTCTTACTAACAAGGAGGAAAAAATATGCAAGTCTTTAATCTTTTTTTCAAAATAGCAAAAAAGCGTTTTTTATCAGCTGGAATTTATCTTGGAATTTTTTCTGTTTTACTTATTTTTATGAGCATGAATGCCATTGATTCCAACGAGAAAAACTTTACTGTTTCCTCCATTAACATGACTATCATAGATTGGGATAACAGTCACACAAGCAAGGCCCTGAAACAATATTTATCTGATTTTCATAAAATTGTCGACTTAAAAACTGAGGATAAAGATGTATTACAGGACAATTTGTATTACCAGACAATTGATTATGTCCTTTTCATTGAAAAGGATTTTGAAAAGAAACTTATAGAAGGAAATACTTCAAATCTTATTTCACATAGCAAATTATTTGACAGTACGAGTAGTTATTTTGCCCAGCAACAGATTAATGAATATATCAATACACTAAACCTTTATATCAAAGGTGGTTTTTCGATAGATGATGCCCTGAAACAAACAGATGCTTCTCTTTCAAATACCAATTTTACCAATATGATAAATTATGAGGCAAATCAAAATAATGATACTTTATCTCAAAAATTATTTTATTATTTTCAATATGTTTCCTATATTATGTTATCCATGCTGATAGTAGGAATGACACCAATATTAATGATTTTAAGAAAAAAAGATATTACCAGTCGTATCAACTGCTCATCTTTGACACTTCATTCTAAAAATATTCAGATAACTTTAGGATGTATTGTTTACAGTTTTGCATTATGGCTTGTTCTCATAATTATCGGCGGACTATTTGGAGGCTTCAATAATCTGTTTTCTATCAAAGGACTTTTATGTATACTGAATAGTTTTCTGTTCCTGTTGATATGCGTCAGCATTACATTATTAATTAGTACTTTTACAACATCAGATAATGTTTTAAACATGATTGCTAACTGTATTGGTCTTGGAATGAGTTTTCTATGTGGAATATTTGTTCCCCAATGGTTTTTAGGGGATACTGTTCTATCTGTGGCACGGTTTCTTCCTGCATACTGGTATATTAAAGCAAACAATATGATATCAGGTTTCTCCGGTGATAATATGTCCTATCAAGATTATTGGACATACATAGGAATAGAACTCATATTTTTCATTACCATATTCAGCATATATCTTCTTGCTTCAAAGCAAAGAAAAATGAAAGAATAGTATAAAATAAATAAGAGGCTGTGATTCGAATGTACAGCCTCTTAACTATTTTATATGATTTCTTCTGCTCTATCCTTATCCTCGAAGCTGGATTCCCAGTCCCTCAAGACCATTTAAAATCTTCTTCATTGCTCCGGATACATCACTCTCTTCCAAAGTTCTGTCCTTTGCTCTAAACACAATATTATAAGCAACAGATTTAAAACCTTTTTCAATCTGGTCACCCTCATAGATATCAAACAATTGATAACTCTCAAGAATCTTACCACCGCGCTGTTCTATAACTGCCTCAATCTCACCTACTGGGATTTCTTTTGGAACAACCATGGAAATATCACGTGATACTGCAGGGAATTTTGCAATTCCTTCATATTTCTTATCAAAATCTGCCATTTCATAAATATATGGCATATCAATAACTGCCACATAGGCTCTTGTTTTCATATCATAATTGTCGCAGACAACCGGATGAACTTCTCCTAAGTAACCAATGACATTTTTTTTGTAAATAATATTTGCCTGACGTCCCGGATGCAGGAATGTCCTACCAGCATCTGCATCATAACGAATATTTTTTTCAATACCTACCTGACCTAAAAACTCTTCTACAACACCTTTCATTGTAAAGAAGTCTCCATCTCCATAGAATCCTAATGTAAACTGCATTCTCTCATCAGGAAGGTCTGTTACAGGAAGTGCTTTTGGAAGATAAATATTCCCCATCTCAAAAAGTCTTACATCTTTATTTCTTCTGTTATAGTTTGTAGCAAGAGATGTAAGAATACCATTTAATGGAGTAGTTCTCATTACGCTGAAATCTTCTCCCAATGGGTTTGAAATTGTAACAGTCTTTCTTAAATCACTCTCCTGTGGTAATAACAACTTATCAAATACTTTTGGACTTTCAAAAGAATATGTCATCCCCTGTGAAAAACCACAATATAACGCTACACTTCTGGCAATTTCATCGATTCTTAATTTATCAGATAACTTTCCTGTAGTTGCTTCTCCACTTGGCAGGGTTGTAGGAATTTTATCATATCCATAAAATCTGGTGATTTCCTCTGCGATATCACACATTCCAACTAAATCCTGTCTGAATGTTGGTACTGTAATAACGTTTGTAATTTCATCATATTTTAATTCCAATGCCGGGAAATAACTTACCATATCTGCTTCTGTCAAATCAAAGCCAATCAAACAATTTACATAATCCGGATTAAACAAAATTGTTCTCTCAGTTTTTTTCTCAGGGTAAACATCCACAATTCCTTTTACCACTTCACCTGCACCTAATTCTTCGATTAGCTGGCATGCTCTGTTAATAGCAGCCTCCGCATTATTTGGATCAAGTCCTTTTTCAAACTTACTTGAAGCATCTGTGCGAAGTCCTACTCTTTTAGATGAAAGACGAATATTTGTACCATCAAAGCATGCTGCCTCAAATAAAACATCTTTCACATCATCTGTAATCATGGAATTTTCTCCACCCATAATTCCTGCAAGACCAACTGGTTTCTCACCATCACAAATCATCAGCATATCGCTGTCTAATTCACGCTCCTGTCCATCAAGAGTTACAAACTTTTCTCCATCCTCTGCACGACGGACAACAATTTTATTACCTGCAATTGTTGAAAGATCATATGCGTGCATTGGCTGTCCAAACTCTTCCATTACATAATTTGTAATATCTACTAAATTATTAATCGGTCTGATACCACAGGCAGAAAGTCTTCTCTGCATCCATTCCGGCGATGGTCCGATTTTAACATTTTTAACTACTTTTGCACAATATCTAGGACAAAGTTTACTATCCTTCACTTCTACAGAAATATCATCATTTACATTTCCAATACTTCCTACAGCTTTTACTTCGGGTGCATGAAATGGTTTTCTAAATGTAGCCGCAGCCTCTCTGGCAATACCAATAACGCTATAACAATCTACTCTGTTAGATGTAATTTCATATTCAAATACAGTCTCATGAAGTCCTAAAACTTCAACAGCATCTGCTCCAACCTCTACACTGTCATCAAAAATATAAATACCATCTTCTGGTGCCTCCGGATAAAAATCTGTAGTAGAACCCAATTCCTCAATAGAACACATCATACCGTTTGATTCCACACCACGGAGTTTGCCTTTTTTTATCTTAATTCCACCTGCTGTCTTAGAACCGTCATGACCACCTGCCACTCTTCCACCATCTAAAACAACCGGAATCTTTTGTCCTTCTGCTACGTTTGTCGCACCAGTAACAATCTGTGTAACCTCTGTGCCAATGTTTACCTGACAGACAACTAATTTGTCTGCATCAGGGTGTTTTTCTATTTTTTCAATCTGTCCAACAACAATCTTTTCAAGGTCTGCATCAAGCCTCTCAAAGCCTTCACATTTTGTACCTGATAATGTCATTGCATCCATATATTCCTGATCGCTGCATTCCAAGTCAGGAACATATGCTTTAATCCATGATAAAGGTGTATTCATTTCCTATTCCCTCCTTTAAAACTGTCCTAAGAAACGGTCATCGTTCTCATATAATAATCTCATATCGTCTATCTCATATTTCAATAATGCAATTCTCTCAAGTCCTACACCAAATGCAAATCCCTGATACTCCTCTGGATCAATTCCTCCCATTTCAAGAACATGAGGATGAACCATACCACAGCCAAGAATCTCTATCCAGCCTTCTCCCTTACAGAATCTGCATCCTTTTCCTCCACACTTAAAGCAGGTAACATCTACTTCAGCACTTGGCTCTGTAAATGGGAAATGATGTGGTCTGAACTTAATTTTTGTATCAGCACCAAACAGTTCTTTTGCAAACTGCTCCAATGTTCCCTTTAAGTCTGCCATTGTTACATCTCTGTCAATAACAAGTCCCTCAATCTGATGGAAGGATGGAGAATGTGTTGCATCAACCTGATCAGAACGGAACACTCTGCCTGGAGACACAATTCTGATAGGTGGTTTCGTATTCTCCATAACTCGTGCCTGAACAGAAGAGGTCTGTGTTCTCAATACAATATTTTTATTTATATAGAATGTATCCTGCTCATCTTTTGCAGGATGATTCGCAGGAATATTCAGTGCTTCAAAGTTATAATAATCAAATTCAACTTCCGGTCCTTCTACTACTTCATATCCCATACCTACGAAGATGCGCTCCAATTCTTCCAGAGCCAATGTATTTGGATGTTTATGTCCTACTTTATTTTTCTTCGCCGGAAGAGTTACGTCAATAACCTCAGCCTTTAGTTTTGCTTCTCTGGCCTTAGCTTCTAACTCGCTTTTTACTTCCTCCATCTTTTCCTCAATGGCTTTTCTTGTGTCATTAACTAACTGTCCCACCTTTGGTCTATCCTCAGGTGCAACATCCTTCATTCCTTTCAGCACTTCTGTCAGCTGACCTTTTTTCCCGAGGATTTCTACTCTGATATTATTCAAAATACTCATATCCTCAGCATTTTTGATTTTTGCAATTGTTTCTTCTTTAATTGCCTGCAATCTTTCTTTCATGATGTTTATCCTTTCTATTTTATTTTTTCAAGTATACATAATTTTAAGAACAGTTCGATTTCGCTACGCTTCATCTCACTAGTAACAAAAGAAAATCCCTGCATCTAACGATGCAGGGACGAAAAATCTAATTCCGCGGTACCACCCTGATTCTCACGAATCTGTGAACTCTCAATATGCTTAACGCTCATCCTACGTCATTGGCTAATATCATTTCACCAATGCAGCTCCTGTGGGAAATTCGAAAATTACCGTTACTTAAAGAACCTTTCAGCCGATGAGTCCTTCTCTCTAAAAGAATAGTAATGCTCTACTATGCACAATCATTGCCTTTTACAATAAATGTATTCTAGCACACCCCAAAGGTGCTGTCAATAAAACATTATATTTTCCAATGATTGTTAGTTTTTTGAAAAAATGTTATAATCCACACATATAATATTTTATAAACCTCGTATAATAAAATCTATAAATATATAGGAGTATTGTTATGAAGAAAAGGCTTTTACAACCTATTTTAAAAATATATGATTTCTGTATAAGAATGGCAAAAGACCGGGTCGGCATATACACGGCCCAAGCTTCATTTTTTATTATATTGTCAATTTTTCCATTTTTTCTACTGTTTCTAAATATTATTGGTATGACAAGCATTACATCCCAGTCGATTATCAATCTGCTGAATACATATGCTCCTGATACTATCAAACCGCTTTTAATTCAGATTATTGAAGAACTTTATACTCATGTTTCCGGAACTGCAATTTCTATTGCTGCTATTGTAGCAATCTGGTCTGCATCCAAAGGATTTTTATCTGTTATGTTCGGGTTATATGAAATTAGTAAAATACATCAAAACAGAAACTATTTTGTTTCAAGATTTATTTCTATGATGTACACTGTTTTATTTGTTTTTTCCATCGTTATTACAATGGTTCTTTTAGTATTTGGTAATAGTATTTTTAATTTTATGATTTCGGTGTTACCGTTCTTGAAAGAAATCAGTGTACTTACATTAATTTTACGATATTTAGTTTCATTTCTAATATTGTCAATCTTTTTTGTCATTATATATAAAATTGCCAATTTTAAACTGACTACAATACGAAAAACTCTTCCAGGTGCAATGTTTTCTGCTCTTGGATGGTTAGTTTTCTCCTATGTATTTTCTATTTATATTGATAATTTTTCTAATATGTCGTACATGTATGGAAGCCTGACCGCTTTTATTATTTTAATGCTGTGGATTTATTTCTGTATATATATATTATTTATCGGTGCAGAAATAAACAAAAAACTTTACCCTGAAACAGAAGCAAAGTTTTTTGAACCCAGAAATATTATAGATGAATCATTTTAATGCTTTATAAGTTCTACATTATTGTAGAACTTTTTTAATATCTTATCATATGATATTTTTTCTTTTGCCATCTCAATAGCCGCATTCTGGCTCATTCCACTGCCATGCCCAAAACCACCGCCATATATTTTATAATTATTACCTTTTTTTTCTATATGAATAAATGCACTTGGAAGCATCTCCATTCCTGTCCTTTCTTCTCCATTTTGCAATTTAATTTTTGCATAGATAGAGCAAAACGCCTTTCTGATATCACTTTGCTTTTTTATAATAATTTGTTTCTTATTTCCATAAACTGTTATCTGTGAAGCAATACCTCCTTCCCCTCTTCCATTCACTTCAATATTCTTAATTGTTCCAATATCACTGCCTGTAAGATGATAAATACCATTTATAATTTGTTGTGATGTCAAACTGGTTTCCCAACGATAAAAAGGACAACTGCTTTCATATGCTTTTGTACTGCTTTTAATAAATTTTTCAAAGGATTTCTGTTCTTTTATATTTTTTTGCTTTTCTTTCGTTATATTTTCTCCTCTTAAATATGATTTTTTTTCCTTTCCCCATATTTTATAATTTGTTGTATAACCACAAGATGTAGAAAAATAATATGCGTTTATTAATTTATTTTTATGGGTCATAACTATCCCTGCTGTATCCTTTGCAGCCTGATAACACTTTTTCCCTGCATCAATTCTATTATAGACCTGATAATCTGTACTATCATTTGCTATAGCATTATATTTCTTATAATCCTTTGCCTTTGATTTTAAAATATATGTTCTGGCACACACTGCTTGTGCTTTTAATGCTTCCATTGGAGCATCCTCTCCAATTTCACTGGATATTACTCTGGCAATATATTCCTCTAATTCAACATGATTTACAAGTACCAGACCGCCACTGGTTTTATACACATAGAATGTGTCTGCATATGTAGGCGTATTGTGTTCCACATTATGTCCTACCACACGCATTCTGTCTTTTGTACTAACTTTCAATACTTTATTATCTTTAAAATATTTGCTGTTTCCATCAAGTTTTAACTTTTTCCCATTCATCTTATTTCTAAAATTTTTACCATAATACAAACTTAAATTTTTAGATTTTATTTCTATATTGTTATGATAAATAGAGCGATACCCATTATTCATAATTACAATATTAACATACTTCTTTTTATCCGGATAACCGTTTTTTTCATCCTGTTTTATGATTCCTTGTTTAACCTTACTCACTGTTGAAATTTCTTTACTACTTGTACTGTTCACTCTTATAAAAGTTTCCTGACACTGATAATTTAGAATAGTAATACTAATGATAACAATACAAGATAATGCAATTATTATTTTTTTCATACAATCTCACCTGCCTTTAATTATATAGTATGTTCTCTTTATATTTGAAATACACCCTTTCAATTATATTTACGAGAACTGTTTATCACATTGCTTATTTTAAATAAAAAAATAACGCAACATTTTAAAATGCTGCGTTTCTTTTCTTATGTATACCCGAGGTGTCGTCCTGCGTTTTGAGTCCTAGCATACGCCAGGTGGGCAACCGCATCTAAAGTTACTGCCTTCCACTGAATCGAGGCTTGACATCCCTTTAGAGATATAGGAATCCCTTTCATCAAACTGTAGGTTCAAATTGACAGGTTTATCAACACTTCAGGCACTTTTATTATAATCTAATATATATGTTTTTGCAATGTTTTTCGTTTTCCAATTTTTTATATTTTGCGACAGTTCAGCCATGCGATACAAAATCCATATAACAACTGACTGCTTGCAGGCAAGTTGTTATATAGGTTCTGTATCATATGGTGATACCAAATCAGCGAGAAGAAGCAAAGCGGATTCAAGCTGATAGCTGAACTGTTACTAGAAACTCTCTCTTATAATAAAAAGGAAAACTCTCTTCTGAAAGTACACTTCCATCGAGAGTTTTCGCTTATACTTTATTTATTTTTAACTAGTCTAATGATGGACCAGCAGAAACAAGTGCCTTACCTGCTTCATTTGCTGTATATTTAACAAAGTTCTTATTAAATCTTTCTGCAAGATCTTTTGCCTTTGTCTCCCACTCAGATACATCTGCGTATGTATCGCGTGGATCAAGAATTGCTGGATCAACTCCTGGAAGTTCTGTAGGTACTTCAAAATTAAACATTGGAATCTGCTTTGTTGGTGCATTGTTGATATCACCATTTAAGATTGCATCAATGATTCCACGAGTATCTTTAATAGAAATACGTTTTCCTGTTCCATTCCATCCTGTATTAACTAAGTAAGCTTTTGCTCCATTCTGTTCCATTTTCTTAACAAGCTCTTCTGCATATTTAGTTGGATGAAGCTCTAAGAATGCCTGACCAAAACATGCTGAGAATGTTGGTGTAGGCTCAGTAATTCCACGTTCTGTACCTGCAAGTTTTGCAGTAAATCCTGATAAGAAATAATACTGTGTCTGTTCTGGTGTCAAAATAGATACTGGTGGTAATACACCGAACGCATCTGCTGACAAGAAGATTACATCCTTTGCAGCTGGTGCTGTAGATACTGGACGTACAATATTTTCAATATGATTTATTGGATAAGATACACGTGTATTTTCTGTTACACTCTTATCATCAAAATCAATCTTTCCATCTGCATCAACAGTAACATTTTCTAATAAAGCGTTACGTCTGATTGCATTATAGATATCTGGTTCAGACTCTTTGTCAAGGTTAATAACCTTTGCATAACATCCACCTTCAAAGTTAAACACACCATTGTCATCCCATCCATGTTCATCATCACCGATAAGTAATCTCTTAGGATCTGTAGAAAGTGTTGTCTTACCTGTTCCGGAAAGACCAAAGAATACTGCTGTATTTTCACCATTCATATCAGTATTTGCTGAACAGTGCATAGACGCAATTCCTTTTAATGGAAGATAATAGTTCATCATTGAGAACATACCCTTCTTCATTTCTCCACCATACCATGTATTTAAGATAACCTGCTCACGACTTGTAATATTGAATAAAACTGCTGTCTCTGAATTAAGACCTAATTCTTTATAGTTTTCAACTTTAGCCTTTGAAGCATTATATACGATAAAGTCCGGCTCAAAATTTGCAAGTTCTTCATCTGTAGGAACGATAAACATATTCTTTACAAAGTGTGCCTGCCAAGCAACTTCCATAATAAATCTTACAGACATACGTGTATCCTTATTTGCTCCACAGAACGCATCTACAACATATAACTTCTTATTAGAAAGCTCTTCTATTGCTAATTTCTTACATGCATCCCAAGCTTCCTGTGATGCCGGGTGATTGTCGTTAGGATATTCTTCTGAAGTCCACCAAACAGTGTCTTTAGAATTCTCGTCTTCAACGATAAATTTATCTTTTGGTGAACGTCCTGTATAAATACCAGTCATAACATTCACTGTGTCAAGTTCAGTTACCTGTCCTTTTTCATATCCTTCTAATTCTGGATTTGTCTCATCTTCAAATAACTTTTCATAGGAAGGATTATGAATTATTTCATTCACACCTGTGATGCCATACTTGCTTAAATCGATTGTTGCCATTTCCTCTACCTCTTTTCTTTAATATCGTAAAATTGATGAATGCGTATCTTTCAAATACGAGCCAACAACTCCACAGTGAATTATATACGAAGCCCTTTCTATTGTCAATCTTAACTATTTTATGACATGTATTTTTTACAATTTTTTTACAAATATTATTATATTAAAAACCAGCAAGTATCATTTCATTACTTACTGGTTTCTATTTTTTATTTCTTTTCTATAATTTCATTTTTACTTTTAAAAATACTTTTCTCTGGCACAACTCCTCTTACACTGGATAATGGATAAATATTACTGTTCTTTCCTATGACTGTTCCCGGATTTAACACAGAATTACATCCTACTTCTACATAGTCCCCAATCATGGCACCAAACTTCTTGAGACCAGTTTCAATCTGTTCTTTACCATTCTTTACTACAACTAATGTTTTGTCAGATTTTACATTGGATGTAATGGAACCTGCTCCCATGTGGGAATGTGTACCTAGTATGCTGTCACCAACATAATTGTAATGTGGCACCTGAACTGTATTAAATAATACGACATTTTTTAATTCTGTAGAATTTCCCACAACGCAATTTTTTCCTACAATTACCTTTCCTCTTACAAACGCTCCGGGTCTTACTTCCGTATCTGCATCTATAATTAAAGGGCCATTCAATGTGGCGGTTTCAGCCACTGTTACTGATTTATGAATCCAGACATCCTCTGTAGGATGTTTAAATTCATCTAATGATAACGTTGCTCCCAATTTTATAATGAAATCACCAATATCCGCTAAAACTTCCCATGGATATGTTTTCCCTTCAAAAAGTTCTGCGGCAATTGTCTCAGTTAAATCATACATATCTTTAATCGTGTACATAACTTTACCTCCGTTTTCTTAATAAGGATTATCATTCTACTGTAACAGATTTTGCCAGATTTCTTGGTTTATCCACATTTAATCCCTTAAGAACTGTTGTATAATATGCTACTAACTGAAGCGGTACTACTGTTACCATTGGCATTAAAATATCTTCCAGTACAGGAACCTCAATGATTTCGTCCATAACGCCCTCATGGAATTCTGTTCCTTCTTTACATACTGTTATAGTAAATGCCCCTCTTGATTTTACTTCTTCTATATTACTTACCATCTTCTCTAATAATGCTTCCTGCGTTGCAACACTGATTACTGGCATCTCATCAGTTACAAGAGAGATTGTTCCATGTTTTAACTCTCCTGCCGCATAACTTTCAGAGTGAATATAAGAAATTTCTTTGAGTTTCAAAGACCCTTCCATACTCAGTGTATAATCAAGTCCTCGTCCAATATATAACAAACTAGGTGTTGTAATTAATTTGCTGGCAACATACTGGCATCTGTCTGCACATTCCATTGTCTTTTCAATAACTTCCGGAATATTCTCCAATTCTGCTGTTAGTCTCATACATTCTTCTCTGCTGATGCATCCTTTCGCATATGCCATTTCAAATGCAAATAAGTACATCACTGCCATCTGAACAGAAAATGCCTTAGTTGATGCAACAGAAATCTCTGGACCTGCATGCGTATAAATAACCATGTCTGCTTCTCTAGCAATAGAAGAACCCTTTACATTGACAACCGCCAATACTTTTGCACCTTTTTCATGTGCCAAATGCAATGCTGCCTTTGTATCTGCAGTCTCACCAGACTGTGAAATAACAATAACTAAATCATCTGGTGTTACAATTGGATCTCTGTATCGGAATTCAGAAGCAATATCTACTGTAACCTCACATCTTGCTAGTTTTTCAATAACATATTTTCCTACCATACCTGCATGCATAGCTGTCCCACATGCTACAATAAAAATTTTTCTAACCTTTTTTAAACTTTCTTCTGTAATGCCACATTCTGAAAGATTTGGCATACCATCTATAATCCTAGGTGATATTGTTGTTCTGACTGCTGTTGGCTGTTCATGAATTTCTTTTAACATAAAATGCTCATATCCACCTTTTTCAGCAGCATCCATATCAAGATCTGAGATTTTTACTTCCTTAATAATTTCTCTTCTATGAATATCGCAAAACTCTACTCTGTCTGCCTTTATTGTAGCGATTTCATTTTCTTCTAAAAGATAATATTTTCTAGTATACTGTAAAATTGCAGGAACATCAGAGGCAATAAAATTCTCCTCTTCACCTACTCCAATAATTAATGGGCTATCCTTTCTAACCGCAAATATTTTATTAGGAAATTCTTTAAACATAATTCCAAGGGCATATGCGCCTCTGATATCTTTTAAAGCTTTAACAATAGCATCAATAGGATCTCCATCATAATAGAAATCTAATAACTTTGCCACTGTCTCTGTGTCTGTTTCGCTTTCAAAAGAATATCCCTTTCCAATTAAAAACTTCTTGATATCTTTATAATTTTCTATAATACCATTATGTACTATAGTCACTCTCTTGCTTCCATGAGGATGAGAATTTATATCTGATGGTTCCCCATGAGTTGCCCATCTGGTATGTCCAATACCACAATGTCCATCCGGCTTATGATTTTCACTGATTTTGTCTCTCAGATTCTGCAATTCTCCCTTAGATTTTTCAACAGTAATCTGTCCATTTTCGAAAACTGCAATTCCTGCTGAATCATATCCTCTATATTCCAATTTTGACAAAGAATTTAAAAGTACATCTGTACAATCTCTTTCTCCTACATATCCTACAATTCCACACATTATTCTTTCCTCCTATAAATAATAATACAAATTGTTTCGCACTTCGTGCTCCCACAATTCTAACAAATTCGAAATCCACCTTACCTGGCTACTTTCTCATTTGTTTAAGGGGCCAAAGTCACAAATTTTCATGCATGCATGAAAATTATGACTTTTTTCCCCTCTTATTATAAAACTGTGCTACATAATTATAGTAGCTGGTCATCTGTCCTGCATTATTTAAATTTATTACATTATTGAATCTGCCTTTAATAAAAGTATTTAACTTCTCCATATACTCATCAGCTGTTATCTGTCCTTCTGCGACCTGTGTAAGTCCCAACTCCCAACTGGCTGTAAGCTCCGGATTCAATAGTGATTTTATGGAGCCATGCACTACTCCAAATATCATCTCACCTAGCTGTGTAGGTGTAATAACCTGTGTCTTTTTATTTAATGCAATATATTTGATATTCGTCAGTTTCTTTATAATTTCAGCTCTTGTTGCACTGGTTCCAATTCCCGAGCCTTTAATTTGTGCTCTAAGGTCTTCATCTTCTATTAACTGACCTGCATTTTCCATTGCAAGTATTAAAGAACCTGATGAATATCTTTTTGGAGGAGTTGTCTCTCCTTCCTTAATATTACATTCTATTATCGGTATTTTATCCCCTTTCTTCATATTATACAACAAATTAAAGAATTCTTCATCAAGACTTTGTTCCATATTTTCATCATCCTGATTTTGTGTATTTTCAATATCTTTTCCTTTATTATCTTTTGTTTCATTTGTTCTATTATTCTTTTTCTTTTCTTTTGGTACTCCTGAAATCTCAAAATATCCTTTCTGCACAAGAATTTTAAAATTAGAAGAAAACTGTTCTGTAGTTGTAGTCCCATCTGAAAAAGTTGCAGGCATAACACCTGTTAAAGTTGCTTTTTTATATATTGCAGGTGGATAAAAGATACTTAAAAAACGACGTACAATGACCATATAAACTTTCTGATTTATTGGCTTTTGCTTTGCAAGACCTGCCAGTCCCTGACCTGTAGGCACAATCGCATAATGGTCTGTAATTTTTTTATCATCTACATACTTTGTTTTTTCTAAACCTTTATATAATTGATGCGCCAATATGTTTTTTGCAAAACCTGCACATGGTCCATAGTTTTGCAGACCACCGATATTTTTATGTATTTCTTTACAAACAGCCGTGGAAAGAACTCTGGCATCTGTTCTTGGATAAGTACAAAGCTTTGCCTCATATAATTGCTGAACTACATTTAATGTCTCATCCGGACTGATTTTAAACATCTTAGAACAGTCATTTTGTAATTCTGCCAGATTATATAATAACGGAGGCTGTTTCTTCTCATCCTTCATAGTAATCGACTTTATTGTCATCTCTAACGGATAAGGCTGTTTTGCCTGCACCTCTTTAAATGCATTCATTTCCTGCTGGTTTGTTTCATCAATCAGCACAGGTCCATGTTTTTCTAACGCTTCGATTAAAGCCTGCGCAGTAGTCTTTTCTTTAAAACCATTTTCTTTATATAATAATGGCGATTCATAAAATTTCGATTCTTTCACCGTTTTCCATTCTGCATCAATCATACGCCCTGAAATACCAGCCTGTGCTATTACACGATAAAAAGGGGTTTTAACAAAATTTCTGATTTCCCGTTCTCTGGTACAAATCATTCCAAGAACACAAGTCATAACACGGCCGACATTAATAGATTTCCAACCATCTTTTAAAAAGTTTTGAATAGAATTTCCATATTTCAATGTAAGAAGTCTTGAAAAATTAATTCCCATCAGATAATCTTCTTTGGCTCTGAGATATGCTGCATCTGACAGGTTATCATATTCTTTTAAGTCTTTTGCTTCCCTGATGCCTCTAAGAATCTCATCTTCTGTCTGTGAATCTATCCACACACGCTTTTGGGTCTTATTTTTAACCCCTGCTTCCTGCGCAACCAGTCTGTAAATATACTCTCCTTCACGTCCTGAGTCAGTACAAACATAAATAGTATCCACATCATCTCGGTTTAAAATGCCCTTAACAATCTGAAACTGTTTTTTTACTCCTGGAATTACCTCATATTTCCACTCATTTGGTATAAAAGGTAAATCTCTCAAGTTCCACTTTTTATATCTTTCATCATAAACTTCCGGATAACTCATTGTGACTAAATGACCAACACACCATGTGACTATTGCCTTATCACTTTCCATATATCCATCTTTTCTTGTTGTATTCAATTTTAACGCTTTTGCAAACTCTGCGGCAACACTTGGTTTCTCCGCAATGAATACTGCTTTTCCCATTTTATCTCCCAGTTGGTTCATTCTAGTATATTCTCAAATAATATTGTTATATTCATCTCTCAATATCAGTCACATTTTATTTATTAATATCATCCAATGTCATAGTATAAGACGGAAGAAACTCATCCATAAAAATACGAATCTCATCCATTTTCATATCTTCTAACGCCTGTTTCGTAGCAAATTCTGCCTTTGCAAAATCTGTATTTCCTGTATTTTTTTCTTCAATACACTTAATATATGCAGAAAGTTTGTCTGCCGCTTTTACATACTTCCATTCTTCACTCTCATCCTCAATTAAAATAGCCCTGTATGCATCACGCATATCCTCCGGAATCTCCGATAAAAGTTGATTTGCAGCAATATATTCTACCTTTTTATAGGCATCTCTTATTTCGGGAGCATAATATTTAATAGGAGTTGGAAGATCTCCTGTAATTATCTCACTGGCATCATGCATAATTCCCATCATTGCAATATGCTCTGCATTTAAATTTTTATCTAAGCGTGCATTTCCAATCACGGCTAAAGCATGTGCAATCACTGCCACCTGAAGACTATGCTCTGCAATATTTTCATTGTTGGCATTGCGCATCAACCCCCAACGGTTTATATATTTCATTCTGGCTAACATACCAAAAAAATTATTCATTATATTTCTCCTTTGTTACAAAAGATAACAATTTATATATTATACCAAATTTTACGAAAATAAGCCATACGAAAACTTATCATCTGCTTTGTACAAGCACATTATTGCTTGCCAAGCTTGTGCTACAAAAAAGGTGTCCCTCAAAAGTCGCTAAACTTTTGGGACACTCTCTTTACTTATGACAAAAGTCCAAGCCAATGCCTGTTTTTCTATTTATTTTATATCTTATTTACATAGATAAAAATTTCTTTACTATATCTTCCATTCCATCTACTTCTACCAGGTTGTTATGACGAACTTCTGCATTTCGAATTTCTTCAATGGCATTTGGAACTTTTACATTGCCAATCTTTGACAATTCATCTACCAACTCAAAGTCTCCAAGTTCATCATACTTTGGATCAATCGCATTCATCACACTTCTTGTAAACTTAAACGGACTGGCTGTTGAAGCGATGACAGTTACTTCATCATCTCCTGTTTCAGCCACATATTTCTTATATGTGCTGGCAGCTACTGCTGTATGTGTGTCCATTACATATCCGGTCTTTTCATATGTTTCCCTGATTACCTCAGCTGTCTCTGCTTCTGTAGCATAATTTCCATAGAAATCTGCTAATTCTGCTTTCATTTCATCAGTAATCACATACTTGCCATCTGTTGTCAGACTTGTCATTAACTCTTTATTTTTCACTGCATCATTTCCAGCAATCTTATAAATCAATCTTTCGAGATTGCTTGAAATTAATATATCCATAGATGGTGATGTTGTAAGGATAAAATCTCTGTTCTTATCATATTCACCTGTCTTAAAGAAATCGAATAATACTTTATTTTCATTAGAAGCACAAACTAATTTTCCAATTGGAAGTCCCATATTCTTTGCATAATATGCAGCCAAAATATTTCCAAAATTACCTGTTGGTACAACTACATTCATCTTCTGATCTTTTGCAAGTTTTCCTTCTGCATATAATTTTGCATAAGCATATACATAATAAGCAACCTGTGGTACCAAACGGCCAATATTAATAGAGTTAGCCGATGAGAACTGGAATCCTTTTTCATCCATTTCTTTTGCAAGTTCTTTATTTCCAAAGATTGCCTTAACACCACTCTGTGCCTGGTCAAAATTTCCTTCGATTGCTACAACATATGTGTTATCACCCTTTTGAGTAACCATCTGTTTTTCCTGAATCGGACTAACACCACCGTTTGGATAAAATACAATGATTCTTGTACCTTCTACATCTGCAAATCCTGCCATAGCAGCTTTTCCTGTGTCGCCGGATGTTGCAGTTAAAATAACGATTTCATTCTTTACATCATTTTTCTTTGCTGATGTTGTAAGAAGATGTGGCAAAATAGATAACGCCATATCCTTAAATGCAATTGTCTTTCCATGGAATAATTCCAAATAATATGCGCCATCTACTTCTGCAAGTGGAGCAATCTCCTCTGTATCAAACTTCGCATCATATGCCTTATTAATACAGTTCTTTAACTCTTCTTCTGTGAAGTCTGTAAAATATAACTTCATTACTTCATATGCTACCTGCTGATATGTCATTTTTGATAATTCATCAACTGTAACATCAAGTTTTGGAATTTCTGTTGGAACAAATAAACCTCCATCATCTGCTAATCCTTTTAAAATAGCCTCTGATGCTTTTAAATCTCCTTCTCCACCTCTTGTGCTCTTGTAAAGTATTTCTTTCATAATTTTCTCCTTATACACTTCTTTATGTTAAGCTCGAAAACCTTTCTGCATAGCAGAAAGCACATGCTTCGCTTGTGACTCGTTTTCTTACTAAACAACCAGTAAAAATAAAAGCTCACTTCGTTCACGCTTATTTTACTTTGAATTGTTTATATAGTTAATCAGTCCACCATTACTGATAATATTCTGCATAAATTCAGGGAATGCCTGCCCCTGAAATTCTGTTCCTTTTGTTCTATTATAAATTTTTCCACTATCAAAATCTACCTCGACCTGGTCACCATCCTCGATTCCTTTTGCTGCCTCTGGACACTCTATAATAGGAAGTCCGATATTAATTGCATTACGATAAAAAATTCTTGCGAACGTCTCAGCGATAACACAGCTAACACCTGCCGCCTTAATTGCAATTGGCGCATGCTCTCTGGAAGAACCACAACCAAAATTCTTATCAGCTACAATAATGTCACCATCAGTAACCTTATTAACAAACTCTTTATCAATATCTTCCATACAGTGTTTTGCAAGCTCTGCCGCATCTGGAACATTCAGATATCTGGCTGGGATAATAACGTCTGTATCTACATTACTTCCATATTTAAATACTCTTCCTTCTGCCTTCATATCTTACCTCCTATAATCCTAACTCTTCCGGTCCGGAAATCTTACCTGTGACTGCACTTGCTGCTGCAACTGCCGGACTGGCAAGATATACTTCTGATTCAGGGTCACCCATACGACCTACAAAGTTCCTGTTAGTTGTAGCAATAGCCCTCTCGCCTTTTGCAAGGATACCCATATGTCCACCAAGACATGGTCCACATGTTGGTGTGCTGAGAGCACAACCTGCCTTAATAAAGATAGAAGCAAGACCTTCCTCGATACATTTGAGATAAATATCCTGCGTTGCAGGGAAGATAATACATCTTACTCCCTTCTTTACTTCTCTTCCTTCCAGAACCTTTGCTGCGATTCTCATATCTTCAATTCTACCATTTGTACAAGAACCAATCACAACCTGGTCAATTTTTACATCACCAACATTATCAATTGTCTTTGTATTTTCCGGAAGATGAGGAAATGCAACTGTTGGCTGTAATTTGCTTAAGTCAATCGTATATTCCTCATCATATATTGCATCCTCATCTGGTGCATACTCTGCAAACTCTTTTGTAGAATGTTCTTTCATATATTCACGTGTTAACTCATCAACAACAAAGATACCATTCTTTCCACCTGCTTCAATTGCCATGTTAGTCATAGCAAATCTGTCGTCCATAGAAAGATACTGTACACCATCTCCCATAAATTCCATAGAACGGTATAATGCACCATCTACTCCAATCATTCCAATAATATGAAGAATAACATCTTTACCACTAACCCATTTTGCAGGCTTTCCTGTCAAATTAAACTTAATGGCTGATGGTACTTTAAACCAAGCCTTTCCTGTTGCCATCCCGGCAGCCATATCTGTACTGCCTACACCTGTTGAAAAAGCTCCGAGCGCTCCGTATGTACAAGTATGTGAATCTGCTCCGATTACTACATCACCAGCTACTACTAGTCCTTTTTCCGGAAGCAGTGCATGTTCAATACCAACTCTTCCTGTTTCAAAATAATTTGTAATATCATTTTCCTCAGCAAAATCCTTTACACATTTATAAAGTTCTGCTGACTTAATATCTTTATTTGGTGTAAAGTGATCCGGTACCAATGCAATCTTATCCTTACAGAATACACAGTCCACATCCATTTTTTCCATTTCTTTAATAGCCACTGGAGCAGTCACGTCATTTCCTAAAACTAAATCTAAATCAGCTTCAATTAATTGTCCTGCCACAACGCTGTCTAATCCGGCATGTTTTGCCAGAATTTTCTGAGTCATAGTCATTCCCATGATGATTTCCTCCTTTATCTATTCATTCGTGTATATACACGTTATAAAGCATAATTACATAATCGTAACATTTTAGCCAACAGCTCGAATCCGCTCCGCTACTTCTCGCTGTTATGGCTCACCATATGATATAAAATGTATATAGCAAATAGTCTGCAAGCTGCCTTTTGCTATATACATTTTATATCGCATGGCTGAACTGTTACACATAATCCTTTACATTTTAGACCAAAACACTTTTATAGTCAATGATTATATATAATGAAAAAACTCCAGGACTCCTTTCGAAGTCCTGGAGAATAAATATTAATCACTTAATGATTATTTAGCAAATACTTCAAATTCCCACATGGAATATCCATATCCCATTGCACGTTTTACGCCTTGGAATTTTACATATCTTGCATTCACTGTCTTAAATAGGGCAACATCTTCGCCACCATCCTGTTCACGCATTTCTGCTACAGTAGTCCATGTCTTAGCATCATTAGATACCTGAATATCGTATGCTGTACCATAAGCATTCTCCCATGTAATAACTACTTTATTAATGTCAATCTGTCTGCCTAAATCAACATACATCCATGCATCATCGTCAAAGTTTGATGACCAACGAGTACCTTTATTTCCATCAACCGCCTTGTCTGCCCCCATCGCTGTAGCCTCTGCTCCAGATTGCTCAATATCCTTACCCTGTGCTACATTTATTCCTGACACTGGTGTTGTTGTAGGTTCTTCTGTTTCCGGCTCTGTTGGCTTTGGTGTTTCAGGCTCTGTCGGTTGCTGTGAACTCTTTCCACTAAATACTTCCATGCTCCAAAGAGAATATCCATATCCGATTGCTCTAGCAACACCTTTCATTCTTACATGTCTCGCATTCACTGGTTCAAATTCTATTACATCCTCTCCACCATCTTGATTTCTCATCTCTTTAACGGTCGTCCAATTGTCACCATCTGTTGAAACCTGAATGTCATAGTCCTTTCCGTAAGCAGCCTCCCATGTAAGAACTACTTTTCTCACGCTATATATCTTTCCAAGATCTACACTAATCCATTCATCATCTGTAAACTCAGAACTCCAACGTGTATTTGCATCACCATCTACTGCATACTTAGGAGCAACATTTTCTCCTTCCATGCTAGAAGCTGTGGCTGTCTTTCCTGCTGCTAAATCTTTACTGTCTACAACGATTTCGCCTGGTTCTTCTGTTTCTCCACCCTGCTCTGTCTTTGTATAAGTAATCTCTTCTGTTGCAACACTGTACTCACTGCTTGTATAGTCATCACTTCCATCTTTCGGAACTGCAACTACCCAATATGTATAATTACCATTTTCTGTCAATTCACTGTCTGTGTAGCTTGTTCCATTTACAGTTGCAATCATTTCGTTTGTATTCATAGGTGATGTTCTGTAAACTACATAACTATTCGCATTGGCTACAGCATTCCAGCTTACTGTAATTTCATCTTTTCCAAGAACTGCCTTTGCAGTTGGAGCATCCAACTTATCTTTCTGATCCGGTCCTTTACCATATAATTTCAATTCATAAATAGAATCACCATATCCTGTAAGTCTTTCTAAACATGTTACTCTTACATATTTAGCAGTCATAACCTTATCAAATGAAATTGCTTCAAGACCTGTACTTCTATTTTCATCTCCGTTACCCTGACCGCCTTTACCTCTGTTCTGTGTAAACGCTGTACTCCAGTTTGTATTATCTGTAGATGTCTCTACCACATACTTCTTAGCTGCTGCACCTTCCCAGTAAATCTTCATTCCACCAATTTTCTGTTCACTTTCCAGTTCAACTGTAAATGCCTGTGGATCTTCTGCTACTGATTCCCATCTTGTACTATAATCACCATCGATCATATTTGCAGCTTTTCCTGCATCATTTGCTTCTGATGTTACATCAATAACCTTTGCACTATTTAGAGATATTTCAGGATATTCTGACAAATCAGCCTTTGTCACATCATCTGATGCTGCAATTGGTGCTTTTGTCCCCTTCTTGTAAATCTTAACATAATTTAAGTTAAATCCGCCATCTACTAACATTAACTTCATCTGATATTTTCCAGCTTTTAAATGAACTGTTTTATCAGCTTTAACATTCTTCCACTCAGTTGTAGAATTATCTAAGTATGTTGTAAGAATGTAATCATTATCATTGTCTGTCTTTAACTTAATTGCGCTGTTCTTTTCTGTATTTACACACTGTACACGGTAATCTACCACGTAATCTGCTTCTTCTTTTACGTCAATTGTGTAAACTAATGAATCTCCATCATCAATCCATCCTACATAACCGCCTTCATTGGCATCTGTTGCAGGCTCACAGCTAAAGTTTGTATAATAATCTTCTGCCTCAACCACGCCTGAAACTTTATTTACAGGGTCATAATCCTTTACTGGTTCATACTTCACTTTATTTCCATTTGCATCTACTGTCTTATCCTCATTCTTTGTTGGATCACAGTCTACTGTTGCATGTGCTGGTACTTTAACACTACCAAGTGCACCATTTTCATTTGCAAAATGAACTGTTATTTCTTTATCAAACGGATTCCATACTTCTGCTGTATATTTTCCATTTTTCTTAAATACCTGATATGATGTGTAATCGCTACTCCAGATTGTTGTATCGATGTAACCTTTTGCACACATATTCTGGATATACCAGTATGAATTGAACATTTCATCTGTTGAAAGAACACCATCACGGTATACGCCTTCACTATCCAAGTGTGATGCATATTCATCACCAAATCTCTTAGCTGCACCTTCTGCATCGCTAAGTGCCATAAATGGCCATAAGATGTGATACCATCCCTCTGGATCTACCGCTCCTTCGTTTGCAATCTTCTTCTGGTATGCAACCTGAATCTTCTCGTAGTCATTCCAAATCTTATCAACTGTCTCTTTTCTATAACCCATATATGTAATAGCTGGTGTTACAGGAAGTAAATGAATACCCATAATACAACATGGATTTCCTGAGAAATATGTTCCGTTTGTGTATCCTAAGCCCCAAACCATTCCAATATATGGAAGTGAGTTACAATTTGGATCTCCGTATACGTTTGTTCCATATCCTGGTGCCCAGTTGTTGCTATCTAATTCTGTTCCTGCATCCATATTGAACCAATACTGTTCAATTGCATTAACTTCTGAAGTATATCCCCAGATACCTGCATCTCTGTATGTATCATTTCCTGTTACAAGTCCCCATAAATAAAGTCCTGCCCAGGCAAATGTTGCTTCTGATGCTGATTCCTGGTTGTTACCACTATTGTTATCTCCATATCCTCCTGCCCATGAATGTCCTTCGAATACATCAAAGTTTCTCATGTATGGAAGAAGTTCATCATTCTTATCTGGGTTCATACAATCTCTGATAAGTACTTCAATCATGTCGCCATAGTCATTTACAAAATCTTTGTCATATGATGCGAGTACTGCTGCAGGGAATACAAAGTATGCCCATAAGAAGTGATGATCGGAAAGATTGATTGCCATACCATGGTCACCACCATCACCACTGATTGCTCCCCAGCTTGTATGATAATACATATAATATGGATAATCTTCTGCTCCGTCATATGTGAGCCAGTTTTCCATAATCTTTCTAAGAACACTAACAAGTCTGTCTCTTGTCTCATATTCTCCTAACTGATCTGCAATTAAAATACCCATTGCAATTGGGTGGGATTTTTTACCCTGCCAGTATGGATCTGCTACCCAGTATGATTTCAATGCACTATCTGTAAACTGCTCAAGATATGCATACATCCATTCTTTATCATAACTGTCTGACTCATCTGGAGTTGTATACTGTGGAATCACTCCATTAAACTTCTGACTGTATGAGAAGTTATTTCCATTATGAATTCTCATATCACCTCTGACAGATGCATAAGAAAGAGCTTCATTTCCAACCTTTTCATAACTTGCATCAGAATATTTCCACTGATGTGGCATCATACACATTAATGTTGTGTTCTCGATACCATTTCCTGTTCTCTTCTGATCTATAATTGATTTATATTCTGTTGTACATGTTGCTTTTGATTCATTGTAATTGTAATTTACTTCTGTTGAAGTAACATATGAATAAGCATGTTTATACATAAATTCAAGCTGTTTTATTGCATCTGCATCTTTTGCAGTTTCTGCATTTGTTACAGACTCTTTTGATAACAGAGGAATTGCTTCATCTACACAAAGTGCTCCAACTACCATATAGTTCTGATTGCTTCCTAAGTTAACTTTTAATTTATTACCCACCTTAATTACTGTTGAATTTTCCGGTAGATATACACCATAGTAATGATACTGTTTCTTGTTTCCATCTCCTGGTGCTTCACTTTCATTTGCTGCTTCCACACCAAAATGATCTAATGTCACTCTCTCACCATCTTTTGTGAGAATTTCGTTTCCATTCTTATCAAAGAATTTTACCAAATTACCAACGTTTAACTCAGCAGCATTTCTGTCTGTGAATGTTGTATAAACATATGGTGAACCTTTTACGATTGTAGAACGCATCTTTGCTGTATCATCGTCACTGAATGATACATCTACTGACCAGTCACCATAACCGTCTAACTTCGCTGATGTATCTCCTGTAATGTTGGATGCGCCAATTGTAATATCATTACTCTTAGAATCTGCACCCATACCACCATTGTCTGTTCGTGTATAAATTCCATCAGCATAATATAGATTTAATCCTGTTGATGTATATTTATATACCATTGGAAGTCCCGGCATTGTATCACTGTACTTTGTATATACAATAGATGTCCACCAGTCATTGGATGGTATTGCACCTTTAATATTCTTTGTTACATATTTTGGTTCTCTAGGCTGTAATAAATTTGCATCATCTATTACATAACTACCTTTTCCAACATTTACGATTTCACTCTTTGGAATATCAGGAATCTTATTAACTACCTTTTCATCACCTTCCTGATAATCATAAATCTGAATTTCTCTGACAGAATATCCTGAACCACGTCCCATTAAAATACCCTGAACGCGAACGAATCTTACATTTTCTGCATAAAGGTTAATGTCTTCATCTTCTCCATTTCCCTTAATGTTTCTATAAACTGTATTCCAATTTGTTCCATCAGCAGATACCTGTAAATCCCAAATTTTGCCGTACTCTGTCTGCCACTGAACTTTTACTCGTCCAATTGTATGTGTATCTTTCAAATCAACTGTCAATGCCTGATTACTGGAATCAGCCACAGTATCTTTTGATTCTGAAAGCCAGTATGATTCATAATCTCCATCTACTGCATTCGCGCCATCCAGAGCCTTTGATGCCCACCAAGGCTGTGCAAATGAAGTAACTTTTACCTCTTTTCCAAGAGCAATATTAGCAGCATCTGATACAGGCTGTACACAATCGTTATCTCCTATACCATAAATTTCAATCTCTCGAATGGATGCTCCCCATCCTGACTTCTTATCGTCTGAATATGCTTGAGATTTACTGTAATTAATTAACACTCTTACATAACGTCCTCTTGCCTGTGTCAATTTATATCCATCAGCACCATCCGTACTTAATACATCTTCGTAATAACTGTAATCAATACCGCTACCATCATTACGCATCACATGTTTTTCATCTCCACCTGTTCCGTTCTTTGTTTCATAAACTTTTGTCCAATTAATTTCATCATCTGAAACTAAAACCTGATAAGCAACACCATAACTTGCATTATTCTGCCAGTCAATAACGACCTTACTAATATCAGCTTTTCCTCCAAGGTCAACATCTAACCACTGGTCTGCCACATTTGCTGCCGCTCCCCATTGTGTTCCCAATCTGCCATCTGTAGCAAAACTTGCCACATCTCCACCATTGACAGATGATGAATAAGCAGGTCTGTTCGTTGACAACAACCAAGGCTTACTTCTATCCACCGCCTGCACATCTGTGGTATGTAAATTAATGGTACCTGTTACCATTGCAGCACTCAATGCAACAGCAACTGTTTTTTTCAGCATTTTTTTATAATGCCATCGTCTCATATCACTTTCCTCCTTTTTTTGAGTGAAGCAACACAATAACGTCCCCTTTCCTGTACTTTTAGTCTAGAAAATAAAAATGTTTTTTACAATATATCGATAATTTTTCTTTGATTTTTCTTTTTTTTTTGTTAATGTTGCACAATTTTTATTGTTTTGAAACGTTTTTGTAATTTTACCCTTTGACAAATCCATGTTAATTTTTATTTTTTAGTACCATATTTGGGCGTAACCATTTTTTCGTTTTTTCAAAAAAGCAATAAAAATATTTTTAGCAACAGTTCAGCCAAATAAGTGAGAAGAAGCAAAGCAGATTCAAGCTTATGGCTAAACTGTTACTTCACTGTTGTAATTCACCCTTGAAACCATTATAAAAATATGATATAAAATTTATGGATATGGAGACGTACCGAAGTGGCCGTAACGGGGCTGACTCGAAATCAGTTTATCAGTTTATACTGGTACAAGGGTTCGAATCCCTTCGTCTCCGCTTTTGAGAATTCCTTTATTTTAAAGGGGTTCTTTTTATTATATAAGATACTTATACCAATAAATATACATTTACATACTCCCATAAAATTCCTATACTAATCATAGGTGCTAAAGGAATTCTATCATTAAGTCTTTTTTTCTTTCTAATTATCTGTATTCCTCCAACAATTGTTGTCAAAATGATTGTAATGATAAATACTTTAATACTTCCTTTGAAACCCAATAAAAAACCTGATATCATTATAAGTTTTACATCTCCCCCTCCAAAAGCCCCGTGAAAAATAATATTAATTAACAACATTACTATTGCTATTAGAACTCCATCAAACAAAATATAAATATTTTGCTCTTTTCCCACAATCATTCTTAACAATAAAAATAACAAACCTAATATTATTACCAACTTATTTGATATCACATGAGCCTTTATATCTTTAACAACAATCATAAATAATATTATACTACTAACAATAAATCCAATTATATATTCATTCATGTTTATATCATACAATCTTTACGTTGTTTTTATATGTATTTATTTTTAATATTTTGTAAACTTAATTTTTCTGTTATAATTTTAATATTATGAGATATTATTCACTAAATAATTATTTAAAAACTAAATACGGATGCAAAGTATATAAACTTAGTCTTTCCACAGGACTTTCCTGCCCAAACAGAGACGGCACACTAAGTTCCTCCGGATGTATCTTCTGTAGTAATGGAGGCTCTGGTGAATTTGCAAGTAATTATCAACTTAGTATCACAGAACAAATTGAATCTGCTAAAGCAAAAGTTTCAAATAAAATCAAAGACGGAAAATATATTGCTTATTTCCAATCCTTTACAAATACATATGGGGATGTTAAATACCTTAGAAAGATTTTTACAGAAGCAATAAATCATCCTGATATCGTAGCGTTATCCATTGGCACACGACCGGATTGTCTGCCGGATGACATCTTAGAATTGTTAGATTCCTTAAACCATATTAAACCTGTATGGATTGAATTGGGACTTCAGACAATTCATGAAAGAACTGCCAAATACATTAATCGTGGATATGAATTAAATGTCTTTGACACTGCAGTCTCTGACTTAACTAAGCGAAATATTGATATTATCGTTCATTTAATTATCGGACTGCCGTTTGAAACAAAAGAAGACATTTTAAAAAGTGTACAATATGTATGTTCAAAACCTATTTCAGGAATCAAATTGCAACTTCTTCATGTATTAAAAAATACCCCTTTAGAAAAGGAGTATCTCTTAAATAAATTTGAAATATTATCACTACAACAGTATACCGATATTCTTGCAGAATGTTTATGTAATATTCCACCACATATTGTTATACATAGAATAACTGGCGATGGTCCAAAATCTCTACTTATTGCACCTGAATGGAGTGCCAACAAAAAGCGTGTGCTAAACTATATTAACAAATATTTTGAAGAATTTAATATTATACAGGGAGATGCATTATTTTAATCCCTATTATTTTATTTCAAATTTCATTTGTTTGATTTTCTGTACTAGTCTCCTCAAATCCTACTGTGCTTTCAGCAGGATTTTCTATTGTTTCACTAATACTTTCACTTTCATAAGTCTCTGTTGGAATTTCAACGGTCTGTGTTTCCAAACTTTCAGTTTCCCCAAAAGATTCAATCGCATCAGAAGTATATTCTTCATTATCATCAATAACAACAATACTGTTTAAAATCGTATTATTGCTTTTTTCTACTTTCTGAATTAAATTGGCAATATTCTTCTTACACATTCTTTTCACACTGACTTTTTCTTCTTTTGCAAGTTCTATACACAAAGCTGCTTTTCCTAAAGAAACGTCATTATTACTTGCTACTCTCTTTATCCTGTCATTCACTTCAACCTTCTGATAAACCGTTTTACATTTTATATCTCTATTTTTTAAAGCTGCACTGGTTTCTTTCTTAACTTCTTTTATTTCCTTTGTAATATCGTTTTCTTCTATTGGAATTGCCGATACTAACATTGCATTTTTCTTTTTCTTCAGATAACCTTCGGATTTCAAATTTTTTACAACAAGTTTTATTACCTGTTTATAATCATCTCCATCTTTTAATTCACTTTTCACATAATTGACTATTTTTTTTGCATCTTTATTTCCCGCCTTAATTTTATGAATACTTCCATCTTCATTTACATCAATACGAATACTTGGATTAACATCAACAACAATAGAAAATGCCATTTTCTGTTCTACATGGTTACTTACACTAAATAATGGATATAAAAGAATAATTAATGCAACAAAACAAGCAGCAACTGCAGCAATCGCCGGAACTTTCACATAAGGTTTCCAATTCTTCTTTTCCTTAAATAAAGGACGTTCTTTTCCAAATAACTCCTTTTCACTTTTTACTGGTTCGATTGGTGTGCCTAAAATCTTACTTAACATATCAGGAGCCATGTCTTCAAGTTCCTGATTTAGTTTTTCTCTAATATCTTTTTCTTTCATAATGACCTCCTAACCCATAATATTTTCTTTCATCTTTTTTAGTGAACGGTTATACTTTGATAAAACTGTAGATAATGGCAATCCTGTTATCTCTGCTATCTCTCTATGTTTTAACCCATTAATCATATGTAATACAACAATGGTTCTCTCCTGCTCTCCTAAAACACTGAACGCATAATTTAATAACATCTTGTTTTCTACATTATTCGTTTCATTTGTTGCAACGGACAAACCTTCTGAAACATAATTTTCTACCTCCCCAAAGTCCGTTGCTCTGTTTTTGCCATACTTTCTGACAAAATCCAAATATTGATTTTTTGCTATGGCACACATCCAAGTCATTGGGGTACCCTGCTTTTTATACAAATGACTTCCATTACGAATTTTAATATATGTATTTTGCAGTAAATCTTCTGCATCTTCTTTATTCTTCGTTAATGATAATAAAAAGCCAAAAAGTTCTTTATAGCTGGCATAATACAATTCTGTAAATGCATTATCATCACCTGATGCAATCTTTTCAAACCAATCTTCATTAATTTTACTGTTTGCACTCTGTTTGCTTTTTTGTTCTTTTTTCATATGTTTGTCCTACTCTTTGTTTTTTCTTATACTATACTACAATTTATACAGTATTTCGTCAAACATATATTAAAACGCAGAATTTTTTCTTTTATTGCAAATCACATGTTTTTTATTTTGTTCTACTCATTATACGATTACTTTATTATTTTTATTGCAAAAGAAGAAAAAAGAAATAAGCAAACTTTATTTATTGCTTTTTTTTGCCGCAATAACAACTTCAAAAGATAAGCATATAGATGAATCATCCATATGCCTATCTTTTGATATTCTTTCTATTTTCTTTTCACTTTACTCCATTGTCCATAGTAAATCTTTCCGGCATTTTTTTTATAAGCCCTAGCCTTAACATAATACCTTCTGCTTTTTTTAATCTTTCTTATAACGCAGTTTATATTTTTTACTTTTTTCGTTTTTGCCTTTGTAAACTTGCTGGAATTACTAAATTTAACAATATACCCTGTCGCTCCCTTTACTGATTTCAAACGAATTTTAGCTGTTTTCTTTTTTATTGTAACTTTTTTAACAGTAGTTCGTCCAACCGTAATTTTTTGTAACGGCGTAGTTGCAATAGTCATGGTAGTTGGAGTTTTCGAAGTAGTTTTATTTTCTGTTGCTGCGTCAGTAAATATATCTATCCCCCAGCAATCCCCATTTCCCTGGTTCCCGCCAGAAATCGCTGACACATTATTACTTACAAGTACAATACCAGTAATAGAGATAATAGTAATAACCACAGCCAAAATTATTGGTCTTAATTTTTTCATTATTTCCTTCTTTCATATTTAATATAATTTATCATAATGTATTATTGTCTGTTTTTCAAGATGATAGATTTGGTAATGCTCATGTTTTCTTATTGATTTGAACATCGTTCTAATTAATAAGGCGGGCTGTAAAGAAGAGAAAGTGAAAACTCTCTATCCCCTCCCATAAAATACATTTAAAAATTACATATATAAAAGTTTCCCGATGTGTTTTCAACATTCTCTTTCACGTTATCTACTAATTTACATATATTAGTTCTTATTTTTTTATATAAATATGTAATATATTCTTATTTGTCATCAATTTTAAATGCTTTTACATATATGCTTTGCAGTTTGATAAAAATAGATATGTAATATATTTCTATTTTTTATAAATTTTAAACACTTTTACATTTATATTTTGCAGTTTGGGCAAAAAATATATGTAATTTATTCTCATTTGTGATGATTTTCCAAAAATTTTACATGTACATTTTAGTAGTTTGACAAAACATATATGTAATTTGTTTTTATTTTTCGTGAATTTGGTTGTTTAACAAAAAAGTGTGTGTTAAACAGCATCTCTAACAAAAGTGGATTTTTTTACAGCCCCATATAATAAAAAGAACATAGGATTGTGCTTGCACAAAATCCCATGTTCTTTTTATTATATTAAGCATTCGCTTGAAAAAAGCTTTTCGCTTAGTTGTTGATTAATTTTCCACTTTCATCATTCCAGCTGTAAAGTTTTCTGATTTCTTCTCCAACCTTTTCTGCCGGATGTTCTGAAGCAATCTTTCTCATAGCCTTAAAATGTACCTGACGTCCACCTTCTGACATATCAAGTAAGAATTCTTTCGCAAATGAACCATCCTGAATGTCTGCAAGAACTTTCTTCATAGCTTTCTTTGTCTCTTCTGTAATAACCTTTGGTCCTGTGATATAATCACCATATTCTGCTGTGTTTGAGATTGAGTATCTCATTCCTGCAAAACCTGACTGATAAATAAGATCAACGATTAACTTCATTTCATGAATACACTCAAAGTATGCATTTCTTGGATCATATCCTGCTTCTGTCAATGTTTCAAAACCTGCCTGCATAAGTGCACAAACACCACCACAAAGTACTGCCTGCTCACCAAAAAGGTCTGTTTCAGTTTCTGTTCTAAATGTTGTTTCAAGAACACCAGCTCTAGCTCCACCGATAGCTAATGCATATGCAAGTGCCATATCAAGAGCCTTTCCTGTAGCATCCTGCTCTACAGCTACTAAACAAGGAACGCCCTTTCCTTCCTGATATTCTGAACGAACTGTATGTCCTGGTCCCTTAGGAGCAATCATAGTAACATCAACATCTGCTGGTGGTACAATACATCCATAATGAATGTTGAAACCATGAGCAAACATTAACATATTTCCTGCTTCAAGGTTTGGCTCGATATCATTCTTGTACATATCTGCCTGTTTCTCATCATTGATAAGAATCATAATAATATCAGCTTTCTTAGCTGCTTCAGCTGTAGTATAAACTTCAAATCCCTGAGCTTCTGCTTTTGCCCATGATTTACTACCTTCATATAAACCAATGATAACGTTGCATCCTGATTCTTTTGCATTTAATGCATGTGCATGACCCTGGCTACCATAACCGATAACTGCAATAGTCTTGCCTTCTAATAATGAAAGATTACAATCTTCCTGATAATAGATTTTTGCTTCTGACATTTTCGTTGCCTCCATTTGTAATTTAATTTATATTCATATGGCTGTGCCATATAATAATCTTTTTATTTTTCGCCTCTTGCAAGACCTGTAATACCTGTTCTTACAAGTTCCAGTATCTGATAATCTTCTAACAAGCTCAAAAATGCTGATAATTTTGACTGACTTCCTGTAATTTCAATCATTACGCTGTCTTTTGCAACGTCAACAATATTAGCACGGAATATTTCAGTCATAGCCATAATCTGCTGTCTCTGTGCAGCATCTACCTGAATTTTTACTAAAATAAGCTCTCTGGTTACTGAATTAGAAGCCTCAAGTACATCTACTCTCTTGACATCTTCTAACTTAGTAATCTGTTTAATTATCTGTTCTAATATAGCATCATCGCCTGTTACAACGATAGTCATTCTTGAATATAATGGATTCTCTGTTTCACCAACAGTTAAACTATCAATGTTATAACCTCTTCTGCTGAATAGTCCAGCAATTCTGTTTAATACACCTGATGTATTGTCAACTAATACTGATAAAACTTTCTTATTCATATGTATTTCCTCTTTTCTCAATCTCTAGTATTTTATCTTACCACATATGGGATTTTTGTCAATAAATATAGGCTACTTTTTCTGTCCCCACAATTAAAGCCACGCCACCTCGACTTCGCTTCGCTTCGTCTCGGTCGCGGCATTCGCCGCATATAAACAAAAAACAAGAGAACTCTTTTGAAACTAGCTCCAAAAGAGTTCTCTTGTTTTTTGTTTATGCGTGGCTTTATTGCTACGCGCAAGCTGCTAACGGGATTTGAACCCGTGGCCTCCGCCTTACCAAGGCGACGCTCTACCTCCTGAGCCATAGCAGCCTGTCAAACGACCTTAAAATCATACCATAACAAGTACTTTTTTGCAAGATTTCAGCAGACAAAAAATACATTTAAACTTATTGAATTACTTTACTAATTTCAACATAACTCGAAAAGCTATTGTCCTTGGTGTCTCCATTCCTTCAAACTGTATTACATATGCACTATTCTCTTCATCTCTTTTTAGAACAGTTCCCTTTCCAAAAATCTTATGTTCTATAATATCTCCCTCAGTTATTCTTTCAATTTCCTGACTTGTCAAAAATTTTCTCCTCAAAAGAATATAGTCCTTAGCCTCTTTAATTAATCCTTCATTTGCTTTCTCAACACAATCCAATAAATCTTCTTCAATATCTAAAATAAATCTGGAAGGATACCTCGGTGTTCTATCAAAATTATACCCCTCTGCCTCTGTAATGTATAATTGCTTTTCTGCTCTGGTAACCGCTACAAAAGCCAGCCTCCTTTCTTCTTCCATTCCATCCATAGTCTTTATTTTTCTAGACGGAAATACTCCCTCATTCATGCCACATAAAAATACATAAGGAAACTCCAATCCCTTTGCTGCATGAACTGTCATTAACTTTACTTTATCAGCAGCATCTGCCACATCCATATTTGAAAATAACGCAATGTGGTCTAAATAGTGTTCCAATGTACATTCTTCACCACAAGTAGTTTCATACTCATAAACAGACTGTTTTAATTCAGCCAGATTATCCAATCTATCCTGACTTCCTTCCGTCCGTAACATTCTTTCATATCCGCTGCTGTCTAATATAGAAGATAACAATTCTGAGACTGGTTTCTCATGATACTCTCTAATAAAATTATCAATCAGACAGATAAAACTTTTTGCCTTAGTTCCATAAAAAATCTCATTCTCAATATTTGCTTTTAACGCATCAAATAATGTGCATTGATGCCTGTCCGCATATTCTGTCAAAAACTCAATTCGCTTTTTTCCTATATTTCTTTTAGGAACATTAACTATCCGTAAAAAAGATAAATCATCCTGATATGCTATCATCCTCAGATAAGACAATATGTCTTTTATTTCCATTCTTGCAAAAAACTGTATTCCACTATAAATATTATATGGTACCTTGTATTTCAGAAACGCTTCTTCTACCGCTCTTGTCACATAATGTGCTCTGTATAATACGGTTATATTACAATAAGCAATTCCCTCTGAATGTAATTTCTGTATCTCCTCTGCTATCCATTCAGCCTCTTTTTTAGCATTTTTACCATGATAACAGACTACCTTATTCTGAGATTTCAACATTGGAATAAGATCTTTCTTTATACGATGTGCATTATTAGAAATCAGCGAATTTGCCACAGACAATATCTCCGGTGTAGAACGATAGTTTTTCATCATCATAATTGTTTTCGTATCTGGAAAGTTCTTATGAAAATCAAGAAGATAATTTACATTCGCTCCTCTCCATGTATAAATCGTCTGGTCGGTATCTCCCACAACAAACAAATTCTTATGATAATCACACAACACGCACATGAGTTCATACTGTAATGCATCAATATCCTGAAATTCATCAATCATAATATATTCAAGACGTTTCTGCCATTTTAATTTAATATCCTCATACTCTTTAAAAATGTACAACGAAAACTTAATTAAGTCATTGTAATCCAAACCAAAGCATTTCTTCTCCTGATACAGATATCCCAAAAAGATAATGTCTTCCGTGTTCTTTGCACTTTCATATTTATCCTGCAACTCTTTCAAAGACATATTAAGCATATCATAATAATAGTCCGGCTTTTTCCACAACTTTTTTATCTCTATCATATCCCTTGCTTTACTAAAAGTCATATCACGTAGAGTAAGACCTCTCTCTTCATAGATTATCTTCAACATCGCATCAATATCACTATTATCTAAAACAAGAAAACTTTTCGGATAAGAAAGAACAGAAATGTCCTCCTGTAACACCGACACACAAAAACCATGAAATGTATTGATATATCCTGTGTCGCTGTCACCTGTTAAGTTATGAATACGCTGACGCATCTCACCCGCAGACTTGTTTGTAAATGTGACACACAAGATATTTCCGGGTAAAATTCCAAGTTCATTTACAAGATATGCAAATCTGTATGACAAAGCTCTGGTCTTACCCGAACCTGCTCCGGCAATCACGCGCACAAAACCCTCTGTAGATGTTACTGCTTCTAATTGTTCCTCATTCAAATTCTCAAAAATATCCATCAAACCACCTCGAACATTTGTTCTTATTATATCCATTTTGCTAAACTTCGTCAATTCTTTTTTAGATTGCCATACTTTCTATACAAAAAAAGATGCCCCATCGGAACATCTTTCTCACTTATTTCATATAATTAATTTATTCTCTGTCTGACAATCTCATATGCCAATACTCCTGCCGCTACAGATGCATTTAATGAATCAATATCTCCAAACATTGGAATGGATGCCACAAAATCACATTTTTCCTTCACCAGACGGCTGACTCCTTTCCCCTCATTTCCAATTACCAAACCTATTGCACCTTTCAAGTCCAAATCATACATGGTTGTTCCACCCATATCAGCACAGACAAACCATAACCCTTTATCTTTTAATTCTTCTATCGTTTTCGCAATATTTGTAACTTTTGCTACTGGTGTATGATTAATTGCCCCGGCAGATGCTTTCACTGCTGTAGCGGTCAATCCTGCTGCTCTGTGTTTTGGAATAATCACTCCGTGAGCCCCTGCAAGATTTGCTGTTCTGATAATCGCCCCAAGATTATGTGGATCCTCAATATCATCTAGAATTACTACGAAAGGTGATTCGCCCTTTTCTTCTGCTTTTTTTAGAATATCTTCCACAGACGCATATTCGTAGGCTGCAATATATGCAATCACGCCCTGATGCTTTCCAGTTTCTGACATTTGCTCTAAACGTTCTTTCTTCACATATTGAATTACCGTATCATGTTTTTTTGCCTCTCGCAATATTGTGTTCATAGAACCTTCTTTGCAATGTTCTAAAACAAATAACTTATCTACTGTCTTTCCTGCCCGGAAAGCCTCTATCACAGCATTTCTTCCCTCTATGACAAATTCTTCGTATCTCACAATTTACCTCATTTTCTCTATTTTAAAAAATAAACTCCTGTACTGTTCTTACCGATATGTTTCTAACACAGCATAATTATTTATCCACTTGAAAGTACGTAATACCTTTCTTAATTAATTCCATCATTCTCTCTGACTGTTCCGTCAGATAAAGCCATCCCATTAATGCCTCAAAACCCGTTGCTGTCCGGTAATCAGACATGGAGGCATTCTTTGCTCTTGTGACAGCTTTTGCATTTCTCCCACGTTTATATATTCTTACCTCTTCTTCCGTCAAATCATCTTCAATCAGATGAATCATCTTCGCCTGTGACTCTGCCTTAACCAGATTTGAAGCAGCCTTATGTATCTTGTTCACCTGTCTGTTTGCCTCATCAACAATTACTGTGCGAACAACAATCTCATAAATGCCATCACCTATATATGCCAGTGTTAACGGAGAATAATCTGTAATATTAATCTCTCCCAAATCCATATTTTGTTTTATAATATTAAACAAATCTTTTTCCATTCATTCACCCTAAAATTTCGTAAGTGGTTCCTTCTCTGGTGTCTTTAAGAACAATCCCTTTAGCTGCTAATTCATCTCTGATAGAGTCAGCTGTAGCAAAATCTCTTTCTTTCTTTGCCATAGCTCTTTTTTCAATCATATCTAAAATATATGCTTCCATCTCACTGTCTACAGAAGTCTGTTGCTCACCTACCATTTCTCCAGCTAAAAGATTTAAGGACAATACATAATCAAAATCTTTAATAATATAAAGTTTTGTTGCATCATCTGTATCCGCTTTCAGCACATCATATATCATAGTAATACCGGAAGCAGTATTCATATCATTTCCTACCACATCTATAAACTTCTGTTTATATTCTGCTGCCAGTTTCATATCTACATCGCCACTTTTATCTAACTTTGCAATACGGTTTCTCAACTTCTTATATCCTGCTGCCACAGAATCCAATACCTCATAACTAAATTCCAATGGTTTTCTGTAATGAGATTGTAAACAGAACATTCTGTATACAATTGGGTCATATCCTTTCTCTTCTAACAATGAAACTGTAAGAAAATCTCCCTTTGACTTACTCATCTTTCCACTTTTATCATTTAAGTGATGTACATGGAACCAGTAATTACACCACTTATGTCCCAGATATGCTTCACTTTGTGCAATTTCGTTCGTATGGTGTGGAAATATATTGTCAATTCCACCACAATGCAGATCAAGATTCTCCCCAAGATGCTTTAAACTAATGCAGGAACATTCAATATGCCATCCCGGATAGCCTATGCCCCATGGGCTATCCCATTTCAATTCCTGATTATCAAACTTTGATTTTGTAAACCAGAGCACAAAATCTGTTTTGTTCTTTTTATTTTCATCTTCATCTACATCATCTCTTACACCTACCATAAGTTCATCTTCATTATGGCTGGATAACGTATAATATTCTTTTAATTTTGATGTATCAAAATATACATTCCCACCTGCTATGTATGCATAATCCTTTTCCAAAAGTTTTGTAATCATTTCTATAAATTCATCAATACAATTAGTTGCAGGTTCAACCACATCCGGAGTTTTAATATTGAGTTTTGCACAATCTGAGAAAAATGCATCTGTATAGAACTTTGCGATTTCCATAACCGTTTTATTTTCTCTTTTTGCTCCCTTTAACATCTTATCCTCACCTGTGTCAGCATCACTGGATAAATGTCCTACATCGGTAATATTCATAACACGTTTTACGTTATAACCTTCATAGCGCAATTCTTTCTCAAGAACATCCTCCATAATATAGCTGCGCAAATTTCCAATATGTGCATAATGATACACTGTCGGTCCACAAGTATACATTCCTACCTGTTCTTTAGAAATTGGTTTAAACTCTTCTTTTGTCTTTGTTAAAGTATTATAAATCTTCATATAATCTCCTTATATTTCTATCAATTTATTTAAAATTTACCTTCTTACTGAATATTCTTTTTCAAAAATTCAATCTCATCACTAAGTCTTTTTAATTCATTCTGCACCGGATGTGGAATATGTACCTGATCAAGGTCATTATGTGGTATTCTGACATCATCCTGTTTCACAACAATGCCTGGCACTCCGACCACCGTACTGTTCGGCGGAACTTCTTCAAGAACAACTGAACCTGCCGCCACTTTTGAATTTTCTCCAATCGTAAATGAACCTAACACCTTAGCACCGGCACCAATCATCACATTATCACCAATTGTCGGATGTCTTTTTCCTTTTTCTTTGCCAGTACCACCAAGAGTAACTCCCTGATACAATGTTACGTTATCACCAATAATCGTCGTCTCTCCGATTACTACTCCATGTCCATGGTCTATAAACAGTCCTTTTCCTATCTCTGCTGCCGGATGTATCTCAATCCCTGTTCTTTTCGCAGTTTTTTGAGAAATCTTTCTTGCCTTAAAAACTTTTCCTTTCAAATACATTCTGTGGGCTCTCCTATAATGATAGATTGCCCAGAAACTTGGATAAAGAATTGCTTCTATGTTCTTTTTCATAGCGGGGTCTCTATCTTTTATTACACCTACCGCTTCTTTATAATATTTAAAAAAATTCATAAACTCTCCAATTAATTCCAAACATGTATAACAGTTCAGCCTTCAGCTCGTAAATCCTTTGGATTTCCTTCGCTGAATTGGCTCACCATATGATATGAATAATAAATATCAAACAGTCTGCAAGCAGCCTTTTGACATTTATTATTCATATCGCATGGCTGAACTGTTATACATAATCATTTATAAAGAAACTGTCCTGCCTGCATACTGGTGGAAATCCCGGGATACTCTTATATCCAAATATATGTGCTCCCAATTCTCCTATAGTAACATCAAAATCTACTTTATCAATTTCTTTCTCATTACATTTTTCTAATTTCACGCTTCCGTGATGATATTTCATTTTAAAACATCCATTATTTTCTTCAATAACGGGATCTGTTATTTTAATATATCTCTCTTTGAAATCTTTAAAAGAAAGCTGTCTCAACGTTTTTCGTATATTGATAATTCTTGCCATAGCATATGGAGTTCTTTCATTACCAAGCCAGCTTAAATTTTGTACGCTGTTATCCAATACCTCTTCAAAGACTTCATCATCAATTATAATTCTATAACCGACAATCACCTTATTCTTGACAAAAATATCAATGCTTCCGCCTTCAAGTTCTACAACTTGTTTTAATTTTCTGAAATACTCCAGGTCTTTTGATAACGAAATGGAATATGTGCTGTTTACTGCCTGCTGTGCAAAAATAGATAACTTTACTAAATCAGAATTTTCAGCTTTTCTTCTTATTACAGAATGACTTGGTTTCTTTCTATGTTTCGGATCTTCCATTTCACGTCTATCCATTACATATTCAAAACCAAACTTTTTATATATTTCAGCATTTTCCTCACTGGATGGAATCAGATACGTAAATATATCCATGTTTCGATGCATGCTTTTAATTATTTCCTCAAATATCTCTTTTACATATCCTTGATTCCGATGTTCTTTCCATGTGCCTACAGCATATATATATGTGATATTTGTTTTAACATTTCCCGCAATCACCACTTTAGGAATTAAATGCATGGCAGAAACAATTTCTCCTTCCTGCTCATTCACAACAACTTCATTTTCTCTGATTCTATTATCAAAATAATAATCTACATACTCCTTTGTATCTTCTCTGAAACAATGCTCGTACAAAGACCTGATTTTCACTTTTTCATGGTTTTCTAGCAATCTAATCATAACAATTCTCTCTATTTCTGGATTATAGTATACTTTTCTACCATATAAATTGGATTATATGATAATTTAGATTTTCTAAGTCCTTCAAGTCCCATATCGTCCTCACGGTTTTCTTTTCCCGCATTTGGAAACGCTGTAATCAAAAACTGGCTGCAAATATACTGATATAACCCCCGGATTTCAGGATTTGCTTTCTCTACCGGCAGATAAACCATATCTTCCTGTTCATAATAATTTCCAATACAAAAAGCTTCTAACTTATCGTCAATATAAACTCCACCGATTTTATAATTAAAAATATTTTCATATTCTAATATAAATCTGATTCCTTTTGCTTCACTCTCAATAAACTCATGTTCTTCACTGTCACTCTTATTGTCCTTCCAAATATCTAAAAACTCAAGTATTTCCTGCTCATTTTTTTTACCCAATAAGCGAAACTCATATCGTCCTTCATAGTCCCGCTTAAAGGAGTTTAAATGATTTTTCTTTTTATGATATTTTTTCCCGGAAAAAGTCCTTAATTTATCTGCATCATATACATAATCATAATATGTTCTATCCGGAATAATTATATAATCTTCTTCCGATAATTCTAATGTTTCTATAGCTTTTTTATCCACCAAATACATTGTCAGTTTTTTCTTCAATACTTGATTAAAGTATTCCTGAGTTGCCAGAAAACACTTTTTCAAGTCTTTTTCTTTACAACAGGGAACCGAAGAATAATATTGCCCTTTTTCACTCTTTGCTACCCACATTAATCCATATTCATTTGTAAAATACCATGTAGGATAACTGTTTTCCCATAAAAACAAATCCAGTAAATTACTGTCAGCTGTTTCGGGACGCCTTAAATTATAATATTTACTAAGGTCATCATAATCTTCTATCTTTATTTCCTTTAATTGGTCTTCCATGTTTCCAAACTACCTTTTCGAAAATGTATATTAATTTTTAAATTTATGTATATTAAACTTCCTCTAAAAGAGCAATCGCCTGAGAAGATATTCCAAGTCCCTGCCCGGTGAATCCCAATCCTTCTTCTGTAGTTGCTTTAATGCACACCTGACTTGCATGAATATCTAATGCGTCTGCCACATTTTTCACCATCTCTTCCCGATACATGGCAAGCTTCGGTTTCTGGCATATAATTGTCGCATCAATATTCCCGATTTTATAATGACTGGCTTTTAACAAATCTCCTACATGCTGCAATAACTTAATGCTGGAGATTCCCTTATAACGAGGATCTGTGTCAGGAAAATGTTTGCCAATATCACCAAGAGCTGCTGCCCCTAATAATGCATCCATAATAGCATGCACAACTACATCTGCATCTGAATGTCCCAATAGTCCTAACTCATATGGAATATCTACGCCCCCTAAGATTAATTTTCTATTTTCAACTAACCGATGGACATCATAACCCATTCCTATTCTCATATTCTCCTCCGCATATAATATATTTTTTCGCATAGTCAATTTATTATACCACATTTTAGGATAAATTCATTATTATAATGCAAAAAAATAAGACTTAATATACTTTTTTGTTGTACATCAAACCTTTTTTAGCAATAAAAAAGTAGCGAGAAAGGGATTCGAACCCCCGACACCACGGGTATGAACCGTGTGCTCTAGCCAACTGAGCTATCTCGCCACATCATGGATGCTTTATGCATCAATATTTATTTGTGCTTTTTAAATAGTGTAATGGGACCTACAGGGCTCGAACCTGTGACCCCCTGCTTGTAAGGCAGATGCTCTCCCAGCTGAGCTAAGATCCCATACAGAATTTAAACTGCTTTATTAATATAAACGTTTCAGTAACTATTGTCAACAACTTTTTTGCAAAAAATACATTTTTTTCTATGAAATTCTTTTTACAAAGAAGACACTTTCCATTTATTATACTTTTTTTATTATTTAAGGGCAGAATAATCTGCCCTTATAATATCATTATTGTATTCTATCGGAATCTATCATTACATTTTTCCAATCATATTCAACTTCTTTATACTCGGAGTCAACTACTTTAAGAATATTATTATATAAATATTCATGTCCTGAAAAATTCTTCATAAGAGTTTCATCATACAGTATCTTTGCAACATCAAATACCCGATATGCTGAAACTTTACTATAATAATAAACTCCATCTTCCATCAATGCATAAGCTCTGACTTTATACTTAGCGTTAAATTCTGCTACATTCTTCTTTGAAAACAATGTGGTTCTTGCAAAATATGTCGCTGTAGCCGAATTACCCATCTGAACAGACAATGTTCCTATATCTGTCGATTCCATAGAAGCAATATATGGATTGTTGTTACCTACGTACATATCATCATCTCCTACATCATAGGATTGATTTCCATTTTGGATGATAGCATACACAAAACCCCATTTTGAAACTTTTTTTCCATCAATTACCGGTTCTACAGAACCCACTACTCTGCTTCCTTCTGAAATCGTACTAATCTGATATCCTTCAACTCTAACAGTATCTTTCACAATTATCTCAGGTTTTGACGGATCTCTTGTTGTCTCTTCCTCTTCCTGCATATTCCATACACCCATTTCATAAAATGAATATCCATACCCTGTACCACGCTTTGTACCATACATTCTAACATATCTTGTACTATATGTTTTTCCTAAATCAATCTGTACATTTTTGTTCGTTGTAGCATTTACAACTGCTACAGTCTTCCATTCATTTGCATCATCAGATATCTGTATATAATATTTTGCTGCATAGGCTCCTTCCCACATGAATCCGACTTTATTGATATCTTTCATTGCACCTAAATCTACATACAACCACTGTGGGTCCGCAGATTCTGTCTCCCATCTTGTTCCAGTATTTCCATCTACTGCGTAAGATGCTCTCTGCTTTTCATTAGATGCATAAGCCTGACAACCTACTGCCATATTACCATTTGCTTTTGTAAATACATCTGCATTAACAATTTCTCCTTGAACAGGTTTCAGCCCATCCGGGTTCAATCCTGCATCAGGATCTGTATAAGTACCACCAACAGATGTATATGTATCATTTCCAGATACTGCTGGAATTACTGCCTGAGAATATTTATATCCTAAAGAAAAAATCAAATTTAATGTTTCAAGACTGTATGTTGTCTCTTTTCCTTCATTGGTATATGCAACATTTGTATTAATCAAATTATCTAAATAGGACTGGTCCGCTGATGTGAACGCTTCATATGCTTCATCCGGATACATTGCATGATAAACAGCTGATGCAGAAGTAAATGTACCTAATACCTGTGGATGTTTATTATCCCCACAGTAATAATCCTTATCATGCTGTGTGTATAGTTCATAAAATGCCTCACCTACCGGTGCTAAAGATGCTCCTGCAGACTTTGCAGTCTGAATATAACTATATGTAAAATATGGCAATAATCCTGCTGTACCTGTAATAGTATCTTTTGTTGGCCATGGTTCATAAAAGATAATTTTTGCTTCTGGATTATACTGTTTTATAATCGGAATTATTGCATCTGCACCTGACTGTAACTTATCGCTGTCAAATCCTCCTACAATATCCTGCAATACAACAACTTCATATCCACCCTTTTTAATCGCATTTAATACATTGGCAGCAGTTGACTGATAAATCAGATTCTGTCCTCCGTTCGTTGCTGCACTGCATTTTATTTTATGTCCTTTTCGTGTTGCAATTCCCTGTACTACATTGCAAAGATTATTATAATATGTCATAGAATTACCGATAAATAATACATCTGTCATGTCTAAATCCTCTGCTTTTGTTGTAGTCTCTGGCGGTGTGACTCCAGTAGGATTTTCAACTTTTCCTCCATCTGCCACGGAAGTGTAAGTACCCGTACCATTCACTGCTGGTATCACAGCATGGGCATATTTATATCCATAAGATGTGATTTTGTTTAATATATCTAAACTATAAGAATCCAGTTTTCCTTCTGATGTGTAAGCAACATTACTGTTAATCAGATTATTCAAATATGCATGGTCACTTTCTGTATACACTCTATAAGCATCATCTGGATACATTGCGTAATAAATCGTAGATGCTGAATTAAATGTTCCAAGTGGCTGTGGATGTCTGTTATCACTACAATAATAATCTAGTCCGTCACTAGCATATAACTCATAGAATCCCTCTCCCGCAGGTGCTAAAGAAGCATTATATTTCTTTGCCGCATTAATATAACTGGATGTAAAATATGACATTTTACTCTCTATCTGATCTTTCGTTGGCCATGGTTCATAATAAACCAGCTTTGCATCCGGACTGTATTGTTTAATAATTGGTATGATAGCCTCTGAACCATTCATCAGCGTACTTTCCTGAAAATTACTTCCTACCTTATCCTGTAATATGACAACATCATATCCACCAACTTTAATTGCATTTAATACATTTTCTGCTGTTGACTGATAAACGAGATCCTGACCGCCATTAGTTGCTGCTGTAACTGTTATATTGTGCCCATTATATTCTGCCAATCCTTTTACTACATTACAAACCGTATTGTAATAAGTAAACGAATTACCGATAAAAAGGACGTTCATCCTATCATCTTCTCCATCCCAGAGCACCGTATCATCTGTTTCATATACCGATAATTCATATAAAGAGCAATAGTTTGCATAACTGTCTACCAATACTCTTACATATCTTGCATTCTGTCTTGGAAATGTCAATGATTCTGCTGCCATTGTCCCATCTGTAACGGTTGCTACCGTTTTCCAAGTAAGACCTGTTATCTCACTGGCAGAAGAAATTGCTGTATTCTCTGATGCCACTTGTATCTTATATTGAATAGGGTAAGCGTTTGGATATGCCCCGTCTGCACCCGGAGTAACAACCACTTTATTGACATCATAAACACTACCCAAATCCACTGCAAACCACGGATTCACATCACCTGGTGTATTTGCGATAATATAATTTGTTCCTGTTGTATTACCATTTGTCAGATTATTTACAGTTAATGGTGCTGTAGAGCCATTTCTCAAATTTGAACTTGCATAACCTTTCACTGAACTATGATTAGGTTTTAATGCCAGGTCATCATTATGAGACCCATACAAAGTATTGTCTCCTGCACTTGTTGTAACTTCTTCCTGATTACTTGTAACCTCTGCTTCTCCAGTTATTGTTTCTTCCGATTTTTCTGTAGTTGTCTCTTCTACATGCAATAAACCATATACTCTTACCGACAATAAACTCACTGTACCTGTTGTACCAGTATTATTTCCACTGATACCTGTACCCATACAGGCTTCCTTATCAAAAACAATTTTTACACTTCTGGCTATTACTGTACTACCAAATACTATTTCATCACCTGTATTACTAGTATGCTCTGCACTTTTTATTTTTGCTCCACTATAAATAGTTCCGTTTTCACATGTACCTGCCAGATTCCATGACACATTTCCCTCATTTGCTGCAGAAACCTGTTCCGTGGAATAATAAATCTGATAACTTCTACAATAAGAATCAAAGAAATTGTTATTCGTTGAGCCTTGATACACCAATGCACTGCTAATATCATAATCATTTCCCAAATCCACATAAATTGCCACTTCATTCGTCGTGGCAGTTTTACCGAGCATATTATTTCCATTACCTAAATTTTCATTACAAGTATTAATTGCAGAAAATCCCTTTCCCACATAAAGAAATCCTTCTATCGGTGTGTTGGCATTCGATGTCATAAACGTATAGTTCCCTCTGTTGTTTGCAACATTTGTCAAAGTATCTGCCTTTGCTGCGTTTGGAACAAAATGAAGTCCGCTAAACACCATGCATACACTAAGTAATACTACAATCACTCTCTTTAGTTTCCTGTTCATTTGATAAACCTCCTTTGTATCATATATTTATTGTTTCTTAATTTTTATTTTCTTTATTTTGCACCATTTACTATAATGTCTCACTCCATCTGACACTTTATAAGCTCTCGCTTTTATATAGTACTGTTTCTTCCCTCTCAACTTTTTCACTATAAATGTACTTTTCTTAAAACTAATCTTTCGGCTTTTTTTTAGTTTTTTTGTTATCCCAATTTTAATCTGATAACCAGTAACTCCTTTTATTTTCTTTAACTTTATTTTCGCTTTTGTTGTTTTTTTTGTTTTTACTGCACTCTTAATTTTTGTCTTTTGTACTCTAATCTGCGGCACAACAAAACTTGTTCCATCTTTCCATATTCCGATTTCAAATAATGAATATCCATAATCTGTACCCCGCCTGGTTCCATACATTCGGACATATCTAGTTTTATATGTTTTATCTAATGTAATCCTGACTGTTTTTTTCGACCGGGCTGTCACATATGCAACAGTCTTCCATTGTTCTGCATCATCTGAAATCTGAATATAATATCTAGATGCATATGCACCTTCCCACATAAATCCTACGGTTCTTATATCTGTTTCAACACCTAAATCCACATATAGCCATTGAGGATTAAAATATTCTGTCTCCCATCTGGTCTTTTCATTTCCATCCACAGCATACTTTGCCGGCTGAAATTCATTAGACGCAAATGCTTTACATCCAACTGCCAGATTCCCTTTGTTCTTTTGGAAAAACATTTTATCTGTCTCAGTCCCTACAACTGCCATAAGATTGTCCGGATTCATTCCAATATCTGGATCAACATATTCTCCTGCAACAGATGTATATTTTAAATTCCCTGTTTTGTCTGCCATTACTTCCTTTACAATACCTGCATAATAATGACTGCGTTCCATAATCAGATTTAATGTGCTTAAAGGATATGTATTTTTCTTTCCTTCTGTAGTAAATGCCACATTATTATTAATCAGTTGATTCAAATATGTCTGGTCTGTTTCTGAGAAACTTTCAAACGCTTCTTGGTACAATGTATAATATATTGTCGCAGCTGCTGTAAATGTTCCTAAAGGCTGTGGATGTTTTCCATCCTTACAGTAATAATTCAATCCATGATTTACATAAATATCATAAAAACTTTCTCCTACCGGAGCTAACTGTGCCTCAAACTTTTTTGCCGCCTGAACATATCCATCTGTAAAATATGGGAGCATACTGTACTTTCCTGTTAACGTAGACTGAATCGGCCACGGCTCATAGAAAATAATCTGAGCCTTTGGATTATATTTCTTAATTACTGAAATAATATTCCCTGCCCCTTCCATTAAGTTATCACTATCAAAAGAACCTACAATATCCTGTAAAACAACAACTTCATATCCACCTTTTTTAATTGCATTAACTACGTTGTCTGCCTTTGCATTGTAAATAAGATTTTTTCCACCATTCGTTGCAGCGCTGCATTTTATATTATGTCCTTTGTGTCTGGCAATTCCCTGTACTACATTACACAGCGTATTATAATAAGTCATAGAATTACCAATAAACAAAACATCTTTCTGTGTTTCTTCAGCATTCACGAGAACCCCCTCTGTTCCACTTTCGTTAAATATTGCTCCAAAAAACAATATCACAACACTAGTTAGTATCATAAAAAAAATCTTAATTTTTGACTTCATAAATTCTCCCCTGCAATTTCTGTTACTTTCTATGAATCACTCTTACATAAAGCACAGTTCTGTTTATTGTCTCTATATTTTATATTTTATTAAAAATCTTTCCCTTATTGAAATACACATTGCGTTATATATATATACCTTTTAAGATATATATAAGTATTAAAAACGTTTTGATTTCCTTATTTTTCATATATTTAAACATATTGATTTATTCTTGCTCTTATATTATTATCGATATAACAACAAAAAAATATTAGGAGATATTATGGAATTATTACAATTAAGATATTTTCGTGATGCAGCAGAATTAGAAAACTTTTCTAAAGTTGCAGAAAAGAATTTGGTTCCCCAGCCTTCCATTAGTAAAACAATCAGTAGATTAGAGCAGGAATTAGGGGTAAGACTATTTGACAGAAACGGAAAAAAAATCTCTTTAAATGAGAACGGAAAATACTTTTATGAGAAAGTTAATACAGCTCTTGCAAATATTGATGATGCAGTTTATCATTTTAAAACACCAATACAATCTAATATCTCAATATATATTCAGGCCGGAAATCGTTTTATTTCCATGTTGACAGCAGATTTTCTAACCTCAACAAGAGATATTTTTATTTCGTCCGTAAATCAAATTAGCAATAATACACAAAACAGTTATGATTTTACTTTTATGCAGTTATTTGATGACATGAGTAACTATCATTTTGAAAAATTAATGAAGGATGAAATTGTTCTTGTTATATCAAAGGAACATTCACTATGCAGATTTGACGAGTTAAGTATTCGTGATTTAGCAGACTATCCTTATATTGCCTATTATAAATCTATTAATTTAAGAGATTTTACAGATGAATATTGCAGACGTGAGGGCGGTTTTACCCCTGGCGTCGTTTTTGAAACCGCCGACTATCAGGCAATACGATATATGATTTCAAAAAATAAAGGAATCGCTCTAATGCCTGAAAAATTATTTGAAATACAGGCATCTGATAAGTATAAAATTATCAAATTAAAAGAAAAAGCCTATCGTACTCTTGTCATTGCATGGAATAAAGACAAAGTTTTAAGTCCGCAGGCATCACAATTTCTTGAATTTACAAAAAACTGGTTTAGAAATTTCTAAACCAGTTTTTCTATTTAAATACTATTCCTATAATTTCATTGTCAATTGAATACGTTTTCTATCTTTATCAACACTCAGCACCCGTACTTTTACTACATCTCCTACAGATACTACATCTAATGGATGCTTAATAAATCTGTCGCTCATCTCTGAAATATGTACTAAACCATCCTGATGTACCCCAATATCTACAAAGGCACCAAAATCTATTACATTTCTCACAGTTCCGTTTAGTTCCATACCTTCTTTTAAGTCATCAAAATCCAAAACATCACTCTTTAAAACAGGTTTTGGCATTTCATCTCTCGGATCTCTTCCTGGTTTTTCCATTTCATAAATCATATCTTTTAATGTAACCCTATCTGTTCCAATTTCCTCTGAAACGGCATTGAAATCCTTAATCTCTTTGGATAATTTTACATTACCTGATACAATGTCTTTCGTTGTAAAACCATATTTCTTCAACAATGCCTTAGCAGGGGTATAACTTTCGGGATGCACACTCGTATAATCAAGTGGCTCTTTTCCTTCCCTGATTCTAAGGAATCCAGCACACTGTTCAAAGGCTTTTGGTCCAAGTTTTGACACCTTTAACAACTCTTTTCTGCTGGCAAACTGTCCATTTTCTTCTCGATATGCCACGATATTCTTTGCCAATGTCTTATTGATTCCAGAAACATATTCTAAAAGTGGTGCTGAGGCAGTATTTAAATCTACCCCCACATTATTAACACAATCTTCTACTACATTTCCTAAAGTTTGATCTAATTTTTTCTGGTTCATATCATGTTGATATTGCCCAACACCAATTGCCTTTGGTTCAATCTTTACTAGTTCTGCTAATGGATCCTGCAGCCTTCTTGCCATAGACGCAGCACTTCTCTGTCCAACATCAAAATTAGGAAATTCTTCTGTTGCCAATTTGCTTGCAGAATATACCGATGCTCCTGCTTCATTTACAATAATGTACTCTACCTTTGTCGGACATTCCTTAATAATATCAACCACAACCGCCTCGGATTCCCTTGACGCTGTACCATTTCCTAAAGAAATCAGGCTCACATTATATTTAGAGATAATATCCAATACCGTTTTCTTTGACTCTTCCACTTTATTCTGTGGTGCTGTCGGAAAAATAACTGTTGTATATAATACTTTTCCTGTTTCATCTACTACAGCCAGTTTACAGCCGGTTCTAAAAGCCGGATCCCAACCAAGCACCGTTCTTCCTGCAATTGGAGGCTGCATTAATAACTGCTTTAGATTTTGTCCAAACACAGTAATTGCACCATCTTCTGCTTTTTCTGTTAATGTATTTCGTACCTCTCTCTCAATTGCTGGCTTAATCAACCGTTGATAACCATCTTCTATAGCCTCTTTTAAAACCTCTGTAAAATTAGTTGCTCCTATTATGACAGACTTATTCAAAGCCATAATAATATTGTCATCTGGCATTTCTACTTTAACAGAAATAACCTTTTCCTTTTCAGCTCTGTTAATTGCGAGAATTCTATGTCCAGGTATTTTGCCTACTGCCTCTGTATAATCATAATAATTTTCATATGGAGTCTTTGCTTCTTCATCTTTCGCCTTAGATACAATGTCCCCATGTTTCATAGCAGTATTCCTGATTGCATTTCGAAATTCTGCGTTATCGGACACCATCTCTGCAATAATGTCTTTTGCTCCCTGTATTGCCTCCCCGGCAGACATAACGCCTTTTTCCTCATCTATATATGCTTCGGCTTCCTGCTCTGGAGTTTTACTGCTCTTTTGTAATATAAATATATTGGCAAGAGGCTCCAGCCCTTTTGCTTTAGCTTCAGTCGCCCTTGTTTTTCGTTTCGGTCTATATGGTCTGTAGATATCATCTACAGCAACAATTGTTTGAGCTTCCTGAATCTTCTGAAGCAGCTCCGGAGTCATCTTCCCCTGCTCTTCAATAGAAGCAATCACTGTCTGTTTTTTCTCTTCCAGATTACGAAGATACTTTAACCGTTCATCCAAAGTTCTTAACTGCTCGTCGTTCAACTCGCCTGTAACTGGCTTTCTATATCTTGCAATAAAAGGAATTGTATTTCCTTCATCGATTAACTGCACTGCAGCATCTACCTGCCACACCTTTACCTGCAGTTCTTCTGCAATCAATTGACTAATGTTCATTTCTGTCTCCATTTCTTTGATTAACAATTTATTTTTTATTTGTTGTATGTTATACTTTTTTTAGCAAAACTATTGTACCAGATTTTTCTATATTTGTGTGGAACTTTATAATAGTTTTCACAGATTTTACTATTTTTAATGAGGGTGACTTATGAACAAACTAAAAAAAGAATTTCGTAAGTACAAACACGCATGGCCATTACTTTACGTTTTCATTTATATGCCATGGTTCATATTATTAGAAACACTGATACCGGCGGATTATTCCGGGCTACATATTATTCACTGTGCTTTGGATGATATTATTCCATTCTGCGAATGGTTTGTAATTCCATATCTTTTATGGTTTTTATATATTCCAGCCGTATTTGTTTTTTTATTTTATCATTCCAAAAATGAATTTTATCGTCTTTGTGCCTATGAGTTTACCGGTATGACCATTGCACTACTCGTATGTACTATTTATCCTAACGGACTCAATCTCAGACTATCAGAAATAGGAAGACAAAACCCGCTCGTAGAGCTGGTTCATTTCCTTTATAGTAATGACACTCCAACAAATGTATGTCCCAGCATTCATGTTTTTGCTACTATTAGTGCACATATTTGCCTGGTGAAAAGTCCGCATATGAAAGAATTACACCCTAGACAACATATCAAGAAAATCTCACTTGTTTTAACTGTTTTAATATGTCTGTCTACTATGTTTTTAAAACAACACTCTGTTATTGATGTTTTTGCAGGTATTGTCTTAGCATTCATGCTATACTATGTTGTATTTAAATGGTGGTTTGCAAAGGTGCCTTTTCCTGCCCCGAAAGTCAAAGACCCGAAGCAGCATCAGGTATTATATTTCTTAAATAAACGAAAAAAATAAAACTGAGATTTTAAAATAATAAAATCTCAGTTTTATTTATGCTTTCTAGTTGAATCCAAAGAATTTCTGTGTAATACTATATCCAATTACAGAGCACTTTCTTCCCACTTTTCCTGGTAAATTCATCGTTATTCCAAGAACAGATTTTCGAACTCTTCGATATAATTCCGGATTGCTTATCTTTAATTCATCCCATAATTTTTCTTTGTCTTCTAACCGCTGTTTTGACCCTTCTAAAATAGATAATATAGAGGAAACACACATCATCATATCAAAGTAATGTACCATTGCATCATCTATGTTTTGATGAGATATATCAGATTTATTATATATATCCAGCATTAATCTGGTAACCCGATACTGTTGATCCAATCTCTTAATCATAACAGATTCATGTACTGACTGATCATCTCTTCCAATAAAGTATTTATATAAACAAACATCCAGATAATAAATATTTTTTACATAAGGCAATGGCTGAAATACATAAATATTATCCACATAAAAAGTATGTTTTGGAAGAACCATGCCACATTCCCTCAATACTTTTGTTCTGTAAATAACAGAATGCATTAAAAGATATTGTGTTTTTCCAAAATGAAGTTCATCCCAGCCAAACATTTTCCCAACAGGCATAGCACGCTTATATTTCATTATCTTTTTATGTTTCACTCCCTGCTTATCATACATGTAATTAGAAATCAGCATATCGAGCCCTGCATCTTTTGCAATCATGTCTTCTAATAAGTCCAGAACCTTCGTCAAAGCTTTCTTTCCCAGACAATCATCACTATCTAACACCTTAAAATATAATCCTGTAGCATTTTTTATACCTGTGTTTACAGCCTCTCCATGGCCACCATTTTCCTGATGTATTACTTTAACAATATCAGGAAACTTCTCCTGATACTTTCTGGCAATCTTTAATGTATCATCTGTTGAACCATCATCTACAATAATGATTTCAACTCTGTCTCCTCCATTTAGTGCACTACGAATACTTTTTTCCATATATTCCTGTGAATTATAACATGGAATCGCTACTGTCAATATTTTCATCCCCTACCTCCTTCGGTTTTACTATCTTATTTATTATAATTCCCGTTATCACTGCTAATACCAAAAAAGTTAACATTGAAGTGGAAATTGCTTTTAAAATGTACCAGTCAGAAAACTGTTGTGTATTGATGTTTTGTGTTTCATTTATTTTTTGTGCAAGATATGATATTCCGATTGATGCAATATTTGCCGTCATATGCAATAATATCGGTGCAGCAATAGATTTATACTTTTCATATACAAAAACTGCCACCAGTCCAATAATAACTGCATAAGGTGCCTGCACCCAGTTACCATGAAAAACCCCAAACAGTACTGCGGATAAAATAGCTGCCCATTTGATATTAACAATATCTTTCAACCTCTTATATATAAGTCCTCTAAAAATCAACTCTTCCACAACCGGAGCTACAAATCCTGCTGCAAGAAACTGTACCGCCAGGCTGCTGCCATAAATTGCATTTTGTGCCCCGCTGTATGAATCAATCATAAACTTTGGCATAAACATCTGTAAAACAGATACAAACATATTTGCCCATTCCATATTAAAAAAGCCAAAAGGAAGAATGAATAGATACAGCCATTTATTACTCAATTCATATTTCTTAAAAGTATCGGCGGCTTTTTTATGTTCAATATCTCTCTTCATAAAAATAATTAAAATCGGAATCGTAATCGCTGCAGACATCATCGTTAATATTAATTCCTTACCACTAAGCACCTGTACCATAAGAGATCTTATTTCTTCCATAGAAGAAATACCATTTAAATACCAATACGCAGTGCAAACTGTCTGTATGACATTGATTAACAATATCTGAATTCCAAGATATATCAGCATAGGATATATCACTCCCCATATTTTTTTTACTAAACCAGTACTTTTCAAGACAGTCTCCTTACTATATATGCTCTAATAACTCCAATGCTGTATCCACTACTGCAATAGCTCCACACTCTGACATTTCGTTTTTATCACCATATCCATAAGTCACACCAATACAGCCAATACCAACAGCTGCTGCTCCTAAAACATCAAAACTCGTGTCTCCTACCATTATCATCTGTGATTTATCTTTTATAGGTAAAACTTCAAGCAACGCATTCAAGACATCCTCTTTGCTCTGTTTTCCACCAATCATATCGGCTCCCATAACAAAGTCAAAATAATTTTCTATATTCAAAAACTTTAAAACCTCTTCCGCTAAAGGATGTGGTTTCGATGTTGCTATCGCAATTATTTTCCCATCTGCTTTCAATTTTTCCAATAACTCTCTGACTCCCTTGTATAAACTGGTCTCATATATGCCTGTTGGAATATATCTCTCCCGATAAAATTTAACAGCCTCTGCTCCCTGTTCTTCTGTCAGATAATAACTTTTCATAAATTCTGCTTTCAGCGGTGGACCTACAAAATGTTTTAAATTGTCTAAATTATCTTCTAAAATATTAAATTTTTCCAGTGCATATTGCACGGATTTTGTAATTCCCTCTCCGGAATCACTAAGAGTCCCATCTAAATCAAAAATAATTACATCGTATTTTTTCATAATAATCTTATCCTACATATCTATGAATATAACAGTTCAGTCATCAGCTCGAAAATCCTTCGGATTTCCTTCGCTGTGGTTGTTCACCATATGATATGAATAATAAATGCCAAATAGTCTGCAAGCAGCCTTTTGACATTTATTATTCATATCGCATGGCTGAACTGTTGTACATTATATCATAAATGGCTCTTGTTTTACAGACACTTTTGTTTTATAATTTAATAAGCAAAAAAAGTTTGAGAGGTACAGAACAATGAGTCAAGCAAAAGTAGATAAGTACAAACAGGAAAAGTATAATCGCAAAAATGTAAAAAAGAAATCTAACATTAAAAAGGTTTCTGGTTACATCGTTGCTACTTTAGTGGTTATTTTATTTATTGGTTATTTGGGTTATTCCGTAGCTGTAGCTACAGGTCTTTATACACCTCCTGCTACGACGATTCATAGAGAACTTTCTGAAGCTGAGAAAGAAAGTATCCGTAATGTGATGATCCAAAATGGCAACACTGATGTAAAGGTTACTACAGCAGCTGCCAAGGAAAATACTACTACAGCGAAAACTGAAAAGACTACAAAATCTACAGAAAAAGAAACTACAGCAAAGAAATAATTTTTGCAATAAAAAACGCACCATATGGTGCGTTTTTTTACATTCTATCCGGTGCCTCAAAACCAAGTAAATCTATACCTGTTTCTAACACATTCTTTGTCAAATGAATCAAAGCAATATACCCTTTCTTCTTGTCATCATCCTCTTCTGCAAGAATCTTAGTTCCGTGATAAAACCGGTTAAATGCATTCGATAAATCATATATATATGAACAAATCTTATGAGGTGCCAGCTCTTTCGCCGCATTCTCTATAACTTCATTTACCTTGGCAATTTCAAGCATAAGCTGCAACTGTTCCCCATTATCAGTATTTGTAACAGTTAAGTTCTCCACTTGTCCGCCTTCTGCTTTATACTTCTCAATAATAGATTTAATACGAACTATTGTATATAAAATATATGGTCCTGTATTTCCTTCAAAAGAAGCAAATCGTTCAATATCGAATACATAATCTTTTGATGCCTGATTCGATAAATCTCCATACTTCAACGCTGCAAGACCTACAATTTCAGATGTTCTTCTCGCCTCATCTTCGCTGACAGAACGATTTTCCATAATCTTATTATAGACAGCATCATTAATCTGTGAAATCAAATTTTCCAGACGCATTACTCCACCTTCACGTGTTTTGAAAGGCTTGCCGTCTGCACCATTCATTGTACCAAACCCAATAAAATTCAGCTCTGTCTCCGGCTTTACAATTCCTGCCTTCTTTGCCACACGGAAAAACTGTGTATAATGTAAATCTTGTCTCTTATCCGCCAGATAAACATATTTATTTGGTTGAAAATCCTGTTCTCTCTGCACTAATGTGGCAATGTCCGATGTTGCATATAATGCCGCACCGTCAGATTTACGTACAATGCAAGGAGGAAGTTCTTTACTGTCTCCTTCCTCAGCAATATCTACCACCAATGCCCCCTGACTTTCATATGCCAGTCCTTTATCAATCAAATCCTGTATCAGTCCCGGGATATATGGTTGGGCATCGCTCTCACCTTTCCATAAATCAAACTCAACATTTAAATTATCATAATTTTTCTTTAAATCTACTTTTGATACGTTCATGATATGCTGCCACAAGGCATAATACGGAACATATCCACTCTGCAATTTCAGAGTGGCCTGATGAGCACGTTCTTTAAAGTTTTCATCTTCTTTTGACTTTTTGCTGGCGCATGGATATATCTCTTCTAATTCTGAAATTGTAAATGGCGCTTCCTCAGGATAATCACCATTGTAACCTTCGTCAAAATATATCAATTCCGGCTTACGCTCCTGAAGTTCTGTAATGATAAGTCCCATTTGGAGTCCCCAATCTCCTAAATGTACATCACCAATCACTTTATTGCCCATATATTTTACAATACGTTTCACACTTTCTCCAATTACTGCAGAACGTAAATGTCCAATGTGCAATGGTTTCGCCACATTAGCTCCACCATAATCTACTACTATCGTTTCTATGTTATCATTCGTAACTCCAAACTTCTCTGCATCTGCAATATTATTCAAATATTCAGCTACAAATCCATTGTTTATATTAATATTAATAAACCCAGGATTTACTGCCTCTACCGACTGAAACATTGGATGTTCTCCAATAGCAGCCACAACATCATTTGCTATCATAATCGGTGCTTTATGGTATAGCTTTGCTCCTGCCATAGCACCATTACACTGATACTGACAAAGATCAGGCCTGTTAGAAATTCCAACTTTTCCTAATTTCTTATCATAACCACACACATCAAATGCTTTTTCAAATTCCTCTGTAATTAACTCCAGTAACTTCTTCATTGCTTTTCTCCAATTTTAATTTCTCTTCGACCTGCTCAAACCTAAATTGAAATATTATCATAACATTTCAGCATTTTATAATTCTACACCATTCTGCTTCAATAAGGCTTTTGCAGTATCCACTGAATCCACTCCTGTCTTATTCTTAATTGGAGCAAACTCTTTCTCTCGTACCACCTCATATGCCAAACAGTTGTCCATCATATGAATCATATCTAAAACAAGTGTTTCAAACTTATAACCATTTTCAGTGTCCGGTTTTACTGCATTTCCATTCTCATCAATATATGGAATCTTCTTTTTTACAATATGAATAACTAAATTGTTCTCTAAATTCTTTTCTAAATCTTCTATTGTAAACAGATAATTTAATATTACACCATATTTATATGCAAGTTCTCCATCATTTCTTGTCTCGTAACGCATATCCTCTGTCAATTCATAATACTCAACAATCGAAGGTTTTCCATCTTCTAAACATAGTACTCCTACTTTTTCTTCTGGATTTGCCTTTGATACAACCTTTGAAGCGGAACGGTATCCACCATCAATCATTGCTCCCACAAAACATGGATCCGCCATACGCTGGCATACATTATCTACAGCAAAAATATTAATATATTCTACACCTCTTGCTTTCGCCTTCTCACAAAGTCCTGCTTTAACAAATGAGATAAACCATCCTCCATTTCCATTCGGTGATGTTGACACTCTGTCCTTATCCTCAAGATATATCTTTCCATCAAATGTTGCTGCCGGAGCCATCTCCTGTACAAAAAAATCAACATAGTCCGGATCATATCCAAAATAATCTTTTTCTTTAAAAAAGTTTACTGTATCATCATTATTTTTCTCACTGGTCATGATATACAAAGGAACCCATGCTCCTGTCTGATTAACTACATCAAGTAAATTTCTAATCAGCATCTCAAAAATGTAAACATCTTTTGTCTCCCCGATGTTGTACATCCCTTTCGGCTTATCTGAGCCGAGTCTTGTTCCCATACCTCCTGCCAAAAGAAGCGCTGCCACTTTGCCCTTCTTTATGGCTTCGACACCGATGGCTGTATATTTTTCTTTATTTTCTTGAATATCCTTAATAGAAACAGCATCATCCAATGGTGTGATAACCCCTTTTTCGCTTACTGATTCTCCATCCTTTACTAAATCTAACAATCCAAAATCAATCTCACTGATTTGTTTTAATAGTGATTCTTTCTGAGTGTCATTTAACTCATCATAATATTTTAACAGCTGTGTCTGCCCATATTTTTCTAATAAACTTTTAGCCTGTTCGTAACTCATTTCGTTTCCTCCATTAAACATTAAATTATATAGTATATAGAATAAAATATTTTCAAAAAATATGCAAGGATTTCATCTCACATAGAACCTCAATACAATTCTGATATCTTTTATCCGGATTTACTTGCGTACACTTCTTAATAATTCTTTTCAACTTTCCATGTATTTTTTCAGAAGATATTCTACCTGTATATTTCTTCTTTGTTTTCAAGTAATACATCGTTGTACCAATCCCATAAATATCAGTTCTAATATCAGTATTAAATAGAGATACTCCCCTCGCATCTCCAAATTGCTCAGGTGCTGCAAATCCTGCACTTCCAAAAGCCTGCTCATCTGCAACATCTATACGATATCTTTTCGCTATACCAAAATCTATTAATTTTACATGCCCATCATTCTTTAAAATAATATTAGATGGTTTCAAATCCCTGTAAACAACTGGAGGATCTAAAGAATGTAAATAATAAATCCCACTGCACACCTGCATCATAATATCCTGTAGCATTTTTGTCTTTATAATCCCATTCCGGGCAACATACTCCTTTAGATTTGTCCCCTCTACATACTCCATAATCAGGTAGAAGTTTTCTTCTTCCTTAATTAAATTATAAATTTTTGGAAGGACCGGATGAGAACAATGCCTTAGCGCATTTAATTCCTTCTCCATTCCTTCCATTAGATTCTTTTGATTTGCCGGATCCGACGTTATGTATTTCTTTAATGCATAAAACATGCCTGAATAAACATCTCTGACCTTATAAACATCAGAACAGCCTCCAGAGGCAATATGTTCTAATACATAGTATCTTCCTCCAACAACATTATTTATGATATTTTTCATCCACACACCTTTCCGGATGTGTTTCTCTCCTAAACTATGAGAAACACGCTTTGCGAGTTTCTCAAGTTATCGCGATGCTCGTCAAACCTGCATACTAGTATGCGATTTTCCTCACTATTCGCGTAAATCAGCTCAAAAGCATAGCTTTTTTCGCTAACTCACCAGGTAAAATCAAATGTCTGCTTCGCAGACGCTTGATTTTCTGCTGGTGAGTTATATTGTTGCAACATCAACCAAAGTAAGATTTTCTTTTGCATCACTCTCCAAACTTGTAAGTAATGCATCCACTGTATCCAGACTTGTGAAACAATTAACTCCTGTCTCGATAGATGTTCTTCTGATAAGAAAACCGTCACGGTGTTTGTCACGACCCTGAGTCGGCGTGTCAATCACAATATCTATCTTATGTTCCAGTAACAAGTCCATTACCGTTGGTGCTTCCTGATGTATCTTATTTACCTTAATGGCATCTACACCATTCTCCCTCAAAATGTCTGCTGTACTTCTTGTTGCGTAAATCTCATATCCCAGTTTTTCAAAACGCTTTGCCAACGGTATTGCTTCCTGCTTGTCAGCATCTTTGACTGACATAATCAGTTTCTTATGCTTTGGTAGTACCACCCCTGAACCGAGGAATGCTTTGTACAATGCTTCGTTAAATGTTTTTGCTATACCAAGACACTCTCCTGTTGATTTCATTTCAGGTCCTAAACTCGTTTCTGCACCACGAATCTTTTCAAACGAGAATACAGGCATCTTGATTGCATAGTAATCAGCATTTGGCTGTAAGCCTGGCTCATATCCCTGCTCTTTAATGGTCTTTCCAATGATACATTTCGTAGCAAGTTTTACGATTGGAATACCTGTAACCTTACTAATATATGGAACTGTTCTTGAAGAACGTGGATTTACCTCTATTACATATACCTGACCGTCACATACGATAAACTGAATATTAATCATTCCCTTTACATGCAATGACATTGCCAGTTTCTTTGTATAATCTTCAATCGTATCAATAATCTCCTGTGACAGTGTATATGCCGGATAAACAGAAATACTGTCTCCGGAATGAACTCCCGCTCTCTCAATATGCTCCATAACTCCCGGAATCAGAATATCTGTACCATCACAAATGGCATCTACTTCTACCTCTGTTCCCTGTAAGTATTTATCTACTAAAATTGGATGATCCTGAGCAATCCTGTTAATGATTTCCATAAACTCTTCTACTTCTTCATCACAGGTAGCAATCTGCATCCCCTGACCACCAAGAACGTATGAAGGACGTACAAGTACCGGATAACCTAATTTATTCGCCACTTCTTTTGCTTCTTCCGCAGTAAATACTGTTCCACCTGTTGGTCTAGGAATACCACACTGCTCTAATATATCATCAAATAACTCTCTATCCTCTGCCGCATCTACATCTGCTGCATCTGTTCCAAGAATAGGAACTCCCATTTTCATAAGGGCTTCTGTTAATTTAATCGCTGTCTGACCACCAAACTGTACAACCGCACCATCCGGCTTTTCTATATTTACAATGTTTTCAACATCTTCCGATGTCAACGGTTCAAAATAAAGTTTGTCCGCAATATCAAAATCCGTTGAAACCGTCTCTGGATTATTATTTACAATAATTGTCTCATAGCCTTCTTCTTTAAATGCCCATGTACAATGAACAGAACAGAAGTCAAACTCGATACCCTGTCCGATACGGATAGGACCAGAACCAAGTACTAACACTTTCTTTGGTGGATTTGTCTCTGCCGCTTCATTTTCTCCGCCATATACAGAATAATAGTAAGGCGTTGCAGCTTCAAATTCTGCTGCACACGTATCAACCATCTTATAAGCAGCAACGATTCCATTGTCATATCTCATCTGCTTAATATCATCCACAGATTTTCCTGTCAGTCTGCTAATCACTGTATCCGGGAATTCAATTCTTTTTGCTTCTTTTAATAAATCTGCTGTAAGCGGCTGCATTTTTAATGCCTGTTCCATTTCCACGATAATAGCAAGTTTATCAATAAACCACTTATCAATCATTGTTATCTCATGAATATGGTCATAACTTACACCACGTCTTAACGCCTCGGCAATGACCCAGATACGTCTGTCATCTACTTTATAAAGCATCTCTTCTAATTCTTCATCATTCAACTGTGAAAAGTCATAATCAAGAAGACACTCCACATGCTGCTCTAAAGAACGAATCGCTTTCATTAAAGCACCTTCAAAATTGTTACAGATACTCATAACCTCACCGGTTGCTTTCATCTGTGTCGTAAGTTTTCTGCTGGCTGTAATAAACTTATCAAATGGAAGACGCGGAATCTTTACAACACAGTAATCCAATGTCGGTTCAAAACTTGCATATGTCTTCTGTGTGATTGCATTCTTAATCTCATCCAAAGTATACCCAAGGGCAATTTTAGCTGCAACCTTTGCTATTGGGTAACCAGTCGCTTTAGATGCAAGTGCTGATGAACGGCTTACTCTAGGATTTACCTCAATAACACAATATTCAAAACTTTCCGGATGGAGTGCGTACTGTACGTTACAACCACCGGTAATATTTAATTCATTAATAATATTGAGTGCTGATGTACGGAGCATCTGATGCTCCTTGTCCCCCAATGTCTGGGATGGAGCTACTACAATACTGTCTCCTGTATGAACGCCAACAGGGTCAATATTTTCCATATTACATACAGTGATACAGTTTCCGGCAGAGTCACGCATCACCTCGTACTCTACTTCTTTCCAGCCTGCAATACATCTCTCAACCAAAACCTGTCCTACACGGCTGAGTCTCAGACCATTCTCAAGAATCTCTACTAATTCAATCTGATTATGGGCGATACCACCGCCGCTGCCACCAAGCGTATATGCCGGTCGAAGAACAACAGGATAACCAATCTTATTGGTAAATGCAATTCCATCTTCAACATTTTCAACAACCAAAGATGGAGCACATGGCTCATTTATTTTCTCCATCGTCTCTTTAAATTCAAGACGGTCCTCTGCTTTCTTAATTGTCTCTGATGTCGTGCCAATTAATCTGCAACCATGTTCTTCTAAAAATCCTGTCTCGGCAATCTCCATAGCAAGATTCAGACCTGCCTGTCCGCCAAGGGTTGGAAGAATGCTGTCCGGTTTCTCCTTTTGAATAATCTTTTTTAATACCGGCACTGTCAAAGGTTCAATATAAACCTCGTCAGCAATATCCTTATCTGTCATAATGGTCGCCGGATTTGAATTTAAAAGTACTACTTCAATACCTTCTTCTTTCAAGGAACGACACGCCTGCGTACCTGCATAATCAAACTCTGCTGCCTGTCCAATGACAATCGGACCGGAACCAATTACTAAAACCTTCTTTATGCTTAAATCTCTAGGCATTCTTCTTCACCTCCATCATCTCAATAAATTCATCAAACAGTCTGTCAGAGTCCTGTGGACCCGGACAGGCTTCCGGATGGAACTGAACTGTAAATATACTTTTATTCTTATATCTTAAACCTTCTACGGTTTTATCATTAACATTTACGAAAGCAACTTTGGCAACATCTGGGTTCACTGTGTCACCATCTACCATATATCCATGGTTCTGTGATGAAATATAAACATGACCGGAATCCAAGTCCTTTACCGGATGATTTCCACCTCTATGCCCGTATTTCATTTTTTTTGTATCAGCTCCTGTGGCAAGTGCCATAAGCTGATGTCCGAGACAAATTGCAAAAATAGGAATATCTGTATCGTACAACTTCTTTATCTGCTCAATCTGATAAACACATTCTTTTGGATCTCCCGGTCCATTAGATAACATAATACCGTCGGGATTCATAGCAATAATCTCTTCTGCTGCTGTATCACAAGGAAGAACTGTCACATGACATCCTCTCTTATTCAAAGAATCTGCAATATTATTCTTTGCTCCGATATCTAATAAGGCAACATTATATTTCTCTCCTGGTAACACTTTCTTCTCTTTACATGAAACCTCTTTTACCACTCCTGTGACTTTATATTTTTTAATCTTTGGAAGAACCTCGTCAAGATTATATTTTTCATCGGTCGTAATCATTCCGTTCATAGTACCTTTTTCACGAAGAATTTTTGTCAATGCTCTCGTATCAATTCCAGAGATACCCGGAATACCATTTTCTTCCATGAAATGCTGAATCGTATCATCACATCGGAAGTTGCTTGGGATACGACTTAATTCATTAACAATATACGCATCCGGCCATGGTTTCAATGATTCCATGTCTTCATAACATATGCCATAATTCCCCTGCAGAGGATATGTCATACATACTGCCTGTCCCGCATAAGATGGGTCAGTTAATACTTCTAAATATCCCCACATGGACGTGTTAAATACAATTTCACTAATAACTTCTTTTTGCACTCCAATGGATTTCCCCTGGAACACAGTACCGTCTTCTAAGATAAGAAATGCGTTCATAAATGTGTTTCCTTTCATTTGTGGTATGTTTTTGCGAGCAACGAGCCAAGGACAGATTCATTTGTCTTTGACAACTATCGCAAGAGTCGAAAATTTCATATGTTTACAATAAAATTTTCGAATTTTGCCTAAACTTACAAGATTATATCAAAAAAAGATTGTGGTTTCAACATGTTTGAAAAAGTCTTTCATAATAAAAGAAGATGAAATCATTTTTATAATTTCATCCTCTTTTTAATTTATTTTTTTAATTTAGAAATTTTCAACGTGGAATTCCTTCAGCTATTCTTGTTATTCCCACATAAATCTGTGATATCTTATACCACGTAGCAAAATCTACAATTCCTGTCTGTGGCAAATCAAATATTTTCTGGAATGCCCTTACGGCTGCCTGTGTATTTTCTCCAAAAATACCATCAGCTGAAATTCTTGGAATAGCAGTATACACTGATGCAATAGTATCCAACTGTTCCTGCATCTGTTGAACTTTTGGTCCACTGGCTCCCACATCTAAATTATAGCCAGGCCAGGAAGCTGGAATTCCCGATATCTGCTCCGCTGTATTAATATACATATCACTGCCATAATAGTTTCTAATAATCTCCAAAGTAGAATATCCCTGTTCTCCCAGATTACATGACCCCCACTGACTCAGCCAGTTTGGACATGTTACCCTTCTGCCATCACAATACTGCGTAAGAATCGGCTGCCTTACATCCGGAAATGACAGATACTGGTCAAAAATATTATCTACCACCAAACTGATAGATTCAAATATATTTCGTCCATTAATCCATTTCTGGTCATATGCTGTAGATGAAGTAATCGTAAAATCATATCCTTTATTCCGATACCATTCCGTGTACACCCGGTTCATGGTGAACGACATAATTGCCAGTATGTTTGCCTCTAATGTTGCCTGAGGCCATGTTGCATATATCTCTGATGATGCCACATTTTTAATATAATCCTTATATGTTACATAATAATCTTTGGCATTACTGGAAGGTGCTCCATCATGCACCACAACATATTCCGGAACAACTACACGACTCAGCACAATTTCTCCGGGCTCACCTACATCTTTAATATCATCTTCCGGAATTTTTGGAGGATATTCATAATACAATGTATGTGGAGAAATATTAATATTTTCTACATCTTCTCCTTCGACCCTGCGCATTTTAACATTTTGTATTGCTAACTCTCTAGATAAAATTTCAACATTTTCAATGTTTTCCGTTTCATATCCTGGAGCATCAATTTCTACGTCATAATTAGCATATGGCTGCAAATCATTGTTTTCATCTAAACTTAATTCAAGTGGCGGAGCATCTAAGTCTACTACCTGTGTCTGTCCTGAACTGTCTGTCTGTAATTGTTCAATTTCCTGTACCTGATTCTGCTGGGGATCTCCTTCCTGTCTCGGTCTTCTGATAATTACTCTGGCATCCTTAATCGGTACATTATTACTATCTACTACATTTACCTGTAACTCTCCTATTTCTCCTGAGTTTACCTGCATTTTTATAAGCATAAAATTACCATACATATTTATTCTATATATTCTATGCAATACACAGCAAAAAATTTCCACCTGTTTCTTTTATTCCATAGCTGAGATAAAATCATTGTAATCTTTTGAATAAATGATTTTCTGCTGCAATTTTGAGTCATTTATAATTTTAATAAAACAATCATATAAGTGTTCGATATCTTTCTGTACTCCCTGCTTAATGGCAAGAAGAAAAACAATTTTTACTGTCTCTTCTTTCCCCCATAAAATCGGCCTGTCCAATATTGCTACTGCAACTTTTGTTTCTCTTGCACATAGTTTCATAGGATGTGCAAGAGCAAAAACATCATTCATATTTGTATTTCCTAATTCTTCCCTCTCTAAAACAGAATTGAGAAATTCTTCTTCCACAATTCCTTTTTTCTTAAGTTTGTCATATAAAATTCGGAGCAAAGATTCCTTATCTGACACTTTTTCAAACCGGAAAAATAATTCTTCGTCAAAAAAAGTTGATTCCTTCTGTTCTCTTTTGACATTTATTCTATTTATAAATCCTGAAATAGATTCGATATCTTTATTATTCAACGCAAAATTTACAGTAATCGAGGGTACTATTTTGCCTTCCAGAGGAACTGTTGAAATAATAAAATCAATTCGGTTAAAATCTTTTCCTCTATAATTATTATATTCATTATATGAAATGCATCTTACAATATTAATTTTATCTGAAAAATATAAATTCAATCTGGCTTCAAGCATCCTTATAGTAGCCTGTCCGCTTCCACAAACGAGAATAACATTTTTCTTTTCCAGCCTTTTTGCAAAACACCGTTCTATTGCGGCTCCAATATGCACAGAAACATATCCTACATCCTCCTCATTTAATACAAAAGGCTGCTTTGTAAATACTTTAGATATGGCTGTTAAAGTTATTTCAAAAGCAAGTGGATAATTTTTCTTAATAGTATTGATTAATGGATTTCTGATATTTAATCCAAAAGATTTATTAATAAAAATTGATTTCATATGGCGGAACAAATCTCCAGTTAAAATTTCATCATTCCGCAAATCAAAACTATAATTTTCATAAATAATTTCCAAAATATTCTGTACTGAGCTTTCCAGCCATTCATCATTTATATCTGTTGCTTCCATATGCGTATTAGCAACAAAATGAAGATAAATATATATCTTATCTCCTTTCGAAATTATAATGTCAAAATATTGTTCAATATCTTTACATAAACTTTCAACAATTCCCATAATGGAATAGTCTGTTTCAATATCTAAAAGATTGATATAGTTATTCTTTTTAACACGGGAAATCATCAATGCCAGATGAATAATCAGATTTTTAATATTATAATCACTTGTCTCAATATTTCGTCTCTTCAACTGGGACAATGTAATCTCTTTTAGATAATCAAGGTCAATTCCAATAAATAAAGCACGTTCTTCTTTTGTAAATCCGGTAATATAATTATCAAAATCATAAGTTATAACATGATCCATAATACACTTTCTCTTGTTATCCTCAGTTCCTATCAATTTAATTCCCACATTTGGCTTCGTAATATATTCCAAATGATACTTCCCAATAATTTTCTTTATTTTTTTTATTACAAACGAACATCAATTGATGTATAAGGTGTT
>CAJTRZ010000010.1 GCA_910578975.1 uncultured Eubacterium sp.
TCTTTTATAAATGTAATCAAGTAATTCAAGTTCCTGTATTCCCTCTGTATTCTCTTCCAGCAGTGAAATGCCACTCTCTCTACAAATTAGAAATATTCAAATTTGTAGACAAAGGTACTTCCTGTGAGAAACTCTTGTGTACCCTTGATTGTATTTATACATGTGTGTGAAAAGGTTTATATTTTTGATAAAAAAGAATATATTACATATATATTTTTCTTAAACTACAAAATTTATATGTAAGAAAGTTTTAAATTCATGTGATATGAAAATTTATTACATATATAAATAAAAAAATAAGAGCCAATATATGTAAATCAATATAATAAAGCAGGATAGGATGTTAAAAGTACATATGCAGATTCAAAGAATAATACTTTTTATATGTAAATATGTTTTATGAAAGGAAGTATATTTTCTGTGCGCAATACTTCAGCAGTGAAAGGTCTTTACCACTACACCTCCAAAATCCAGACGTTAACACGTCTGTCGTGCTACGCACTTATGATTTTGTCGGTATCGCACCAAGAAAAGCAAATGCCTGCTTAAGCAGTCGCTTGCTTTTCTTTTGCGTGCGATAAACTGGAATTTAGCATGGATGACAGCAAAGGTTCAACAGGCACAATGTTGCACAAGGATTAGAACAACAAAACATGCTGCCTGAATCGCCTCCAAAAGCAGAACGCTGATTAGAATACCAGGAATCTCCATTTTCCAAAGTCTGCAAAAGACGTTGATAGGTCATATTGCCAGGTTCCATTCTGACTGCAGTTTGTGCAAAATCCAATGCTAAAACATTGTTTCCTACACCGTTATTTGCAATAGCGCTGAGAAAGTACCAGTATGCAGTACGGTTTTCGATATTGTTTAAAACGTTTAAAGCTTCCTGAAAATATCCGTTGTTAATATAGTTAGAAGCGGCGGTGTAATGTGGGTCACTGCTTTGTGAATTGCTATTGCATGTGTTGCCGTTAAAACCACCGAAGTTCCCAAAATCACCGAATCCTCCAAAACCACCGAAATCACTCTGGCCATATCCAGAACTTCCATATACACTGTGGTCATAAGTAGAACTGCCATATGCAGAACCACCATATTTTTTCTCGTTCATAATCTGATCATATGCCTGCTGAACTAATTTAAACATTTCCTCAGCCTTATCCTTGTTTGGATTGTTTACATTAGCATCTGGATGATATTTTCTGCTCAGGTCTCTATATGCTTTTTTAATTTCTTCGTCAGTTGCATTTCTTGTAATGCCTAGAACTTTGTATGGGTCACTCATAATATTTTGTCCAAACTCCTGCGTATAATATATTTCTTAAAATATTGATATTGTTTAAGATGGGAAGATATTCAAATTGTTTAGAACACTCAGCCATCATCATTGTTAACATTTTTTCTATTTTATCATTAAAATCCGGTTCGTTACAAATGTTTTTAAAAGGATTATAGTTATTTTTTTTGATGTCTTTTTTGATATCCTTATATGCATCAAGAATATAAATAAATTTTCCAAGGAAAAATCCTAGACGCTCAAGTGTTGGTGCCCATTGGTCATTCTGAGGTGTACATACAATACTCATGATTTTTCCAAAGGTACCAGCCACAATATCTATGTTTGTCTCACCGGATTTTTCATATTTCTGCAACTCATTTAATAAATTAGAGATTGCAAGAGATTTCTTTTCATATTGTTTACATTTATTTTTTAATAATGAAGAGTATGCCAGTTTAAAAATATTATGTTCATCGTTCCAGTCATCTAAAGACTTATAGTAGGCAAGAATAATATTCATATCGGCAACATAGTCTGTATATCGGCTGGATATCATTAGATGTTTGCTGAGGGGATGTGAAATACACCGATGGCTTTCCTCTGTAATATCAGGTTCATATAAACTAGTTAGCAGTAGTGTTAGAAAAGTCATATCATATGTGAGAGAAATCTGCCCTGCAATGCCATGTCGCTTTTTTAAAGTATGGCATAGACCACAATAATAACTTTTGTATATATCATATTCTTTAAATTTTAATTCAGGTTTATTGATAAGCACATAACCAAACATACTTTACTCCACATCTGTTATTCATTAACTTTTTCTAATAAATTTTGTATTGCATTTAGGACATTTGATTTCAATCTTTCCGTGTCCTCTTGGAATTCTGATTTTTTGGGAACAACCAGGACATTTAAAATATTTATAATATCTTTTTTGTTCTGTATTTTGAGTATTATTGTATGTTGTGTTGCCGTTTTTTCTTTTAAATCTGCTTATAAATTGCAGATATTTTTCATTTTCAGCAGCTCTTTTATAAATGTTTTTTGAAAACATTCTGTAATAGGTAAAGACAATCAATGCAAGAATGAGTATGCTTAAAATTTGTGTTCGAATAAACATTGATAGAACGCATAGAATGAAAATGATTAAAATTGTAAACCGTGAAAGTTGGTCTACGCCGTATCTTCCATACATAAAATTTGTAAACTTATCTCGCCAATTCATAAAATTTACTCCTAACTTAAAAATGAAATAGTAAAATTAATATTATCTTTATTAATAGATAAATGCAATAACTAAAAAAATATTTAACAGTTAAGTCATAAAATTTTACAAAAAGGACAAAAACATTAATATAACTCGGTAAAAATCACACAAAGAACATATAACGACAAAATATTGGAAAAAACATTTTTATTATTTACTTTTAAATAGTAATAAGATAGAATTAGTGTGTAACGTATTTATGGGGGAAAGAATAAAGAAAGAAGGAGAGGAAATAGAATGCATTTAAAGAAAAACAGCTGGCTTAAGCATTGGGATTTTATACTTGTAGATCTACTATGTCTGAACTTTACTTTTTTATTTGCTTACTGGCTGCGATTAGGATTTGGCAACATGTATGAGCTGTTTGAATATCGTAGAATGGTAATATTAGTGGTGACTCTTCATTTCTGTATTGCTTTTTTTACAAATTGTTACTCGGGCATTCTCAGAAGAGGATATATTCAAGAGCTTAAAATTGTAATGATATATAATGTCGAAATGATAGGCCTTATGTTTACATATTTGTTTGTTACACAGAGGGGTGGCAGCTATTCCAGAGTAATTTTGGTTGGCTTCTTTTTTATGAATACAATTGCGATGTATCTGACACATATTATTCTGAAAAAGATTTATCAGATTATTGAGTTAGAAAATAGTAATAATAAACCGAAATTGTTGATTTTAGCTAGTGAAGATAGAATTGAACAAGCGATAAACAAATTACGTAATGGTCCTGATAAGAACTATAATATCGTTGGAATTGCCTTAAGGGAAGAAGATTCAGATAAAGAACAGGTAATGGGGATTCCTGTTGTTGTCAAAGGAAAAGAAGTTTATGAATATGCATGTAGAAATGTAGTAGACAGTATTTTGCTTTGCATTTCAGTGAGTGATAATGATACGATAGAGCGTGTTACAAATAAATTTCTGCAAATGGGAGTAACCGTACATGTGGAGCTTGATTTATTTAGAAATGGTATCCCAAATGTAGAATTTGGACATCTAAATGATGTAGATGTCATGACTACAAGCATCAAGGTGATATCATCATATCAATTATTTGTAAAAAGATTTATAGATATATGTGCAGGTTTGGTGGGTTGTCTGATAACAGGAGTTTTGTTTATTTTTGTTGCGCCTGCCATTAAGATTGCAGATCCTCATGGTCCGATATTTTTTGGACAGGAGAGAGCCGGAAAAAATGGAAGAGTTTTTAAAATTTATAAATTCCGGTCAATGTATACAGATGCAGAAGAGCGAAAAAAGGAATATATGGCTCAGAATAAAATGGATGGATTAATGTTTAAATTAGATAATGATCCGAGAATTATTGGAAGTGGTCCAGATGGAAGTAAAAAGGGATTAGGATACTTCTTAAGAGCTACATCGATTGATGAATTTCCAAATTTTTGGAGTATGCTAAAAGGTGACATGAGTTTGGTAGGAACCAGACCGCCTACATTGGATGAATACGAAAAGTATGATTTGCATCACAAGAGCAGACTTGCAATAAAGCCGGGTCTTACAGGGATGTGGCAGGTAAGTGGACGTAGTGAATTTACTGATTTTGAAGAAATTGTAAAACTTGATAATGAATACATAAAGAATTGGAGTATTAGTTTAGATATTAGGATTATATTTAAGACGATATTAGTGGTTCTGAAAAGAGATGGTTCACAGTAAAGTGGTACGATTTAAATGACAGCACAGTAAAAAAAGATATTTTTAAGGTAAGAGTAAACAATGGAAGAAAGTTTTAAAGATATGTCAAAGAAGCACGTTTTTATTGTAGGATGTAAAGGAATTCCTACCAGATATGGCGGATTTGAGACATTTGTTGATAAATTAACGGAATACAGAAGAAGTGATGAGATACAATATCATGTAGCAAGAATTGTTAATGATAGCGATTTTAATGAAGATAATAGAGAATATGAGTACAATGGAGCCCATTGTTTTGATATAAGGCAGAGGGTATCCGGACCTGGAAAAGCTATTTTTTATGATATCGACGCTATTAGATTTAGTTTGGAGTATATAAAGAAATATAATATAAAGGATCCTATTATATATGTTCTTGCATGTAGAATAGGGCCTTTTATTGGCAGACTGAAAAGAGAAATCCACAAACTTGGAGGCAGGTTATATGTGAATCCTGATGGTCATGAATGGAAAAGAGCAAAATGGAGCGCACCTATTAGAAGATATTGGAAAAGTTCCGAAAAGCTTATGGTTAAAAATGCAGATCTATTAATTTGTGATAGTCAGGGGATTGAAGCATATATTCAGCAAGAGTATAAAAAGTATGCTCCGAAAACAACATTTATAGCATATGGTGCAGAGACGAGTGCCTCTTTATTACAGGATGATGAACCAAAGGTAAAGGAATGGTTTGAGAAGTTTGACATCAAGGCAAAAAACTATTGGTTAATTGTTGCGAGATTTGTACCAGAAAACAATTTTGAAACAATATTGAGGGAATTTGTTAAATCAAAGACCCCAAAAGATTTAGTTGTTATAACGGATTATAATAGCTCCTTTTATGAAGAATTAAAGAAAAAGACAGGTTTTCATAAGGATGCCAGAATCAAGTTTGTAGGAACCGTTTATGATCAGCAGTTATTAAAGAAAATCAGAGAAAATGCTTATGGGTATCTTCATGGACATTCTGTGGGAGGAACGAATCCGAGTTTATTAGAAGCATTAGGCAGAACAGATTTGAATTTATTATATGATGTAAGTTTTAACAGGGAAGTTGCAGAGTGGGGAGCAAAGTACTGGACGCATGAATATGGGTTACTTGCAAGAACGCTAGAATTGGCGGATGTTATGACAGAAGAAGAAATAATAGCATTGGGAGATAAAGCAAAGGAGAGAATTGACAAATATTATAGATGGGAATATATACGGGACAAATATGAGGAACTGTTTCTGAAATAAGCTGTTAAAGAGGTTATAAATGAAAATATTACATTATGCATTAGGTTTTCCACCGTATAGAAGTGGAGGGTTAACAAAATATTGTATAGATTTATTGCTAGCTCAAAAAGAGGCAGGACATGATGTAGCAATGATGTGGCCAGGAGCATTTAGCTTTTCTGGTCATTTTGTGCGTTTAAAAAAGTGTAGAAAACTGGTAAAGCACAATGAAAAGAAGTTTTATATAGACAGTTTTGAAGTGATAAATCCTCAGCCGGTACCTTTGGATGAGGGGATTGTTGATGTAAAGCAATTTATAAAGAAATGCCCTGATAGTAAAGTGTATGAGAGATTTTTAAGGATGTATTGCCCGGATGTAATACATATTCATACGTTGATGGGGCTTCACCATGAATTTGTAGTTATAGCAAAGAAATTGGAGATTCGAATTGTATTTACCACGCATGATTATTTTGGAATATGTCCGAAAGTAACGTTGTTTCGAGATGAACAAATCTGTGATGGAGACTGCAGGAAATGTGCCATGTGCAATGAAAGTGCATTGTCTATGAAAAAAATACGAATATTACAGTCACGATTTTACAGAAATGTGAAGGACATGGCTTTGGTAAAGAAAATGCGAGCTGCTCACAGAAATGAATTTTTTGATAATGAGTCTGAAGAAAAGATGCAGTCTATTCATATTAATATGAAGAATGAAGCAAAGGATTTAAGTGGGTTGCATGAAGTTCAAAATATAAATCAATTATTAGGGAAGGAACTTTTAGAAGAGCAGACGAAAAGATATGAAAGATTAAGGAAGTATTATCTGAATATTTTGAAAATGGTTGATTATATTCATTTTAACAGTACTGTAACAGAAAGTGTCTATAGAAAGTTTTTACCAGACAGCGTTCGGGGAAGCGTAATTAATATTTCTCATCAAGACATTGCAGATCATAGGAGAATCAAGAATTATAAGCATGAAATTTGTAGGATTTCCTATCTAGCTCCGGCTAAAAATTTTAAGGGATATGGCATAATGAAGCAGGCGTTAGATGAATTGTGGATAGAGGGGAAAAGAAACTTTCATTTGACAATGTATAATGAGGCGGAGTTGTCGGCGCCGTATATTACCGTCAATCCCCGTTTTGAATATAAAGAACTGGGGCAGATTTTTGAAGATACAGATGTGCTTATCATGCCTAGTGTGTGGAATGAAACATTTGGATTTACGGTGTTAGAATCATTAAGTTATGGTGTGCCAGTGATTGTGAGTGAAAATGTGGGAGCAAAAGACCTGTTAGAGGATGGAAAGTTTGGAATGATTGTGGAACCTACAGTAGAAGGGGTGAAGCAAGGGATTTTGCAGATAATGGAAAACAAGGATTTGCTTATAGAGTACAATAAGCGGATTGTAGAGCAGATGGACTTTCGTAGCATAATTATGTCTGATAAACAGATAGAAAAGTTGTATTTGGAGAAGTAAAATGGAGATGCCAAAAGTAATACATTATTGTTGGTTCGGTAGAGGAGAAATGCCGGACAAAGAAAAAATGTGCATAAAAACATGGAAAAAATATTTTCCGGAATATGAATTGCGTTTATGGAACGAAGATAATTTTGATTATAAACAGTGTTCTTTTGCAAAGCAGGCATATGAAAATAAGAAATATGCTTTTGTAAGCGATTATGCGAGGGCAAAAGTATTGTATGAATATGGTGGAATTTATCTGGATACGGATGTACAGGTATTAAAGCCATTTCCGGTTTCTGTTGCAGAAAGTGGATTTATGGGATTTGAGAGAAGAGCTTTTCTTGGGACTGCAGTTATTGCCAGCAAACCTAATAATAAAAATATAAAAAAGTTATTGGAATATTATGAGAATCATGATTTTGTACAAAAAGATGGGAGCTTTGATAATATAGCAAATGTATCTATTCTTACTGATATTATGAGAGATAAAGGGTTGATACTTGGTGGAGAAAAACAACAGGTAGATGGATTTGATATCTTTAATAGAGAGATTTTTTATCCGAAAAAGTTAAGTGATACAGAGTTCAGAATTACAGAAGAGACATGTGCGATTCATATGTGCTCAAATAGCTGGCTGAGCGAAAGAGAGAGAAAACGCGGCAATAATAAAATATGGATTGAAGTGATTCGCCCAACTCTTAGAATGCTTCGGAGTTTAGGAATTAAAATGATAGGAAAAGAACGAATAAGAAAAATTGAAATTAAGTTACGAAATAAGTTGAGGTAGTTTATATGTGGAATGATACATGTGGAAAAATCTTCTTAGAGTGTGTAGAACAATTTAAAACAAATGGCATTAGATATCTTGTTTTGAGGAATTATCAGATGCTTCCTGAACAAAATATTGGAAAAGATGTTGATATTATAGTGGAGCCTAAAAAGCTGAAACAGGCGAAAAACATTTTGAAAAATATATATAAATGTAATGGTGCGAAATATTATGATGAGGCAGTTTTTGACAGATTGCATTGTATGCATGGAATGGGAATAAACACACATGTAGGAATTCATATTGACTTAATAGGAGGTTATTTAGTCAGGGGATATGAAATCTATGATTTTGAAGAGCTGTATGCTCATACGAAGTGGTATCGTGGATTTTGTGTGTTAGATGAATTTTTTGAAGGTATAATGCTTTTGATTTATAAACAGTTTGGATATCAGAAGCCTAAGTTGAAAGAAACATACAGAGAATGTATATATAATACGTTTCAAAATCAGCCGATGGAGTTTGAAAAAGAATTAGCAAAGGTAACATCAGAGCAGTTTGCAAAAGAGTTAATAGAAAATATTAAAGAAAATGATTTTGATACAGTTATTAGTAAAGCAGAGATACTTACGAAACATTTGAAAAAATATGTAAATAAAAAGCGCTTTTGGAGAACAAGAGCCAGAAAAATCCGATTCATCTGGCAGAAGTTAGATAGAATTGTTTTTAGATATAGAAAATATGTAAGATGTTTTGCTGTTTTGGCTCCTGATGGAACCGGAAAAACAACCTTTTTGGATGCGCTAATTAAGGAATTAAATTATTACTATGTAAATGATGAGGCAGATGGCAGATGCCATGTTTATCATTTTCGCCCGACAATACTTCCGAATTTAGGGGCTGTAGGAGAAAAGGCAGGAATTATGGAACAGGATACGAACTGGAGTAACCCGCATAGAAACAAACCTGCGAATCCAATAAGTTCTTTGATAAGAATTGCCTATTATACATTAGATTATATTATTGGTTGGCAGAAGTGCGTAAGGAATGATGTTCATTATGACAGATTTTCTGTTTTTGACAGATATAGTTATGATTTTATTGTTGATCCTCTTCGAACAAAATTAGGACTGCCTACGTGGATAAGAAAGTTTTTTGTAAGGTTGACGCCTCAGCCAAAGGTAGTTTTTGTATTAGATGCAGAACCAGAGATTATCTATTCTAGGAAACAGGAACTTACAAAGGAGGAAATTGCCAGACAATTGGAGGTATATCGGAAACTGGCACGCAGTGGTAAAAGATTTCGAGTGATTAGTGCAGAACAGACACCAGAAGAAATGGCAAGGGAAGCTATAAAAATTCTGTTAGAACAATATTCAGAAAATTTGGAGAAATAAATGGACAAGATAAAAGTATTTGTATCAGCGTATGCATGTGAGCCGGGACTTGGATCAGAGATTGGTGTAGGATGGCATTGGGTGTTAGAAATGTCAAAATACTTTGAATTATGGGTATTGACCAGAAAAAGCAATCAATCTAATATCGAACAATGGATGAATGCGCAGAATGAAACATATGATATCAAATTTGTATATTTTGATTTGCCGAAACCGCTTCGTTTCTGGAAGCGGGGAATGCATGGAGTGAGAACATATTATACGATTTGGCAGACGCTTACAAACCGCATTGTAAAGAAAACTATGCAGGAAAACGATATTGAAATTTATCACTTACTTACATATGGAAATTCTTTGTGGAAAGCAAGCAGATATGGAATGAAGCAGTTTTTTATATGGGGACCTACAGGAGGTGTGGATACGATTCCTGCAGAATATTCAAAGCATTACAACATGAAATCCAGACTGATAGAGTTTGTGAGGCGAATGATAGTGAGGTCTTTACCATTAAATTATGGATTTAATCAAAGATGCCGAAATGCAAATCTTATTTTATGCAAATCTCATTATATGTACGATGCTGTTCCAAAGAAATATAGAAATAAAGCAATTTTGTTTACGGATGTTGCGGTGGAGATGAAACAGATCAGCAAAACACAAGTAAAAGAAAACAACAATATAACAAAGTATATTGTTGTTGGAAAACTGGATGCATGGAGAGCGTTTGATATTCTTGTTGAAGCATTTGCCAAAGCATATCAAACAAATAGCGATATACAACTAGAGATTATAGGAAACGGAACAGATAGGGATAGGATTAATTCTCTTATTAAAGAGAAGAAAATGAAAAATAATATCTTTATGACAGGTGAAGTTTCCATGGAGGAATATTATAAACGAATGGAAGAAGCGGATGTAATTGTAAATTCCAGCTTAAAAGAAGGGGCAGTAACAGTTGCATTTGATTCTATGGCATTGGCAAAACCATTAATTTGTGTCGATACCGGAGGATATACCAGATATTTTAATCATAAAAATGCTGTTGTTCTGCAGAGAGGAAAGAGACAACAGTTAGTGGAAGAGATGTCTAATGCAATTATTGCCTTAACTGATAAGAAGTTAAGAGAAAAATTGGGAAGACAGTCTCAGCAAGATGGAAATAAATACACTTGGGAACACAAAGGAAAAGCAATATATGAAGAGATAATCAAGGCATATCGTGGATAGAAAGAGTGGATAATGAGTAAAGTAATGGCAGTTATCTTAAATTACAATACTTTAGAGGACAGCGTTAAGTGTTCAGAATTGTTAAAAAAACAGGACTATAAGGATTTAGAAATTGTAATTGTAGATAATGGTTCGATAGATGGAAAAAATAATCGTTTAATACAATATGGTGAAGAAAGAGACGTACATATTATTATAAATAAAGAAAACAGAGGGTTTTCTGCAGGTAATAATATTGGATTGAGAAAAGCAGTGGAAAGAGAATGCAAATATGCATTGATTATCAACCCGGATGTTGAAATTCATGATAAGGATTATGTATCAAAGGCAGTTGAGAAAATGGGAAATGATAGTTCTATTGCTGTCCTTGGAACAGATGTGGTGAATGCAAGAGGGCAGCATCAAAATCCTATGAGAGAAATCTCTTTCATGGAAGAAAGTTTTTTGATATTTGAACTTATTAGAAATAAGTTATCTAAAAAAATTCCGTATGTAATAAAAAGAAAAAGTAGTGGGTATTGTGAAAAAATATCCGGATGTTGTTTTTTTGTAGAGATGAATTTTATTAAGAAAATTGGATTTTTAGATGAAAAAGTTTTTTTGTATTGTGAAGAACCTATTTTAGCAAAGGCAGTACAAAAAGCTCATCGTAATATATACTATTTGAAGGAAAAACAGGCATTTCATAATCATATAGAATCAAAAAAAGGAAATTCAAAAAAGAGATTAGATATGTTTTTAGAAAGCCGGTTGTACTATTTGGACAAGTATAGTGGATATCATGGAATGAAATTGAAAATCGTAAAATGGTCTAGGATAAAACAAAATGTATATTTTAACAAGAAGCATAGAGGATAAGCATGGCAGATATTTATAGTTTAAAAGTAAAAATTGATTTATCAGGAATTAAGACAATATATTGGCCAATTGTATTACTAATGATGGCCAGATATTTTGGATTATCTGAAAAAATAATATTTTTTATAGTTGTTGCAGCCATCATTTATATAATGGGAATTAGTAAAAAGATTGTTATCCCCAATGTGAATGGTTTATGGTTTTATAGTATTATGATTATTTTTTCAGGTTGTTTGGGATTTATTCTGAATGGAACAAGAAATTTAGCAAGAGACATTTATTATGTTCTTCCAACAATCGCATTCATAATTTTAGGATACTATTTGGAGAAATTTAATGACAAGCACGCATATTCAATGATTAATACCATGATTGTTTATGGTGGTCTTATTTCATTTATGTCTTTTTTAAAAGCATTATCCTCCGTTGAAGCATTGACTGGTTTTGATGCAATGAGGTCTTGTTTTGGAAAAAATAATATTTATGAAGTTTGTGTTGTTTTTGCAGTCTTTTTTTATAAAAAATTTATTATAAGAGAGGTTTGTGTTTCTAAGTGGCTTGACAGAGTGCTGGGATTTTTTATGAGCATACAGATTACACTGTGTTTAGGGAGAATGGCTATCATTCAAACGGGTGTTTCTATAATTATGCTGTTTGTGTTTACTGTGATAAAAGGTATACAGCCTAAAGAAAATTTAAAGAAGTTCGCAACATCTGTATTAGTAGTTTGTATCGGAGTTTTTATATTAAGTAGGGTTATGCCACAATCTACTTGGAATCAGTTGATAGACAAGTTTAATTCATCAGCAGAGGAAATTAATAGCAGTCAAAAATTTGATTCAACAGAGGATGCTATGGAAAATTGGCGTGGATACGAGATTGAACAGGCAAAGACGCAGTGGAAAAACAATAATGTATTGTTTGAGATCATAGGTGAAGGTCTGGGGAAAGGTGTAAAGATCACATATGTGCCATATACCTGGGCAAATGTTGTTGTTTCTGATGAAATTCCATTATTACATAATGGATATTACACATTATTGCCCAAAGCCGGAATCATCGGTGTATGTGCGTTAATCTGGCTGTTTTTATCAAATATTTTGTTGATTGTAAAAAATGATAAAAAAAATATCGATATATTAATCATTCTTGCAGCGATAACTGTTGGTGTAATGATAAATACTTATGTTGTGAGAGGACCAATCTCCCAGATTCCACCAATATCGTGGGCGTTGCTCATAGGAACAATTAATTATAATATAAGGAGAACAGAATGAAAAAGATTGGATTATTTGGATTGACATTTCAGAGTGGAAATAAAGGATGTTCAGCGCTTGCATATTCTTTTTTAGAGATATTATTTAGGTGTGTGAAAGAGGAGGTACAGATTATAGTATTCTCATATTTGCAAAATGAAAAGATTGTCGGATATGAAGAAAAATTAAATATTGTTATTCAGCCATTCTCATTAAATGGGATAAAGAATATTAGCAATTTGAATCATCAGATAAAAGAGTGTGATATTGTGTTTGATTTTACGGAAGGAGATAGTTTCTCGGACATATATGGGATAAAAAGAGCAGTTAAAGTATCCCTGACAAAAGAAATGACTATAAGAAACAATGTACCTTTGGTATTAGGTCCTCAAACTTATGGTCCATATCGTAATTTCCTTATAAAAAAGTGGGCAAAAAGAATAGTGAATAAATCAAATTATGCGTGTGCAAGAGATATGACTTCTTCTGAAAGAATGGAGAAGATTACAAAAAAGAAAATGGATTATTTTACAGACATTGCTTTTGCATTGCCACCTGATGATAAAAATTATCAGATGAGTAGTAGAAAAAAAATAGGAATTAATGTCTCAAGTCTGCTCATGAATGGAGGTTATACTGGAGATAATCAGTTTGGACTGAAGGTAGATTACAGCCAGTATATAGAAAGTTTAATAGAACGTGTCCTTGAAATGGAAGAGTATGAGATACATTTAATTCCTCATGTTATCTCAGCAGTATATGATAGTGTAGAAAATGATTTTAAGGCATGTAATATTTTAAAAGAAAAATATCCGGAGATTGTAGTAGCACCTCCTTTTGATACACCGATGGAAGCCAAAAGATATATGTCTGAGATGGATGTGTTTACAGGTGCCAGAATGCACGCTACGATTGGTGCGTTTTCAATGAAAGTTCCTACGATTCCATTTTCATATAGTCCTAAATTCGAGGGTTTGTTTGACAGCTTAAAATATAATTATGTAATACATGGTAAAACAATGTCTACGAAAGAAGCGGTAGATAAAACAATAGAGTTGATACAAAATAAAAATGAGTTGTTAGAGAAACAGAAAATATCACTTGAGATTATAGATAATAAACTAAATATGCTATATGATAAAATAAGTAAGATATTAGAAATGGTTTAACAGATGTTTTATGTATAAGTGATTCTAATTGAAACATCAGGAGACAGTTTATGAAGATTAATAGAACAAAAAATGCATCAAAAAATATTTTTTTTGGGGCTATTTTAAAATTGTATCAAATTATAATTCCATTTATTTTACGTACTGCAATGATAAAATATTTAGGTATGGAATATATAGGACTGAATAGTTTGTTTATTTCTATATTGTCAGTGCTTAACTTAGCAGAACTTGGTGTGGGGAGTGCAATGGTTTTTAGCATGTACAAACCTATTGCAGAAGACGATGAGGTTACTATTTGTGCATTAATGCGATTATATAAAATATATTATCGTATCATCGGGCTAGTTATTTTATCAATAGGGGTCGTTTTAACACCAGCAATACCAAAACTTATAACAGGAACTGTTCCATCAGGTATTAATGTATATATCTTATATTGGCTCAACTTAGGTGCAACAGTAGTGTCGTATTGGTTGTTTGGGTATAAAACATGTCTGCTGACAGCGCATCAGAGAACCTATGTGTCCAGCAGGACATTGCTTTGTACAAATAGCGTTCAGTATATTTTACAGTTTTTGGCATTAGCTCTGTTCAGAAATTATTATTATTATTTGTTTATTGCTTTATTTTTACAAGCAGTGAGTAATATTGTGAGTGCGATTATTGTAGACAAAATGTTCCCGAATTATCACCCAAAGGGAAAACTTGATAAGGAGGTCGTTAAACAAATTAATCAGAGAGTGAGAGATTTGTTTACAAATAAATTAGGGAGCGTACTTTTAAATTCGGCAGATTCGATTGTTATATCGGCATTTTTAGGATTGTCAAGTTTGGCAGTGTATAATAATTATTATTATGTAATTAATTGTGTAATGGGATTTATCACGATATTTTATAATTCTATTACAGCGGGCATTGGCAATAGTATCCTGACAGAAACAAAAGAAAAAAATTATACTGATTTTAAAACTTTTCAGTTTATTGTATTCTGGATTGTTGCATTTTGTGGCAGTTGTTTATTGTGCTTATATCAACCATTTATGAAATTGTGGATTGGTGATACGAAATATGTACTGCCGTTTACAATGGTAATACTTTTTTGTGTTTATTTTTTAAGTCTTCAGATGATAAGAGCATTAGAGACATATAAGGATGCAGGAGGAATATGGCATGAAGACAGATTCCGACCTTTGATTGCAGCGATTGTTAATCTGGTAATTAATTTGATTTTGGTTCGTTATATAGGTCTGTATGGAATTATAGTTTCTACAATATTAGCGTCTTTATTTGTAAATGTGCCATGGCTGATACATAATGTATTTGTAAATATATTTAGACGGGGATGTTGGGAACAGGTTTTAAAAATGCTGAGATATATTTTAATAGATGTTTTTATTGCTGCAGTCACATATATTTTATGCAATTTTGTTCATGGAGAGGGATATTTAGCTTTCGTTTTAAAAATATTAATTTGTGTGATTTCATCAAATGCGATGATAATTACAATTTATTTTAAAACTTCTGAATTTAAGGAGGCAATACAAATTATGTGGCGAATGGTTCCGGACAAATTAAGAAAAGGAAGAGAAAAATGAAACAGAGAGATGTAGTCATAGATATAATGAGGGGGCTGGCAATATTAACAATTGTGCTATGGCATGCGGACAGTCCTTTTAGTCTATACTTAAAGCCATTTCATGTAGGAGTTTTTTTTATGATAAGTGGCTATTTAGCAAATGATAAGTATTCACAGAATATTAAAGGGATTGGACAGTTGTTTGTCAAGCGTTTAAAAAGTTTGTTGGTTCCTTTCATATTGTGCAATGCAGTTTGTTTCTTTTTGAATAATTTGTTTATTAAATTGCATATTTATTTAAGCCCTCTAGAGTTAAATGGATTGCCACAGGGACAGTACACAGTAAGAAAAATATATAGTTTTAAAGAAATATTGGGTCAAGGGATAAAGATAGTTTTTGATGAAGGTGCCGGCGGATTGGCGGGGGCGACCTGGTTTCTTAAGACATTGTTTTTGGTTGTGATGGTGAGTTCAGTGATACATTTTCTTGTGTCTGAAGTTTCTGATAAAAATAAAAGGAACATAATAATTATGATTATGGCATTCCTATTTTTGTTGTTCGGATTTTATTTGTCGCAAAAAAATAAGATGCTTTTTATAGGAACAGTATGTACCAATCTGATTTTATATGAAACAGGATATATGATTCGTGTATATAAAAAAGGTAACTATAGTTGGGGAGGAAATATTCTAACCAAAGTAATTAATGTTTTTATTTCTGTTGTTGTGATATACATGAGCAGGTATTATGGTAATATTTCTTACGCAAATAATGAGTATCACGATCCTTTTATTTTGGTTTTGTCAGCATGTGCCGGATGGGTGTTAGTATTCAATATTGCTATGATAATTAGGAAAAGTTCATTTGTTACCAATGTTATGTCGTATGTTGGAAAAAATACATTACCAATACTATTGATGCATTTTTTGGCATTTAAGTTTGTTACACTTTTACAAATTTGGTTTTACAGGAAGTCTATTTTGGAATTATCATCATTTCCTGTGCTTCAAAGTGGGGGGATATGGTGGATAGTTTATACATTAACGGGAGTCATTATTCCGTTAGGAATAAATGCCTTTTACCAGAAATGTAAATATTATTTTGTGAATCTAGTTAAGGAGAAAAGGAGTAAGTAGTGATGGGTAAGATAAAAAAATATCTTCAGGGAATTTGGCATCAGTATAAAACAATAAAAGTTTTAAAAACACAGGTAAAAACGTATATGCATTGTTCTGAGAAAATTCATGATCCACAGATAAAGGTGGAGAGAGCGGATTATGTTTTGGCAGTAGCTGTACATAGTGTTGAAAAAGGATTAGGATATAAGAAGATTAAGGAAGGTTTTGGAGAGGCAAAGGCAAGACGGATATGTAAACTGATGGAGAATTATTTAGTGAATGGATTTCCAGAGGAGCGTTTCGGTTTTAAAGAGGCATATGCCTTGATGAGCCGCTATATTGAGTATAAAAGAAGTGTAAATGAGAATATTGATGATATTGAAACATGGTTTGAAAAAATAAAGAGCATGTGTACTGTTGATATGAGTTTAAATAAATATCAGGCAGGTGGAGTTGTATATTCAAAAGAGGAAATTAAATGTGACAATCCGGATGAAATAATTGCGTTTAAAAAGAAATGTCATAGCATTAGAAATTATTTAGATAGAGAGGTAAAAGAAGAGGATATCAAAAATGCGATTCAGTTGGCAAACCTTTATCCATCTGCATGTAACAGGCAGCCAGTTTCATGTTATTATACATTAAATAAAGAGGAGATAAAAATAGTTGATGGCATCATTCCCGGAAATGTTCCAATTAGAGGGACAACGCCAAACTATCTTGTAGTAACTGCAAAAATGTCTCATTTTAGTGTAGATGAGTATAATCAATGGTATATAAATGGAGGAATTTATTTAGGATATTTAAGGGAAGCTTTATGTGTTCATAATATTGGAAATTGTATTTATCAATGGAAGTTTAATGAAGATGAAGCAAAAGTAAGAGAGATTTACCATATTCCAGAGAATGAAGTTATTATTGCATTTGTAGGAATAGGATACTATGATGACAAAAGTTATTGTATAGCAGCACAGAGAAAAGGAAATTAACGGTATTTATGAGAAAATATTATCTTATATCTCCAGGCAGTTTGACAAGTAAACAAATGCTGAGGGACTTAGAGACATATAAAAAAGACAGTTTTTGTTATTTGGAAGAGCCAATCAGATGTGAAAATAAATTTATAAGGAAAGCTTTACAATTGTATTTTAGAGCAAATTCAAGGATTAATTTACCTTTAAAATGTCTTTGGCATAGGTTTTTTACTTTATCGCATATTGATTTGAGCAAGGATGATAATTATATAATATTGGGAAATGGTATATTTAATTATTATGATAGTGCATGGCTAAACAGATTAAAGGAAAAGTACCATGTACATTATATATTATATTATATTGATCCTATTTCCGGTCTCATGTCAAAATACATGAAAGATAATATTGAACAATTGAATAAAGAGATTACATTTACATTTGATTATGAAGATTCAAGAAAAATTGATGCAATACATACTATGTGTTTATATAGTAAAAAGGATGTTGTTCCTGTGCGAAACATAAGAAAAAACAGTGTTTATTTTGTTGGAATGAACAAGAAAAACAGGGTGGAGGCAATCCACAAAATATGGGATAGATTACAAAGCGGGGGCATTGAATGTGATTTTAATATTGTCGGTGTGGATAAGGATAATCAGACAAAGAAAGAGATACATTATAATATGATGCAGACATATGATGAAATATTGGAAAATATTCAACCGTATCAATGTATTTTAGAAGTGTTGCAACCGGGGCAGTCCGGAGTGACATTGCGATATTATGAGGCAGTATTATATAATAAAAAACTCATAACCAATAATCAACTTGTTAAAAAGTTGCCTTTTTATAATAGTGATTATATTCAGGTGTTTGATAAAGTCGAGGATATAGATATAGAATGGATAAAAAAAGAAGTACAGGTTGATTATAATTATCAGGATGAGTTTTCTCCAGTAAATTTTTTGAAGGAAATAGAAGAACTGACGGGTCAGGAAAAATAAGAAAGATGCTATATGATGAGAATATGCTTTGCGAATCAGTTAGAATATAGATTATTTATAAATATTTATCGAATGTTTACAATAGCGATGCAGGCTTTACCCTTAGGAATATTGGCGGCAATTGTTACCTTTATAATTATGGTATTGTGGGAAAAGATGAAAGGTCCCCGATTAAAAAGAGGTCAAAGATGGAATTTCGTCTTATTTTCAGCATATTTAATGGTTTTATTTGAAATAACAATATTTAGCAGAACAATTGGAAGTGTAGATGTTATTGATTTAATACCATTTAATACACCGGGAGGAATCAGATATATTTTGTTGTTTGCAATGGCAAATGTTGTTATGTTTATTCCTTTTGGAATTTTAGCACCAAAGATTTTTAAAGTTTTGCGAAGTCCAAAGAGGTGTTTTGCTTTAGGATTTTTGACAAGTGTATCAATTGAATTGATTCAGTTCGTGTTAAAGTGTGGTGTGGTTCAGACGGAAGATGTTATTACAAATATTATTGGAATAGAAATTGGATATTGGATATACGAGAAGTGGATAAAATAGGAATTTTTAATAGTCAGAGAAGGCATAATATAATGTGAAAGTATGAGACAGGGAGAGGTATGTTTAAGAGAGATTTATTAGATAAATTATTCATAGAAGACCAAAGAGGCATAAACTACATTTGCTTTTCTCATAGTAATAAAGTATGGTTGATGCCACATGACAATTTTGAACCTGCGCTTGAGATGTATCAGCCGTCTACGATGAAGGGAAAGGTTTTGAAATCTTGCATAAAATTGTTTCATACAAATAAAAAAATATTACATAAGTTTGGATGTGAGAAAAAGAAGCTGTCTTTAAACGTAGATATCTTGTCGTATTTGCAAAAAACTACCAATGAAAAGAATATTTATATCGCAGCTTACATGGGAGATACTACGACGAAACAAAATAATAAGACGACATTACAGGTATATAATAACCAAGGGATTTTGTGCTATGTTAAGATATCAGAAGAGCCAGAAGTATTGGAGAACTTTTCAAGGGAAATGAATTCACTAAAATATTTGGAGGAAAAAGGAATAACAAATATTCCGAAAGTTTTAGGAGACGAGCAGATCCATGGATTAAGGATTTTTGTACAATCTACAAATAAACCATTAAAGCAGCAGGTTCGATTGGAGTTTGGAACAAGGCAAGTAGAGTTTATTGACAATATCGTGAAAAAAACAAAAAAGGATGTGAGATATGAAACATCTCAATTTTATGATTCGGTACAATATTTAAAGAGTACTGTCGTGCAGTTTGGGGATAAGGAACAATCTGTAATTAAAACTGCCATCAGGCAGGTTGAAACATATGTTGCGGAGAAAGATATAGAGTTTGCCTTCAGCCATGGAGATTACACACCGTGGAATGTTTATTATGTGGAAGGAGAATTGTCAGCGTTTGATTTTGAGTATTGCTATGATACGATGCCTTGCTATATAGACGTATTTCATTATTTCACTCAGTTTTCAATTATGGGACAGCATAATGATGTGGAGAAAACGAGTGTTTTGTATCAACAGAATAAAAAGTTTTTAAAGAAATATATATCGAGTCCGGATATGGTTTATATTTGTTATTTGCTACACGTAATTGCGTTTTATCATAATAGAACAAATGGTAAAATGGAGTTAATTGGGAACCAGGTGCAAATTTGGATAGGACTGTTAGAACGTTTTGTAGTTTTCAAAAATATAGAATGAAAGGAAAAAACATGTACGATTTTTTAATAGTAGGAGCAGGTCTTTTTGGAAGCATATTTGCTTATGAGGCAAAAAAAGCAGGAAAGAAAGTTTTAGTAATAGACAAAAGAGAACATGTGGCTGGTAATATTTATACAGAAAATACAGAGGGGATTCAGGTGCATAAATACGGAGCGCATATTTTCCACACAAACAATAAAGAAGTATGGGATTATGTTAACCAATTTGCTGAGTTTAACAGATATACTAATTCACCGATAGCAGTTTATAAGGATGAATTATATAATCTCCCTTTTAATATGAATACGTTCAGTCGAATGTGGGGAGTAAAAACTCCAGAGGAAGCAAAGAAAAAAATTGCTGTTCAGGTAAAGGAAGCAGGGATAACAAACCCAAGGAACTTGGAAGAACAGGCGATTTCCATGGTCGGTAAGGATATATATGAAAAACTGATTGAAGGATATACAGGAAAACAGTGGGGAAGACCATGTAGAGAACTGCCAAGTTTTATTATCAAGAGGCTTCCGGTGCGATTTACATATGATAATAACTATTTTAATGACAAATATCAGGGAATTCCAATAGGTGGATATACACAGATTGTTGAAAAAATGCTAGAAGGTGTAGAAGTAAAACTGAATACAGATTTTTTTGAGCATAAAGCTGAATTGATGAAGCAGGCAGAAAAAGTTGTATTTACGGGAATGATTGATGAATATTTTGATTATTGTTATGGTGAACTGGAATACCGTTCTTTGAGTTTTGAAACTGAGAAACTGGATGTAGATAATTATCAGGGAAATGCAGTGGTTAATTTCACAGAGTATGATGTACCATATACAAGAATTATCGAGCATAAGCATTTTGAATTTTTATGCCAGGGAAGTGGGGAAGACTCTGTATCAGGAACTGTTATTACAAGAGAGTATCCGGCAGACTGGCAAAGGGGGGATGAACCTTATTACCCAATGAATGACGATAGAAATAATAAACTATATACGGAGTATAAAAAACTGGCACAGAAGGAAGAAAATGTAATATTTGGCGGAAGACTGGGAATGTATCAATATTTTGATATGCATCATGTGGTGGAAGAGGCATTAAATACCGTTCACAACTGTTTAAAATAATTGCAAAAGATGACGTAAAATGTTAGAATGAAAACACTTATAAGGCTGTTTGTTAAAATAGCACAATTATAGAAAAGGAGAAAACATTTATCATGAATATAATCGTTACAGGTGGAGCCGGTTTTATCGGAAGTAATTTTGTTTATTTAGAGTTGGAAAAACATCCGGAAGACAGAATTATTTGTCTGGACAAGTTAACATATGCAGGTAATCTTGCAACATTAGAAGAGGCAATGAAAAATCCTAATTTCAGATTTGTGAAAGGGGATATCGCAGATAAGGAATTTGTGGAAAAATTATTTGAAGAGGAAAAGCCGGATATTGTGGTAAATTTTGCGGCAGAATCTCATGTAGACCGTTCGATAGAGGATCCGGGAATATTCTTAAAAACAAATATTATGGGAACTCAGGTATTAATGGATGCTTGTAGAAAATATGGAATTAAAAGATATCATCAGGTATCTACGGATGAAGTGTATGGTGATCTGCCATTAGACAGACCGGATTTGTTCTTTACAGAAGACACACCGATTCATACATCATCACCATATTCATCTTCAAAGGCTGGAGCTGATTTGTTAGTAATGGCATACCATAGAACATACGGATTGCCAGTAACAATAACAAGATGCAGTAATAATTATGGACCATATCATTTTCCAGAGAAACTGATACCATTGATTATTGCCAGAGCTTTGGCAGATGAAAGTCTTCCGGTATATGGAAAGGGAGAGAACGTAAGAGACTGGTTATATGTAAAGGATCATTGTATTGCCATTGACCTTGTAATGCGTGAGGGAAAAGTAGGAGAGGTTTACAATGTAGGAGGACATAACGAAAAATCGAATCTGGAAGTAGTAAAAACTGTTTTGAAACAGTTAGATAAGCCAGAGAGTCTGATTACTTTTGTAACAGACAGACCAGGTCATGATATGAGATATGCCATTGACCCTACAAAGATTCATAATGATTTAGGATGGCTTCCAGAAACGAAGTTTGAGGATGGCATTAAGATGACAATTGACTGGTACTTAAATCATAAAGAGTGGTGGGAGAATATTATAAGTGGCGAGTATCAGAATTATTTTGAAAAAATGTATGTAGATAAAGACAGAGCATAGAAAAATAATAGACATCTAAAGGGGAGACAAAGACTAATTCGTTCTCCCTTTTATAAAGTAATAGGAGAAATGATGAAGGTTTTAGTGACAGGTGTAAAAGGACAATTAGGTTTTGATGTAGTTAATGAATTAGAAAAGCGAGGATATGAAGCAGTCGGTGTAGACATTGAAGAAATGGATATTACAGATAAGGATTCAGTCAGCAGCATGTTTAGCAAGGAATCTCCTGACGTAGTTATTCATTGTGCTGCGTGGACGGCGGTAGATGCAGCAGAGGAAGAGGATAATATTACAAAGGTTTTTGCGGTAAATAAAACTGGAACAGAATATATTGCAGAAGAATGTAAAAAGAATAATGCAAAATTATTATTTCTAAGTACCGATTATGTGTTTGATGGCCAGGGTGAAGAACCTTGGAAAACAGAAGATGAACGGAATCCGTTAAATGTTTATGGTCAGTCAAAGGCTGAGGCAGAGATTGCCATTCAGAAAATAATGGAGAAATATTTTATTGTGAGAATCTCATGGGTATTTGGAAAGAATGGAAAGAACTTTGTAAAGACAATGTTAAATTTGGGAAAAACACATGATAAAATAACAGTAGTGAATGATCAGGTTGGAAGTCCGACATATACTTATGATTTGGCACGGTTGCTGGTTGATATGGCAGAAAGCGATAAATATGGTATATATCATGCGGCAAATGAGGGTGAATTTATCAGCTGGTATGACTTTACAGTAGAAATTATGAAGCAGGCTGGTAGGATAGATGATAAATATAATCATGTGCAAGTAATTCCGGTAGGCAGTGAACAGTATCCTTCCAAGGCAAAACGACCATCTAATAGTAGAATGGAAAAGGGAAAATTGAAAGAGAATGGATATGAGCCATTGCCAACATGGCAGGATGCAGTAAAAAGGTATATTCAAGAAATAATGGAATAGTAATAGAGAGACGAAGGAGTAATATAGATTATGGGACAGATTAAAGTAACAAAAACGGATATAAAGGATTTGGTTATTATTGAGCCAACAGTTCATGGGGATGACAGAGGATATTTTATGGAAACCTATAATCAGAATGATATGAAAGAAGCAGGGATTGATGTAGAATTTGTTCAGGACAATCAATCCATGAGTACAAAAGGAGTATTAAGAGGGTTACATTACCAGAAACAATTTCCACAGGCAAAGCTGGTCAGAGTAATTAAAGGTGAAGTTTTTGATGTGGCGGTAGATTTGAGAAAGGATTCTGAAACATATGGTGGGTGGTTTGGAATTCGTTTGTCAGAGGAAAATAAAAAACAGTTTTATGTGCCTGCAGGCTTTGCCCACGGTTTTTTAGTATTGTCCGATGAAGCAGAGTTTTGCTATAAGGTAACGGATTTTTATCATCCGGGAGATGAAGGTGGCATTGCATGGAATGATCCTGATTTAGGAATTGAGTGGCCTGGTGTTACAGGAGAATATAAGGGGAATGCTTCTGCAGACGGATATGCTATGGAAGATGGAACTTCGCTTAAATTAAGCGATAAGGATGAATTAATGAAGGGATTTAAAGACACATTTAAGTTTTAGTATAATAAACGGGATTGATGGGGTACACAAATGAAAGAAAAGAGAAAGATTTTACATATTGTTGAAGCTATGGGTGGTGGCGTTTTTACATATTGTTGAAGCTATGGGTGGTGGCGTTTTTACGTATTTAGTTGAACTGGCAAATGGAATGTGCGAGGAATTCGATGTGACCATAGCCCTTGGAATCAGAAGTGAAACACCAGAGAATTATAAGAGTTATTTTGATGAACGTGTATCGTTAGTAGAAGTTGAAAATTTTACTAGGGGTTTAAATCCAGTGAAAGATTTAAAGGCCTGCATTGAACTGAAAAAAATTGCAAATAAAGTGCAGCCGGATATTATTCATTTACACTCTTCTAAAGCAGGAGCGATTGGACGTATGGTGTTCAGTGGTAGAAAGTATACAATGTTTTTCACTCCTCATGGTTATAGTTTTCTTATGGAGGATATTTCCGGATTGAAAAGGAAAATTTATAAAGTGATTGAGAAAATATGTGGAAGACGAAATTGTATTACTGTTGCATGTGGGGAAAGTGAATGGGAACAGGGTAGTAAAATTGCTAAAAAATCTACATTTATAAGTAATGGAATTAATATTAATAAGATTCAAAATTTAATTGATTCTGCAGAAGAAGTGAAAAGGGAAGAAAATCATAAATTTACAGTTTATACAGTAGGAAGAGCTGATTTTCAAAAAAATCCAACCTTGTTTAATGAGATTGCAAAAAGACTTCCTCATATTCAGTTTGTCTGGATAGGCGATGGTGAAAGGCGGGAAAAATTAAGCAGTCCGAACATCAAAGTGACGGGATGGTTAGAAAACGGGCAGGCGTTAAGCAATGCAAAAAGTTATGATGTGTTTATTTTGGCATCGAGATATGAAGGACTTCCGATATCATTACTTGAGGCGATGTATATGAAAAAAATATGCGTTGTAAGTAATGTGGTAGGGAATCGTGATGTGATTCGCAACAATCATTCTGGATATGTATGCAATAATTTAGAAGAGTTTGTAGAGGTAATAGGAAGATTGGAGCGGGAAGGAATCGAGCAGAGGATTGTAGATCATGCTTATAATGCTATAATTAATCACTTTAACAGTGGCTGGCTGGTGGAGAAGTATGAGGAACTCTACACTGAGGAGTTAGAAAAGAGGTTAGAGAGCAAAAAGTAGTACTTGAAAAAGATTTGTTGGGAGATACAGGTAATTAAAATGAAGATGATTAAAATTTGGTGTCACATAAAGGCAATTATGAAAAAGATAATATATAAAATTATATTCGGTAAGAAACTTCAGATTGGTAAGGGGACTACATGGAGACATGATTTTCATATTGCTATTGAAGGAAATGGTAAAATCGACATAGGTAAGAACTGCTTTTTTAATAACGGATGTTCTCTGAATGCTTTGGAGCATGTATGTATTGGGGAAGGTACAATCTTTGGTTCTAATAGTCATGTGTACGATCATAATCACAGATTCAGAGATGAAAGTGAATCGATTAAAGAACAGGGATATAGTGTGGCAGAGACCGTTATCGGAAATCACTGCTGGATTGGGACGAATGTAGTCATATGTAAGGGTGTGCATATTGGAGATAATTGTACCATTGGTGCCGGAGTAGTGGTTAGAGAAGATGTGGCAGATGGAAGTGTTGTAAGTTAAAGATACATAATAATTTTTTGACAAAACTTGATAAATATATAAAAATCATATAGAATACTATCGATAAAAAATGGCGACGTTGAACGAATCATGTCGATAGGAATGGAACAACAGATTAGGGATTTAAATTTAGGCAGGGTGGATATTATGGAACCAATACACGTACTGGTACTGGATACGGTAATGGACCGTGGTGGTGCTGAAGCGATGATAATGAACTATATGAGAAAGATTAATCGCGAGGTTATAAAGTTTGATTTTCTTACAAATAGAGATTATAGGGCAGCATATGAAGAGGAAATAGAGCATCTTGGTGGAAAGGTGTATCATATGTGCCCAATGTATCCGGGGAAATTCAGACAGTATAAAAAAGAGGTGCGGAAGTTTTTGACAGAACATCCGGAATATAAAATTATACACAGTAATTTGGAAGAAAGAAGTTATCTTCCATTAAAAGTGGCAAAAAAAATGGGAGTGCCGGTGAGGATTTCCCACTCTCATAACAGACCGTTGGGGGTTAATCCCAAATTGATTGTCAGATATTATTTTCGGTTTATGCTGAAATATTATAACACGCATAAGTTTGCTTGCGGTGTGGAGGCTGGTGACTGGCTGTATGGTAGGAAAAACCGTGATGAAGTGATTGTGATGAAGAATGCGGTAGATGCCATGCAATATCGTTATAACAAACAGATTCAGGATTCTATGCGTGAGGAATTGGGGATTCAGGGGAAAAAGGTAATCGGTCATGTTGGAAGATTTTTTCCTCAGAAAAACCATGGTTTTTTAATAGATATTTTTAAGGCTGTACATGATAAAGACAGTAATACAGTACTATTACTGATAGGTGGCGGAGAAGCTGATGATGCTCTAAAAAATCAGATACGCCATAAAGTGGAAAGTCTTGGTCTAACAGATTGTGTACAGTTTCTTGGTGTACGTGAAGATGTGGATAGAGTTGTTCAGACATTTGATGTGTTTCTTTTGCCATCTCTGTTTGAAGGACTTCCAGTAACTATGGTAGAGGCACAGGCGGCAGGGTTGCCATGTGTTATTTCAGACAAAGTTCCGATTCAGTGTGACATTACAGGAAATGTAGATGTTGTGGCATTGGAAGATAGTGTGGAAAAATGGGCTGATGTCATACTAGACAGAGCATATCATTTTGAAAAGTATGATACATACCAGCAGATTGCAGATGCAGGGTTTGATATCAAAGCACAGGCAGAATGGCTGGAAGAGTTTTATAAAGATGAATTAGCAAAAGTAAGTGATTAGAATAGGATAACATTTAAAGAATTGAAGGGGTTATGTAAGTTTAATAGAAATGAATAAGAGAGATTTTTCGATAGAATTTATAAGAGTTATAGCGATGTTTATGATAATCATTGATCATATATTGTGTAGAATATCATTTCCAGGTGTGGCTTTAATTATTCAGGTGTGTAATTCTGGAGTATTTCTATTTTTATTTATTTCAGGATTTTTGTTTGGAAAAAAAGAAATAACAAATTGGGGAAAATGGTTTAAGAAGAGATTTATAAGAATTTTAATACCACTATGGTTTTTTGCAGTCATAGATATATTGGTTGAATATTTGTTATGGCATGAATTTTATCCAGAGCATATTTTTTTATATGCATTTAATCTGCAGGGAGTTAAGGTTGCAACAATTGGATCTATTAATTTGTGGTTTGTTACGTTAATTATGATTTGTTATTTGATAACGCCGGTGATCCAGTGGGTGAAAATGAAGAGTGGAATATTTTTAAAGGCTGTTGTAACATCATTAATTGTATTACAAATCATTTTTGCTTATGTAACAGATATTGGACTATTTGGAAATCATACTTTAAGTTGGTGTATATTAGCAGTGCTCGTATATGGCACAGGATATATTGCCGGAGAAAAAATATTATATCATAGTAAAGGGTATAAACAATTATTCTTTAGTTCGGTTATTTTGGTTATCGGGATAATGGCTGTGCTTGTAGGAAAAAAACTGTTCAATGGAACAGTTTTATATGAGAGGATTTTATTTGTTTATGGAATGATATGTATTGATCAATTTCTTATAACACTTTTTTATAAATTAGGAAGTTATATAAAGAATATAAAGTTAAAAAAAATAATTCAGCACCTTGATAGAATATCTTATGAGTTCTATATTGTCCATGGTATTGTTATTAGTGCAGTGACAGAAATGATTTTGAGAAATAATGGACAGCTGATGTATATGTTAAGCAGTGTTGTACTTTCATATATTGCTGCGATTATATTACATATATTGTGTAAGATACCTTTGAAAGCACTTTATAAAGAAAAAAGATAAGTAAGAGGATTTGAAATTGGATTTGCAACAAAGAAGAATCAGACAACAAAATAGAGATTTGGCGATAAAACTGATTATACCAGTAGCAATACTTGCAAAAATTATTTATATATACTTTTTGCCTGCCAGGTATTTTTTTGATAGTTGGCGGATGGTAGCCATGTTGACAGATAACGGAAGTATGGGTGGATGGACAGGATATCAGGATGCAGTGGATTTTCACGCAAAGATTAATGTCTTAAACCTTACCGATGTAAATCAGTTTTCTATTTTTTATGGAATTATCATGACCCCATTGATTATCTTTATGGTATCAAAAGTTCAGGAAATGGAGATGAAAGAAGTTCTTTTTACACTGATGGCTACGGGTGTTCTTAATATTTATGTTTTTACCATTAATAAAGAGATGATTCAAATCATGTATTTTTTGGTGATTTATATCGTAGTTAGTCTTCCTATAAAGAATACATTTATAAAAATTATAGGATGTGCGTTGGTTTATTATTGGGAAAGTCTCAATTTTCGAAGCTATTATATACTTATGGCAGCAATGAGTATTTTTTTATATTTTATCTTTATAACACTTAAAAAAAGAAAAAAAATAGGTAAAATGCTTATTGCGTTTACAGTAGTTTTGTGCTTTGCAGGTGTTTTTCTATTTTTTTATGTTAGCCAGTTTGTTGCTTATGAGGATTATAGAGACGCATTAAATATCAGAGATAATTCTACAAGCACAATCAGAGAAGCAGGGGGAGCTAGTTCTGCTATATATAATCCTATTGAAGTAAATGACAATTTCGGTATATTTATGTTCGATTATGTTATTAATGCGATAAGGATGATGATACCAGTAGAGCTTTTGGTTAAGAGTCCTGGTTATGCTCCTTTTTTTGTATATCAGATATTTATTTTAATATATTTATTTAGGACAATTAGGAATTTGAAACACATTAATAATAAAATGGTGGTAGTTTTATCATGCTTTGTGGCATATTTCTTCGGCTCTGTTGTCTTTGAACCTGATTTTGGCTCTTGGGTAAGACATGAGGCTACAACCTTTCCAATTATGCAGTTGATGGCACTTCAAAGTAATAATTACAGTGAGAATAATATATAGAAATGAGTAAGTAATATGAAGCAACGTATGTATAATACTTTTTTTAAGATATTTAAAAATCCATGTTTAGCAAGGGTTGTTACTAATATAGGATATGGATTGCTAATAATATACTATTTTATAGCGAGAATTTTTTACAGGGGGGAAAGTCACCTGTCTAAAAAAAATGCTTGGGAGATACTGAACCAATGTAGTGAAAAGCCTGATATGGATTCACATATAAAAAATAAAACAATAGTGAAAGATTTATCAATAATTGTACCAGCATTCAATGCTGAAAAAACAATTGCACAGTGTATTAAATCGGTAATAGAACAAAAAACGAAGTATGACTATGAATTGATAGTTGTTAATGATGGTTCTACGGATAGTACACAATCAATATTAGAAAATATTTGCGATAAACATCTTATTTTAATAAATCAGGAAAATAGAGGATTTTCGGGAGCGCGAAATAGCGGAATAGATGCCAGTGTAGGTCAATATATTATGTTTTTGGATTCGGATGATTATCTTGTTGGAAACTGTATTGATGTGATGCTTGATAAGATAATTGAGGAAAAAGCTGATATTGTACAGGCGGGTCATTATTCTTTTGTAGATGGAGATGAATTAAGCCGTAATGAGGTAAAATTACAAAGTGCTATATATGATAATACTGAGAATATGGTACACAATCCGGGATATCCTTGGGCTAAGATATATAAAAGAACTATGTTTCATCAACTTAGATTTCCATTAGATGTATGGTTTGAAGATACAATAGTATGTATGATTTTGTATAGAATGTGCAAGAAAATGGTTGTTATGGAAGATATTGTTTATGCATATAGGATTAATCCGGAAGGCATTACTTTAAAGGCACGCCATAGTAGGAAATGTGTTGACCATTACTGGGTTATGGAATATGTTCTAGAGCAGGCGAAAAAAAATGGATTACAAAATGACGATATTCAGTATGATTTAATTAAAGGTCATATGTCTACATTATTATATAGAAGAATATCGTTAATGAATAAGGATGTTATTGAAGCTGCATTTATTCTTGCGTGTGAATTGTTAGATGAAGTTAGACCGGTAGATTATATAGAAGAGAGAAGATTTATAAATAAAGATATTGAAAAGGCGTTTAAGACTAGAAATTATAAACTTTGGAAATTAGCAAGTTTTATTGTATAGGAGTACTTATGAAAAATATTTGTTTTTTTTCTGGAGATATTACCAGGAGTGGTGGAACAGAAAGAGTAGGTTCTGTTATTGCAAACAGATTGGCAAAGAATGAAGAATATAATATATGTTTTCTTAGTTTATGGGAGAAACACCAAAAATCTTTTTATGATATTGAAAAAAATATCAAAAGATATAAATTATTTGAAAACGAAGTTAGTGGCAAAAAAATATTAAGTTACATAAAAGGGATTCGAAGATTTGTAAAAAGCAGGAAAATAGATTTATTAATAGATATTGATGGGATTTTAGATTTATATTCTATTCCTGCGTTGTGGGGGACAAAGGCAAAACTAATTTCTTGGGAACAGTTTAATTTTTATCAGAATCCTGACGGAAATTATAGAAAAATAACTAGAAAGTGGGCTGCAAAACGGGCGGATGCTATAGTGGTACTTACTGATGAGGATAAGGGGTATTATGAACAGGAATTAAAGATAAGAGGAAAGCTTCAAAGAATTTATAATCCGATAGAGCAAGGGGAACAAAATAAGGATTATAAATATGAGAGCAAAACAATGATTAGTGCCGGAAGATTAACGCATCAAAAAGGTTTTGATTTGTTGTTAGACATAGCACAAAAAGTCTTTGAGAATCACAGTGACTGGCAATGGATTATATGTGGTGAAGGAGAAGACCGAAAATCTTTAGAGAGTAAAATACAACAATATCATTTAGATAAAAATGTTATTTTAAAAGGGAATGTTAAAAATATAGATGAGTATTATAAGCAATCTGCAATGTTTATTTTAACATCCAGATTTGAAGGGTTTGGTCTGGTACTTACAGAGGCAAAAAAGATGGGATTACCATGTATTAGCTTTCGATGTCCGGCAGGACCGTCAGAAATTATTGAGGATGGAGTTAATGGATATCTGGTTGATTGCTTTGATATACAAGCAATGGCAGACAGGATAAATATGCTGATAGAGGACGATGAGAAGAGAGTAAGTTTTTCTAATAATGCACTGGTGGGAACAGATAAATTTAATATTGATAATATAGCTAACCAGTGGAAGAAGTTAATTGAAGAGCTTTATTAGGAAAATATAGAGTAAAAATAATTTAGATTAATGTATTAGAGGTGGAAATGGATAAAGTATCAATTGTGTTACCTATTTATAATGTAGAAAGTTATTTAGAAACCTGTGTTCGGTCGGTGCAGGATCAAACATATAAAAATATAGAGATAATACTTGTAGATGATGGAGCAAAAGATAATAGTGGAAAGATTTGTGACCAACTTGCATTAAAAGATAATAGAATTAAAGTTCTGCATAAAGAAAATGGTGGACTATCATCAGCAAGAAATGCAGGATACAGTATAGCTACAGGAAAGTATTTGATGTACATAGATAGTGATGATGTGATAAAAGCAGATGTTGTGCAAAAATGTGTAGAAACTATTCAAAGGGATCAATCAGATATTGTTATTTATGGCTATGAGAAAATAGATGAAAAGGGCAATGTTTTGGAAGTGTGTACCTGGGGGGACAAACTACTTAACCATGATACGATGGTGGAGTATCTTTATACAGCAATCACAGAAATGTCTTTCGGATATGCATGGAATAAGCTTTATAGAAAATCTGTTATAGATCAGTCTGAATTATTGGCAGATAGTAAAGTTATTGACAGAGAGGATCTTGTTTATAATCTGGAGTTGCTAAAATATGTAGATAAGATATCTTATATAGATTATGTTGGGTATCAATATTTGCAAAGAAGTACAAGTTTATTACATAATGGAAACTTAGCAAGATTAAAGGGCATAGATTATTTTGTAATGACCATGAATAATATAAATGTTGGAAATGAAGAGATTAATAATAAGCTCTTTAATATGAATGTTTTACATTATTTAGCGGACTGTATTATAAAAAATATAATATGGAATACGGAATTAAAAGGAAAAGAAAAAAGGACGCTCATGGAAAAAATACTAAAGGATTGTCCTTTTACAGAGCGATTGTATCAAGATGTAGATAATCCGACACATCTTCAGAAACTGTATAAAAGTATAAAAAGTGGAAAGGCATGGTATTTTTATACATATGTGAAACTTGGGGATGTGAAGAGAAAAGTGTTGGGATAGAAATATTAGAACATAAAATACAGAAACTATATACGCAATATATCCTGTTATGAGGTTAGGGAGGTAAATATGAAACGAATGGCGGTTATTTCAGCGGGGTTTGTTCCAGTTCCTGCAGTAGACGGTGGAGCAGGAGAGGTTCTTACAACCGAGATTATTAACGGAAATGAGTTGACGGCGGATTACTTTATGGATATATATACAATAGAGTCTCCAAAACTTGACAAAATTGATTATAAGAATGCTGAAATTATTCAGATACATATAAGTAAAATAAATTGGTTTTTATGCAAGGCGAGAAATGCTTTTCTAAAATTATTTCGAAAAAAATATAGATTCATACCATACAATAGAGAACTGTTAAGAAGGTTCAAAGATAATTATGATATGATACTGATTGAAAACAACATGCAGGTTTTTGAAGATATATGTAATCGTTCTAAAAATGGGACAAACCATATGATATATCATATGCACAATGATATTGATGGAACAACGAAACCAGAATATTTGTGTAAATATATTGCTGATAAGGCAGAGGTCATTTTGCCGGTAAGTGAATATTTAAAAGATCATTTTATGCAAGTGGCACCAAATGATAAAATGAAAGTCTTTTATAATTGTGTGGATTTAGAGAAGTTTAATACAGAAAAAGTAACAAATACAAAAGCGTTGAAAAGAAAATATAATATAAATAAAAGTGATTTTGTTTATATGTATACAGGACGTGTCTGTCCGGAAAAAGGAATACTTGAGTTAGTAAAAGCATTCAAAAAAATAAGCAAAGAAAATCCAAATAGCAAGTTAATGGTTGTAGGCAGCAGATGGTATAACCAGATAGCAAAAGATGAATATTTTGAAAAACTTTTAAAAGAGGCTGAGGGTTTAGAAGAAAAAATAATTTTTACTGGATATATTTTTCCGGAAGATATGCCGTCAATCTATACATTGGCAGATGTGTTAGTAATACCTTCTATGTGGGAAGAACCTTTTGGGGTTGTGGCGTTGGAAGGAATGGCAATGAAGCTCCCAATTATTACAACAAATTCCGGAGGACTTATTGAGATTCTGGATAAAGAAACTTCTATCATTGTTGATAAGAGTAGAGATGTGGAGGAACAGTTGTATACTGCAATGATTACAATGTGGGAGAATGCTGAAAAAAGAGAAAATATCGCGCAAAATGCATATACAAAATTGATAGAAACTTTTGCATTTAATAAAAAAAATTATTATGATGAATTTAAAAAGAGGATAGAAAAATGTCGTTAGAAGTACAGAGCAGAAAGAGAATAGAGTGGATCGATATAGCAAAGGCAGTTGCTATTATTCTTGTAGGGGTAGGGCATTATTCCTGTCCATATCCATTGCAGATTTGGATATACACGTTTCATATGCCCTTATTCTTTATTTTGTCTGGTTGTACCATAAATATAGAAAAATATACATTTGGTAAATTTATTTTGAGAAAAGCAAAGGCGTTTTTGTTACCGTGGGTACTGGCAGTATGCGTAAATATTGCTTTTCAGGAATTTTGTCTAGCCATAGGAATTTCTGCAAATCACAGCAAAATTTCTTCAATTCCATTTCGGTTGCTTTTTAATATGCGTCCAGGAGAATGGGATCCTATATATTGGTTTTTGCCGTGTCTTTTTATTACAGAAGCAGTGGTATATTGGATTCTTAAAATATTCAAGTCTCAAAAACAGATTATAGGAGTAGTGATTGCACTTGGGGTATGTGCATATTTTTATCAGAAGTTTGTAAATATATTACTTCCATGGGAAGTTGATTTATTACCAGTTACCTGTTGTTTCTTATTAATAGGGTATTTAATAAAGAAATATTACATGAAAATGTTTGAGAGGGTAAAACGAATTAATCAATTGTTTGCATGTTTAATATGTATTATAAGTGGAAGTCTTTTAGGAGTTTTCAATGTTCATATTACCGGAGCTCCTATTGATATAGCATCAGGAAGATATGGAATTGTTCCTTTAATGTTTGTTGCGGCAATTTTATTATCAATTGGCATTATTATATTGTGTACTTTTGTTCATAGTAAATTGATAAATTATATTGGACAAAATAGTTTGATATTTTATGTCGCACAACCTATAACATATAAAATTTCAGATATTTTATTGATATTAGGATTTAATTTTGTACCGTTTTATACGTATACATATAATGGAAATATCTTTGACTTAATTATTCTACATCTCGTAAATAATATTTTAATTTTGATATATGTATATTTGTACAAAAAAATAAAGATGAAACTGAGGGTTGTTAGAAGTAAACTGTGAGAGGAAAATATGAAAAAAGTTTTATTTTATATAGATACTTTGGGAAAAGGAGGACTGGATAAAGTTGTTCTAGATGTGGTAAATCATATGGATTTCTCAAAATATGATGTTACAGTAATGAGAAGATTTCCCGGAGGATATTATAGTCAGTTTTTAGATAAACGAATACATAAAAAAGCAAATGTACCATTTAAAGAAACTTGTTCTAGATTCTATGATCATTTTGTTAGAGTTGTGTGTGACAGACTTCCAAGAAAATTGGTTTATAAAATGTTTGTACATAAAAAATATGATATTGAGATTGCTTGTGGGGATGCATTTGCAGCGAGACTAATTGGTGGCTCAACGAATCCAAATTCTAAAAAGATTCTTTGGGAGCATATGGATGTAACAAAGGATATCTCTACAGCTACATATTATAATAAAGAGCAGGTAGAAAAATTTTTTGGACCATTTCATCAGATTGTCGGTGTCTCTAAAGACTGCAGGGTAAAATTTATTGAAAAATATGGATTCGCAGAAAAAGTTACATATATATATAATCCTATCGATATAGAGGAGATAGATAAAAAATCCCTAGAATTTATTCCAGCTGAGTATCAGGAAAACGAATTTAATATTTTAGCAATTGGAAGATTTATGCCTCAAAAAGCATTTGTAAGATTGATTACAGTATGTGCAGGATTAAGAGATGAGGGATTGAAGTTTAAATTAAATATTATCGGGGAGGGGCCAGAAGAAGACATTATTAAAGAAAAAATCAGTGAGTTAAATATGAAGGATCATATCCGGTTATTAGGTTTTAAAGAAAACCCATATCCTTATATCAAAGGAGCCGATTTATTTGTTTGTGCTTCTATACATGAATCTTACTGTCTTGTGGTAGCAGAAAGTCTTGTGGTTGGAACACCGGTTGTGAGTACAATGTGTACAGGACCGATCGAGCTTTTGGATAATGGAAGATATGGACTGCTGGTAGAAAACAATGAAAACGGACTTAGCGAAGGTATTAGAGAGATGATAAACAATCCCGAAAAGTTGTCAGAGTATAAGAACAAAGCAAAAGAAAGAAGAGAATTTTTCAGTATAGAAGAAAGTATGAAAGCCTGGGATGATATTTGGAAGAAATGCTAAAGAAAGGGTATAAAGAAAATGAATGAATTAATAACAATTGTAGTACCAGTCTATAATGTTGAGGATTATATTGACAAATGTGTTGATTCTATTGTAAATCAAACGTATAAAAATCTTGAAATTATTTTAGTGGATGATGGATCTACAGATAGTTCGGGTAAAAAGTGTGATGAATGGACACAAAAAGATTCTCGAATTAAAGTAATTCACAAAGAAAACGGTGGTTTATCGGATGCCAGAAATAAAGGAATCGATATTGCAACAGGAAAATGGATTGGGTTTATAGATAGTGATGATTATATCGATAATACTATGTTTGAAAAATTATACAATGCATGTGTGGAAAACAACTGTAAGATATCTAGTTGTGGATTTTTAAGAGAGTTTGAAGATGCAAGTCGCAATGAGCGTTGGACAACGGAAGAGGATATGTTATTAGACCAGGATGGGATGATGGAATATTTATATAGAGGGGCAGTTACCTGTGTGGCGTGGAATAAACTCTATGATATTACGTTATTCGATAAAATAAGGTATCCATATAAAAAAATACACGAAGACCAATATACGACATATAAGATTTTTTGTCAGACAGATAAATTATTCCATGTTAGTGAGTGTTTATATTTTTATTATCAAAGAGGAAATAGTATTACAGGAGTTTCCTTCAGCATAAAAAATTTAGATATATTAGAAGCATTAGAACAGGCAATGGACTATCATAAAGAGCATGGATATGTGAAATATTATGACAGAGCCAAACAAGAGTATATCAGATATATTTGCGAATTTGCACTAAAAAATCATTGCGAAAAAAAGGAGAGAAAGAAAATAGACAAAATATTAAAGCAAAAGGCAAGAACCTTTTTAAAAGATAATGGAGGAGCGTTATCCAAAAAGCTAAAATTAGAAATGGTATCTTATTGTATAGGACTGTATAGATTTTTAGGTGGAGTTAGCAGACAGTTAAGAGGATTTCAATAATTTTTTATAGAAGTAAAATGGAGGATCGGATGGAGAAACAAAAGAACTATAATGGAATAGATGTTATCAAATTACTAATGGCATTGTGTGTAGTTATCATACATTTAACACCTTTTGCAATGTTTGGTGAAAATGCAGGCTTTATATTTGATAAAGTCTTAACCAGAGCGGCGGTTCCGTTTTTCTTTTTGAAAATGAAGTTGGATAGAGTAACAAGTAACGAAGAGTTTAAAACAGAGGTTACAAAGTTTGCAAAAAGAATATTGTTTATGTATGTGATTTGGACAATTATTTATCTGCCTTGTATTATTTTCTGGTTTAGAGTAGACAATGAAACAGTATTATCCTTCGTTCAGAAATGCATATTTGATGGTTCCTATCTACATTTATGGTATTTGCCATCAGTAATGATTGCCGGAGTATTGGCGGCATTGCTTGTGAAGAGAATGGGAACAGTAAAAAGTTTGGTAATTGCAATTGTTCTATACATAATAGGTTTGTTGGATTCAAGTTATTATGGCCTGATAAAAGACCTGTGGTTCCAGAATATCATTAAAGAATATGATAAAATTTTTATCACTACACGTAATGGTGTTTTCTTTGGGCTGGTATTTATATTGTTGGGATTTCTAGCATATGAGAGAAGAGAAAAATTAAGTAAGTCTATTATATTGTTAATTGTTTCTATATTAGGTGTTTTTATGGAAATGTATATACTGAGAGACTTAGGCATTGCAAGATCCTATGAGGGAATTATCTTTACGATTCCGGTTACATATTTCCTATTACAAATGGCAAAGGAGATAAATTTAAAAGATAGAGTAATTTATAGAGATATACGAATTATTGGAGTATTAGTATATCTTTCACATTGCTGGGTCGACTTTACTTATTCAGTATTATGTTATAATATATTGCACAGAACATTTAGTAGTATGGTTCGCTTTGGATACACATTGACTATAACAGTCTTATTATCGATTCTGGTTATAAAATTACAAAATCATAAAGGATTTACATGGCTTAGAAAATTGTATTGAGGAAGTTAATATGAAAAGGTTTATTATTGTTGGAGAAAAATCTTCTTATAGTGAAATGTATAAAATTATGTGTGGTGATGTTATAGGAGTAGAGAATATTTATTTTATTAATGATCCTTATTCTAGCTATACATTTATAAACAGAGGGTTTAGGAAGCTTTTAAGAAAATTGAGATTAAAAAATTATTGCGAGCAACTATATACATTATATAAACAAGCAAAATTATTACATAAACACAACAAAAAAGACGAGATAAATGTAATATTTTTTAATGCAGGATTGAGAGATGAATATAGTGAACAATTTTTAGAAAAATTAAAAAAGAAGTTTCATGTAAAAATAGGAATTGTCTTTGTTGATAGTTTTGGAACATTTTCCGCTATGCGGGCACAAAATTTATTGTTAAATACAGATTTAGTAGATTATGCATATACAATTGAGGATGAGGATTTGGATAAAAGCAATAAATTAACAAAATGCTTTACACCATATGCAAAAATTAACGGATATGCGGATATACCTCAAAAACATGATATTTATTTTGGTGGAACAATCAAAACAAGAGGGGGTATAATAAAAAATTGTATCGAAAAACTTATAAACAACAACATTAAGGTTAAGATAGAGTTATTCACATCAATGGAAGAGATGAATCAATATAAGTTCTTTGGTAATTATCCGGGAGTATCATTAGAAGATTATAGTGCGATAAAAGATTATTCTCAAATGATAGTAGAAAGTTTAGAATCTGATGTATTATTGGATATAACAGATGGAGGACAGACAGCATTAACTCTTCGCCCTTATGAAGCTGTAGTTTATAATAAAAGATTATTAACAAATAATAAGAGTATATTAGATTTTAAATTTTATGATCCACGTTATATGCGCTATTTTACAGAAATAACTGATGAAGATGTACAGTGGATTAAGAAGAAAGAGAAAGTTGACTATAATTATAATCATCAATTTTCAATAGCAAATATTATAAATCATCTTACAGAGGAAGGAAAATAAAGTGAAGAAAGTACTAATTGCAACATGGTATTTAGGAAATAATTTCGGAACAGTATTACAGGCATATTCATTAAAGAAATTCTTAGAAAAAGAAAATTTTGAGGTATTTATGCAATATCCGTTTGGAGAAGAAACACATGTTTATCATGATTTTATTGCAACTTTTATGAATAAACTGATGTATAGATTAAACACAAAGAAAAGTGGAAAAGGTAAATCTGATAATAGCCATAAAGCAGAGATTGAACAGCAAAAGGAAAAATTCGAACAGTTTTTTACGGATGTTTATAAAGGAAAGCATTTAAGTATAGCTACAGAGGAAGATACTAAAAAAGTTAAAGAACAAATAGATATTTTTATCAGTGGGGGAGATCAGATTTGGAATCCATATTTTTTAAATAGACATATGATGTTTGATTATGTGGATAATGATAAAAAAGTCATTTCTTTTGGTACAAGTGTAGGTGTGAAAAAAATACCTTTCTATTATAAAAAGTTTTACAGAATTATGTTGAGCAAGTATCGTTTTATTGGTGTTAGAGAGGAAAGTTCGAGAAGAGTATTAGAAAGATTGACAAAAAATAATGTCTCAAAGGTTGTAGATCCTACTTTATTAATTCGTATAGATGAATGGAATGAAGATATAAAAAAATATTCTCAAATTAATCTGGACAATCTGGAAAAAGACTATATTCTTTGCTATTTTGTTGGTGATAGAGATTATTGGGATTATGTTAAAGCGATGCAATTAAAGACAGGATATAAGGTATATATTTTGCCAATAACGCAAAGCATGCAGGAATACAGAGATGATTATGAGTATATTATTGATACATCACCATTAGACTTTTTAAATTTGATAAAGAATGCGAAAATAGTTTGTACAGATTCTTATCATGCGACAGTGTTCTCTACCAGATTTATGAAAGAAACCTATGTGTTGAAACGGTTTAGTAATAAGTCTAAGAAATCACAAAATGGAAGATTGTATGAATATTTAAAAACGATAGGGAAATTAGATATTATTGTAGATGAGGAAAAAGTTTTTCAAAGAAATGAAAAGAATACAATAGACAGCATAGAAGGTCATCTTGAGAGTACAACAAATCAATCAAAAGAGTTATTATTAAAGGAATTAAGAGAAGATTATGAATAAGAAACAATTATCAATAAATATGATTTCACAGATTGCTGCATACATATTAAACCTGGGAGTATCCTTTTTTGTTACTTCTTATGTTGTGCGGTATATCGGAACAGAAGTGTATGGCTTTGTGGGATTAGCAAATAATTTTATGAATTATTTGTCTGTAATTACTGTAGCACTTAGCGGTATGATAAATAGATTTATCACAGTTGAATTGTACGGAGGAAAAAAGGATAATGCTAACAGGTATTATACATCTGCAATTATTTCAAATATTATTCTTTCCGTTATATTAGCCATTCCGGTTATTTTATGTATAGCTTACTTGGAAAAGATTGTAAATGTTCCAAGTGGATATGTAGCGGATATAAAATTATTGTGGGTTTTCTTGTTTGCACTATTTTTAATACAGTTACCAACAAATGTGCTTAGTGTATCTACCTTTGCAAAAAATAGGTTGGAGTTGACAAATCTAAGAAATATGGAAAGTGGAATAATAAAGGTTATTTTATTATTTTTAGTTTTTTCTATACTTACTCCTCATGTATATTATATAGGTGCAATAACTTTTATCTGTGGCATATATTGTATTATTTTAAATTATTATTATAAAAGAAAATTAACACCAGAATTACAATTAAACATAAAAATGTTTGATATTAAATTAGTGGGTTCATTGATAAAAAATAGTATCTGGAATTCTGTACAGCAGTTAAATATAATTTTATTTACAGGATTGGATCTATTGTTGACAAACATTTTTATTGGAGCAAAAGAAATGAGTCTTTTCTCTATTGCAAAAACTTTACCGACGAGTGTGATGAGTTTTGTAGGAACAATTTCTGGAACATTTACACCACAATTAACAATTACATATGCAGAAAATGACACAGAAAAGTTTATTAAGGAAACAAAAACCGCAATGAAAATCTGTGGATTTTTATGTGCAGTTCCGATTATCGGCCTGATGGCGTTTGGGACAAGTCTTTTTAAACTGTGGGTACCTACATTATCTGCTACAGAAATAAGAGATGTTCAATTGTTATCTGTATTAACAGTTATGCCATATTTTATAGATGTTTTTGTGCATCCTCTATTTTCTATTAATGTTATTACCGTAAAGCTTAAAATACCTGTTCTGTTCAATGTGGTTTCAGGAGTACTAAATGTTATTATCGTTTATATTTTGTTAAAAACAACAAGTCTGGGTGTGTTTGCAATTGCATCTATAAGCGGAATTCTAATGATTTTGAAAACATTATTTTTCACACCATTTTATTCAAGCCATGTTCTAGGGGTTAAATATACGACTTTTTATGGTCCGCTTATCAAAGGAATTTTTGCAAATATTATAACATTAATATTATTCTGTTTGATAGATTATGTTATTCCTACGAATACATGGACAATTTTTATAGTTACTTGTCTCGTAAGTGGGGCTTTAGGCTATTTGGTTAATTTTTTAGTATATTTAAATAAAGAAGAAAGAAAAAAAATCTGTTCAATGATAAAGAGAAAATAGTATGAATATATGTGATAAGAAAAAATGTACAAGTTGTGGAGCATGTGCAGCATCATGTCCAAAGAATGCTGTTAAGTTAGTTTATAATAATACTGGTGAGTTTGTTCCACAGATAGATTACGATAAATGTGTGGGATGTAATTTATGCAAAAAAGTATGTCAAGTAAATGAAAAAGTAATATTAAAAGACATAAAAAGATGTTTTGCAGCATGGAGAAGAGATAATAAAAAAAGAGAAAGAAGTGCGTCGGGAGGAATAGGCACTGCATTTGCAGAACACATAATAAAGAACCATGGAATCGTATACTCTGCCATGTTGGATTATAACAAAGATGTTAGTATCTGTCGTATAACGAATATTACCGACTTAAATAAGATTCAAGGATCCAAGTATGTTTATTCTTATGTGAAAAATTCATATTTGGAGGTTAAAGAAGATTTAAAAAGTGGCAAGCAAGTTTTATATATCGGTCTGCCATGTCAAATTGCGGGACTTTATAGTTCGCTTAAAAAAACAGAGTATTCAAATTTGATTACTGTTGATATTATTTGTCATGGAAGTGGGTCACAATCATTATGGCAGGAACATGTAAAGTATTTGCAAAAAAAGAACTCATTCTCATATGATAATTTTAGTTTTAGAAGTAATCGATGGGATGAAAATTATCATTTATGTTTTCATGAAAATGGAAAAACGATCCTTAACTTGAGCAGTTGGGAAGATGAATATTTTTCAGGATTTTTAAATGGTTCTTTATTAAGGGATAGTTGTTATCATTGTCAGTATAAGCAAGAGAAAAGAGTTGGGGATATTTCTATTGGTGATTTTATTGGATTGGATAAAACTGATTTGCCAAAAGCAGACAATGGAAATACATCTGTGATACTTGTAAATAGTGAAAAAGGTGAGAACTTTGTTTTGGCAAATGGAGAGGAAATAGAGCTTGTTGAGAGAGCGATAAATGAGGCAGTTGATAATGGCCCCAGCTTAAAAGGAAATATAAATAAATATAGACATAAGAGAATATTTAAAATATTCTATAGGCTGTTTGGATTTCATAAAGCAGCAAAAGTAGTAAATATATATTTGAAAGTTTTAAACAAATTGCGACAGATTTGTTTTAGGGCTTAAAAAGGCAGGTAGTGGAATAGGAGGATATATATGCATGCTAAAAGGCTGAATAATATAGAATGTCTTAGAGTGCTGGTTATGTTTATGATTGTCATTCATCACTGTGTAGTTAGCGGTTTGCATTTAAATGAAAATTTAAATAGTGGAATAAACTGTAATGATATGATGAATTATCTATTAGTTTTCATAAATTGTATTGTTGTTGTGGCTGTTAATGTATTCTTTTTGATTTCAGGCTATTTTACAATTAATTTTAAATTAAATAAATTTGTGAAGCTTTTGGGACAGATAATTTTTTATGCATTTTTTATATACATATTATTTGTTATTGTAGAAGGACAGAGCATAGATGTAAAAAGTATTATTAGGTATTCGCTTCTGGCAGTTAATGAATATTGGTTTATGACTGTCTATCTTGTATTAATGTTAATAGCACCTTATTTGAATATTGTTATAAGTGTACTTAAAGAAGATAAAAGAAAGTATACCTTTTTAATTATTACATTGTTTTTAGTTACTTGTATATATGGTTTTGCTTTTGATAAAGATGTTATTAATGTAAATAATGGATATTCATTAATATATGCGATATTCTTATATTTTACAGGAAATTATATCAAAACATATGATATCGTAGCAACTTTAAAGAAGATAAAACCTCACATATTATATATGCTGGTAGGGGGGGTGAATTTCTTTCTTGTGGCAGCTTTCGTATATTTAGGAAAAGGACATATTGCATGGAAGTTATTTTCGTATAATAACCCAATAGTTTATATCCAGGCGATAGTGTTGTTACTTTCTTTTCTAACAATAAAGTGCAATGGACAAATTGGAAGAGTTGTAGGAAGTTTTGGTCAATATACTTTAGGGATTTATTTAATTCATTCTCACACCCTTTTAATTCCGTATAGATTTAGGATATTAGAAACCATTATAAAAAATATGGGAATCATTTTTTATCCGGTTTTGATTATCTTATATTGTGCAATTTTATATTTAATTTGCAATTCTATAGAATTGATTAGAAAAGAAATTATAAAATTATTATCAAAATATAAACAATTAAATTAGAAATGTAGATTTTTTAAATATGTAAAGCGTAGGAAGAAGGAAATGGAAAAAGATTTAATAAGTGTTGTAATACCTGTTTATAATGCAGAGGAATATATAAAGAGATGTTTGGAAAGTATACAAAAACAAACATACGATAATTTAGAGATTATAGTAGTAAATGACGGTTCAACAGATCATACACAAAAAGTCGTGGGAGAAATGCAGCAACAAGACGAGAGAATCAAATTGATTCAGAAAGAAAACGAAGGGGTTTCAGCTGCTCGTAATGATGGGGTTTTGGCGGCTACTGGAAAATATATATATTTTATTGATAGTGATGATTATGTGGAAGACAACATTGTTGAAAAATTATATGAGGCAATTAGCACTCAGGGACAGTTAAGTGTTTGCGGATTTACAACTGTATTTATGAAAAAAGAAGACACACCGTTTTCGTTATATGATAGTGTATCGTTAATTAGTATCGAACAGTATTTAGAGAAAATGTCACAATATCTTTACAGTGTATATTTTGGCTCGTTGTGGAATAAGATGTACGTTACAGAAATCATTAAAAGTAATCAATTGAAATTTCGAAAAGATATTTCTTTAGCAGAAGATTTCATATTTAATTTAGACTATTTACAATATGTGAAAAAAGTTACAATGTTGCCCGAATGTATGTATTACTATTACCAGGGTAATGAAGAATCCTTAACGAAAAAGTCAGATCCCTGGTATATTTGGGATATGGCGAGAATACGATTGCAATATTGTATGCAAAGATATGGTGAAATGAATATGCTTGAAAGTTGTAAAAGAAACATTAGTACAATGGTTGCAAATGAACTTGTAGGGCCGACTTATGATATTATAAATAATGAAAAATGGAAAATAAAACAGACAATTAAAAAGTTAAAAGAACTTTATCAGGATACATTTACAAAAGAGGCGATAAAGGAAACGAAAAATCCACAGATGGTACATCGTATAGCAAAGGTTTCTTTGGGTATGCATAGTTATTTTATGTTCTATATTTTGATGAAAATATGGGTGAAAATACAACGGTATAATCCAGAAAAATAGGAATCAATGTATAAGAGGTGAAGGAGAATACATATGAATATTTCAGTATTTAGTAGTGACAAATTTTATATCGGCGCAAAAATAATGCTTACATCATTGTTAATGCACAATAATTTCGAAAAGCATAATTTATATATAGTAAGTACAGATATAAAAGATAGAAAAATAAAAAAACTCAACAGATTTTTAAGAAAAAGATTTCATCAGGAGGTCAAAGTTCTTAAAATAACAGAGGAAATGAAAGAGGGATTTCCAGATAGTAAGAATTTTAGTGCTGCTGGTTTTCATAAGCTTTATGTATTTAACTATCTGCCAGAGAAGTTAGACAGGATTATGTGTTTAGATGCAGATGCTATGGTAATGGGAAGCATTAAAGAATTTTATTATCAAGATCTTGGGGACAATGTTCTTTCGGCATCTGAAGATATACATATTAAGGTCGACGTACAGCATTTCGAAGAGATGCAGTATGATTTAGATGAACCTTACTTTAATATGGGAAGTATTTTAATAGATTTGAATAAGTATTTATCAGCATATTCTGTTGAGGACTATATTAATTGGATTGAAGAAATGGGAAGTATTTTAATAGATTTGAATAAGTATTTATCAGCATATTCTGTTGAGGACTATATTAATTGGATTGAAGAAAATAGAGAGACTGCAAAATATGTGGCGCAAGATGCTATTAACATTTTATTTAAGGGACAAATAAAAAAAGCAGATTATAAGAAATATAATAATCAAAAATTTTATTACGAAAAAATAGACGCTCAAGGACTAAAAGAGTTGAAGGAAAATTGTTCCGTAGTACATTGCATTGGTAAAATTAAACCATGGGATTTTAGATATAATATGGCGATAGCAGATTATATGAAAGAGGTTATGATTAATAATGGAATGAAGCACACTTATTATTTGATTTGTGCAAAACGTTTTTTATTTAATGTGAAACATAAAGTATTGTCAAAGGTGAAAGGAGTTTAAATTGAAAGTTGTTTTATTAGCAGGTGGATATGGAACCAGAATATCTGAAGAAACAAAAAATAAACCAAAACCAATGGTTGAAATTGGTGGGATGCCAATTTTGTGGCATATTATGAAAGAATACTCTAGTTGTGGTTACAATGAATTTATTATTTGTGCCGGATATAAACAGGAAATCGTTAAAGAATGGTTCAATAACTATTTTTTGCATATGTCCGATGTGACGTTTGATTTTGCGCAAAATAATAAAATGATAGTACATAACGGATATGCTGAGCCATGGAAAGTTACGGTTGTTGATACCGGATTGAATACGATGACTGGTGGAAGAATTAAAAGAATAGAAAAATATGTAGGAAATGAGCCGTTTTTAATGACATATGGAGATGGTGTTTGTGATGTTGATATTAACAAATTAGTAGAGTTTCATAATGAACATGGCAAGATAGCTACATTGACAGCTGTAATGCAGGAGCAGCAGAAGGGAGTATTAGATATTGGTTATGGAAATACGGTAAGATCCTTCAGAGAAAAAAGTCAAAAAGACGAGGCACCGATTAATGCTGGCTATATGGTATTAAATCCGGAAATCTTTAAGTATATAGAGGATGATACTACTGTTTTTGAACAATATCCATTAAATAAACTTGCAGAGGAAGGTGAACTAATGTCTTATGTTCATAGAGGTTTCTGGCAGTGTATGGATACCAAAAGGGAAATGGATATGTTAGAGAAACTTTGGAGTAATGGACAAGCGCCATGGAAATCTTGGAAATAGAGGAGTGACAATGAAAGAATTTAATATAAATTTTTATAGAGGAAAAAAAGTATTTATAACAGGACATACTGGATTTAAAGGTTCGTGGATGTGTAAAGCATTAGTGGACGTAGGAGCGATTGTAACGGGTTATTCCTTAGAACCACCTACAACTCCATCATTATTTGAAATTGCAGAGTTAGAAAATGATATGAATTCAGTGATAGGTGATGTTAGAGATTATAAACATCTAAAGGAAGTGTTTGATGAGGCACAACCGGAAATAGTATTTCATTTAGCTGCACAGCCGTTAGTTAGGGAAAGTTATAAAGAACCCTTATATACATATGAAACAAATGTGATGGGAACTGCAAATATCTTAGAATGTATCAGACAAAATATGCAGACATCAAAGAGTGTAAAATCATTTTTAAATGTTACAACAGACAAAGTTTATTTGAATAGAGAATGGGAATGGGGGTATAGAGAAAATGACCCGCTAGATGGATATGATCCTTATTCTAATTCGAAGTCTTGTTCAGAATTAGTAACACATAGTTATAAAAAATCCTTTTTTGCAGAAGATGAAGGCATAGCGATATCTACAGCTAGGGCAGGAAATGTAATTGGTGGTGGGGATTTTGCTACTGATAGGATTATTCCAGATTGTGTTAAAGCAGCGATAGAAAAAAGGGATATTATTGTGAGAAATCCATATTCAACCAGACCGTATCAACATGTATTAGAACCAATATATGCTTATCTTATGATTGGTGCAAAACAATATGAAGATATAAAATATGCTGGATATTATAACGTAGGTCCTGATGATACAGATTGTTTTCAGACGGGCGCTTTAGTAGAACTGTTTGTTGATAAATGGGGAGAAGATCTTAAGTGGGTAGACAAATATGACGGAGGACCACATGAGGCTAATTTTTTGAAATTAGATTGTTCTAAATTAAAGTCAACATTTGGGTGGAGTCCAAAATGGGATTTGGAAAAAGCTGTTGAGATGGTAGTAGAATGGTCTAAGTGTTGGAATGCTGGTAAAAATATTAAGAGCTGTATGGAGAAGCAGATAGCGGAGTTTATGGGATTGTAAAATGATGAATTTATTATTAGCAGGTAATTTTGAGTATACAAAAGAACAACTGAATATTTTAAAAAATGCAGGATATAAGGTTTTTCTTATGCAGGATGAAAGAGGCAGACTCCCTTTAGAAGCATCGGAAATAGATGTGGTTGTATGTAATTGGCTTTTTACGCATTATAATATAAAAGAATTTGAGAATTTAAAGTATATTCAATTGTTAAGTGCAGGAATGGAAAGAATACCTGTTGACTACATAAAAGACAAGGGGATTGGACTCTCTAATGCTAGAGGTGTATATAGTATTCCTATGGCGGAATATGCAGTCTGTGGTGTCTTGCAATTATTAAAGCAAAGTAGATTCTTTATAAAAAATCAGCAGGAAAAGAAATGGGAAAAGAATAGAAAACTGGAAGAGTTAAGTAATAAGACGGTAGCGATTATAGGAATGGGAAGCGTTGGAATAGAGGTTGCTAACAGGTTTAAAGTTTTTGCGAGAGAAGTTATAGGTTTTGATATTAATTGTGAAATTAAATCTGAATACAGTATATATGATATTGAAGAGTTTGATAATAAACTTTCAGATTTTGATATTCTTATATTTACGGTGCCAATTAGTGCGAATACCCGTCATTTTTTGAATTAGGATAGAATTCAAAAAATGCGTCAAAACGCAATTGTAGTAAATATTTCCCGTGGAGGCATTGTTGATGAAGCAGCGTTGTTGAACGCGATTAATGCAGGAAAAATCAGAGGGGCGGTATTGGATGTTTTTGAGGAAGAACCTCTGGTTAATTCAGAAATATGGCAAAATGAAAATGTTATTGTAACGCCACATAATTCTTTTGTTTCTGATAGGAACAATGAAAGAATGTGGAACGTAATTATGAATAACTTAATAGATACGATAGAAAAAGATTAGGATGGACAAATATGAACAGAATTCAAAGTATAGACTTAACCAAAGGAATCGGAATGATTTTGGTGATATTGGGGCATTGTGTTTTCTTTGGTGGACAAATACATAATATGATATTTGCATTTCATATGCCACTATTTTTTATTTTATCTGGAATGGTATTTAAACCAAAGAAAGATGAAAAAAAGCTGGTGTTGAAAAAGGCCAAAGCATTGTTGGTACCATATCTGGTATTTTGTGGAATAGGAATTATGGCATCTATAATTATACCGGTATGGCGACATGAATTGTCGATCAAGGGTATATTGTATGATATATATTTAGGAAACCCGGAGAATATTCATATATCAAGTATTTGGTTTTTGGTGTGTATGTTTTGGGTGGTTATGATAGCTCATTATATATGTAAAATTGAGAATGTGAACCTTAGGATAATCATTGTTATAATGATTGCGGGGATAGGATTTGGTTTTGCAGAATATAATAGCAATTTTGACTTTCTTCCAGATAGCAGACTTCCATTCTGCATTGATGTAGCTTTGGTTGCAACTTTATTTTTCTTTGTCGGAAGGCTGTTGAAAGGATTCGTTAGATATCAGGAAAAGATGGATGTTAGAACATTTATTATATTAGGTGCAGCGGCGATTCTGTTCATCATTGCATATATGAGTAATGGAAGAACTAATTTACATGCACTAACATTTAACAATATATTTCTTTATCTCGTAGAATCAATAACCGGTTCGATAGCAGTAATATTGTTTTGTAAGTTTATAGATGAAAAATTTGGAAAACTACGTGTTATTCATGGGATAAGGTGGATAGGAAGGTATTCGTTAATTATTTTGGGAGCGCAATCTATATTTGTGAGAATGTATATTGTAATAATAAATAGTTTGGGGTATAACTTTTCGATGTATCAATTGCCATTGATACATCAAATTGTATCGTTTATTGCTGTTACGGCATTATCGATATTGTACACATACATTTATTTTTTAGTTAAAGCAAGGATAAAGGGAGAAATACATGAATAAGGTTCAAATTTTGGAATGTACATTAAGAGATGGTGGATATGTAAATGACTGGGCATTTGGATATGAAAATATTATACGCTTAATCAGAAGGTTAGAAGAGAGTAATGCAGATATTATTGAGTTGGGATTTATTAGGGATGAAGAATATCAGAAGGATAGAGCAATATATAATTCTAACAAACAATTGGCAGATTTGATAGGACACAAGAAAAAAGGAACGCTATATGCAGCGTTGGTTGAAATGGCAAATTACTATCCGATTGAAAAATTTGAAGATAGAGATGCGTCGGGAATTGATGCAATAAGATATAGTTTCTGGAAGAGGAAAATCGATGAAGCGTATGAGTATAGTAAAAAAATAACTGATAAAGGATATAAGTTATGCGTGCAGCCAACAAGGGTGGAGCAGTATTCTGATTATGAATTTGCAAAAATGATAGAGCAATTTAGTAAGTTAAATCCTTATGCAATATACATAGTGGATACATTTGGTTTGTTAAAGAAAAAAGATTTGTTGAGATATGCAAAAATAGCTGATGAAAATTTACCAGAGAATACTATATTGGGATACCATGCTCACAATAACATGCAGCAGGCGTTTAGTAATGTTACATCTTTTATAGAGATGGATCTGAATAGGAAGGTAATGGTAGATGCCAGTGTTTATGGAATGGGAAGGGGAGCAGGAAATCTCAATCTAGAAATGATCTATCAGTATTTAAATGATAGAGGGGATAATGATTATAATATCGATTCTGTGATAGCAGCATGGGACAGTGTTGTCAGCAATATTTATCGTGATAAGCCATGGGGGTATTCTTTACCGTATTTTTTGGCGGCATCGATGGAGCTAAATCCTAATTATGTTATGTATTATATGGAAAAACAAAAACTTTCTGTAGAGGATATAAAAGGAGTTTTTGCTCTTATCCAGGGAGAAGATAAATATCTCTATAATGATGAAAAGGCAGAACAATTTTATAGAGATTACGAGGATTGTAAAAATGAAAAAAGATAGAGATTCTAGATTTGAGTTATTAAGAATATTTGCTATGCTCATGATTGTTATGCATCATTATGTTTGTCATGGTAATTTTGATTTGACTGTAAGCTCGCAGTTGAACAAGGTTATTGTTGAGTGCGCATATTGGGGAGGAAAAGTTGGTATCAATCTATTTATTTTAATAACGGGATACTGGATGATAACATCACAATGGAGAGTCAGAAAAATATTAGAGTTATGGGGACAAATATTTTTCTATTCAGTAGCGATAACAGTTATTTTTGTTTGCATCGGTCAAGTTGAATTAAGTGCAGGAAGTGTTATTAAAGCAATTTTTCCAATATTGTTTTGCAGACATAATTATACAACAACGTATATGTTATTATACATACTAGTTCCATTTATAAACATTTTTATTAATAGTTTGAAGAAAAAGCAATTGGATACTTTAATAATTATTTTGTTTGTTATTTTATCTGTAATGCCAACTTTCATGGGAATTTATGCCGGATGGACAAATAATGCAAATTCTTATTTACTATGGATGATTTTTGTTTATATAGTAGGAGCAAGAATTCGTTTGTTTGGCAAAAAGAGAAATGTAAAGTTATGTTTGAGTCTGGCTGCATTGTCAGTTGGGGTTATATGGGGATTAACAGTTCTTTGTGGGGAACTTCGTTTTATAGACACTTATTATTTCGCAGCGCTGGTTAATGGAATTCCTGTTTTTATTTCATCAATCATAATTTTTAAGGTTTTTGACAGTATCACAATAGGTTATAGTAAGATAATTAATATGGTAGCAAAATCAACACTGGCAGTATATTTGATACATGATGATGTTTATTTTAGAAATTATGTATGGGACAATATTTTTTCAGGAAATGGTATTATAAATAGTGGAATTTTGATAGTAAATATTCTTTTGACAACGATTATTGTATTTGGATGCTGCATTTTGATTGATAAAGTCAGATTATTGACATTTCATAAAATGTATATGATGTTATTAGATACAATTATGGAAAGTGTGCCGGTTAAAAAAGTACAGAGTTTATTTGCACAAGAAAAGTGAAATTAGAGAGAATTTAAAATGTAGACATAAGTTTTATGTTTGGAATAATTTTATTTTGACAGTCACGGTTGGCAGGAAGACTGCTTGAGTATTTTTAAAGTATGTCTATGTTTACAGGCATACTTTTTTTTGTTAAAATATATTTGTAAAAGATTGTCTATTGGAGGTTTTATGAAGTATGTTAAGTATGGAATAATGACATTATTCCTCATATCTATAATAATTTATACAGCGATTTGGTACAAAGATAAAAGTAACACAGATAGTACAGTGCCTGTTATTCAAATGGATCAGGAGCAGATAGAAGTATCGGTGAAAGATAAAGAGGCTCTTTTAAAAGGTGTTATCGCAAAGGATGAAAAAGACGGAGATATTACAAGTAAAATTGTTGTGGAGTCAATTTCTAAGTTTGTTGATAAAAAGGAACATATTTGTAATGTAACATATGCTGTGTCTAATTCAGCTGGACATGTTGCAAAGGCCTCCAGAAAAGTAAAATATATTGATTATATATCACCAAGATTTATATTAAAAAAGCCATTATGCCTTGAAACAGGGTCTGATACAAGTGTGGAGGATATCATTGGTGCAAAAGATATCATAGACGGGGATATCAGCAATAAAGTAAAGATTTTATCTCGTGGCATTTCAACAAATACTTCTGGTGATAATACAGTTACTGCTCAGGTAACCAATAGTCTGGGTGATACTGTGAAATTAAAAGCGACAGTTATTATAAAACAAGATAATAATATTAGTCCTACGATTAAGTTGAAGAAAAATATTGAGTATATTAAGAAAAATACAGAGTTTGATGCGAAGAGTTTTATAAAATCTGTTGAAGATATTAACGGAAAGAGCATGGATATTGGCAGCGTTAATATAAAGAGTTCTTCTGTAAAGACAAATAAAGTAGGATGTTATACGGTAGAGTATAGTGTGGTTGATCATGCTGGAAATGAAGGAACGACCTACTTAACAGTTATGGTGGAGGAATAGTTATGAAAAAGGGAATTAATTTACGTAATATTGATTTATTTAGTTTGTTAAGAGATTTAATAAAGGGTTTGTGGATTGTGATAATAGTAACAGTGATGGGGACTATTGTTACCCATGCTTATATAAAATCCAGTTTTGTTCCTCAATACACAAGTTCATCGATATATGTAGTTACACCAAAGCAGAGTACGGGGTATGTTTATACAAATAAACGTCTCGCACAAAGTGTTATAACAGTTTTTCAGAATTTATTAAATTCAGATATCATGAAAAACAGGATAAAGAGCGATTTACATTTGAAGGATTTGGATATAACAATGTCTGTTTCTTTAATAGAGGAGACAAACCTTATGAAAGTATTGGTGACAACAGGTGATCCAATTATTTCCTTTCGGGCTATTCAGGTAATTATGGACAATTATTCTGAATTGTCAGGGTATCTTACTTCGGATGCAGTTTTCGATCGTTTAGAGGCTCCAAGTGTTGCTACACATCCTGATAATTCCTTAACACCAAGAAAAAAATCTATTACCATGGGAATAATTTGTGGTTTTGTTACAATATTACTTTTGGCAGCCATCAGTATTATGAGAAGAACGATCAAGACCGAAGCAGCTGTAGAAGAACAGTTAGAGACAAATTTATTAGGAACTATTTACCATGAAAGAAAAAATCGTACGGTAAAGGCGAAAATTGTTCAAAGTGTAAAGGCACTTTTAATTACCAGCCCAATTATAACAACAAAATTTATAGAATCAATTAACAATATTAGAATCAGAATAGAATATGAGAATGAAAGAAATCATGATAAAAACACAATTTTGATATCCAGTGTTTGTGAAAATGAGGGAAAGTCTACGGTTGCTTTAAACATAGCATTGTCATTGGCAAGAGAAGGTAAAAAAGTTATTGTTATTGATGCGGATATGAGAAAGCCGGCAATGTATAAGATGTTAGATATTCCAAAAACAGAAGTGGTGGATATGATTAAACTTCTTCAGGGTGAGTGTGGATTAGATGAAGTTATGTATCATGATGATATAGGAATCGATTTGATTATGCCGATAAAAGGACATTCGAGTACCTATGAATTTATGAAATCAGGAGCTATGAAAGATCTTGTGAAGAAATGTAAAAGAATGGCTGACTATGTAATTATTGATACACCGCCAATGTCCATGGTATCAGACACTGAGGCATTAGCAGATTTAGTTGATTTGTCGCTTTTGGTTATCCGGCAGGATTTTTCGTATGAAAGGGATATTCTTAATTGCATCAATATCATGAATGATGCAAAATGTAAATTTTTGGGATGTGTTTTAAATGATTATAAGGTTTTAAAGATGAAAGATAAAAATAGCGTATTTCATATGTTAGAGGAAAGGGTGGTAGAAGTTTATGACGAATAGTTATAATGAACCGGTTGGTAATGGAAAAGAATCTATAAACCTTTCTCAGATTTTTGCTAGTTTTTTGAAAGCATTTAAAAAACTATGGTGGATTATGGTAGCGTTTATAATTTTGTTCGCAATTCTAGGATATCAGAATTATAAAAGGCATTATGTTCCAAATTATGAAACGAAGGCAACTTTTTCTATTACTGCACCACAATATGATGGTTCAGAGGACAAATCTTATACAAACAACAGCCAGTTGGCTTCTATATTAAGTGTAAGCTTTGGTTATTTAATAAATAATGAGCTTTTTTATGAAATTATAAAACAGGATCTGGGTGTGAATTATATGCCATCGGTTATAACAGTCTCGGCGGTACCAGATACAAATATATTAAGCATTGTTGCGTCTGGTTCAGATGCCACTATGAATTATAAGGTAATTCAGTCTGTGTTGAAGAATTATGGAAGTGTAGCAGACTTTGTGATTGGTGACACTCAGCTTGATGTATTAGAAGAACCAGTGGTAGTTGATACCCCTTTGAACCCATATAATCCGATGGATTATACAATTATGTTCGCATTAATTGGAATGTTTATTGGTGTAATTCCAAGTATTGCTTATGCATTCTTTGTAAAGACTATTAGAAATAAAGAGGATGTTGAAAAGCAGTTAAATGTAACTTTTCTCGGAAGTTTACCAGGCATAATTTTAAATGGTAGGAATAAAAATTTAAAGAATTGTTCTATTCTAAATAAAGAAGTAGGTTTCAGATATTTAGAAGCGATGCGCTCCATTAACTCTAGATGTGAAAAAGAGTTAGAAAAAAATGATTATAAGGTCATTCTTGTCACTAGTACATTAGACGGTGAAGGAAAGAGTACTCTTGCACTGAATCTTGCTTATTCGCTTTCTAAAAGCCAGAAGAAAGTTATGCTTATAGATGGGGATTTGAGAAAGCCATCTTTGCATAGCATGATTGAACAGAAGATTAATAACTATAAAATGGAGGATTTTCTGGAGAAAAGAATTAAAAGCAGTCACGCTATTGTGAATATAGAAGGGACCAGAGTGCTAGCGTTGGCGCCAAGTGAGCCTTCAAAAGATGTGCCAAAATATCTTAATTCTACACAAATGAAACATTTTATTGAAGAGAGCAGAGATGTAGTAGATTATGTTATTATTGATGCTCCACCGTGTAGCGAACTGTCTGATGCAGCGATACTGGCAAAATACAGTGATGCTATGGTGTATGTAGTTAAGGAAGACTTTGTAAAAGTAAATAAAATTATTGATACGTTACAGGAGTTTTCTTATACGAGAGTGCCTATCCTTGGTTGTGTTTTGAATAGTACAGAAGGTAAATTAAACCTTGCTTATGGGTATGGTAAGCATTATGGATATGGGAAACACTATGGGTATGGTTATCGTAAAGGATATGGAAGCAAATATTATGGCAGATATGGTTATGGTAGTTATGGTGAGTCTTATGGTTCTTATGGTCATGTATCTGAAAAAGAATTTAGAAATAAAGAACGTAGTGTATCAAAGAAAATTCAGTTAGAAACCACTGAAGAGCAAAGAAAAGCTTTGCAGGAAGAAAGAGAAGCTTTGTTAGAAGAAGAGAGTAATAAGAAAACAAAAACAGAAGCGGAGAAAAAAGCAGAAATAAATTCTCTTAGTAAAAAAATAGGGAAATAAATAATGAAAGGAAGTTACGTCAGTTAACGGAACTTCCTTTTATTTTATATACGAATTTTAATTTAATCCGCATATATGAAATATTTTTTCAGTTTTAGAAATATTTGATTCTGTAATGGAGGCCATATGGTGGATACTTTGTTTCGTCTTTTTATTATAATTCAATAAACGGGTAAAATTTAATCGTATCCAATATAGAGGTAAAAAGCATTTGTGCTTTTTTAAAAATTCACCATAATAGTTTATCATTATTGTACTATTAGGAAAAAGTTTCTTACGAAAAGAGAGTTTATGATCTCCTCTCGTAATAATATGATTTGTTTCTTGTTGTTTTTTACTGCCAAAGGCACCACCAGAAAAAATATATTTTGCAACCATCTCTATTTCTTCTCTCGAAAAATCAGTGATAATTTTGTTATTAAACCAATAATTTACAAGAGTCTGCATAGTTTGATTAAATTTAAATAAGTTTATTTTTTTTAGTTCATTTTCTACATAATTCCAGTCTATTTGTTTAAAACGCTGGTTCATTACATAAATATCCAGAATATGATTCAGTCCAATACCTCCATTTTTAAAATGTTTTGCCATGTGTATAATATGGTAAATATAGAAATCTTCTAAATTCATTTGATATTCATTTTGTTCATTCGAACATTTTTCCCAGATATTTTGCAAATATTCATGCCATTCAGAGTATCCCATATCTATCAGATGAAGTTGCATTTCTATTTTAACATTGTTAATAGGGTTAAAATAGGCAGTATCTTTGGCACCATTCTGCATAATTTTGTATCCAAGCTTTTCAAAAATATTATCTAGTGTCTTAAAGTCAGTACCCCGAAATAAAATGTCTATATCACTCATGCGACGCATAAAAGTGTCAGGGTAATAATGTTTTATGACACTTCCTTTCAATAAAATAAAATCTATATTCAGTGAATTGAAAACAGATTTAAGACGCTCTAACTCATAAGAACGATTTGCATCTAAGACTAAATTTTGTTTATACATCAACATATATGACTCCATATGTTCAATTGTCTGAATATAATCTTTTGGCAGTTTTATAATAGCGAAACATAGAATAGGAATAATTTTATGTTTTTTTGCCAGTTGATATATAATATTCCAGTCTATTGTTGTATCTGGAGTTTTTGGATTTTCCATGTTAATTGCACATTTTAATAAATATATAATATAGTTCGTTTCGTTTTGATAATGCATAATATCTCCCCATAATAGATTAAAAAAACGGGAGGTGAACTAGTGAGTTTAGAACAACATCCCGTTAACATACGATTTATTTATCTTTTGGCATAGGAATGCCACGATGTTCTACTGAAGTAGAGAAAACAATCTGTGTTTTAGTACTTCCAAAGGTCTGAAGGTCACCAATAAAGTGATCCAGTTCTTCTGTGCTTTTAAACATTACTTCTATTAACATTGCGTAATCTCCAGTGACACAATTACACTCAACAACGTTTGTACATTCTTTTATGTATGGATAAAAGTCTTTTTTCTGGTCAGGATTTACTTCGAGGTTAATAAAAGCTTTAATATGATAACCTAACTCTGCAGGATTGACCTTTGCAGTATAGCCTGTAATTATTCCAGCCTGTTCCAGACGTTCAATACGTGCCGAAACAGCGGGAGATGATAAAAATACCTGACTTGCTATTGATTTTAAGGGGGTGCGGGCATTGTCATGAAGTAATTTGATAATTTGTTCATCAATATGATCTAATTCGTGTCTCATAATAGTACTCCTTTCGTATATTTTTCAGTCAAATTTAATTTTATAAAGTAAATACTTTACAAATATGCATTCATTATAGCACACACTTAAAAAATATAAAATATTTTTATGCAGATATTGAACGAAATGAATTTTTTGTTCTAAAAAGTAAAAAATATATTTTATTTCAATATAACAAAAGCTTGTAATATATTAACAATAATGGTAAGGTATTGAAAAAATATAATACTTTGTTATAATTTTAACAAATAAATCATACTTTTTTAAAAGAGAAGTTGTTTTACAGGGAATTGAAAGGAGATAAGAATGGAGAATTTAATTTATTTAGCTCCGGTAGCAGGAATTATTGCTGTTATTTTTGCATTATTAAAAACTGTAAAAATAAACAGGTGTGATGCAGGAAACGAAAAGATGAAAGAAATAGCCGGAGCGATTGCAGAAGGAGCAAGAGCATTTCTATTTGCAGAGTATAGGATACTGATTGTATTTGTCATTGTACTTTTTGTAATTTTGGGATTTGGAATTGACTGGCTCACTGCTGTCTGTTTTATTGCAGGTGCAGTGTTGTCTACATTGGCAGGATATGTTGGAATGAATGTTGCAACAAAGGCAAATGTACGCACAGCAAATGCTGCAAAAGAAAAAGGAATGAACAAAGCTCTTTCGATTGCGTTTTCTGGTGGAGCAGTTATGGGACTCTGCGTTGTAGGATTCGGTATTCTTGGGCTGAGCGTAATATTAATTATTGTAATGCATACTACAGGATTTACAGAAGAAGCTGTAAGCATTCTTACCGGATTTAGTCTGGGTGCTTCATCCATTGCTCTTTTTGCAAGAGTAGGTGGAGGTATCTATACGAAAGCTGCAGATGTAGGGGCTGATCTGGTAGGTAAAGTTGAGGCAGGGATACCGGAGGACGACCCGCGTAACCCAGCTGTTATCGCAGATAATGTAGGCGATAATGTGGGTGATGTTGCCGGAATGGGTGCGGATCTTTTTGAGAGTTATGTGGGTGCCTTAGTTTCTGTTGTAACTTTAGCAGTGGCATCTTTGGCAGCAGGTGATGATGATTTTGGAATGGAACGTATTATTTTTCCTATAGTTATGGCTGCTGTTGGTGTATTAGCATCTGTAATCGCTACATTTTTTGTCCGTGGGAAAAAAGGCAGTGATCCACAGAGAGCATTAAATATTGGAGAATATACTGCGACAGCAATAGAAATCATTGCTTCTGCTGCATTAAGTTACTGGCTATTTGGACAGTTCAGGGCTTTTCTGGCAGTACTGGCAGGTTTGATTGTAGGTACAGCTATTGGTAAGGTTACAGAGATATACACATCGGAAAAGTATAAGAGCGTGAAACAGATTGCGGACAGTTCCCAGACAGGTTCTGCTACGAATATTATTAGTGGTCTATCTGTGGGTATGAAGTCGACAGCAATTCCAATTCTGTTTATTGTGGCAGGTGTTCTTGTGTCTTATGCGTTCCTTGGAATGTATGGAATTGCCCTTGCAGCAGTCGGTATGTTATCGACAACAGGTATGACAATTGCAGTTGATGCTTATGGTCCTATTGCTGATAATGCAGGTGGTATTGCAGAGATGTCAGGGCTGGATGAGAGTGTCAGGGATATTACGGATAAATTAGATGCAGTCGGGAATACAACGGCTGCAATCGGAAAGGGATTTGCGATTGGTTCTGCAGCCCTTACGGCACTGTCTCTGTTTGTTTCCTATGCTCAGGTTGCAAAACTTCCAAGTATTAATATATTATCTGCTTCTGTAGTCGTTGGACTGTTAATTGGCGGAATGCTTCCGTTTATGTTTTCAGCACTTACAATGAGTTCTGTGGGAAAAGCTGCAAACAAAATGATTGAGGAAGTTCGTCGTCAGTTCGCAGAAGATAAAGGAATACTTGAAGGTACATCAAAGCCGGATTATAAGTCATGTGTAGGTATCTCGACACAGGCGGCTCTTCATGAGATGATTGTGCCAGGAGTTATGGCAGTAGTTACACCACTGGCGGTAGGATATCTTCTAGGAGCTGCTGCGTTAGGTGGAATGTTATGTGGAGCATTGGTGTGTGGTGTTATGATGGCAGTTTTTATGGCAAACTCAGGTGGAGCATGGGATAATGCCAAGAAATATATTGAAGGTGGATTTGCCGGAGGAAAAGGCAGTGAGGCACATAAAGCAGCAGTGGTAGGGGATACTGTAGGTGATCCGTTTAAAGATACTTCTGGACCATCAATTAATATTCTGATTAAATTGATGACAATTGTTTCACTGGTATTTGCGATGACATTTCCGGTACAGGGATATTTGACACAGTTATATTATTATTTGTTTAAGTAATAAACTTTTGAAAAAGGCAGAATATTTGTAGCGTTTACATTGTGTAAGAGAATAATATTTTTGTGATTCTCACGCTTAATATCGCTATTTGTTTAAATATATAGTAATGGGTTGTCGGAGAACAGCCAGTTCTGAATAAGATAGGGAATGAATTATGTAATCCATTCCCTATCTTAATTTTTCTAAAAGGTAGAGTGAAAGCATTCTATACCTTTCCATAAAAACTTACATATATAAAGTATTATTGTTTAAGTTTTTAGATGTATTTTCAACATTCTATTCCATTTTATTATCCCGATTTACATATATTAGTTCTTATTTTTTTATTCAGTTTTATATGTTTACAGATTGTGAGTTGTTTTGTTAAAGTTATAAAAAATGACCACTTCCTTAGACATGCGGATTAACATCAATAGTCAATAATACAATTTGGACACATCTGTGTGTTAAATTATAGACATTTAAAAATATTGAGGAGAAATATACATGGTAAAGATATTAATTGTTGAGGATGATGATGCCATTGCAAATTTAATCTATAAAAGCCTGATAGATGAAGGATATCATTGCAAATGTGCGTTTGATGGAGTACAGGGCTCAGATTATATTGAGAAAGAAAAATTTGATTTAGTTCTTCTTGACATTATGCTTCCTAAAGTGCATGGTTATGAGCTGCTCGAGTATCTAAAGCCAACAAATACACCGGTTATTTTTATTACTGCAAAGGGAAGTCTTGAGGATAAAATTAAAGGATTGAAATTAGGGGCAGAAGATTATATTGTTAAGCCTTTTCAAGTAGGGGAATTACTGGCAAGGGTAGAGGTTGTGTTACGCAGATATGATAAAGGTGCAAAACAGATAGTTATTGGAAACGTAAGTATAGATATGGCTTCAAGGCAGGTATTTCAAAATGGAAAGGCCATAGAACTTACGATGAAAGAGTATGATTTGCTTTTAGAATTGGTAAGAAATAAAAATATAGCATTATATAGAGAGCAACTTTATGAGAAGGTCTGGAATGAGCCGTTTACAGGAGAAACCAGAACCTTAGATTCACATATTCAGCGAATTAGAAGAAAACTTCACTGGGATGATAAAATAAAGACGGTATTTCGCATTGGTTACAGATTGGAGGATTAACGTGCGATTTTTTGCAAAAATATTTCTGTGTGGAACGATTGTACTTAGTATGACATTTTTATTTTCCGGTTATTATTTTATGAATTATTCTCTTGAAGAAAATTTGAAGAAGGAAAAAAATCTGGTTATCAGTCAGTATCAATATGATAAATTTACAATTCAGACCCGTCTACTTTCTGATGAGAATTTGTACGAAGAGTTATTACAAAAAAATAGCAAAGTCACGTTACAAAGATTATTAGAGGATATTCAGGCGGTCTCAGCATTTTATTCAGAGAATAAAAAAGTTTTATATTCAGACATACAAAACATGAATCAATCTTTTGTAAAAGAGTTATCTGACAGTACACAAAACTATAAATATTATCGGGAAGAAGATCGTTATTATTTGTTCATAGGAAGTATGATAGATCAAAATCATAGATGCTACTTTATCACGAAAACGGATATCTCAGGAGTTTTGGAACAACATAAAAGTTTACAAAAGCAGTTTTATAAAATTTATGGTATCGCTCTTGGAATTGGTGTGATACTTTTATTTATTTTATCTGTTATTGTGACAGTACCTCTGAAAAAAATAACCGAGGCTGCAAACAGAATGGCAGGAGGTTCTTATAGTGAAAGAATTCATATAAGAGGAAATGATGAAATAGGAAAACTATCGAGGAGCTTTAATGTGATGGCAAATGCAGTGGAAGACAGGATAAAGGAACTGTCTGAGCAGTCTAAGCGGAAAGAAGAGTTTGTCGAAAATTTTGCTCATGAACTGAAAACGCCATTAACATCAGTCATTGGATATGCGGACATGATATACCAACGTGATATGTCCAGAAAAGAAATAAAAGAGGCAGCATGGTTTATATGGAATGAAGGAATGCATTTAGAAGCTTTGTCCCATAAACTTATGGATTTGACAATTTTAAATAAACAGGACTTTATGTTGTGGGATATGGGAGCGGAAGAGGTAATCGGAGAGATTTTAAAAAGTCTGCAGCCTGTTTTAAAGAAAAATAACGTTATAATTGAGACAAAAATAGAAAACGCATATATCAAGGCAGAGTATGATTTATTAAAGATGTTATTGTTTAATCTGATTGATAATGCAAACAAAGCAGACGCAGATTTCATAAAGGTGTCAGGAACAATCAAGGAAGAACGTTATGAAATTGCTATCGAGGATAATGGTACAGGGATGGCAGAAGAAGAACTAGTCAAAGTTACAGAGCCTTTTTATATGGTAGATAAGTCACGTTCGAGAAGGAAACATGGAGCAGGATTAGGTCTGGCATTGGCAACGAAAATTGCGGAGATACATGGCAGTCAGCTGTATTTTGAAAGTGAGAAAGGAAAAGGATGCAGAGTCAGCTTCTTTTTAATGTGCCAGAAAGGCGGTAAAAAGGATGAAAAATAAGATTTCTATAATATTGGTTTTTATAATTACTTTGTTGGTATTAGTTGGGGGATTATTTATTATGCAGCAAAGATTAGACACCCAGAGTGTAAGACTCCTAAATGAAAAGTTAAATAGTAAGGAAACGATATTTCGTTCAAATAGTGAAAAAAAAGAATTAAATAAGAAATTTTTAACAAAAAATGAACTGGTTGAAGTAGTGCATAGTATGGAAAATAAAAAAAATATGAGACCTCATGAACCGGTAAAAGGGCAGTTATCAATGAATCAGGCAATTACTAAAGGAAAAGAATGGGTTCAAAAATTATTTTCTACAAAAATTCAAACTTATAAAAAAGTCAGTGCAAATTTGTGTACAAATGATTCGGCAGGAATTAATAAAATACCCGGAATATTATATGGTTTTTGGGAAGTTAAGTTCGAAAAGAAAAATTTGATGGTAAAGATGAGCATCCATAGTGTTACAGGTCAGTTGCTGGGAATTGAAGTTTATTCTTATAATAAGCAATTAAAATCAAGCTATAAAAATCCTGAAAAAATATTAGCAGGGTACGTAAGATCATTAAATATGAAAAGTAATACCTGTATTTATACAGAAGGAGGATTGTATGAAAAAATTGCTGATGGAGATTTATATGCAGTCCTTGAAATAGGAAGTGTTCAGATATCGACAAAAAGCAGGAAATATGACTTTGATGGAGTCATGGCGTTACATCTGGTGCCGGAAATTTAATTATTTTGCAGTTATTAGAAAAATTATTTACAAGTATAACACAATTCTACCGAAAGCCGGTGACATCTTCCTGTTATGCTCTGTATGAAATGAAAATGTTTTATACGAGAATAAGGAGAATGGGTCATGGCAAAATATTTTTATGAAGGAAATTTAAATGAACAGGAGAATTATCATAAAAAAGGGAAGATTGAGTATTATATTCGCGGAACAGTAAAAGTAAACGGAAGAGTATATGAACGTTATGGAATAAAGACACATTTTATTGAAGTTAATGAGGATTACATTGCATTAATCAGACAATATGTCATACCATTTATAGAAAATGGAGATATATTAAGTATCAGTGAGAAAGTTATTTCCATATGTCAGGGAAATATTAAAAAAATGAAAGATGTTCACGTATCCCGGCTTACAAAGCGAATCAGCCGATTTGGGAAAAAGACAGTGAGTGGCATAGGAATTACGGAACCGTATAAGTTACAGTTGATGGTTGACATGAATGGCTGGGGGAAAATTCTGTTGGCGGGAGCTGTGGGACTGCTTGGGAAACTTGTTGGGAAAAGAGGGGTATTTTATAAGATTTTAGGTGAGGAAACAGCTGGAATAGATGGATTTTACAGCCATTCGGCTTTTGAGCAATATCATAATATGGCAGTACTTATGCCTAGGGAACCTGACAGGGTATGTAACGAGATATACGAAAAATGTGGAATACCGGCAATGATAGTGGATGCCAATGATATCAGTGTCTGCATATTAGGAAGGGCGGAGGTGTTAGAAGAAATAACAGATGAGAGACTGGCAGATTATATTGCGGATAATCCGGCAGGTCAGGATGACGAACTTACTCCGTTTATTATTATAAGGGACATTACAGGGAAAACACCACAACCATATACACCAAAAAAGCCTAAATAATAGTTTACCTGCATATATTAAAATAAATATGTGCAGGTGTTTTTTATGCAGATTTATGTAGTAACAGCAGGAGATAATGTAGATAGAATCGCAGAACAGTTTGGTGTTAGTGTAGAGTCGTTAATTTATGACAACCAGCTGGTGGCTCCGTACAGACTGGCAGTGGGGCAGGCTTTATTAATAGATGATGGAGGAATTAGAGAAAATAGAAAAAGTGCATATTTCAGAGGATTTGCATATCCTTTTATCAGTCAATATGTTTTAGAGCAGACATTAGCATCGTTGTCAGAACTGGCGGTGTTTTCTTATGGTTTTACAAGAGAGGGAAATCTGATTGCACCGGCTTTAGATGATACTTTTATGATAGAAGCATCGCTGAGAAACAGGGCAGAACCAATATTAACACTTACTCCATTTGATGCATCCGGAAAATTTAGTAACGAATTAATCTCAGCAGTAATTAATAATCCTGATGCAGTTAGTACTTTGATTGGAGAGCTGCTTCAGACAATGCAGCAAAAGGGATTTTTAGGGGTAGATATTGATTTTGAATATATAAAAGCACAGGATAGAGATACTTTTGTAGAGTTTGTGAGAAGTGTTACAGAAACGATGAATGAAAATGGGTATTCTGTTTCAGTGGATCTTGCTCCCAAAGTAAGTGCAGACCAGCCGGGCTTGTTATATGAAGGGAAGAATTATAGAGCGTTGGGAGCGATTGCCAACAGCGTTTTGGTAATGACTTATGAGTGGGGGTATACTTATGGGCCGCCCATGGCTGTCGCGCCCATTAATAAAGTACGTCAGGTATTAGATTATGCAGTGACAGAAATTGAATCGACAAAGATTAATATGGGAATTCCAAACTATGGATATGACTGGCCGCTGCCATATGAAAAAGGAATTACAAAAGCAAGAACTTTGGGAAATATAGAGGCAGTCCAGCTGGCGATTGGGCAAGGAGCAGAAATACAGTTTGATCAGGTGGCAATGAGTCCTTATTTTCGTTATACAGATAATGGGGTAGAACATGAGGTGTGGTTTGAAGACCCAAGAAGCATCAGTGCAAAACTGGAGTTAATATATGAGTACAATCTTAGAGGGGCATCTTATTGGCAGATTATGCAGTTATTTCGCAGTAATTGGCTGTTAGTGGATTATAATTTTGATGTTGTAAAAATGCTTGTATAAAAAGTGAATATTTTAACATTCTCAGTTTATATATTTTTGACAAAATAACAATTTTTTATGATTTTGCATACTTTATAATAACTTTAATTTATAAAGGAGTAATATTGTATGTGGACTATAAATGTACATGCGGGTCATAATCCGGATGGGAAAATCGGAAGTGGTGCTGTAGGACTGATAAAGGAGTCAAAGGAAAATAGAAAGGTACTAAAACAGGTTATAAAATATCTGAGAGTGTTTGGATTTAAGGTGTATGACTGTACTGTAAATGATGGAAAAAGTCAAATTGACATTTTAGAAAAGATTGTGAAAAAGTGTAATGCCCACAAAGCTGATTTAGATGTCTCGATTCATTTTAATAATGGAAGAAATGATGAAAAGGGGGATGGAGAAACCGGAGGAGTAGAAGTTCTGGTATATAGTAAGGAACTGGGACCTATAAAATCTGCAAAAGAAGTATGCAAGTCAATCGCAAGATTAGGCTTCCGAAACCGTGGAATAAAATATCGACCGGAATTAATGTTTTTAAATGCAACAAAAGCACCAGCGATGTTAATTGAATGCTGTTTTATTGATGATGCAGATGATGTAAAATTATATAATTATAAAAAAATGGGGCAGGCAATTGCAGAGGGGATTGTAAATAGTTATTGCCCATATGATGTGATAACTACAAAAAAAGGTGTGAAAGAGAGAAATAAACCATCAAGGAAATACACATTAATGGGTAAATTAAAAAAGGGGACCTGGTGTATTATAGAAAAAGTAAGAATTGTAAATGGCATCAGTTATGGAAAGAGAAAAAAGAGAAAAACATGGATTAAAATGAGAAATACAAAAGAAAAATAAAAATTCAACTAATCTTACAAAATGTAGATTGTTTTTCGTTTTGTATTTTGTTATGTTTAAATAATAAAAATTACAAATATCCCAATATAGTACAAAGGAGAAAAGAAATATGTTTTTTTCATGGAACCAAATGTTATTATTGTTTTTTATATATTCCTTTTTAGGATGGTGTGTAGAAGTATCTTTTGTAGCTGTAACAGTAGGAAAGGTAGTAAACAGAGGATTTTTAAATGGACCGGTATGCCCAATTTATGGTAGTGGAATGCTTGGTGTGCTGGTCCTTCTATTACCTACAAAAGATAATCTGCTTCTTTTATTTTTAGGAGGGATGCTGATTTGTTCGGCAGTAGAATTATTTGGTGGATGGATATTAGATAAAATTTTTCATATGAGGTGGTGGGATTATTCTGACAGACCATTTAATGTAGGAGGATATATCTGTTTATCTTTTAGTATTATGTGGGGGCTGGCAGTGGTTTTTGCTGTAAAGTTTGTTCATATTCCGCTAATGGCAGTGATAAAGCGAATTCCATATTTTGTGCAGATTATTTTGATTGTTGTATTTGGAATTATAATGCTTATTGATTTTATAATGACTTTAAAGAAATTAATTGGAATAAAAAATAGTTTAGGACAGTTGGAGAAGATTGCAGAGGATTTGCGTAGTATTGGAGACCAATTAAAAGATGTAATCGGGAATTCAGCCATTGAAGTAAAAGATAAAGCAGAACAAAGTAAAGAGAAAATAGATGAGATGGCAGTGGAAACGAAAAAGAAGCTGCAAAGCAGACAGGAAGAGTTAGAAATATATTCATTACGCCATACGAATAAAATTCATAAACATAGAAAATATTTACGAAATTCACTAGTAGCATTGAATAAATCGGGAAAGCGTATTAAAATACTAGAGTATATAAAAGAAATAAAAATGGAATCAAAGGAGAATAACTTGGATTCGTAAGATGATACAGGAGGATACAATGGATTTTAAAGGCAGACATTTTTTAAAGCTATTAGATTTTACACCGGAAGAGATAGGAGCATTAATTGATCTTGCTGCAGAACTCAAAGCAAAGAAGAAAGCAGGGGAGTTGGTGGATGTTTTAAAAGGAAAAAATATTGCGGTAATTTTTGAAAAAACCAGTACCCGTACGAGATGTTCTTTTGAAGTGGCAGCTCATGATTTAGGTATGGGTGTTACATATTTAGACCCGTCAGGTTCACAGATCGGAAAGAAAGAAAGTATTGCAGATACAGCCAGAGTGTTAGGCCGTATGTTTGATGGAATTGAATATAGAGGATTTGGACAAGACTTGGTAGAAGAGCTTGCTAAGCATGCAGGTGTTCCAGTCTGGAATGGTCTGACAAATGAATTTCACCCAACACAGATTCTGGCAGACTTTCTTACATTAAAAGAGAAGTTTGGAACATTAGAAGGATTAAAATTTGTATATATGGGTGATGCCCGTTACAATATGGGAAATTCATTAATGGTAGGCTGTGCAAAAATGGGAATGCATTTTGTAGGCTGTGCGCCGAAGAAATATCAGCCAGATGAAGAATTAGTAAAACAGTGCAGAGAGATTGCAAAAGAGACAGGAGCAGTCATTGAATTTGAAGAAGATCCTATGGTAGCGACAAAGAATGCTGATACTATTTATACGGATGTATGGGTATCTATGGGTGAACCGGATGAAGTATGGGAAGAACGTATCGGTGACCTTCTTTCGTATAGAGTAACGATGGATTTAATAAATAATGCAAATGCAGGAGTGGTATTTATGCATTGTCTGCCGGCATTCCATGATCTGAAAACAACAATCGGAAAAGAGATTAACAAAAAGTTTGGGCTGGACTGCATGGAAGTAACAGATGAGGTATTTGAATCAAAACATTCTGTAGTGTTTGATGAGGCAGAAAACAGAATGCATACCATTAAGGCAGTTATGGCAGCTACTCTTGGAGCAGAATTATGAGATTTTTACATTTAGCAGATCTTCATCTTGGAAAACGTGTGAATGAGTTTTCCATGATAGAAGATCAGAAGTATGTTTTAAAACAGGTATTAAATATAGTGGAAGAATATAATGTGCAGTCTGTGCTGATGGCAGGGGATATCTATGATAAGTCTGTGCCATCGGCAGAGGCTGTTCTTTTACTCAATGATTTTTTAACAGAATTATCAAAGAGAGAAATTATAACTTTTGTTATCAGTGGGAATCATGACAGTGCGGAACGAATTGGATTTGGTTCGGATATTATGAGTCTGGCAGGAATTTACATGGCAAAGCCATATGATGGGAAAGTAGAACAGATAGTAATGAAAGATGAATATGGAGAACTTTGTGTTTATATGCTTCCTTTTATAAAACCTGCTATAGTAAAGCATGCACATAAGGAAGACGAGATTACCACCTATGATGATGCTATGTCAGTAGTAATGAAAAATATAGATCTAGATAAGAGAAAAAGAAATATTCTAATTGCACATCAGTATGTCAGTGGGGCAGATCGATGTGATTCAGAAAATATATCGATTGGCGGAATTGACGAAGTATCTGCCGGACATTTTAAAGATTTTGATTATGTTGCACTGGGACATTTGCATGGTCCTCAGCATGTGTGTTCTGAAAATATCCGATATGCAGGGACATTATTAAAATACTCTTTCTCAGAGGTGCATCATCATAAAAACGCATTGATTGTTGATATAGGAGAAGAAGGAGTAATAAATTTTGAGAAAATAGACATAAAACCATTACATGATATGCGGGAGTTGAAAGGTACTTATAATGAACTGACTGCGAAAACATTTTATCAAGATATGGATGTAGAGGATTATTTTCATATTACATTGACAGATGAGGAGGATAAAGTAAACGCACTGGAATTACTTAGAACAATTTATCCCAATATTATGAAATTAGACTATGATAATCAAAGGACAAGACAAAACTGTGAAGTTATGTTGGCTGAAAAAATGGAAGAAAAATCGCCTTTGAATTTATTTGAAGAGTTTTATGAAATGCAGAGTAATGTGCCAATGACAAATGAACAAAAAGCATTCATAAAGGAAATGGTACAAAAAATATGGGAGGTGGAATAATTGAGACCAACCAGACTGATTATGTCGGCATTTGGACCTTATGCCGGACAGGTAGAAATAGATTTTAACAAATTGGGTAAAAAAGGGCTTTATCTGATTACCGGAGATACCGGAGCAGGAAAGACCACTATTTTTGATGCAATTGTTTTTGCTTTATATGGGGAAGCGAGCGGAAATAATAGAGAAAGAAATATGTTTCGCAGTAAGTATGCAAAGCCCGATACGCCAACTTTTGTAGAGTTGGAATTTGAAAATAAGGATGAGAAGTATGTAGTCAGAAGAAATCCTGAATATATGCGTCCGGCAAAAAGAGGAGAGGGTGAAACAAAAGAAAATGCAGATGCGGTTCTTACGTTTTTTAATGGGAAACCACCAATTACAAAAATGAAGGAAGTAACAATCGCTATTGAACAGATTATTGGTCTGGATAAAAACCAGTTTGCTCAGATTGTGATGATAGCCCAGGGAGATTTTCTTAAATTATTATTAGCAAAAACGGAGGAAAGGCGGGATATATTTAGAAAGATATTTCACACGATGCCTTACAAAACGCTACAGGAGAAGTTAAAAGAAAAATCTAAGAAACTACATGATTTGTATGATGACAAAAATAAGAGTATTGCTCAATACATTGCGGGGATACAATGTGATATTGACAGCCCGGTCAGTTTGAAATGGCAGCAGATGATGGGGAACAAAACAGAGGCAGGAATAGAAGAGATACTGAACGTAATTGTTGAAATTATTGAAGAAGATAAGGACATAATTTCCAGAGGCAATAAAGAAATTAAAGTTTTAGATAAAGAAATTTCTCAGATTGATGAGAAAATAGGAAAAGCAGATGGGCAAAATAAGGCGATAAAGCAAAAAGAGAAAGCCATTAAGAGCTTAGAAAAAAACAAAAGAAATTTAATCCATTTAGAGGAAGAATTAAATAAACAGGAAGCGCTGGAACCAGAGAGAGAAGGAATCTCTTTTGAGATACAGAAACTGACAGAGAAATTAGGGGATTATGAGAAGTTAGATAATATATTAAAGGAATTGTCGGATAACCGAAAAGAGCTGGAAAACATTAAATTGCAGGGAATGTTTTTATTAAAGCGGGATATAGAACATTTAGAACAGGAGAAGAAGTGTCTTGAGGACTTACGATGTCAATATGAAGAAATCAATCAAAAGCTGTTGAAAGAAAGAACAGAATATATTCATATGGAACAGACTTTTATGAATGAACAGGCAGGAATCATGGCGGCAAATCTGGAAGAGGGAAAGCCGTGTCCTGTATGTGGTTCTATAGAACATCCATATCCGGCAGAAATTACAGAAAATGCACCGTCTAAGGAGCAGGTAGAACAGGCAAAAGAAATAGTGGAGCAATACGAGAAAGTGACGAAGGGCTTAAGTGAACAGGCACATGAGCATAGCATGAAAGTTCATGTTACTGAAAAAGAAACTTTGCTGCATATTGAAAGAATATTGGGAAAAATAACATTAGAGGATGCGATAGAGAAATTAAAGGGAGTATTATCTCCTAAGTTAATAAAAATAAGCAATGTTGACTTAGAATCGAAACGTGGATATCAATATACAGACAAGGCGATTGAAAACTACAAAATGAATATAAAATCTTTGGAAACATTATTAGAAGAAAGAAAGCAGGCATTACAGTTTGAGAGTAAATCTAAGGCAAAGGCATATATTAATCAATTGGAAAAACAAAAAAGGGCTTTAGAAAAATCATTCAAAAAAGCAAAACAACAGTGTGAAGATTGTAAATCGGATATAGAAAAGGCAAATAATACAATCAATACAATTGAAAAACAATTAAAAAATACAGAAATCATATCATTAGATGAACTTAAGGAGAAAAAGAGAACAATAGAAAAAAAAAGAAACAAGTATCTGGAAATTGTAAGTGGAGCGAAATCAAGAGTTAATATCAATGAAAAATTTCAAAAGGAAATTGGCAGGCAGTTTAAAGCATTGATTGAGGTTGAGGGACAGTGGAATATGATAAAATCATTGTCTAATACTGCCAATGGAAATATTTCTGGAAAAGAGAAAATATTATTAGAGACTTATGTTCAGATGCATTATTTTGATACAATTATTCAAAGGGCAAATATCAGATTCATGGTAATGTCCTCAGGACAATATGAGCTAAAGAGAGCAGTCAGTTCAAATAATCTAAAAGGTCAAAGTGGTTTAGAGTTAAATGTAATTGATCATTATAATGGAAGCGAACGAAGTGTAAGGACGCTGTCCGGTGGAGAGTCTTTTAAGGCTTCTTTGGCATTGGCATTAGGTTTGTCTGATGAGATTCATGCAAATGCCGGAGGCATTCAGATAGATACGTTGTTTGTGGATGAGGGATTTGGTTCTTTAGATGAAGAATCTTTGAATCAGGCAATGAATTCCCTATTGAATGTTACGGATGGTAACAGATTAGTTGGAATTATCTCTCATGTTCGTGAAATTAAAGAGAGAATTGATCGGAAAATAATGGTATCTAAGGATAAAATTAACGGAAGTAGTATTACGTTGGAAATATAGAAAAAATATGAATAATAATTCTTCCTTTACAAATACTAGGATTATATCAGCTACAAGATGTAAATGGAGGAAATAAAATGAAAGCAACAGGAATTGTAAGAAGAATAGACGATTTGGGAAGAGTAGTTGTTCCCAAAGAAATAAGGAGAACACTGCGTATAAGAGAAGGTGATCCTATGGAGATTTTTACAAATAGAGACGGAGAAATTATATTAAAAAAATATTCTCCAATTGGAGAGATTGATAGTTTTGCAAAACAGTATGCAGAAAGTCTTGCACAGGTTTCTGGTTATAAAATTTTGATTAGTGACAGAGATCAGATTATTGCAGTGGCTGGTGGAGCTAAAAAAGAGCTGTTAGGAAAAAATATCAGTCCACAATTAGAGAAATTGATTAATGAAAGAGATAATCTGACAACGGAGGGCGGAATTGAAAAAGGCATTCCGGTTGTAGAGGGAGAGAGTGCTCCAGAAGCAGGTCAGGTAATATATCCAATTATATGTGAAGGCGATATTATTGGGAGTGTTGTTATAATGTCTAAAGATGAAAAGCAGGATGTAAGCGTCACAGAACAGAAGCTTGCTGGTGTTGCGGCAGCATTTTTAGGAAGACAAATGGAGGCATAAAACTCTTAAAAAGTGTTGGTCATGCTATTTGTTAAAATGCCCAAAACACCCATAAAAAGGTGGATTTTCCTTGACAAAGTCCACAAAATGGAGTATATACTTTATAGATACGCGAGGAAAAGCGATCGTACAAATTATCAAGGAGGAATTACGATGAACAAGACAGAATTCGTAGAAGCTATTGCAAACGAAGCTGGTTTAACAAAGACAGATGCAGCAAAAGCTGTGAAAGCATTCACAGATGTAGTAGTAAAAGCAATGAAAGATGGAGATAAAGTGCAGTTAGTAGGATTTGGTACTTTCGAAGCAACAAAGAGACCTGAGCGTCAGGGAATCAATCCTGCAACAAAGGAAAAGATTACAATCGCAGCAGCTACTGTTCCTAAATTCAAAGCTGGTGCAGCTTTAAAGAAAGAATTAAACTAATTTAAATATTTAGAGTTAAAATAATCAGGACTGTTACTTTTGTAACAGTCCTCTTTATGTGAAGGCAAAAAGTATATATTGCATATAATAGGAGAATTTTTATGAGGTTAGATAAGTTTTTAAAAGTATCAAGAATTATTAAGAGAAGAACTGTAGCCAACGAAGCCTGTGATGCAGGAAGGGTGCTGGTAAATGGACAACCGGCAAAGGCTTCTAAGGATATAAAAGTTGGTGATAAGATAGAAATACAGTTTGGACAAAGAATAGTAAACGTTGAAGTTTCCAGTGTCAAAGAAACAGTAAAAAAAGAAGAAGCAGCAGAAATGTACAAAGAAATATGATAAAAGGTAATTGTACCGGGAAATAATAAAAAGGACAAATATTTTAAAAAAGCGAATAAATCCTGTAATATTAAAATATATTGTTTTATATTAAGAATATTTCGAGGCACATATGGAGCAAAATAATATTGCAAAAACACATAAACTGGCATTGGACAATAGAAAACAAATGAGTCTTACAGGAATTAAAGACGTTGTGGCATTTGATTTAAATCAGGTATTACTGGAATCTACCCTTGGAATGATACATATTAAAGGAAGTGACTTAAAAGTAACAAAACTAAGTATAGAAAAGGGAGAGGTCAATGTAGGTGGCAATATAGACAGCATAGTTTATTCTGACGTTAAAGCATATGGAGAAAAAGGAAAATCTTTTGTTAAGAGGATGTTCCGGTAATGAGTTTACAGATTAGCGAAGAAAGTATGCTGATTGTCATGAGTGTATATGGAGGACTGGTATTGGTCCTTTGTTATGATGCTATACGGGTTTTAAGGAGAATATTCTATGTTGGTATTGTACGTATTATTATAGAGGATATTATTTTTTGGATGGTTGCTGCAATCTTTATGTTTAACATCTATTTAAAATATAATTATGGCAGACCGAGATTTTTTTCCATTATATTAACCATGGGAACAATGTTTGCGTTTGAATGGTTTGTTGGAAGGAAAATAATAGATGTTTTGGCTTTGAAAATTAGAAAAGTCATAAGAATTATAGTGAAACCATTGAAAAAAATAGTGAAATTGATTAAACTAAAGATAGGTACTAAAAAGAATTTAAAAAAAGGAAAAAAGAAATGGCATCTCAAATTGAAAAAAGAGCAACCAGACGATTAAGTGCTGTGCGCAGAAGGCGCATACATAGTAAACGGATGATTATTGCTATTTCATCGGTAGTAATGGCGTTCTGTATTGTTATGGGAGCTCAGATGATAAAAAAATATAATACATTAAAAGATTTACAGGATCAGGAAAGAAGATTACAAAACCAGTATAAAAAAGAACTTCAATTATCAGAGGAGTTAAAGGATAAAGAAGAGTATGTAAAAACGGATGATTATGTTGAAGAGATGGCAAGAAATTTAGGTTTGTTATATCCAAATGAAGTGATTTTTAAACCGGAAGAATAAGAATCATAAAAAATGCATTCAAATGTTAAAAAGAAAATTAACATTTTGAGTGCTTTTTTTATTTAACTTCATGTCGAAATGTTTAACGATTCTCAGACATTATTTTGACAAAAAATTAAAAAATGAATTTGTATACTACCATGCAGAAAACAGTAAGGGAGGATGCAAATTATGCAGAAGATATTGAAACCAATACTACTACTAATGATAGGTATGGTGTTATGCACCATGCCAATGCTTGGATATTATTCTATGGGAGAAAGCTGGTATGCAGCTTTGTGTCAGGTAAAAGGACTTCCTATCATAGCATTGCCAATGATGGTTTATACTATTTTTGCAAATGGCGGATGGCTTGCAGCAATGAAATATGGAACAATTATGATAACTACCGGAATCTGTGCTACACAGTATAGAAGATTATGTACAAATTATAATCCATACATAACAGCATTCATTGCAACAATAACTACAGTTTTTATGGAAGCACTGGACTGGTCGCTAAATGGAATGGTAAAAGTGGAGTTGTATGGATTAGCGCCAATTGTTATGTTGACATGGTCTATGTCAGTGATTTTTTCTTATTTTGTAGATAAATTATTAAATTACATGCCAAAGAAAAAGACCATACAGGAGGAGATAGATAAACAGCAGTTAGTGAAGAATGAATGTATTATGCGGACCTCCAGAGCATTTAAAAATCTGGCATCGGAAATTAAAAAAATGTCAGGAATAGATTATGATTATAATGTTTCAGTGGAGGGAATTGTATCCAGGGAAATTGCTCAAAGTGCATGCAGAGGATGCGAAAATGGGCAAATACAATATTTAGAGAGGGCAAAAATAAATTATCTGTGGTACAACAAAATGTTGGAAACGAGAGAGGCAATGGCAGTCCAGTTCAATGAGATGGCTAAATTAATGGAAAATTATACAAAGCCCATTTATGAAGAAAAAAAAGCATTGTTTGGAATGGATGATTATATAAAACATAAGTTAAGAGAGCAAAAGATTGTTGCAAGAAAAATTTTTATTAATGAAAATAGTAAGGGAATGTTAGAAGTAAGACTTTATGCAAAAAAAAGAAAGAAATCAAATATCCCTGCAGACGTCATTAAGAGTGTAATATCTGAAGCTGTTGGAAAAAAAGTAAGGTTGTCAGAAGAATGTCTGCTTGATGTGACAGAGGAATATAATGAATATGCTCTGTTTGAGGAAGTAAATTTTATGACAATCAGTGGAACTGCCAGACAAACAAAAGGGAGTGAAGATTATTCCGGAGATAATTTTGCAGTCATGAGTTTAGACAGCGGGCAGACATTTATGAGTATTTGTGACGGAATGGGTTCAGGAAAACGGGCAAAAAAATATAGTGAAATTGTTATAGACCTGTTAGAAAAAATGATTGACAGTGGGTTTGAAGAAAGCACGATATTAAAATTAGCAAATTCGATTATGCTTACAGGAAATCAGTGGCAAGAGCCGGCAACGGTAGACATGGCTTTGATTGATCAGTATTCAGGAATATGTCAGTTTTTAAAACTAGGCGCAGCGTGTACTTATATAAAGAGAGGAAACTGGGTAGAATGTATCAAGTCCACATCACTTCCTATGGGAGTGCTGGAAGAGGTGGATATGGAGACTATTACCAAAAAACTGTATGATGGAGACTTTGTAATTATGGTGTCGGATGGGATTGTGGATGCGTTAGACTGTCCAGATAAAGAGGAGGCAATGGGAAGAATTATTATGGACATTCATACAGCCAATCCAAAACAGATGGCAATTAATGTGCTGAGTCAGGCGTTAGCAAAATGTAAGGGGGTGCCGGAGGATGATATGACTGTTATTTGTACAGGAATATGGGAAAAGGTTTGATGTGCATAGGAATTTGACAGAAAAACCGGCATCAAGTATCATATGGATATGATGAAAAAAGTGTTAGATTTTGTAAATAAAAATAATATATTAGAATATGGTGACAGCGTCATACTGGGAGTTTCAGGAGGTGCTGATTCTGTCTGCATGCTGTATTTGCTGAATTCATTAAAAGAAGATTTAGGAATTAAGTTGACTGTCGTACATGTCAATCACGGAATAAGAGGTATTGAGGCAGATCAGGATGCAGAATTTGTGGAGCATATTTCAGAGGAGTTAGGCGTAGAATGTAAGATATTTCATATTGATATTCCTGCCATTGCCAGAGGAAATAAGATGTCAGAAGAAGAGGCTGGAAGAATAGAAAGATATGCAGTGTTTGAGTCTGTGGCAGAGGAAATCGGCGCAAATAAAATTGCGGTGGCACACAATTTAAATGATAATAGTGAGACGGTATTATTTAATTTATTTCGGGGGAGTAGATTAAAAGGCATGACTGGAATTCCAGTAAAAAGGGGAAAGATTATCAGACCATTACTCTGCCTGACAAGAAATGATATAGAAGAATATTTAGAAAAACATCATTTAGACTATTGTATAGACAGTACAAACAAAGAGACAGAATATAGCAGAAATAAGCTGCGATTGGATGTATTACCCTATATTAAGGAGAATATTAACAGTAAGGCAGAAGAACATATTGTAAATACTGCACAAAGTCTTAGGGAGGTATATGACTATATTGAGTGTCAGACAGATGAAGCCTATGAGAATTATGTAAAAAACAATATTATTTTGAATGAAGCAAAAGACTTACCGTCTGTTATATTAAAAGAGGTTGTCAGGCGGTGGATTTTTAATAATATAGGTAGTTTGAAAGATATTACAGCGACACATATTGACATGGTTATATCATTGTTGAATAATAGTGTATCAAAAAAAATAGAAATTCCATGTTCATTTATTATTAAAAAGGGATATCAGGGAATAGAATTAGGAGAGAGGGAAGAGCCAAAGAAAATAATCGGGCAAGTTTTATTAGAGGACAATAAAATAAATCAAGTAGAACATTTTTCTGTTTCTTTTGAGGAATCGAGTATAAACAAAGAGAATATACCCGATTTAATGTATACGAAATGGTTTGATTATGATAAAATAAATAAGTTACTGTTAAGAAATCGTCAGCCGGGCGATTACATTATCATAGATAGAAAAGGTGGCAAAAAGAAATTAAAAGACTATTTTATTGACGAGAAAGTCCCAAGGGAAAAGCGTGATGAGATATTATTGCTAGCTGATGGAAGCCATATTGTATGGATTGTAGGGTATAGAATCAGTGAATACTTTAAGGTTAGCCATGAGACAGATAATATAATAAAGATAGCATATGACAAGGAGTAGAGTTATGATACATAAGATTACAGAATATATCAGTGAAGAACAGTTAGAAAAAAGAATTCGGGAACTAGCAGCACAGATTAGTAAAGATTATGCTAAGAAAGAAATCAGATTAATCTGTATTTTAAAAGGGAGTGTATTTTATACATGTGAGCTGGCAAAAAGAATTACTGTTCCGATTACGCTTGATTTTATGAGTGTTTCCAGTTATGGCTCAGGAACAGAGAGTTCAGGAAATATTAAAATTAACAAGGATCTTGATGAGAGTATTGAGGGAAGGGATGTTATTGTCGTGGAGGACATTATTGATTCAGGAAATACGTTAAGCAGATTAATTCCAATGTTAAAAGAGAGAAAACCGGCAAGTCTGAAAGTAACAACGTTATTGGATAAACCAGAACGTAGAGAAGTAGATGATGTGCAGGTAGATTATGTTGGGTTTGAGATAGAGGATAAATTCGTAGTCGGTTATGGTCTTGATTATGATCAGAGTTACAGAGATTTACCGTATATTGGAATTGTAGAATTATAATATTTGCATTTGAGGAGGCAGTTTTGAATAATAAAAATAAGAGCAGACTAGGAAAAATATATTTAGTAGTTTTTATATTGCTATTAATATATTTAGTCTATAGTTTCAGTAAAGATTTTGTAAAAAGTGATTATGCATATAGTGATTTTCTGACAGACCTTAGGGCTGGAAGTGTAAAAGAGTTAACCATCAAACAGAATAAAGAGGTTCCGACAGGAAAATTAGTGGTACATTTAAATAATAATGAGTCTAAAGTTGTGTATGTACCGGATGTAAACAAAGTTATCGAAGAAGTAGACCAGATTAAACAAGAAAATAATATAACATTAAAACCACATATCCCGGATGTCGACAGGGACAGTATATTCTTGACTACGATATTACCAATGTTGCTATTAGGTGTTGTAGTGGTTGTGGTACTTATGATGATGAATGCTAATGCCGGTGGTGGCGGAGGCAAGATGGCAAATTTTGGAAAGAGCCGTGCGAGAATGGTGATTGAAATAAAAAATATGGACTTTTCTAAGGTTGCCGGACTTGAAGAAGAAAAGGAAGAGCTTGAGGAAATTGTAGATTTCCTAAAAGAGCCAAAAAAATATATTAATTTAGGAGCAAGAATTCCGAAAGGTGTTTTGCTGGAGGGACCTCCGGGTACAGGTAAGACATTGCTTGCCAAAGCTACAGCCGGTGAGGCTGGTGTACCATTCTTTACAATATCGGGTTCTGATTTTGTGGAGATGTTTGTAGGTGTGGGCGCATCCCGTGTAAGGGATTTATTTGCACAGGCAAAGAAAAATGCTCCATGTATTGTGTTTATTGATGAGATAGACGCAGTGGCTAGAAGACGAGGAACTGGAATGGGTGGCGGACATGATGAACGTGAACAGACACTGAATCAGATGCTTGTTGAGATGGACGGTTTTGGTGTCAATGAAGGTATTATCGTTATGGCAGCTACAAACCGTGTAGATATTCTGGATCCTGCGATTTTGAGACCTGGACGTTTTGACAGAAAGGTTATGGTAGGAAGACCAGATGTAAAAGGAAGAACAGAAATTTTGGAAGTCCATGCTAAGAATAAGCCGGTTGGAGATGATGTTGATTTAGAACAGATTGCCCGCATTACAGCAGGATTTACAGGAGCAGATTTAGAAAACTTATTAAATGAAGCGGCAATACTAGCAGCAAAGGCTGAGAAAGCATTTATTACACAGGCTGAAATTAATCAGGCAATGATTAAGGTTGGTATCGGTAAGGAAAAGAAGAGTAAGTTAATTTCTGAAAAGGAAAAGAGAATTACTGCCTATCATGAAGCCGGTCACGCAATTTTGTTCCATGTATTACCGGATGTGGGACCAGTTCATACAGTATCTATTATTCCTACTGGAGCAGGTGCAGCAGGATATACAATGCCTCTTCCTGAAAAGGATGAGATGTTCCTGACAAAAGGTAAAATGTTGCAGGAGATAATGGTTAGTCTGGGAGGACGTATTGCAGAAGAATTAATATTAGATGATATAACAACAGGTGCTTCCCAGGACATTAAGCAGGCTACGGCAGTAGCCAAGGCAATGGTTACCCAATATGGTTTTTCGGAAAAGTTAGGTCTGATTAATTATGATGATGATTCTGATGATGTGTTTATTGGAAGAGATCTGGCACATTCTAAAGGATATGGAGAGACGACAGCTTCCGCAATTGATGAAGAGGTTCGCAATATTGTTGAAGACTGTTATAGCAAGGCGAAAGAGATTATTGGTAAACATTTAAAACAATTACATGCTTCTGCAGATTTATTATTAGAAAAAGAAAAGATTGGACAGGAAGAATTCGAAGCACTGTTCGATGAAGTATAGAAGGTATAGAGAATGATTCATCAGGATTTATTATTTCATGACGGAACGAGTCAGTTTTGTCGTTATAAAAGGGAAGAAAAAACATATGAGATTATCCTCAGAGCAAAGAAAGGCACTATAACAGGTGCCTTTGTATGCGTTAATGGGGAAGAAAAAAATATGCAGTTAAGAAAAACAGAGAAAAGCTTTGAATATTATGTGGCCGTTTTGGATGATTCCGATAAAATGTATTCCTATTATTTTAAGGCTTTCAATGGTCAGGATGTAATATATTTTAATATGCTGGGTATTAGCAGCGAAGTACCAGAAGAGGGAAATTTTGAATTAACATCTGGATTTGAGACCCCCGACTGGGCAAAAGGTGCTGTTATGTATCAGATTATGGTGGATAGATTCTGTAATGGAGATACATCAAATGACGTGGTTGATAATGAGTATGTCTATATTGGAAAAGGTGTATCAGCGATTAAAGATTGGAATGAAATACCTGCAGCAGATGGCACCAGACAATTTTATGGTGGAGATTTGCAGGGGGTAATAGATAAACTGGATTACTTGGAAAAGTTAGGAGTTGAAGTAATTTATTTTAATCCGATATTTGTGTCGCCATCCAATCATAAGTATGACACACAGGATTATGATTATATTGATCCACATTTCGGAAAAATTTTAAACGATGGTGGAAATACTGTAGGAATCTATGATGCAGATAATAAAAATGCAGGAAAATATAAGGTTCGCACAACGGACTTAGAAAATCTTGAGGCAAGTAATAAGTTGTTTATTGAACTGGTTGAGAAGGCCCATGCACGCGGAATAAAGATTATTATAGATGGTGTTTTTAATCATTGTGGTTCATTTAATAAATGGTTAGACAGGGAAGAGATATATCGGGGAAATAGTGATTATCAGACAGGGGCTTATGAGACTAAGGAGAGTCCTTATCATTCTTATTTTAAGTTTACAGGAGAAAACTGGCCGGATAATGGAGAATATGAAGGATGGTGGGGGTTCGATACACTTCCAAAATTAAACTATGAAGGTAGTGAAAAACTCTGTGATTATATTTTAGAAATTGCTAAAAAATGGGTCTCACCACCATTTAATGTAGATGGATGGAGACTGGATGTGGCTGCTGATTTATCCCACAGCTCAGAATTCAATCACAATTTTTGGAAGAGATTCAGAAAAGCTGTCAAGGAGGTAAATCCTAATGCCATTATCTTGGCAGAACATTATGGCGATGCACATTCATGGCTGATGGGAGATGAATGGGATACTGTAATGAATTACGATGCGTTTATGGATCCGGTTACATGGTTTTTGACAGGGGTAGATAAACATTCGGATAATGCCAATTCAGATATGCGTGGAAATGGAGAGATTTTTTATAAAACAATGCAATACCAGATGTCAAGAATGCAGAATCAGTCTTTACTGGTAGCGATGAATGAATTATCAAATCATGACCATTCCAGATTTATGACAAGGACCAATAAAATGGTGGGAAGAACCGGAACAGCGGGAGCAAAGGCTGCCAGTGAGAATATTGACAAGGCAATATTTAAACAGGGAGTTGTAATGCAGATGACACTGCCTGGTGCACCGACACTATATTATGGGGATGAAGCAGGATTATGTGGGTGGACAGACCCAGACAATAGAAGGACATATCCATGGGGAAAAGAAGATTTGGAGATTCTGGAGTTTTATCGAGAGGCAATCTGTTTACACAAACAGAATAAAGTATTGAAAATTGGTTCTTATCTGCCTTTAATAGCGGACAAAGATATTATCTGTTATGGGAGATTTTTAGGGAATGAAGCAGTTGTGACTGTAGTAAATACTTCTGATGAGGATAAGACACTTCAGATACCAATATGGATGTTGGGAAATAATAGTGATATATGGGTAAGATTGTTAGAGACCAGTCGGGAATTTTATAATTGTGGAAGAATTATTGTGAACGCAGAGAATGGAAATCTTTCTGTTTCAGTGAAAGGAAATAGCTCCGTAGTTTATAAAAATATGTAGTTTGTAATTGAGTGGTATAGAAATATAAAAATAAAAAAGCGATTTCATTTTATGAAATCACTTTTTTATTTTTAATTTGCTTTTGCATATTCTTTTTTTGCTACAAGCATAACACCAGCAGCTGTAATTAATGCAATCATAGGAATTGCTGTTTCAACACCAGTTTTTGGAGATTTATCAGAACCGTTTGGATTGTTTGGAACTGAATTGCCATCAGCTGTTGTCTGTTCATCAGTAGGTTTTACATCTCCAGTTGGGCTAACTTTCGCAAAACAAGTAGTAGCAAATGAAAATGTTAATATTAATGTAGCTATCAAAACTAAAATATTCTTTTTCATGATATGTACCTCCATCGATATTTATAAACACTCTATACAATTATACACGATAAAAGAGAAAAATCAATATATTTTTTAATTTATTTAATCGATTCGTGTATAATAAAAATCTAATACAGTTTCAAATAATGGTTTTTTATCAATTTTAAACTGTGCTGCCACATCATTAGGATTATCTATATATTTACCAGTTGTGGTTTTCATATTAAGACCTGTGAATTTGGTAGCAAGTGATGAAGCCAAGTAAGTAAGTATTGGCATCTGAATATTTGTTACAGTGAAATCAGATGAATGTTGATATAGTTTTATCGGAACTTGTAAATCCTGTTTAATTGCAGGAACAATCTGATTTGCAAACGAATTAATATATAATCTCTGGCATGCCATACGTCTCAGGTTGTCGTCTAATAAACTTGTATCTCTATGTCTGACAAATTCTTCTGCCATATCACCTTTAATAGTAATCTGTTGTCCTTTCACAAAACTACCAAAGGTGTATTCTGGTGTTAATGTTACCCCGCCGATGTCATCATTTAAGATTTTAATTGCGTCTAAATTAATCGCATAGTATGCATTAATAGGAACATTATACAGCAGACGTTCTACGGCTGTAACTTGATTTTCTGCACTAAGAGTTTTTCCATCTCCATATGCATAAGCCAAACATAATTGGGTAGTGGCAGTATCATAATATTTTCCACTGGCATCATATCTGCTGATATCAGTCATGGTATCACGGTTTAAGCTGAGAACTTTAATTTCGCCATTTAATGCATTGTATGTAAATAAGTATAAAGCATCCGCTTGACCTGCTGTACCCGCAATAGCATTTTCTTTTAACTTGCGATTGTCAATACCCATAAATAGCACACTAGCAATATTTTCGTTAAATTGATATGTGTGACCATTGTAATAAATAATCCGTCCGTTATCATTATAATCAATACCATCAGGAACAGTAATATTTAAGTTGTCATAGTTCAGCATTGCTTGTTTTCCTAAATATCTTAATATAAAAAATGCTGAAATCAACCCAATAATCAGACATATAAAGAAAATTAAAATTCCAATTAAAATTTTCTTTTTTTTGCTCCATTTCTTTTTTGAAGATTTTTTCCTTTTACCGTTTGAACTCTTCTTTTTGTCAGACAAATGTTCAGAATGGGAAGAGTGGTGATGCGAATGTCCAGAACTGGAACTGTGATGATGTCTGTGACGATGCTGCTGATACTTTTTCTCTACTAAATCCCAGTCTACATCAAAACCTTGGGAATCATCTGTATCTTTAATTGCTTCATCTGGAATTAATTCAATATTACTATATAATTTGTCGTATTTTTTAATTTGTTTGCTCATCTTTTATGAGAACCCCCTGTACTAAATATCTTGTGTTTTCTGCACCGTTTGTACAAGTGCTTAATGTTATTATTTTACTGTTTGTGTTTAAAGAAACTTTTCTAGTATTTTTTATCATTGAGTCAGGATTTAACGTATACTTTTGATACTTTTTCAGGATTTTTTTGTCACTGAAATCAAAAGAATTAATAATATGCCTGTCATCGTATTCATATGCAGCATAAATTTTAAAAGTCAGCTTTCTGTTTGGCATATAAATATAGATATATTTATTTTTCTTAAAAAATGATGGATCTTCAAACTTGTGAAGAGTTTTGAACATAGAACCATTGTTCATATTGTGACCATATAATATAGTTACCGGGTCTGAATATGTAAGAGAATTATGCTTCTCGCTATAGATTGCTCCGGCAAATTCATACTTCTTATGAATATTATGGTTTAAATAAAAGTCATCAGGTTCTTTTTTTGAAGACTGCACCACAGGATAATTTACCTTGGTGTTTGGAATATATATCCAGGAATATATATCACGGTTATCTTCTTTTAATTTAGTCCAGTTAATATTATGATTCTCTGCAAATTGTGAAGAATCAAAGTTTGTAGTTGTTATTTCCAGATATCTTTCTGTATCGCCGCCGTCACTAAGAAAATAAGTGATAAGTTTATAACCAGATATGAGGAAAATAATGAGAGCAATGGTAAAGATAATACCCCATATAATGCGGGACTTTGAAACTTTTTTTTGTCTCATAAGAAACTCCTTTATTGATTAATTAACAATAGTATATTATTTATAAAGAAAGATGTCAAAGTTTTCGTAGGATATAAAAAAATTAATTGCACTTTTAGTATAAGTATGATATAAATGTATATTGTTAAAGGAAAAATTTCCATTTGTAGAAAGTAGCTATCACTTCTTTCTAAAACTAAGAAAGCAGTTCGCAAATGTCTTGCATCACTTCTTTCTAAACTAAGAAAGCAGTTCGCAAATGCTTTGCATCACTTCTTTCTAAACTAAGAAAGCAGTTCGCAAACAAGTTTGCTCACTGTCATTTGCTCTGCAAATGACTCCTGCATTAAATATAATCTCGTTCGAGCGAGCTCGACTCAATTATATTTAATACAGCAATCGCTTTCTAAGTTATTATGGGCAGATTCCCGAGTGGCCAAAGGGGGCAGACTGTAAATCTGTTGGCACCGCCTTCGAAGGTTCGAATCCTTCTCTGCCCACTCATATATGCCGGTGTGGCGGAACTGGCAGACGCGCAGGACTTAAAATCCTGTTGTGGCAACACAGTACCGGTTCGATTCCGGTCACCGGCATTGAAAGAAAAAAGCAGGATGATGAAAATCTCCTGCTTTTTCTTTATGCATCTAATGAATGATATTTGACAGTAGTCGACATATTATGTAAAATAAAAACGTTAAAAATATATAAAAATAATAGGAAATAAGAGGAAATAGTAATGAAAGTAGGATTTGGCTGTGACCATGCGGCAATCGATTTGAAAAACGAATTGATTCGGTATATGAAAGAAAAAGGTTATGAGTGTGTAGATTATGGAACCGGTTACGATGAAGATGGTGAGATTATAAAATGTGATTATCCTGTAAAAGGAGAGGAAGTGGGACGTGCTGTAGTTTCTAAGGAAGTAGACTATGGTGTGCTTATTTGCGGAACTGGCATAGGAATTTCTGTTTCAGCAAATAAAGTGCCAGGAGTAATTGCAGCAGTGTGCAGCGAGCCATATTCTGCAAGACTGACAAAGCAGCACAATAATGCAAATATAATTGCATTCGGAGCCAGAGTTGTCGGTACAGAATTGGCGAAAATGATTCTGGATGAGTTTTTTGGAGCTGAATTTGAAGGTGGAAGACATCAGAAAAGAGTAGATATGATTCGAGAGATTGAAAACCGCTAACGTACAATAAAAATTTATGGAAAAACGTGGGATAAAAAATGATAGTAATTAAAGAAGTGAAGACAAGAAAAGACTTGCGTATATTTGCAGGTTTTAATGAAAAAATGTATCGGGACGTACCACAGGCAATGCCAGATTTGATTTCAGATGAGATGGCTAATTTTAACCCAAAGAAAAATCCGGCATTTGCATATGCAGAGTCAAGACAGTGGTTAGCATACAAAGATGGCGAATGTGTTGGACGTATTGGTGCAATTATCAGTCATAAAGCGAACGAAAAATGGAATAGGAAAAGAATTCGATTTACACGAGTAGATTTTATAGATGATTACGAGGTATCAGCGGCACTGTTTAAACAGGTCGAGGACTGGGGAAGAGAAAAAGGGCTTGATGCAGTTCATGGACCAATGGGATTTTGCGATTTGGATCAGGAAGGTATGTTAATTGAGGGGTTCGAGTATGATGGTATTTTTATTACTATTAATAATGCCCCATATTACAAAGAACATATGGAACGTCTTGGTTATGGAAAATCAGTAGATTGGATTGAGAATAGAATCAATATTCCAAAAGAACTTCCGAAAGTTTTTGAAAAGATGGAGGAACGTGTTCTAAAGGAAAATAATTTAAGGGTTGTAAAATTGAAAAACCGCCTACAGCTTAAAAAGTATATAGGTAACGTTTTTTCAGTCATTAATGATACTGCAAAAGTGCTTTATGGTGAGGTAGATTTAACAGATGAAATGATTAAGAAATATGTTGGACAGTTTATTCTGATGGTAAATGTACGATTTATTTCTTTAATTGTAGATGAAAATGGACGAATGGTAGGTATTGGTGTGACAGTTCCATCTATGGGACAGGCCTCCAAAAAATCACGTGGCAGATTGTTTCCTTTTGGATGGGCAAGATTATTATATGCACCATTTTCTAAACCGGAAACATTAGAATTATATCTGGTTGGTGTGCTAGATGAGTACAAGAATAAAGGACTGCCTGCTGTTTTAGTAACGGAGATACTGAGGGCTGCGATTAAAGATGGAATGAAATATGCAGAGACCGGACCTATGTTGGAAGATAATATAAAAGTTCATTCATTATGGAAGAGATTTGATAAGATAGAGCACAGACGGAGAAGATGCTGGATAAAGGAATTGCATTAATTTAATATAATAAAGAGTTTGTTTTCAAAAATGTTCGTAGAAAAACAAACTCTTTTTTCTTATATAGATTATATGTAATTATTGATTCTATTAATACAATAAAAAGACAGGAATAAGTACAAAAAAGTAAATATTGACATATTATGTACTATTATAGTATAATCACTTTATTACTTTAAAGCGTAACGGTTTAAAGTGCGACGAATAAAATATTAAAAAGATGGAGGGAACATTATGACAGAGACATTATGTTCAATTATGCTTGTTGCATTTTTTGCAGTAATGATTTTTGTAGGATTTTACACAAGAAAACATGCAACAGATGTTAACGGATTTGTTCTGGGAGGACGTTCTGTAGGTCCGTGGCTTACAGCTTTTGCTTTTGGAACATCTTATTTTTCAGCGGTTATATTTGTGGGATATGCCGGACAGTTTGGATGGAATTTTGGACTTGCTTCTACATGGGCAGGACTTGGTAACGCTTTTATTGGTTCACTTCTTGCATGGAATGTACTGGGTAGAAGGACAAGAGTTATGACACAGCATATTGACGCAAAGACAATGCCGGACTTTTTTGGAAAAAGATTTAATTCTACACCGCTAAAGGTGGCTGCATCAGTTATCGTATTTATATTTCTGATTCCATATACAGCTTCTTTATACAATGGACTTTCCAGTTTGTTTGGTCTTGTATTTGATATTCCTTATTGGGTAGTTATTGTTGTTATGGCAGTACTTACCGGAATTTATGTTATTTTTGGCGGATATATGGCAACTGCAATTAATGATTTTATTCAGGGAATTATTATGCTGTTTGGTATTTGTGCTGTAATTGGTGCAGTGCTGATAGATAACGGTGGTCTTATTGAAGCCACAAAGAGTCTTGCAAGTATAACAGGGGATGCAGGATGGAAAGGAGCATATACTGCCTTTTTAGGACCGGATCCATTGGCATTATTGTTTGTTGTTATACTTACATCACTTGGTACATGGGGATTGCCGCAGATGGTTGGAAAGTTTTATGCTATTAAAAGTGAAAAAGATATACATAAGGGAACAATTATTTCTACCGTTTTTGCAATTATTGTTGCGGGAGGATGTTATTTCTTAGGTGGATTTGGCAGATTATACAGTGATAAGGTTGTTATGAATGAGATGACAGGAAAGCCGTTGTTTGACACAATTATTCCAACAATGCTTTCAACTTTGCCGGCATTGGTTATTGCGGTTGTTATTGTTTTAGTATTGTCTGCTTCTATGTCAACTCTTTCTTCACTGGTTCTTACATCGAGTTCAACATTTACGCTTGATGTAATTCAGCCGGCATCAAAGAAAGAGATGTCAGATAAGAAACAAGTAAGTATTATGAGATTATTTATCGTATTCTTTATTCTCGTATCGGCAGTGATTGCAATTTTTAAAGATGCACATCCGGAAGTAACATTTATTGCCCAGATGATGGGGGTTTCATGGGGAGCACTTGCAGGAGCATTTCTTGCACCATTTCTTTATGGATTATACTGGAAAGGTGTAACAAAGGTTGCAACAGTTGTATGTTTTGTATGGGGATGTGGAATTGCAGTAATTCAGTTGATTGTTACTTTAGCAGGTGTTGATGTTACTAGTTGGGGAACCATTCTTGGATACATTTTTAAATCATCAATTAACTCAGGTGTAATCGCCATGGTTGGAGGATTAATTATTGTACCAGTCGTTAGTTTGTTTACAAAGAAACAGAAAGAAGATGAACTGGAGGAATTGTTTGATTGTTATGATGAGAAAACAGAAGTTCCGGTAAAAGAACATTTGAAATAAAATTCGATTTGTAGGGAGGTGACTTTCCCTCTGTATTCTCTTCCAGCAGTGAAATGCCACTCTCTACAAGATCGAAATATTCAAATTTGGAGGCAAAGGCGTTTCCTATGCGAAACCCTTGTGTACCCTT
>CAJTRZ010000011.1 GCA_910578975.1 uncultured Eubacterium sp.
TATTAATTCTATGTTTTCTTTTTAATAAATGTTCAAGTAATGAGGTGAATGTATTGCCGCTGTATTCTCTTTCAGCAGGAAAGTCACTCCTCTACAAACCGGAATTTATCTATTTGCATATACGTCCAGCAAGCTGCTGGTTTTTGTATTTTCTACATCTTGGGGTACAATATCCTCCCATTCCGATGTATTAAAATCATAATCTGTATCTTTTAAGAAAGAATCATATTTCTTTTTAAATACTGCTTTTTTTGCGGAATCAATCATCTCCGCTTTATTTACTGTGGTCTCATCCTTCAAATAATTATCAACACAATATATAAGGTAATAATCAGTTCCATCTTTTATAACTTTACTCGTTTTCTCTTTCTTTACATTAAATGCTTCTAATTCCAGTTTCGCCTTTGCTTCGTTTTTCTTAACAATTCGTTCTACTGAATCATCCTCGCTAAGCTGTTTTGCTTCTCTTGCAAAATCTTTTTTCTGTGTATTCACATCTTTCGCTATAGATGTAAGTTTTGAAACAATCTCCGTTTCTGAAGTTCCCTCTGTTGACATTCTGATATATTGTATTTTTGCTACTCTTGCATCTTCCTCACTGATATCATCCCCAACAGTTTCAGTTGCCTTATTATATACTTTATCTGCCAGATAATAATTGGTATACACGCTTATAACCACATCCATATCCGAGTCAAAATATGCTTTTTCCTCTTCACTTAATGACCCATAATACTCTTCAACCATACCATTAATAGACTTCATATCTTCCTTATCCAGCTTTACTCTCTCTGTCTCTGCCATAGCTGAAAGTGTATATTTTACAGCAATATCTTCTTTGACTTTTTCCATAATAAAGTCTTTTAAAGTTGTATTTTTGTCAATCTGTGATTCCCAGTTAATTTCACCACCGAAATCTTTTTTATATTTATTCACATAATTCATAAACACCAGTTTATATTCATTATCTGAACAGACGAGACGGTCTACTTCAAAAATTTCGTCACTATGAAGTCCTAATATTTTTCCAAGAATCGGAGTATCACTGCTTACTTTACACCCTGTAAACAGCGTTGTACTCATAACTGCTGCCAAACCTAATACTACTATCTTTTTTTTATTTAATCGGGTCATGTTTCCTCCAAACTGAATATTAATACACCTTTCGGTGTCACTTTATATTTTATAATTTCTAAAAAATTAACTTTACATTCTGTAACAGTTCAGCCACTAGCTCGAATTCGCTTCGCTTCTTCTCGCTATTTTGGCTCACCATATACAGAAAAGGGAAGGAGTCCAAAGTCCTGCAAGCAGTCCTTTGGACTCCTTCCCTTTTCTGTGCATGGCTGAACTGTTGTTACATCCTCATTATATCTTCCAATATTGTATTTACATTTTCTGCAATATGTTTTGCTGCATGTTTCACCTGAGCATCTGATGACTGCATGGCATAACTATAATAACTATGCTCAAACATATCTATATCACTATACCCTGCTCCAAAAACTACAGTATCTTCTTCTGATATATTATAAACGTGCTGTATCAATGCAATTGCTGTCCCTTTTGTAACAAGTGGTCCTGTAATAAATGCCTGATTTGAATTAGCAATATTAACATTCACTTTTCCTGCCCATTTTGTATAAATATGCTCATAAGTTTTCTCATCAAAGCCTTTTTCTGAACATAGTGTAATTTTTGTAATATCTCCCTGTGCAACTCGTATATTCTCTATCACTTCCGGAATAATTCCATTACATTCCAAATACTCCATGAACATTCTATCACCACTATTTGTAACTGTTCCTCTATCTGTAGAAAACAAAAGTTTCATATCATCAGCAAACTCTTCCTTTTCCATCTCTGCCACAACATCAAAACATACAAGTCTGTCAATCGGCGTTTTACTTATTATTTTATCCTGATAAATAATAACACCACCATCATTACAAATATATATAATATCATTTTTTACTTTACCAAATAATGATTTTACGGAATCATAATTGAGTCCTGTCGCAACTGCAAACTTAATACCCTCCTGTTGTAACCTTGAAATCAATTCAATCGTCTCTTCTGGTATCTCTTTAACTCCTTCTTTTATAAATATATCTTCCAATCCACATACAATAAAATTAATCATTTTGCCTCCTAACTATTGATGTACTTTTATTTCTTCATATGAGCCTTTGCAGATTCTTTTCCATATATTTTCTTTCCTGATACTTTCCTATATGCTACTACCTTATAATAATATGTCCTGCCTGCCGTTACTTTCGTATCCACAAAAGAGACTGATGTCTTCCCTTTTAAAGTTTTCTTCTTCTTAAATGTACCATTTTTACTTGTACTTCTATACAAGACATATCCACTGGCTCCTTTTATAGATTTCCAGGATATTGTTAATCCATTTCCCGTACTTGTAATAATCGGTTTCTTAGGTTTTCCCGGAACCGGCTTTGCACTAACCGCTTTAGATCTTGGGCTTTTATATTTTTTACCATTAATTGTTTTATAAGCTTTTACCTTATAACTATATGACTGCCCTGTTGTCAGTTTTGTATCAGTATAACTATAAGTCGTTCCTGCAGGTTTCGCAATAATTTTATATTTGCCATCTGCATTTTTCTTATATAAATAATATCCGGTAACTCCTGCTTCCTGGCTCCATTGTATTTTTACTGAATTATAATTTTTAGATTTCACCTGAATTGTAGGTTTCTTAGGAGCTGTGAGATTATTCACCTCAACTGCGGCAGAACTCATCCCTCCATTCGCTGTGTATGCCCGTATTGTCGTAGTTCCTGCTTTGACTCCTGTAATATTTCCTGATGAATCAACGGATGCCACAGCCGGATTGTCTGACACATAATAAACTGTATGCCCTGATGTTACAGATACTGGAAGTTTTATTTTTGCTCCTTTTGCGATATCTTTTTCTTTATAAAGATTCACATATGCTGCCGAAACATATCCGGTAAATGCTTTTCCATTTTTCGTTCCTTTTACCTGATACCAATAAGGGTTACTCAGCCAGGTAGTACTAAAATCCATATCCGTCATAACGCCTTTTTGTACTGTGACCTTATCATTTTTATTCAATGTCATTGATGTTTTATATGTTGTACCAGGTCCTTTTCTCAAGTTAACATTAGAAATAATATAACCACTCTTTGACTGACTGCCTATAGTTACTTTTGCGTTTTCAGAAGGCATACTTTTATATACCGGAATTACAAATGTTTTTGCAAGGTTTGTAATTCCCATTTCTAAATATGCATCACTCGTAATTGCCGCCTCTGATGCAGCACCATAAATATTTGTCATATACTGATGCTGGTACAGACCATACTGGGAATTTTTATTCACATTAAATCTTTGATAGTAAGTCGTATCCTGTCCACAATTAATATATTTTTCTCCAATATAAGCAGCTCCGCCATTAATAGATTTCGCTGGTGTATTCCATGGTCTTCCATAGGAGGTATCAGAACTAGCCCATTTTAATCCATTTGCAATAGGATTCGCACTGGAAAACGCCCCAATATTATAGAAGTTATATATTCCTGTATATTTTTTTGAGTACTCTCCATTAATGCTGCCACTGGCACCCATACCAGCATATCTTTCATGCTTCTTTGTACCGATTTCCTGAATAATTTTTGATGCAATATAATAGGCACTGACTTTACTTTTCTGTGCTGCTTCTAATATTTGTTTTGAATACTTTATATCTGTTGCCTTATATTTGCCTTTTGTTGTAATATACCCGATATCTGTTTTATACATAAACGTATTATCTAATATTGCTTCGACACCTGTCTGTGTCTGACTGGTTGAATCAAAAGAAAGTTTTTCAAACATATAAATATGCTTCTTATTTAAAAAATTCCTTGGGTCCATAAAATAAGCAATCGCATTTTTTGACGCAGTTACCCAGCTGGAACCATCCTTTGGAATATAGTACCCTCCAGATACACTATAATCTGCCGGAGCTGTAGACTTCAAATATTTACTGAAACTTTTTTCAATAAGACTTCTATTGTCCTCGTACTCCTTTTTCACAGCTGTACTAAACTTAATACCTGTGTTATAAGGAACAAATTTCCATTTTGGATATTGCTTATGTAGAGTTCTCAAATATGGTTTGTAGCTTTCCGGAAAACCGCTAATACTGGTTTCAAAAGCATCCGCACCCTGAACTCTTGTATAATTTATAGTAAAATCCGCACACAAACCTAAGACTATAGCCATAACCATAGTCACACATATTATGTACTGTAGTATTTTCTTCTGTACTCTCATATATCCTCCTATATCAGGTATACCCCTCCATCTGTTCCTTTGCAAAGTAATAACCTAAACCTGCTGCTTATCGTCTTACTTTTACTCCTTTTGTTCCTCGTTTTCCAATCTTTAACTTACGAAGTTCTACTTTCTTTCCTTTATATTCTACCACCTCGTTATCGCCCACATCAAGAAGGTAAACGTTGGAAACAAAATCCTCAGGATTTAATTTAATTCCTCTAACTCCCAATGTTGCTTTTTTCATCTCAGGAACTTCTTTTATCGGGAATCTCAAGAAAATTCCATCATTCGTCTGAAGTACAAGAATCTCTCTCGTATATTGCAGCTCAGTATCTGGTACATCTTGTTCCATCATATCCATCTGCCCAAATTCCATCTGCTCAAAGTCTAATGGTTCAAATTCATCAGAGCCGCCGGAAAGCATAACAGGCATCCCTATATTTTCCTGTATCACTTCTCTCTCAGATACTCTTGTAATCTTAACAGACACAACCTCATCATCTTTTCCAAGTTTCGTAGCTGCTATTGTCTTTCTGTTCGTCTCAAACTCATTACCATCAACTAACTTAATCATTCCATTTTTCGTTGTAAATAATAGTTTTTTATTTTTTATCATATCGAAAGATAATAATGCGATAATACTCTCTCCCTGACTGGAATAATTTCCAAGATTGTCAATCGGTACTCCCTTTTCCCTGACTTTCTTTGTTGGAATTTTATGAACTTTAATCTGATGCACATTACCATTATCCGTAAAAATACAGATACTGTCAGTATTCATACAGTTAAAGTAATATTTGTTATCCCTCGTAACAGATTCAATATTTCTGTCAAAAGCTGCCGGATCCAGAAGCTTTGCATATCCAAACTTATCCTGAACAAAAACAACTTCCTGCTCTACGAAAGCATTCTCATCATAAACAGCTTCTTTTCCATCTTCTATTACAGTTCGGCGTTCTCTGTTATATTCCTTTTTAATGTTCTGCAGGTCTTTCTTAATTGCACGTGTCATCGCACGTTTACTGTTTAAAATTTCTTCATAATCAGCAATCTGGTTTACTAACTCCTCATATTCTTTTTGAAGAGCCATGAGTTCCAGACCAATTAATTTTGCAAGTCTCAAATCAAGAATCGCCTGTGCCTGACGCTCTGTAAAATTGAGATTTCCAGCCAGAATTTCTGACTCCGGATTCTTAAATTTAATTCCATCTGTCTTACCCTTTACCAGACATTCTTTTACCTGCTTCTGACTCTGGCATCCTCTGATAATCTCAATAATCAAATCAATAATATTCGTAGCCTTAATCAGACCTTCTTTAATTTCTTTCTGTTCCAATGCCTTATTAAGCAATGTGGTATATTTGCGTGTGGCAAGTTCATACTGAAATTCCACATTGTAAGAAATAATCTTTTTCAGTCCCATAACTTCCGGTCTGCCGTCAGCAATGGCAAGCATATTTACACCAAAAGTATCCTCCAGTTTTGTCTTCTTGTAGAGCATATTTTTGAGTTTCTCAACATCTGCTCCTTTTCGAAGTTCCAGCACAATTCGAATCCCATCTTTATTAGAGGCATTGGAAATATCAACAATATCATTGGTCTTTTTTGTCTCTACTAAATCAATAATGTCCGAAATACATTTACCAATTCCTGCTCCAATCATCGTGTACGGAATCTCTGTAATGACAAGTTTATCTTTCTCTCTGCCTTTTCCTTTTTCAAACTCCAGCTTTCCACGAAGTTTGATTTTTCCTACACCTGTCTCATAAATATTTGGCAGTTCTGACTTGTTTGCCACAATGCCCCCTGTAGGAAAATCAGGTCCCGGTATAATCTGCATCAACTCTTCTGTCGTAATACTGTTTCTCTCCATATATGCAATCACTGCATCCAGCACCTCGCCCAGATTATGTGTCGGAATACTGGTAGTCATACCTACTGCGATACCTTCTGCTCCATTCACTAAAAGATTTGGCACACGCACTGGAAGTACCTGTGGCTCTTTCTCTGTCTCGTCAAAATTTGGTATAAAATCTACGACATCTTTATTCAAATCCGCAAGGTATGCATCTTCAGTAAATTTCTGTAACCTCGCCTCAGTATAACGCATGGCTGCTGCCCCATCTCCCTCAATAGAGCCGAAGTTTCCATGACCGTCAACCAGTGCCATACCTTTCTTAAATTCCTGCTCTAAAACAACTAACGTCTCATAAATAGAACTGTCGCCATGCGGATGATACTTACCCATCGTATCACCGACAATACGCGCTGACTTACGATGTGGTTTATCATGTGATAATCCCAGCTGGTCCATTGCATATAAAACACGTCTCTGCACCGGTTTCAACCCATCTCTCGCATCCGGAAGAGCTCTGGCACAGATAACGCTCATGGCGTAATCAATATAACTTTTCTGCATCACTTCAGAATACTCTGTTTTAATAATCTGCTCTGCCATTTTTACCTCCCTAGATATCTAAATCCGCATCTTTCGCATGTTTATAAATAAATTCACGTCTCGGTCCTACTTCACTGCCCATCAGCATACTAGTCACATCTGATGCCAGTCTTGCGTCTTCTATTTCTACCTGCTTTAATATTCTTCTCTTCGGATCCAATGTCGTCTCCCATAACTGCTCCGGATCCATCTCTCCAAGTCCTTTATAACGCTGCAATGTGAAGCCATTATGTGTTTTTCTATATTTCTCCAATGCTTTATCATCATATAAATACTCTCCTTCGCCACGTTTTGGGACTACTTTGTATAAAGGAGGCGTTGCTATATACACATGTCCATGTGTAATTAACTCCGGCATAAATCTGTAAAAGAATGTGAGAAGCAATGTATCGATATGAGAGCCATCCACATCCGCATCTGTCATAATAATAATTTTGTGAAATTTTAACTTTTCAATATCAAAATCATTTCCATATCCTTCAGAAAAACCACAACCAAATGCATTAATCATTGTTTTTATCTCTGCATTGGCAAGTACCTTGTCCATAGAAGTCTTTTCCACATTTAATATCTTGCCTCGTATCGGCATAATCGCCTGCGTCTTTCTATCTCTGGCAGTCTTTGCAGAACCTCCCGCAGAATCTCCCTCCACGATAAAGATTTCGCAATCCTCTGCCTTTCTGCTTTCACAGTTTGCAAGTTTTCCGTTACTGTCAATCGAGAACTTACTCTTTGAAAGCATATTTGTCTTCGCTTTTTCTTCAGATTTTCGAATCTTTGCTGATTTTTCTGCACAACTGATAACATTTTTAAGCGTTTCCAGGTTTTTATCAAAGTAAAGTGTCAACTGCTCTCCTGCAATATTCTTTGTCACTTTTTCTGCATCAGGGTTGTCCAGCTTTGTCTTTGTCTGACCTTCAAATCGTGGATCAGGATGTTTACAAGCTACCACTGCTACCAGACCATTTCTCACATCCGCTCCGGTAAAGTTTGCATCTTTTTCCTTTAATGTACCAAGTTCTCTTGCATACTGATTAATGGTCTGTGTCAATATTGATTTAAATCCTGTAATATGCGTGCCGCCTTCCTGCGTATAAATATTATTACAGAATCCTGAAATATTCTCTGTAAACTCATTGATATACTGGAATGCCACCTCTATTTCGATACCATCAATGTCATTCTTAAAATAAACAATATCTGTTACTTTCTCTTTATCCTTGTTCATGTCAGCAATAAAGGCTTTAATACCATCCGGTTCATGAAATTTAACCGTCTCTTCTTCGCCCACACGCTTATTTTCAAATATAATTGATAATTCCGGATTCAGATAAGCTGTCTCATGAAGTCTGCTCTTAATGGACTCTGCCTTAAAATATATCTTTTCAAATATCTCTCCATCCGGAAAAAAGTTTACTGTAGTACCCGTATCATTCTTTCTGCACGTACCTGTTTCTTTTAAGTCATAACAGATTTTTCCCTGTTCATATCTCTGATTATATACTTTTCCATCACGCTTTACATTGACTTCCAGCCACAATGATAATGCATTTACCACAGATGAACCAACACCATGCAGTCCACCGGAGATTTTATAATTTCCATCTCCAAATTTTCCTCCTGCGTGCAAAGTCGTAAACACAACCTCAACTGCCGGGCGTCCGGTCTGCTCATTGATATCTACTGGAATACCTCTACCGTTATCTTTAATCGTTGCAGAACCGTCTTTCTCCAACGTTACTGTAATTTCTGAACAATGCCCTGCCAGATGTTCATCTACAGAATTATCCACGATTTCGTATATCAGATGGTTCAGTCCTTTCGTCCCCACACTTCCAATATACATTCCCGGACGTTTCCTGACCGGTTCTAGTCCCTCTAATACGGAAATACTATTTCCATCATAATTATTTGCCATTTCTAACCTCACTCCATATAACCTATTATAATTATAACTTGTTTACATTTTGTATCTTTCCTTAGATATAATCTTATTTTACTTAACCTTTTTCACTTGGAAGAATCCGTTTCCAAAATGTTTTCTCATCAAATAATCCTTCCCTTCAAAATGTGCAAAATCATTAAATCTCTCAATATGAAATGTCTCCATTTTTTCATCATACATGATATGGGTAATACTGCAGTTTTCAATCTGTCTTCCAAAAGTAAGCCATTTCGCATAATCTGCTCCCACAATCCCTGTGAGCAATGCTCTAAGAACTCCTCCATGGGTCACCACACACACATCTTCATAAGGCTGCCTTGTCAAATCTTTCAATGCTGTAAATGCACGGTTAAATACCATCTGACAATTTTCTCCCCCATCAGGATAAGGAATATCCTCTGTCATAGTTGCTCTCTTTGCCAGAAACCCACCATACTTTTGCTTCATTTCCTCATTGGACAGTCCTGTCATCCCTCCAAAGTCTGCCTCCTGCCATCTTTCATCAATAAATCTTTGCCTGCCCAAATATTTATTGATAATATCTGCTGTCTCTTCCGCGCGCAGTAATTGACTGGAATAAACTGCTTCAATCCCATACGTTTTCAACCGCTCTCCTGTCAGTTCTGCCTGCTCTCTTCCCTCTTTTGAAAGTTCCACATCCACATTACACAACCTGCTGTTCTGTCTGCCATGCCGTATTAAATAAATATTCATCTGCAACCTCTATTCAATATACATAATCATCCCAGGCCCCAGTTTTTCTGTTGGTCTGGCTATAAACCCATATTTTTTATAAAATTCTTCCCGTCCAACTGCACACATTAAATCAAGCATGATCTCTGTATCCGGTAATTTCATTCCCTTTACATAGTCAATAAGGTGTTCCATGATTTGCTGTCCGATACCACTCCCCTGATACTCCGGAATAACAATCAAGTCCTGGATATAACAAATTACTGCGCCATCGCCTACAATTCTTCCCATACCAACAGCTTGTCTATCATCAAAAGCAACAACTGTAAACAGACTTCCCTGTATGGCTCTCTCTGCCTGCTCTCTGGTCAGTGTTTTCCAATTCACAGCCTTACGTAACTTTAAATATGTATCTATATCTAATCTGTTCTTTTCTAAAAGCATATCTTCTCATTTCCACTTATGTAAATTAATATAAAGTACTAGAGCAGAATACACCCACTCTAACTAATATAGTATACAATATCTTGGGTCTTTCTTCAAGATTTATCCCAAAACTTGTGGTTCTTATTTGCATATGTTTTTAAAAAAAGAAATTTTTTACAACTATTTATTTCACTTCTTTGGAAATAATAAAAGTGGGAGTTTTGATATGAAACAGAGATTTGAGTTAATTTATCGTATTACATTTATCATAATTTGTGCCACAGGAATTTTTATTCATTTGGACTTAAACGACAGAAATATAAATGCCCACGAACTTAGTTTCTTCACTTTATGGAGCAATATTTTCTGTCTTGTTTTTATGATTATTTTATTGATAAAACATTTTCTTGGAAAAGATACCCGTTCCAGACTATTAACATACTTTAAAGGAATGGCTTTATCTTCTATTATCTGTACATTTTTAGTTTATCATTTTTCAGAAAATAAAATTATATTATCCTATGATACGATAACATCCTTGGGGCTGCCTTTAGAAAGCATACTTGCACATTATGTCGTTCCTTTTATGTTTATACTGGACTGGATAATATTCCAGCCAAAGGGATTATTTGAATGGAAACAGATTATTACTTGGCTGGCTTTTCCTCTGGTTTACATTATTTGTTTCTTTACCAGATGTCATTGTAACAGACCGGAAGAATTTATTGATGTTCCAAAATATCCTTATTTTTTCTTAGATTATGATTGTATTGGTATTGGAAAATGTTGTTTATATATTGTATTCCTAATGATAGTTTTCCTAATAGTAAATCTCGTAATTATTCTTATGGATAAATCTTTATACGATAAACAACGTGCAAAAAAGCAGAATAAAAAACAGTGAACAATCTCCTGATTCATAATCAGGTTATCGTTCACTTTTTTTATTCCTGTTCTTTCTTAATTACCTCTTCTATCTCGTCCAAACTGTGAATGATATAGTCAATGCACATAGATTTTGGACACTCATTTTTGTTGGGATTATACCAGCAGGTTTTAATACCAGCATTGATTCCTCCCTGTATATCAGAGCTAAGACTGTCACCTATTATAATAGTCTCTTCTTTTTTCACATCACCAATCTCCGAAAAACATCTCTCAAAAAATCTTATATTCGGTTTATTTACTCCTATCTTTTGAGAAATAAATATTTTTTCAAAATATTTTTCCAGTTTTGCACCTGCAATTCTTCTATCCTGCACTGTTGCAGTTCCGTTGGATACAATATATAAGCGATACTTTCCATATAATTTTTCAAGTAAATCCAATGCTCCTTCCACTAAAAAATACTGATTTCCGAGCAACTCCTCATATGTCTTCCATGCCAACTCACTGGAACATTCTGCTCCTATTTCTTCAAACAAAACTTCAAACCTGCCTAGCAGCACCTGAGCTCTGGTCAGTTCTCCCTTCTCCAGCCTCTTCCAGTGCATATCATTAATTACACTATAACGATCCAATATTTTTTCTGTATGTTCAACACCTATCATTTTAAATGTTTCTGTCAGCGCTGTCCTTTCACATTTATGAAAATCTAAAATCGTATCGTCTAAGTCAAATAATATGTTTTTTATCATTTGCAACTCCCTCCTTCAAAAAAAGAACTTCCGCATTGTCCTTGGAAGTTCTTTCTTGTTTTTATCTGATTCTTTCTGTAAGACCTACTTTTTTCTGAACCTTTCTAAGTGTCTTATTTGCAAAATATGCTGCCTTCTCATCATTCTCCTTAATTACTCCATTCAGATAAGTCTTGTCTTTTTGAAGTTCATAGAATCTGTCCTGTAATGGCTTTAATCTGTCTGCTACTGTCTCTCCCACAGCCATCTTAAAGTCTCCATATCCCTTACCATCAAACTCTTTTTCTACATCTTCAACCGTCTTTCCTGTAATGCAGGAATAAATATTTATTAAATTCTGAATACCCGGTTTCTCATCAGAGTAACGAATCTCCATATCAGAGTCTGTAACTGCTCTCTTGAATTTTCTTATAATCGTGTCAGAATCATCCATCAGTAAAATGCTTGCATTTGGATTCTCATCTGACTTAGACATCTTTCTTGATGGATCCTGAAGGCTCATAATCTTCGCAGTGGATTTTCCAATCAAAGGTTCCGGTATCGTAAATACATCTCCGTAAATACCATTAAATCTATTTGCAATATCACGGGCCAATTCCAAATGCTGCTTTTGATCAAGACCTACCGGTACCACATCTGCCTGATACAAAAGAATGTCTGCAGCCATCAGCGCCGGATATGTAAACAGACCTGCATTAATATTATCAGCATGTTTTGCAGCCTTATCTTTAAACTGCGTCATTCTGTTTAACTCTCCCATATATGTAAAACAATTCAATATCCATGCAAGCTCTGCATGTGCCGATACATGTGACTGAAAATAAATACAATTCTTCTCCGGATCAAGTCCTGCTGCCACGTATAATGTATATAAATCTCTGGCTCTTTTTCTCAATTCTGCCGGATTCTGCCTTATTGTCAGAGAATGTAAATCTGCAATTGCATAAAAGCATTCGTATTCTTCCTGCATTTTCAGCCAGTTGTCAAGAGCTCCTAAATAATTTCCCAGTGTAAGTGTGCCTGTTGACTGCATGGCACTATATGATACTTTCTTATCTCCTAACATAACTTCTCTCCTTTATTTCTACATACTTTAACATCATACCACTTTTTTATTAAAAAGTGTACTAAAATATACATTTGCTTATATACTATCATTCCAACAGTTCTTCTACATTACACCCTAATGCTTTTGCCAGATTTATGACAGATGTCACATTTGCCTTACCGATATCTTTTTGTAACTGTTCATACATCTGAATCGAACGAAGAGATACTCCTGAATGTTTTGACAATTCTATCTGTGTGATTCCATAGTCCATCCGAAACTCTTTTAATTTCGACTTTATAGGTTTCTTCTCAATATAACTATTGATAGTCTCTACAAATTTTTCTTCCGGTGCTTCATGCAGCGGATAATACATTCTTTTAATCTCTTCCATAGAAATATGAGACATGATATTTTTATAACTTCTGCCTGTTATAATTTGATAATATGCCAGAATCCATCCGCTCCAGTATTCTTTTGTCTTTTCTCCTACGATATCCGTAGAATGTACGTGATGATTTTCTATTCCTATTTTTTCAAACACTTCCCACACCAATTCAGGTCCTGACATTCCAACAACATATCTTGGATTTTTATTTTCATATTCTTTTGCAACTCCCGAAACAATAAACCAATCCATAAATTCATCTAAATTCATATGACAGTCATAAACAATATAGTCAAAGGCATCTCCCAGATTATTCATCGCTTCATCCATTGCCAGATTTTCGTAAGCATTCATCTCCATCCTTCATTCCCTTTCTAATAATATCTATCATATGCATCCCATAGATATCTGCATCATTCAATAATTTCACAAATTCACTATTAGCGTCTAAATTGCGTTTCATTCTCTTATGATAGTATTTGTTACTCTGTGCCTTTTCATAACCTAAAAATTTTAATTGTGCAAAGGCTTTCTGTGACTTTATTACAATCTGTTCGCCAAGTTTTCCTAACCTCATTGCTTTTTCTAAATCACTAATATTAATCTGATTATTTATAAATGCCCTTGCAAACGCAAAATAAGAATCATCTGCCCTGTAACCTTTTATCAAGTCATACTGTTTGATATCAATCAGAAAATTTCTAATCAGATATTCTTTTCCATCCTTTGCAATCGGCAGGGTCGTTTTAAAGTCTCTATTATCTGCCAGCACAGCAAGCCAGTTTAAAACATGATATTTTTTGTCTGATAAGTCCAATATGTTCAATCCATTCGTATTTAGAGTATAACTGTTCGCAAATCCGTCTATTCCTATATCTTTGCACGCCCATTCTTTTGCCAATTCTAAACTCTCTGTACAATAAAATCCCATTCCATAATCATTGTGTCCTTTTCCTTTTCCATATGTAGGATTTTTTATAATCTTTTCAGAACCATGCCAAATCGTAATTTCATTCATACTGCTTCCTTTCAATTCCATTGCACACCCTCATATAAATATAATCGTAATATTCTGCTATGTCATATGATATGCTCATACACAAAAAACTATCACTATAGTGATAGTTTTATTTTAGCATATATTCATCTATTTTCAATAAATTCCTATAAACTTTTTACTGCCCATCGCATTTTTGTAGACTTTGCTCTTGGATTTCTGATACATTCTTCTCTTCCGGGTCTGATGACCTCCCTTGCCACCTCACTGTACACACCTGAACCTTTTAACGATTTGAAGGACTTTTTCACTAACCTGTCTTCTCCCGAATGAAAGGTTAAAACTGCCACTCTTCCTCCTGGCGCCAGCACATCTGGAAGTTTTTCCAGAAATTCATACAATACTTCAAACTCATTATTTACATCAATTCGAAGTGCCTGAAAAACTCTGGCACAGCACTTCTTCATCAATTCCTCTTTATCCTTTTTAGACATATTCCTTGTTTCTTTTGATTGTGAAACTGCTTTTTCTACTATATTCTTTAATTCTAGTGTTGTCTCTATTTTCTTTTTTCTCCGCTCTTCAATAACTTTTTTCGCAATATCGTAAGCATATGGTTCATCAGAATTTTCTATGAGCATCCCTTCCAACTCCTCTAATGATATTCTGTTTAAACGTTCTGCCGCCGAAATACCCTGATTCGGATTCAAACGTAAATCTAAAGGTCCTTCACACTTATATGTAAATCCACGTTCCGGATTATCTATCTGCATAGAGGAAACACCCAAGTCTGCCAAAACAAAATTAAACGGTCCATATTCTTCCGCCACTTTATCTATATCTTTAAAATTTATATTTACCGCCGTAAATAGTTCACTGCCAAATCCTTTATCCGATAACCTCTTTTTCGTTTTGTCTATCTCTATAGGATCGATATCAAGTCCATACACATGTCCTTTTCCTTCTAGTTTTTCCAACATTCTGCTCGTATGTCCACCATAACCCAATGTTGCATCCAGTCCTTTTTGCCCCGGCTGTATTTCCAGAAAATCCAATATTTCATCTACCATAATAGATATGTGCATCCCTGCCGGTGTACTTCCCTTACTGATAACCTTTTCTATCGTGTCCTTATATTTATCAGGATTATGTTCTTTATACTTTTCAGCATAAGTTCTGGGATGTGTCCCCTTGTACCTTACACGTCTCTTGTGAGGCTTACTCTGTTCTAAATCACAATTATTATTTGTTGTATTATCCATGTTACTGCTCATTTATCCTTTCTTCTACGATTCCAACTTTCATCCATTATATATTTTTATCTTTATAAAAACAACCAGCCCCTTGATTTTTGATGTGCAATTCATTAAGATTATTGTAGAAATTTTTCGGAGGTAAATATGAACAAAATTACAAGTTTTACAATTGACCATTTAAAATTATTACCCGGACTGTACGTTTCCAGAAAGGACAAAGCCGGAGCCGAAGTCATTACCACATTTGACATTCGGATGACCAGACCGAATTTTGAACCTGTTATGAACACCGCAGAAGTTCATACAATAGAACATCTGGGGGCTACTTTTTTAAGAAATGATGAAGAGTTTAAAGATAAAGTAATTTATTTCGGTCCTATGGGATGCCGCACTGGTTTTTACATGGTACTGGCAGGAGACTATTCTTCCAAAGATGTTCTTCCCCTCGTCACAAGAATGTATGAATTCATGAAAGATTTCAATGATGTTGTCCCTGGCGCCTGTGCCAAAGACTGCGGAAACTATCTGGATATGAATCTAAACATGGCAAAATATATATGTTCGAAATACTATGATGAAGTATTGACAGATATCGCAGAAGAAAGACTCATATATCCGCAGTAAACGAAATAACAATTCCCAGGTTATGTATCATCCATAGCCTGGGAATTTTATTCTTATACAAATTCTATTTTGTTTTCACACTTTTCACTTTACTCCAATTAGAATAATACCTTTTGTTCTTCACCAACTTAAACGTTCTGATTCTAACATAGTATTTCTTTTTCGATTTTAAATTTTTTATTTTTTTTGAAGTAATCCTTCTCTTCTTTATCGTCACTTTTTTTACTTTAGATTTAAAGTTCTTCTTAGTACTATACTGAATTACATATCCATTTGTACCTTTTGTTCGTTTTTTCCATAAAATCTTAAAAGATTTTCTACCACTCTTTAACTTCGTAATTTTTACACCTTTAGGGTTCGAAATCTTTTGTATTTTCTGTGTTGTCTGCTCTTGTGCTTTATCCTTTTCTGTAGTTGTTCCGTTCTGCTCATTATTCTTAGGAATAAAATGAATATAGGAGTATAAATCTTTTGAACTTGTCAAATATCTGGATTCGCCAATCTTTCTTAACCATTTTTCAAAGATTTCTTTGCTGTTCTGTACTCGGGAATCTCCCCAGCCACCTTGAAGTTCCCACATTTTCTGTGCATTCCAGTCCTGGTTAATATAGCATAATGCCTTAATATCATTTTTTTCTATATACTCAAACATAGGCTGATACCAGTTCGTCCATGAATCTCCCTCATGAATGGTTCCTTCTTCGCCTAAGATGCAGACTTTGCCATTGTCACAACAATTTTTTGTTGGATTCTGTGGCTGCCATATTTCCTTTGGTGCAGCCTCTGCAATCATAACCGGCTTGCTGTGTTCTTTTGCAAAATCCACAGCTTCATCTCTCCTTATGCCTGCCGCTTTTTCCTGATATTCATGCTCCCACGCAAACCAGCTAATCCCTACCCAGTCCACATACTCATCACCAGGATACCAATTTTCTAATGTCATATATGGGTTATTAAGATAACTATCTATCTGTTCTTTATCATAACCACTCTGCCCTGTAACATCAGGCCAGATATTATTTTCACCCAGTCGGAAAAATGCCGCAGAATGCCATACAAAAGATATATTATCATCTACACCATTTTGCAATTTTCCGTTAGGAGTTGTATCGCGGACAACATCAACGAAATGCTTATATGCAGATTTATATAGCCCTGGTGCATATGCATTCCACGGACCATCAAACTCGTAACCGAAACGAACATATACAGGCTTTTTAGAATCCTTAATATAGTATGCAAGTTTTTTTATATTTTCATCATACTTTCCATTTGCAATTCCTAAGAGCATAGTACTATCTGACGCCCAGATTCCAAGATTCAATACGGTATTGTCATATCGTCTTGCCCAATCCTGAAAATCCATTCGTCCTGCCTGATTGGATCCGGTACCTTGATAAGAAGATGTCATTGCGGACAAATCCCCTAAATTTGTATAAATCATCATTCCTGCAGGAACGATTTTGCTGCTTTCTATATAATCCGCTGTTTCATCATCATCCTGACCAATAAACAGCAGTGTTTTACCATCAGGCGGAACAAATTTATTTTTATAAGATAATATATTATTCTCATCCGCCTTTATTCCATAGGTACTAAATAGCTGTGTCATTATCACTAAGACAATCATTGTAGAAATAAATTTTTTCATTTGTAATTCCTCCTTATGAAGAATCCCCCGAACATATCATATTCGAGGGATATAACTTTCTTATATTTTACCTTGTCTTAACAGATTAAACAACTATTTATTCAATTATTTTAATTTACCATTTCAAACTTCCACTGCTGATTTGGCTGTGCAAAATAATCCCACTGTATCGCATTTCCACCGGCCTCTGTTGACCAGCCTCCAACTTCAAGACACTTATTGCTATGTTTGTTAATCAAGAAGGAATATCCACCATCTACAGGTGTAATATACCATCTCTGGTTATCAGTATTGTTATTGTCCCAGATAATAGCATTTCCACCATTATCTTTGGACCAGCCTCCCATGTCAACTGCCTTTCCATGAATTGCACTTGTCAAAACATATGTAGAATCTTCTTTGTTAAATGACACTTCCCACGTCTGTGCCAATGAATCATTTCCTGTCCACTGCTGAACATTTGTACCACTTGCAGTATTAGAACCGGAAACATCAAGACAAAGACCACTATGGCGATTAACAATTCGGTAACGTGCTTTTTCAACTTTAATGGAAGAAACCTGATCATTCCAATCACTTCCTACAAAAGCAGTATCTGCTGTGATAACTTTAGCTGCTCCTCTAAAATTATCGTCTGCGTACATAGTCACTTTATAGCCCCATGGACATTTAATAGATGACAAATCATCATTCTTAAAACCTTTTGCCTGTAATGACGCTAAATTAAAGTTTCCTAAACCAAGGGATGCTGAACGTCCGCCATAATTTGCATCCTGATAAATAACTACATCTCCGGATGCCGGATTAATACTTGGCTGATTTCCTGTATTTCCCTGATTTCCTGATGAACCACTTCCATTATGATTATATGTGTAGCTTTCTGTATCTTTCACATATCCGGATGTATTGCAGTAAGTAAACCAGTATTTTACAATATCACCTGATTTTAATCCATTGATAGTGTATGTAGCTTTGGAACCTGACTGTGTCATTCTCACATTCTGCTGTGCTCCACCATTTACAGAATAATGAATATCTGTCCACGAAGAATCATTTACATACGCTGTTGCCGAACCTGCTCCTGCTGAATTCATTCCCATACCACTTGCAGGTGTATTGCCTGTATTTCCAGTATTACCTGTATTTCCAGCATTTCCAGTATTACCACTTCCTGTATTATGATCCACATTACTTGATGATGAACTATTGAATGATGGATTTTCCTGATATACACGAATATAATCCACTTTCATTTCCTGAGGGAATGCACTATCATCCACTGCAAATCCCGGCCAGTTTCCACCTACTGCTACATTTAACAATAAGTAGAATGGTCTGTGAAATTCTTCTGTACCACCAGCATTATTTTCAATATACATTTCGTAAATTTTATTTCCATCTACAAACATTCTTATATACTGACTATCCCACTGTAATCCATATGTATGATATTGTGTAATATCGAAATTTCCTGTATTCTTTCCGTAATCCGAATGTCCATTGCAATCCCAATGACACGTAGCATATGTTCGATTTTCTGCGTTGATTGCTTCCATAATATCAATTTCACCACATGCAGGCCATCCTACGCTTCCAATATTTGCTCCCAACATCCAGAATGCAGGCCAGATTCCCTGACTGGATGGCAATGCCAAACGTGCCTCAACATATCCATATTTAAAAGTAAATTTTCCATTTGTATTCAACCTAGCCGATGTATAATTTTTTCCACCATAAGATTCCCTTTTTGCCCTGATGTGCAATGCTCCGCCGGAAACATATGCATTATCTGTTCTATTGGTATAATATTGAAGTTCATTATTTCCCCATCCACTTGCTCCGGTTCCTATTTCATAACCCCATTTTGAAGTATCTAAAGATGAACCATTAAACTCATCGCTCCACACTAATTGTGAACTTGTCGTTGGTGCTGCTTTTACTTTCTGCTGTGGCATTGTAAACGTTATAGCTGTTACTGCCATTGCCGTAGAAAGTACAAATGTTACTGCCTTTTTCATTAACTTTGATATCATAACATACCTCCTTATATCTCTATTCCGTTTCAAAGTTAACTTTAGTATAAAGGAAATAAAAAACATAAAAAGGTTTCAAATTATAGAAAAAGGGTGCCATTTTATTAAAAGTATTTTTAGAACTGTAAATATTAAAATTATTTGTACTATTTAACTGTTATTTACTGTTGTCAATGATATACTTTTCTTTCCCACTGAAAATCTTACCATTGGCTTCTTTCTCATCCCTTATAATCTCCTTCACATCAGGCACATATATATGACCTGATAATGGATTTTTAATGCTTATAACCGGTGTAGTAATTTTCGCCTCGACTTCAGACTTTTCAAAACATAAATCTGTATCTATCATCTCACAGTCCATTAATTTTAGACCTTTACAATAGCACAGTGGTTGTGTACCAATAATTTTACAATTCTCAAACGTAACATTTTCACAATACCATGCCAGATACTCTCCCTTTATAACACTGTTGCGCACTGTCACATTTTTTGCATGCCAGAAAGCATCCTTGGTATTAAAGACACAGTATTCAAATAACGAATCTTCTATATATTGAAAAGAATACTTTCCTCTCATTTTTACGTTTTTAAATTTTATGTTTTTTGAACGCATCATAAAATATTCACTTTCAGCCGTACAATCTGTCATATCAATATTTTGCACTGACCAGCCAAATTCTGGTGAAATAATATCACATCCGATAATTTTTACATTGCTGCATTCGCGCAATGCCTTGATGCCATACATTTTTGTTTTTAATATCTCAACCTCTGCAGAATACCACAAAGCTGCCCGACATGCATCGGTCATCTTTGAGTTCGTAATCCTCAATTTTTTATCATGCCAAAAGGGATAACGCAGATTAAAATAACAATCCTCTACTATAATATTTTCTCCTTCCTTAAATGCACTCTCTCCATCTGCAGGACCATCAAACTCACAGTTTTTAACATGAATATCTTTCACACCATACAAAGCCCTTTCTTCGTCATACTTTTGATTCTGAATTATATTTATACTACTATCTTTTTTCATATACAGACTCCTTTGTATTCTTCCTCTTCATTTTTATAGTTTATCAGCTATTTCCTACAATAGCCAATACCTATATTGAATGCCAAAATATGCTTTACATCTATATCAATATAAAAATCCGATAGTAACCTGTACTATCGGATTGAAATGATTTCTTTCTAAAAAAACTTTAATTGTATAAATCTAACTACCACCAATATCAAAATATGTATCGGATAGAATACATAAAAGAAATACTTCCATTTGTATTTACCTGGTTTCTCATTATAAAAAGCAATTGGCAAAATACTAAACACTCCGAGGCATTGAATACTGTAGCCAAACATACCCATATTAAAAACAATATTTGATACTGCCCTGCCAATATGATGTTTTCGAAATACATAAAAGCATAATATCAGCATAATTCCCGCATAAGAATAAGAGCATTTCATAAAATATGCAATAATAAATCCCAGCAACATTACAAAAAGTTCAAGAACAGTATTCATTCTTCCTGCTCCGACTTTTTTTAACAGATTATCTGAATAATTCACTCTGTACATAGATATCGAATCTAATGCCCATATCATCATATATCCTATGAACAATGTGAAAATCACATTCTGATTTCCCAGATAAAAAAACCTGCCATACATCATGTTGTATGGTATTTCCGAAATGATTGCAAAAACACCTAATATAATTCCATGCTTTACTCTGTTACTGGTATAATAAAATCCTTCCACAAGAATAAAAGCAAAAATCGGAAAACTGATTCTTCCTATTCCTCTTGCAATCATATAAGCTGTATGATGATTATCTAAAAACAATATTGCAAAGTGGTCTATAAACATAGTGACAACCGCGATAATTTTTAAAGTGAAACTGCTCAATCCCCACTTATCCAAATCTATAAATTTTCTTATACCGTTTTCATTTAATTCTTCCAAACCTCTACACTCCATTTTGTCATATTCTGACAGTCTATAATTTTTCTTCACTAATCAGTACCGTTACACTTCTTCCCGGCACTGTCAGCGTCCTTCCAATTTCTTTTTCAGCCTGCTCGTGACTGGTAGAAAATGCTACTCTCCATTTCCGTTTATTTCTAGCCGACGGTACGCCAAACTTCTGCTCTTCCCAATACATATTGTAAGCAATATACATATCCTGCTCATCATTTCCTGTAACATCCATTGCATACTTTCCACAATACATCATTGAAAAATGCCTGTTAAAATGACTGAAATCTGCATACCACGCTTTCGTTCCATGATAAGACAAATCCGGAAGTCCATAGGACTTATAATCCATCTGTCTGGTCTCGTCTTTTAAATGCAGTACTTTATGCTCTTTTCGGAAACGAATCAGACTTTTTGTAAATTCCAAAATTTCTTTTGCCATAGCTGTCATATTCCAATTTGTCCATGAAATCTCATTATCAAGACAGTAAGGATTATTGTTTCCTTTTTGTGAGTTACACATCTCATCACCTGCATATATCATTGGAATCCCCTGACTCAAGAACACGAGACAAAGTGCATTCTTTATCTGCTTCTTTCGGACATCCATTACCTTACGTTTTCTTGTAGCACCTTCTGCTCCACAATTCCAACTGTAATTATAAACGGCTCCATCTTTATTATTTTCTCCATTTAATTCGTTATATTTTCTGTCATAAGATACCGAATCATATAATGTAAATGTATTATGATTTGCCATATAATTAACCACTGCTGCTCCTGGTGGATTAGCCTTTACTTTATAAGATATCGTGTTCAGCATATCCTCATCACCCTTAATAAACCTTCTGGCAGCAATCATAAAATCATCATTGAAATTTGCCAGATTTCTCGCACTGGAACTACAGTGATAAAAATCTGTATCCAATGCGAAACTATATGTAAAAATCTTTGTAGCTGAAAGTAAATCATCTGTCTGAATCATACGCATTACTGCCTCTTCACAATTTACATGAACTCCATCAATATGATACTCCATTACCCAATAATGCAGACAGTCTAAGATTTCCTTTGGGTTTGTTCCCTGAGTAAAGTAAAATTCCATAGATAACTCAATGCCATTTTTATGAAGTTCTCTTACCATATATTTAAACTCTTCTACTTCCCCTCCTGTCTTACTAGAAAAAGCATACGATGCTTTTGGGGCAAAAGTATATCCATCTGTATATCCCCAATAATTCAATTTTGAATCTTCAATCTGAAACTGCCCTCGCATGGATGTAACCTGTTCTGTTTTAATTTCATGAAACTCATACGCCGGCATCAGTTCAATCATAGTGATACCCAATTCCTTTAAATATGGAATCTTATCAACAATTCCTAAATATGTACCTTTATGTCTGACCTTGGAACTGCTGTGTTTCGTAAATCCCCTTACATGTAATCTGTAAAGTATTGTATCTTCGAAAGGCACGCATAAAGGTGCATCAGCCTCCCACTGAAAATTATCTGCCACAATACTTGCTTTTATATTAGCACTGTCAGTTCCCCACTGTTTCTTACCAACTAATGCCTTTGCATATTTATCTACAGCAACTTTACCATTAATGCAAAAATTATAATCGTACTCCTTATAGTCAAATCCCGATACAATCATAGCATACACATTTCCGATAACCTGAGCATTTTCAAAAGGTATTCTAAAACTCTCCTGTTCCTCTCCCTTTTTATACAAAATCACTTCGCATTTACTTCCTGCTTTTGCAGTAATTGCAAAATTAATGCTGTCTCCAATCACTGTAGCTCCCATAATTAATGGATTTCCTCTGTATACCTTCATTTGTTTTAAATTATTCATATGTCTTTCCTTTCTAGTCCCACTATCCACAATCATCTGTTAAACTCCAGCTTTGCCTCTGTAGATGTTTCTACTTATCCCTCTACCTTATTTTTATAATGTACTATACAAATAATCATATCATATTTATCTTCTTTTTTAATGGCTTATTTTAAAAAAATTCTTATTTTTGCCCGAATCGCCCATATTTCCCTTATAACATTGCTTTAATCAATAAAAACTGATATACTTTGATGAGCAAATAGTATAGAATAAGGAGATTTTGAAATGATAAGTACAAGTAATATTTCTTTACGTTTCGGAAAAAAAGCATTATTTGAAGAAGTTAATATAAAATTTGTTCCAGGTCATTGTTATGGACTCATTGGTGCAAACGGAGCAGGAAAATCAACTTTCCTGAAAATTTTAACAGGAGAAATTGAGCCTACCAGTGGCGAAGTAATCATTACTCCCGGTGAACGTCTGTCATTCTTAAAACAGGATCATTTCCAGTATGATGACCAGACTGTCCTTGATACAGTAATTATGGGAAACCAGCGTCTGTATGATATTATGAAGGAAAAAGACGCTATTTATATGAAAGAAGATTTTACGGACGAAGATGGTATTAAAGCATCCGAATTAGAGGCTGAGTTTGCAGAGATGGATGGATGGAATGCCGAGGCAGATGCTGCTACTCTTTTAAATGGGTTAGGCGTAGACACAGAACACCACTACAGTCTTATGAAAGATTTGAATGGTACATTAAAAGTCAAGGTTTTATTGGCACAGGCGTTATTTGGTAATCCGGATATCTTACTTTTGGATGAGCCTACCAACCATTTAGATTTAGATGCTATTGCATGGTTAGAAGAGTTTTTGATTAACTTTGAGAATACAGTTATCGTAGTATCTCATGACAGATACTTCTTAAACAAAGTATGTACACAGATTGCTGATATTGATTATGCAAAGATTCAGCTTTATGCCGGAAACTATGACTTCTGGTATGAATCAAGTCAGTTAATTGTAAAGCAGATGAAAGAAGCCAACAGAAAGAAAGAAGAAAAGATTAAGGAGTTACAGGACTTTATTCAAAGGTTCAGTGCCAATGCTTCTAAGTCCAAACAGGCTACTTCCAGAAAACGTGCATTAGAAAAAATCGAACTGGATGATATTAAACCTTCCAGCCGTAAATATCCATATATTGACTTCAGACCTGACAGAGAAATTGGAAACGAAGTTCTGACTGTAGAACATCTTTCCAAAACGATTGACGGCGTAAAAGTTTTAGATGATATTTCTTTTACTATCGGGCGTGAAGATAAGGTTGCTTTTGTGGGTTCTAACGGTCTGGCAAAGACCACATTATTCCAGATTCTTATGGGACAGATGGAACCGGACGAGGGAGATTACAAATGGGGTATTACAACCAGTCAGTCTTATTTCCCAAAAGATAACACAAAGGACTTTGACTGTGATGATGTAATTGTTGACTGGCTGACACAATACTCAGAAATAAAAGATGCTACTTATGTACGTGGTTTCCTTGGACGTATGCTTTTCGCAGGTGATGACGGTGTCAAGAAAGTTCGTGTTCTTTCCGGTGGTGAAAAAGTCCGTGTTATGCTGTCAAAACTGATGATAAGCGGTGCAAATGTTTTAGTAATTGATGAACCTACAGACCATTTAGATATGGAAAGTATTACAGCACTCAACACTGGTCTGATTAAGTTTCCTGGTGTACTTCTTTTCTCATCAAGAGACCATCAGGTAGTCCAGACGACTGCAAACCGTATTATGGAAATTGTGAACGGCAAGTTAATTGATAAGATTACAACATATGATGAATATCTTGAAAACGATGAAATGGCAAGAAAGAGAACTGTTTACACAACAGAAGGAATGGATATTGAAGATTAACATTTTACAAGTGAGGTAAATTTATGAGACCTAGTACAATCACTTATCCACCGGACGGGATGAAGCCTATCGGTATTATAGAATTTGTTCATGGCATGTGCGAAAAAAGACAGCGCTACGAAAAGACAATGAAGTTCTTTAATCAAAAAGGATTTATCTGTGCTATCGCAGATATCAAAGGACACGGAGAAAACATTCTCACTGAAGATGACCTTGGTTACTTTGGCGAAAAGGGATACAAAGGTTTAGTTGATGATGTACACGAATTCACAATGTTTTTAAAAAGAGAATATCCGGGTCTTCCATTAGTTTTGATCGGACACAGTATGGGCTCATTGATTTCCAGAGCATATCTAAAAAAACATTCCAGAGAAATTGATGCTTTGGTCATTAGCGGTTCACCTTCTCATAACCCGTTGGCTGGTTTGGGTAAAAGTCTAATTCGTTTTCTTGCTTTATTCCGTGGCTGGCATTATAGAAGCCCTATGATTCAGCATATGATTAATGGTCCTTTTGAAAAGCCTTTTGAAAAAGAAGGTATTCTTAACGCCTGGCTTTCTTCTGACAGAAGTGTCGTAGAAGATTACAATAAAGATCCTCTCTGTGGTGTCCCATTTACTTTAAATGGATATTACGCACTGACAAACCTCGACCAAACCGTTTACAGCAAATTAGGCTGGACCAGCAAGAACACTTCTCTGCCTGTAATGTTTGTGTCTGGGGCGAAGGATCCTTGCAGACGAAATGATAAGGCTTTCAAAAAAGCTGTTTCCCACTTAAAGAACTGTGGATATCCAAATACTTTTTCTAAATTATATGATGATATGCGTCACGAATTATTCAATGAAAAGAATTGTAAGGAAGTATATAATGACATATTGAAGTTTTTGGAAATAAAAGCTGGTATTGATATATAAAAAAGGGGCTGTATAAAAGCCCCTTTTTTATATATATTCACTGTTGTTTAAATCAACTTTTAAACTTGATTACTGCAATCTTAATAGTTTCCAAGAATCTTCATATTCAGTGATTCTGCATTAATTCCACTTAAAGCGTTGATAACTCCTGCCTGATGTGCCTTTCCTTCAAATTCCACATAAAATCGATATTCCCACTTCTTTTCCGGTACTGGTCTGGACTCAATTTTTGTCATATTAAGATCATTATAAATAATATGGGACAACATCTGATATAAAGAACCACTTGCATGAGGCAGCTGGAAACTAATACATATCAGCCCTGCATTTCGTCTTGCAATCTTATGTCTGCTGACAATAATAAATTTTGTCGTATTCGTAGTATTGAAATTCGTTCCCTTATACAAAATATCCAATCCATAGATTTCTGCGGCATGGGCACTACAGATACATGCTCTTGATTTATCAGTCTGCTCAGATATATATCTGGCACTAATTGCTGTATTTGCCAGACTAACCTTCTCCCATCCATGTTCTTCAATAAATGCATTACTCTGCATAAATGCCTGCGGGTGAGAATATACCTCTTTCACATCCTCAATTTTCGCTCCCTCTACACCACATAAACAATGATCTATTTTAATGTCAAAAGTATCTACCACATAATTAGAAAACTCTACCAGCAAATCGTAGACATCTGTAACAATCCCTGCAGATGAATTTGCTACTGGAAGCACTGCATAATCTGTCTTGCCATCTCTCACACACTTCATTGCCTCCCTGAATGTCGGCACATTTATGTATTTGGCATTGTCACCAAAATATTCTGTTGCTGCCTGCTGACCGTAAGCACCCGGAAGTCCCTGGTAAGCTACCTTTACATCCTCCATATCCAGTTCATCAACAATATCGAAACCGATATCATTATTTACACCCTCTTCTGTAAGCATTTTATACTGCATCTTTCTGCTCATCGCCATAATCTGTTCAAACAGCTCTTCCACACCATGGGCATAAAAATCATTGCTCGCCTTATCCTTCAAAGTCACAATCTTGTCAACTTCCCTTTGTCTGTCAAGCACTGCCTTTCCCGTACTTAACTTATATTCTGCAACATCTTTACATACATCCATTCTTCTCTCAAAGAGTTTTACAATTTCATTATCAATATCGTCAATTTCTTTTCTGCTTTCCTGTAAATCCTTCATCTATTACTACTCCACTGTTTCTATTTATTATTTTACCTAAAGTTATTATTTTCTACTCAAACACATCTGAATTCTATTCGGTCTTTGCCTTACAGCCACTGCATCCTTCACATTTACCTGACGGCTTTAATTCCTCCAGTATCTGACCGACTGTGCGGTTTAATACCGGGTGCTTCCAATACGGTGCAATCTGTTCTAATGGTTCTAATACAAACAACCTTTTATGCATTTCCACATGTGGTATCTTTAAATCCGGCTCATCAATAATTTCATCTTCATAGAAAATAATATCAATGTCCAAAGTCCTTGGACCCCAGCGAATATCCCGTATTCTTCCTGACTCCGCCTCTATCTGGTTCACTTTTTCCAATAATTCTTTTGGCGAATACAATGTTTCTATCTCAATGCATCCGTTTAAAAAATTATCCTGTTCTACCGGTCCATAGGGCTCTGTTTCTATATAATTTGATACAGCATTCACTCTGCAGTTTCCATCATCATACAGGCTGTCCACCGCACTATTTAAATACACTTCTTTATCACCGATATTAGAACCTATAGACAATATTGCTTTATTCCATTTTCTGCTGATAGAAACAGCCACATTGCCAAATGGCAGTCCAATCGGAGCATCCGGTTTATAAATCGAAAAATCTACTGCTCTAAGTCTTGGAAACTCTCTAAGTAACGCTCTTGAAGTCTGCTCTGTTGCTGCTTCAATCAGGTTAAATCTATTCTCTGTCATAAACTTTGTAATAAACCCACAGACCTTTGCATAATTCATCGTATCATTTAAATCATCACTAACACCGGAAACTCTGATATCAGTATACAAGTTTGCATCTATATAAAATTTCTGTCCATTTATTTTTTCAAATTCTTCACAGCCATGGTATGCAAATACCTCTAACTGCATAATTTTTATACAATCCATAAATATGCTCCATAATTTTATTTCATATAATAACCAACAGCTTTTATTTTACTCTACAGCACATTTTTTATAATAAACCAGATTCCATAACCGCCTTCGTCATCATCACTGCCTGATAATTTTCTTTTACATCATGAACTCTAAAGATACGGCATCCTCTCTCATATCCCATAACTGTAGTTGCCGCAGTTCCTGCCATCCGCTCATCCTTGTCCACATCTAATGTCAGTCCAATTACAGATTTTCGCGATGTTCCAAGAAGAATCGGATATCCCAGTTGTTTCAATCTGTCCACCTGATGAATTATCATAAGATTCTGCTGATAATCTTTTCCAAATCCCACCCCCGGGTCTAAAATAATCTGAGAATCCTGTACTCCTGCCATATGTGCCATCTCAATTGATTCCTTTAAATCAGACACAACCTCTTCCACGTAAGAATCATATACTGTATTATCTCTATTATGCATCACACACACAGCTACACCTGTCTTTGCAACAAGTTCTGCCATATCCTGTGCTCCCCATTTTAATCCCCACACGTCATTTACCATGTCAATGCCTGCATCAATTCCAGCTCTTGCCACATTTGTCTTATACGTGTCAAGGGATACACAGACATCAAATCTTTTCTTTATCTCTTCAATCACAGGTACTACTCTGCAAATTTCTTCCTCATCTGAAATCAGAGTGTAACCTGGCCTGGTAGACTCTCCACCCACATCAATAATCTTTGCACCATCTGTCATCATCTGTTCTGTATGCTTTAGTGCTGCATCTATATTATTCCATTTTCCTCCATCAGAGAATGAATCCGGTGTTACATTTAAAATTCCCATAATTACCGGTTCACTTTCCAAATCAAAGAAATACTTTCCAATCTCCATTCTGCCTCCTGTTCGTGCCTTTAACTACTTGAATAATGAAATCGTCTCGTTTCTCAACAAAATATTTTCTTCAAACTCTCCTTTTGCCGCAAAAGTAATTGTTCTGCTTCCCGGTTTTTTTATTCCTCTGGCAGACATGCACATATGCTCTGCCTCCACCATGACCAGTACTCCTTTTGCGCCCAGACACTCTTCGATAGCTGCCGCTATCTGATTCGTCATCTGTTCCTGAATCTGAAGCCGTCTTGCATACACTTCAACAGTTCTTGCCAGCTTGCTGATTCCAACTACCTTTCCATTCGGAATATAGGCAATATGTGCTTTACCATAAAAAGGCATCAAGTGATGCTCGCACATAGAGTAAAATGTAATATCCTTTTCAATTACTACATTATCATTGTCGCACGTAAATGTTTTTGACAAATGCTCTACAGGACTCTGGCTCATTCCTGCACACAGTTCTTCATACATCCGTGCGACTCTGTCAGGAGTATCTTTTAACCCCTCCCTATCTGCATCTTCACCGATACCTTCTAATAATAATTTAATTCCTTGTTCAATTTTTTTCTTATCAAACATCAGTCAATCTCTCCTTTCGGCTTTAACTGCTTGCTTTATATCCTTTAGATGTGATAATGACCCAAAAGCCAAAATCATATCAGTTTGTCCTCTTTTCGCATAATCCATAGCAAATGCAACTGCTTTGCTGATATTATCCATATACTGAACATTTTTATGATATACAGACAATGTCTCTGCAAGTTTCTTTCCATCTAAGGCTCTGCTATTATCCGGAGTCACAGTTATAATATTTTCTGCTCTGTCGGCAATAAGTTCTGTCTCCTGTGCAAAATCCTTATCAGCCAACACTCCCATTATAAAGGTTATTCTCTTATTTGTAAAATACAAATCCATACTATTTCGCAATTCTTCCACAGCCCCGGGATTATGTGCACCATCTATAATAAATAAAGGCTTCTCTGAAATAATCTCCATTCTTCCATTCCACACTGCTTTTGACAATCCCTGCTCTATATACTCTTCTAACTGATAACCATAGCTCTCTAAACAAAGAAGCGTTTCGATAGCGGTGGCTGCATTCACACTCTGGTATGTTCCAAGCATCTGTATATTGGTTTGATATTTCTTTCCATTCATTGCTCTGTAAATAATACGATTTTTTACACCCTTCATATCTGCCGGATTAATCTGGGCTTCTAATTGCGCCTTTCCTGCCTGAATAAATTCCGCTTTTTTTTCTTTTGCTATATTTTTTATTATATTGACTGCACCCTGACTTTGTTTTGCTATAACTACCGGACAATATGGCTTTATAACACCTGCTTTTACTTGTGCGATTTCTTCTATGGTCTCTCCTAAAAATGCCGTATGATCGAGAGATATACTTGTTATTACACTGCACAAAACCTGATCAAATACATTCGTAGCATCACTGGCTCCTCCCATACCACATTCTACCAAAACAATGTCACATTTCTTTCTTTTAAAATACTCAAATGCCATGGCTGTCTCTATTTCAAATGGTGTAGGATGGAAACCATACTTCTCTAAAATCATATCCGCTTTCTCTCGGATTAGCGTAACAATATCTGCCAGCTCTTGTTTTTCAATATTTTTTCCATTTATCTGAATTATCTCATCATAATCAAACACTGCCGGTGAACTATACCGCCCTGCCTGATACCCTGCTTTTTCAAGGACACTCTGCAAAAATGCCAGCGTTGAACCTTTTCCATTGGTTCCTGCGATATGAACTACCTTCAATTCCTTTTGGGGATTTCCTAATGTATCCAGTAATGTTGTGATACTTTTTAATCCCAGCACACTTCCATACTTATTTACTTCTTTTAAATATCTTCTTGCCTCTGTATAATTCATCGCTGTCACCTGATATTTATCCTTCCATCAACATTCTAAAATGGCAATGTGCATTTCCTGCACACTGCCATTCATTATTTACTCTTTTTACTGTTCATTTTTTAAATATTCTGAGGAAATATATCCCTTAATATCTCCCCATTTAACATAAGTCCACTTGCCTTTTACACCAAGAACTTCCACCTTCTCATTCTTTTCCAGTACTTCTAGTATCTCTGAATCACCATCAGCCTTTCTGCGGATATTTACTGCATCCTTTGTATACTGAATACCACTGGTACTGCCTGTAACTGCCGGACTGGTTGTCTCTCCCTGTCCTGTTACCGATGTAGCACTTTCATTATTACTAACTGATTCCTGCTGATTCGTTGTACTGCTTTCAATGACGCTGGTACTTTCAGAAATCATAGTTTCCTCTGCTGTAGTCACTCCTAAAACAGAAGTCTCCTTCTTCGGATTTGTCTCCACCTCAGTATCCTTCTTAGCCGAACAGGAAGCTGCAATAATGATAATTACAACAAGCAATGCGATAACACCGCCCAAACCTGCCAATGTCATTTTTCTCTTTTTCATCTGCTGTTCTTTCCTGTATTCAGCATTCTTCTTTCTCGTTTCTATTAATCTTCTAGTTTCTTCATCGTATGGCATCTCTCTAACCTCTAATGTAAATTCTCTTCCTCATCAATTATCTCATCATACTCACCGGCTTCTACTAATTCATCGAACGCCTGTGAAGCTAAGAAAAACTCTGCTTCTGTCTCAATGTTATCCAATCCTGGTTCTCCGTCTTCATCTTCGAAATATCTATAAATAAATACTTCTCCCTCTTCATTCTCCGGTCCTTCTGTAGGGAGTAATGCAATATAGTCTTTTCCCTCTGCTTCAAATATGCTTACTACAAGGCAGTCAACCTCGCTGTCATCCTCTAATGTAAGTGTTACAAATAAATCTTCATCCTCTTCAAACTGATTATTTCCCATTTTTTCCTCTTTCTGTGCTTGCGCACTTTTTAATAAGTATAACTTTATCAGAAGTACTGTAAAAATGCAATAATTCGCAGAATATTTAACGAAATATTCACAATATATTTATCACCTCATTTAAAAACATTGACGGTTCTACTCTGCACCCCAGATTTTCTGTAACTGCATACACACCAAGTATTTTCTTTGCTCTGGTAACTGCCACATAAAATACCCTGCGTTCTTCTTCATAATCCCTGTTTCTTACAGCCTTAGATGTCGGTATAATCCCCTGATTGACATCCACAATGAATACGGCATCAAACTCTAATCCTTTTGCACTGTGCATTGTCATAATTTTTATATTATCTGATTCTACATTTTCCTCATCTGTTTCCTCAATGCTATTAATCCAATCATCCAAAGTATGGTATCTACAGCAATCATTTTTAATTTCCTCTAACTGTTTCCTTAAAACAGAAATGCTGATATGTTTTTCTTTAGCATAATCTCTTAAATACTTTTCATATCCAATACCCTTTTCAATATACAAAACTGCTGCCATAGGTTTTAAATTTGACAGCATTTGTAAATCAAATTCTAGTTTTTCTATATTTTTCTTTATTTCCATACTTTGTCCATACATTTCTTTTAATTTATGAAAATTCATATTTTCCTGTGCCAATATGTGCCTGCTAATATAGCGAACCGGTTTATTTAATACATATATCAAATCCTGATTATTACGAAAGTTTGTATTCTGATAACTTAATGATGCCTTCACGTAAGCGATGATGTCTTTTGCCACAACACTCTCGTATATAAACTTTTTACTTTCTCTTCCATTTGCTATTATCTCTCTGTTATATAAAAATTTCTGTATCTCCGGAATCTGACTATTATTTCTTACAAGAATTGCAATCTCACTTTCAGCAATCCACACACACTTTAACTTTTTTATTTTCTGAACAATATACTCTAATTCTTCGTATTGTGTTTTAAACAGCTTAATTTCCGGCTCTACATCTCCAACAAAATCTGACCGCATATTTTTAATAAACCGATTGCTGTTATTACAAATTAACCTTTCTGATATTTTTACAATCTTTTCACTAGAGCGATAATTTCTATTTAACATAATTTTCTCATAACCTACAAAATCTTTTTCAAATTGAAACATTAATTCAGGACATGCTCCTCGAAATCCATAAATAGACTGGTCGTCATCTCCCACAACAAATATATTATTTTGTGGAAATGCCAGCATCTTTATAATTTCGTACTGCACATAATTAATATCCTGAAATTCATCAATCAAAATATACTCAAAAATCTGCTGCCATTTCTCAAGTATTTTTGGCTGCTCCTGAAATAACTCATAACATTTTAATAGCATATCATCAAAATCAATTTTATGCTCATATGACAATACTCTTTGATATTCTTCAAAAACACCTTGAGATATCTCCTTATTACAGCACTGTGATTCAAAAGAATTTATATCTGTCATTTTACTCTTAATCTTACTAATTTCACTAGCAAGATTATGAATAAAATCGTTCATGTTACTTGCTTCTATCTTTTTTCTAAGAACAATCTCTCTTAATATCTGAAACTTTACATTCTCTCCTAAAATCTTTTCTCCTCCATAATTTTTTGTATGTTTCAAAATTCTAAAAAAGATACTATGAAAGGTACCAAAAGAAACCGGATAACTTCCCCTTATCCAGTTCTCTCCCTGCATAATATGAAAAAACTTTTTTTGCATATGGATTGCAGCTGCTTTTGTAAAAGTAACTACCAAAATTTTTTCTGGTGGCACTCCGCTCTCTATTAAATTTTTAATTCTATGGGTAATAACGGTGGTTTTACCTGAACCAGGCCCGGCAAGAACCATCGCCGGACCTTTCTTGTGGCTAACTGCCTTGATTTGATTTTCATTAAAATTCATATACACAACCTTTCCGGTTGTGGTCTCTCCATTTTCAGATTAGCACATATTGATTGTAAAGTAAATAGTTCAAATTTGTAATTGGCTTTCATTAACTACGAAAGATTTTTATCTTTGTATATGTATCGTTGCACTAATTGGATAATGATCCGATAAGAATACACCATCTTTCTGGTCTTTCCATAACTCCAATTTTTCCAATCGGATATTTTTACTTACGGCAATATAATCTATTTTAGCCGGTTTATCCATTTTACCGAAGTTATGATATGTTCCTGATATTTCCTCTGTAATATCACATATAATACCACTGTGATTCATTTGTTCAATCTCCGGTGACTCTGGATGAGCATTCATGTCACCACACAATATAATAGGCAGTTTTCCTATTGCCTTCCATTGTATCAGCGTCTGATGTATCTTATCTAAAACACATTCCATTCCCTGAACTCTTGCTTTACTGCTCTTATGATCTAAATGTGTATTAACAATTAAGTATACATCGTTCGTTTCCGTTTCCTTTAACAAAAGTTGTGTTGCAGTTCTTGGATATTTACTCTGCTCCTCGTAACGGCTCCCTGGTAAATAAGGCGTATTTGAAAGCCAGTAAGTATCCATACTGACTATCTCAAATCTGTCTTTTCTATATGCTATAGTCATCTGTTCTCCTGTCAAATCTCTCTCTCTGCCACAACCTACAAGCTGATAGTCTTTTAGCACCTCACTCAGCCACAAAGCCATATGCGGCAGCATCTCCTGAAAACAGACGATATCCGGATTCTTTTCCAAAAGACATTTTTGAATTATCGGTTTGCGATATTCAAAATTATTTCTTCCGTCCTGCTTATGGTCACATCGAATATTATAAGTAACTATATTCATTTTCTTTACCTTTTCAAACAATATATACTAATATATATTACTCGGACAATAATTCAATTCCTTTTCTGATACGTAAAAGACTTTCTTCCTTTCCAAGTACTTCCATAATCTCAAAAGCTCCCGCCGGTGTCATCTGCTTTCCTGATACTGCTGTACGAAGCGGCCATAATGCCTGACCATTTTTGCACTCTTTCTTTGCAATATACTCAAATACCACATCATGCAGTGCCTCTGAAGAATAGTCCTCTGTTCCCTCCAATATTGGAAGAAGTTCCTGTAACACTTCCAAAGAATTTTCCGAATTGGTCTTCATTTTCTTATGAGTATACATTTCCGGACTGTATTCCGGAAGTTCCTCAAAGAAATCTATCATATCGCCAATCTCTGGAAAAATTTCAATACGTGTTTTTACCATATCCATAATTGTGTTTAAATCTAAATCCTTGTTAATTACTTTACGGACATATGGTTCTGCCATCTCATAAAATTTTGCATTTTCCATTGCTTTAATATATTCGCCATTCATCCATTTTAACTTCTGAATATCAAATACAGATGGACTTTTATTCACCTTATGATAATCAAAATTTTCTATTAACTCGTCTAATGAAAATATTTCCTGATTGTCCTCCGGACTCCAGCCAAGAAGTGCAATATAGTTTACAATCGCTTCCGGCAGAAATCCCTGCTCAACCAAATCCTCATAAGAAGAATGACCAGAGCGCTTACTTAACTTTTTATGATTTTCGTCTGTAATCAGTGGAAGATGCACATATTTTGGTGAATCCCATCCAAAAGCCTCGTAAAGTCTCTGATATTTTGGAGATGATGAAATGTACTCATTTCCTCTTACTACATGGGTAATTCCCTGCAAATGGTCATCAATAACATTTGCAAAATTATATGTCGGATATCCATCGGACTTAATCAAAATCATATCATCCAGTTCTTTGTTCTCAACTGTAATCTCTCCATATAACTCATCAATAAATGTAGTCGTTCCCTCTGTCGGCATATTAATACGGATAACATATGGTTTTCCGGCATCCAGATTTGCCTGGATTTCTTCTTTTGACAAATTCAGACAATGCTTATCATAAACTGTAATTTCTTTCCCATCTTCACCTACAGATGTCTTCAATGAATCCAGTCTCTCCTTATCACAGAAACAGTAATATGCATTTCCACTTTCAATCAACTGTTTCGCATATTCTAAATAAAGACCCGATGCCTGACGTTCACTCTGAATATAAGGTCCAAATCCTTTATCCTTATCTGGTCCCTCATCATGAATCAGTCCTGTAGCTTCCAGCGTTCTATAAATTATATCAACTGCACCTTCTACATAACGTTCTCTGTCAGTGTCCTCTATTCTTAAAATAAAATCTCCACCTGCATGTTTCGCAATTAAAAACTCATAAAGTGCTGTTCTCAAATTTCCTACATGCATTTTTCCTGTAGGGCTTGGTGCAAATCTTGTTCTTACATTTGACATTTTCTGTCTCCTCTCCTTCTATTTAACTGTTTAACCATCTTGATCTACATTCAATGATGTATTTCTTTTAGCGACAAAATTCCTATTTATTATAATTCTTTTTAATGGTATTCGCAAGTATTGGAATAAGTCGATATACAATAAAAATACCAGCGTGAACACACAACTGGTATTTTTGTTTATATAGATATTTAACTCTCATTCCTCTTCACAAATTTCGAAACATTCATCCTGAAAAAATTCCATCAAATTCATTTCTAATCCATTACATATCTTATTCAATGTCGATATCGTAGGATTTGTTCCATTCATAATATTCATCAGTGTTGATTTCGGAATCGCAGACCGATACGCAAGGGCATAGTATGACATTCTTTTTTCGAAACATAAATCTTTAATTCTTTTAATAACTGCTTCGCTGGAATTCATTACGCTCTCCTATATATGGTACTAAGGTTATTTTACTAATAAAATTCACTACCTAGGACTATATATGGTACTTATAAGGCTATTATTTTCAAAAATACGTAATTCATCCAAATAAAAAAGACAAAAGTGAATAACTATTCACTTCTGTCTCTACGCCTATTTTAAATTATTTAAATATTCCTTTGCTTCTTCTATTGATTTCTTAAAAGAATCATCTGTTGAGTTATCAAACAGGAATAAATTCTTAATTCCATCTGGAATTGTAAAATTCTGTTTGCTAATGTATTCATCCCAGTTTTCTAATTTCCATGTATCTCTGTCTGAGTTACGGTGAATCATTCTCTGCCTGCAAACTTCCTTATCACACTGAACCCACACAACTACCAATTCAGCGCCCTTCTTCTTAAGAAGCTCCTGTCTGAGATTTTCCATATAACCAGGTGTTCTCACCTCTCTCGTATATGGTGCATTAATAAATACGGTATCATTATATTCTAACGCTTCCATCGCTAATTCCATAACACAATCGTATTCTGGATTTCTGATTTCTGCTTCAAAGAAATCTGAACTTCTGTTATATTCTTGATTTGCTACAACAAAAATCTGTTTTGATAACGTAATTAATGTATCCTTGTCTAAGTATACGCAGTTTGGCATAGCCTTTGCTAATTTTCTTGTGACAAATGTCTTTCCACATGCCGGTGGTGATGTTACCAAAATTAATTTCTTCATAATATACCTCCTAATGCCTCTTACAGAAGTGTAAATGTGCCTGTTTAAAGCACACTCTTTCGTTAAAATATATTTTAACTTTCACCTCATATATCTATTATAGAATTGTTTTCAAATTTAACCCAATTTCTCTATATAATACCACTTTATACTATTTTTAGTCAACTAAATAAAAGCAATTATTTTACTTTTATTTTAATTTATTTTTATCGGAATTTTGTTAAACTAATTTTTTAAATTTGTACCTTAGAAAAAATAGAAAACATACTTTGTATATAAAACAGGAATGGCGTTTCAGAATACTCCGAAACGCCACAAAATTGAAAGGGTTTAGATTATTATGTTACCTAAAAATCTAATACACTTATAGTTTAAAAATTAAAAATGTTTTTTGCAATAAGACGCAATTACAATTAATTTTTTTGTTAATTTTGTATACTTTCCTGCTTTAATTTCTTAATTTCATAATTTCATTTAATAACTTTTGCACAATTTTTTTATATAATCACTTTTTTTGCTTTTTTGTATTTTCTAAAAAAAGTAAAAAAATGTTTTTATTGGCGGTTCAGCTATAATACTGATCATTATCTGAATCCTTATCTCCTGACATTTTTATATTAGAATCATCCATTTTAACCTTTGGAATTACAACCGGAGGCAATCCGGCATTGACTAATATCGTTGTTATTAATGCTCTCACATGAGGATATATTTCATCATAAGCCTTTTTATGTATTTCTTTTTTATCCATACCCTTTTCACAATCTAAAAAGGCTGTAGCACTTAATTTAAAGTTAAAGTCCATTGGAGCGTTCTTTTCCATCATATCAATGGTAAGGTTTGCTGCACAATGCAAATTATCATTTGTATATTTTACATTAAACGAAGCTCTCTGATTAATATCAAGCTGCACCTGTCCCTCAAGCTTATTCGTCAAATCAATTTCTTCAACCTTTATTCCTTTAAATATTAGTTCTCCCATATTGCACCTCCCAAATTCCGGTTATTATACAGGCAATTAATATAAACTCCTTTCATTAACTGCCATTTTATTTTTTTACTGTCACTTTCTTTACTTTACTCCAAGCTCCATAATAAGTCTTTTTATCAACTACCTTATAGGCTCTGACCTGAATAAAATATTTTTTCTTCTTCAACTTCTTAATTGTATATGATATTTTATTCTTTTTAATTTTCTTAATTTTAGCTTTCTTTAACTTCTTTTTACTCAAAGCATAACGTATATTATATCCGGCAACCCCCGAAACTTTCTTCCATGAAATTTTGACTTTCTTTCCTTTCTTATTAACAGCCTTCTTTATCGTCGCCTTCTTCACACTAACTTTCTTTGGTGCTGCTGTTGTCGTCGGAACTGGTCTATTTGGATTGTCTTCTGCCTCAATAACTTTTACAATACTTCCTTCACAACTACTACCAATTCCTGTGAGCGTAATTGTAATTTTTCCTGTTTCGTCTGTCACAGTTGTATAAGTGTAATCTATATCTTTTTCTAAAGTTCTTCCATTATCCGGAACATTTACAGTTACAACTAATTGATTATTTTCAAATTTTGTCTTTATGCTTACATTTGACATCAATCTTTTACTAATTGTAAATGTCTTTGTAATAGTACCAGTATAATTACCAATTCCACGAAGGGTAATTGTTGCTATTCCCGGATTCAAATTATTAATATACTCCACTTCAAAATCTTTCATTGAAGACAGATTATAATCACCTTGCTTCATTTTAACAATTGGTTGAATTTCCATTTTCTTATACTCATACTGTGTATCAACCTTTGAAAAGTCTTTCATTACAATATCTGATTCAATATCAACTGTACCAATTTTAAACTCTCCAACTAGCTGTCCTTCGTATGTACCGATACCTGTTACAATTAATGTAGCTGTTCCAGCATCAATATTATCCTTATATGATACTGTAAAGTCTACATCTTCTTCTAACTGTGTCTCACCGTCTGTTACTGTAAATGGAACAGTCTGCTCTTCTCCATTGAAAGCAAGATTAACTTCTTCCATATTCAAGGTGCATTTTGTCAGATCTTTTCCTTGAATTTCAACATCAATCGTTACTCCATCAGAAACTTTATCTCCACGTTTTGCAACAACCTTAAATACATGACCTCCCGCTGATAATCCATAATATTCATATGTTCCAGCATTTTGATTTTCTGCCAATAATACATCATCACAATAGATGTCATATGTCTGCTCAAAACCTTCTAATAAATCCGGCTCTTCAAATGATACTTTCACATTGCCAACACCTATACATTCTGCTGACAGATTCTTTACTTCACTAAGCGGCATATCATCCATATCAATTGTTTTCGATACAGAACCGCCGTATTCTCCTACACCGGTTACAGTCACTTCTATCTTGCTTCCCGCATGACTGATAGAGTAAGTATAGTCACTGTTCTTTACTAATAACTTGTTGTTATATTTTACCTCTACAACCACTTCGCCATCATCATCTAATATTACCTCTACCTGTGCATTTGCAATATCTGTTTTTTTAAGAACTGCAACTTCATATATCTGGAATCCATATGTAGCATGTCCATTCATGTTAACTTTCAGATATCTTATCATATCTGACTCTACATCACTTATATCTGTTACCACATAGCCATTTACATCTGCATTCTTCTGCATAATTTCCCATGAAACTGCTTTTGTCTTTCCTATTTCATAAAATCCATTACCAGGATTCTCCTCATCAAATGTCTTTGATACCTGAATTGTATAATCACCACAGAATGTATTATCTGATTTGTAATTCACCAAAACTCTTCCAATTAATGAAGCATCTATCTCTTCTCCCAGATCAATCACTACCCAGTCTGATGTTCTCTTGCTATCCCAATCAGATGACCAGTATTTGTCCTTCTTTCCATCTGTAAGAACTGCCTTGTCTTTCCCCTCATTTGCATATGTGGAAGAAACATAAACCGGTTTGTTTAATGCTAAGTTCTTTTCTACAGATGCTACATTTGCTGTCTGATCCGCTATCTCCGGATATTCAACAGGATTTACGCCAATAATGGCAAATTCTTTAATCTGGTAACCATATCCTGTATTTCCGTTCGTGAAGTGTAATTTTACATATCTGAATCTGTCCAATGTTACATCAGACAAATCTACATCAAAATGCTCCTGGTCAACTTCTACATCACTATATGTTCCAATGGTCTCATAATTTTCACCATCTAATGATATGGAAACATCCCAATGTGTAACGTTTGTTAATCCATTCTGATTATACAGCAACAGAAAATCAATATTGTTTACTTTCTGTATTTTTGACTTACCTAAATCAATTACAAATGTCTGCTCTTTCGCACTACTGCTTCTTTCTGTATTAACAAATCCACCGGAAGTTTTTCCATCTGTTAAAGCCCCTGCTTTATTCTCGTTACCTTCAGAACTTTGTGTATAATCAGCCGCATAAATCAAGTTATAATCTGTATTCAAATATTCTGACTCATCTATAGGAGCCCCACCTTCTACAGTACTTGCACTGCCAGCCATATTTGGTGTACTGTTTCTCTCATATCCAATGGCTGCCAGTTCACGAATCTGAAAACCGTAATCTTTAGCGCCATCTAACATATTGAGTCTGACATACTGATACTGCGTCAACTGAATACCACTCGTGTCAACTGTCAACTCACGATTTTTGTAGGAGTAATCTGCCTTAGATGTATAAATTGTCTCAAAATTCTCACCATCCAACGACAACTGAATATTAAACTTTTTGCTTGCTGTAATATCGCTTACATAATATAACATAAACGATTTCAGATTACTTACATCCTGAACACCATCCAATGTGACAGTCACTCTCTGATCAGTCTTCGCACCCCACTTTGTATTACAGAACGTTCCTGTAGAAAGACCATCTGTCAATGCAGTATCTGTATTTTCTGTCCCTTTGCTACTATATGTGTATGCGGCACCTTTCAAAAGATTAAAATCTGATTTTAATAATTGAAGTTCTGTCATATCCTCAGCATCTAAATAACTGTCTCCCGTGATGGCTGAAGTTGACTCTGTGTAATCAGCATTTTTAATTGGTTCATACTGAGAATTATTTCCTGTTGGAACAATATATGTCGCATATGCTTCGTACTGTTCATTTTGAAAATCAATATTATTATAAACAGTGCAATCCTCATATGTTGTTACTGTTGAGCCCTCTGATGCATAACCATTCAGACTGGTTCTGTTTGCATCTTCATCGGCAATATATCTTGGCTCTGTAACACTGGATAAATGAATCATTGTTCCGCCGTTTCCATTTGCCAGACGTCCGAAGTTGATTCCTTTATTTAGCTCCTGCATGGAATACTGCCAATGTGAATGTCCTGTAACCAATGTAGCATTTTTATATTGTGTCAACAAAGACTGCAGATTTTTTCCACTTGTTGTCTTTACTACATCTTTAAAATCTAAATCATAGGAATAATTACCTGTATTTTTCAGATCTCCAGTACAATTATTATAATCGACTGCATCATTCTCTAATGTATTGACACCCAAATAGTAATGCTGGTATAAAAATACATTTTTATCTTTGTAATTTTCCAGCTGTTCTTCTAACCAGTCCATTTGACCTGTTGTAACTAGTTTGTCCGTGTCATAAACCTCACCAGTCTTTGCAATATTATTAAAGAATATAAAGATATTCCCCCCTGCTTCAGTTACAAAATCTAGTCCTGGAACTGTCGTATCTATCTCCTCACCATCTTCTGTCTCCTTGTAAACGGTAGCGATAGGGTTTATCAATGCATCATTTGCAAGAATTTCATGTCCGTTTAATTTATTGTGAACTATTCCATCTTCATCTACTGTGAAATATGTACTTGTAATTGAGTTATACCATCTGCTGACAGATGTATCTAATAATGATTTATTACTGGTAGATAATGTTGTTCTGGAATCATGATTACCAATAGCAGTCAGAACTGTCATATCGGGATGCTTCGCAAGTGCCTCATTAAATCTGTCAAATGCCAGTTGCTCACCTGCCTGCGATAAATCACCTGACATTGCTACAAACCTGATTCCTTCATTATCTAAAAACTCTAACGCCTTATCCATGGCTGGTACCGCATCATCTTCTGCTACAGAACTATATCTTGTAAAATGCGGATCCGATAAAGATCCAAATGTATAAGACTTCTCGCTGGCTTTAAACTGCTTATCTGCCGGAATATTATATGTGTATACCTGTTCACCCTGCTTATATACTACAACTGTTTTGGCGCCTTCCGGAATGGCAGTATAGTCATTGATAATATTAAATGCTCCCGCGCCATCTTTAACAACGACTCTTGCCAAATATGAATATTCATAGTTACCTCTTTTTAATTTGTTTCCATTCTCGTCTCCCCAGAATACTTTGTATACACCATCTTCATTTGCGTTTATGTATATTGTACCATCTGCATATCCCGGGGTACTATACGCATAATCATATCTGAATGCTGTTACTAAGTTTTCATCTGCCTTAACTACCTTCTGAAAATCTGCCGGTCCAAATGTCTGTACACTCAGTGCCATAGCCAGACTCAGAACGATACTTAAGCTCTTTTTCATGTTCTTTCTCATAAAGAATCCTCCTAATACTACTCTCCCCTTTTCAATCTTGTCCATAGAATTTTATTTTATCATAACCCTATTGATGGCTCAACCTTTTACTTCTATTCCGTTCAAAAAAAGAAACTCCCTTGTTTACAAAGGAGTTTCTATAATTAATTCATTTGCCATTCACTATATGTTAATTACTTTTCGCATCTACATATTTTATAATAACATCTGTTACTTTATCTAAAGGAATATTTCCCGTACGAATACACAAATCGTATCCCCTAGAATCCCCCCACTTATTTTCACAATAAAAATTATGATAGGTTTTTCTCACCTTATCCATCTTTTTCATCTTTGCCAGTGCTGCCTTTTCGTCGATATCCTCTCGTTCCATAACCCTTTTCATTTTACTCTTTTTGTCTGATGTAACAAAAACGCTAGTCATATTCTCATTGTCTGCTAATATTTCGTCAGCACATCTTCCGACCACTACAAAAGATTCTTTTTCTTCATTTGCTTTTTTTCTTAAAAACTCAAACTGCTTAATCGCTACATCCTGTTCAATAGATATAGCAGAACCTACGATTGGCATAGGCATAAAGGACAAGCTGATAGGTCTTTCATCATATCTCTCTATCATCTCTTCGCTATACCCTCCATCCTTTGCCACCTGACTTAATAATTCCTTATGATATAAAGGTATATTATAGTGTTCTGCCAGTTTTTGTGCAATGACATGCCCCCCGCTGCCAAACTCTCTTCCAATTGCAATAATTACCTGTTTCATTGTTATCCCCTCCTACTCATTATATTCTGAATATTCAGTATTTATTTCTAATCCGTACTTACTATTCTTATATAAAATTATATCATAAAATTGTCTCAATATAAACTAGAAATTATTTCAGAAACCGGACACTGCCCTTAACAATTAACTTGTCAAAAACAATAAACATTGCAGGCAGAATACATATTACACATAACATACTGACAACCGCTCCTCTTGCCATAAGGAGACACAAAGAACTAATCAGAAGCTATAAATGGTAGCACTGCTCCTTTATAATAAGGAATTCCCATATTTGTAAAAATAGCAAACTCAATAACTGAAACCAATATTACAGATAATGTAATAGATTTAAAAACCAGCGAAATAATTAAAAATATCAGGAAGATAGATACAAAACTTATTGTGGCAAAATCTTTGTTTGTAATCTTAATCAAATCCTAGTGTAAAATTTATAAAACAAAGTTCTATAAATCTGGCTACTATAGTAATAGCTCTTCCATAAGAATATCCTCATCTCCTGCTCTAAAAATGTTTATGTTTTTTGCGAAAGCCCATACTTGTCAAACAAATCACTTTGTCGAACAACATTAGCATGGTCGGTAGCACCAGTATTACTACAAACATACTGATAATTGCGCCTCTCGATAATAGACTGCAAAGCTGGCTGACCATATCAATATTAGAGTAAACTCCCACGCCAAAGGTCGCAGCAAAAAAACAGAGCGCACTTACAATAATCGACATCATGGAATCCCCCAGTGCCTTGGCGATTGCAGGCTGCTTCTCCATCCCCTCCAATCGGTTTCTCTTGTATTTGTTTGTCATAAGTATTGCATAATCCACCGTAGCACCTAACTGGATGGTACCGATTACAACGCTGGCTATAAAGGGAATTACCGTTCCTGTATAAGACGTAAGCCCCATGTTGACAAAGATTGCAAACTCAATAACCATGACAAGCACAGCTGGGATTGACAGTGACTTAAAAACCAAGAGGATAATCAAAAAGATAGCTCCAATGGATACGGTACTTACCCGCTTGAAGTCCTCGTCTGTAATTGTAATCAAATCCTTTGTGCAGGGAGCCTCCCCTATGAGCATAGCCTTTTTGTTATACATATGCACAATTTTATTGATTTCATCTACCTGCGTATTAACCTCATCAGATGCTGTGTTATATTCAGAGGAAATAATCATCATCTGATATTTCCCGTTCTTAAAAACCCCTTCTAAACCTTCCGGGACAAACTCCTTTGGAATGGTCGGATCAAGTATAGAATCAAAAGACATAGCAATCTTAATGCCGTCCAGTTTCTCAATATCCGCAATCATGTTTCGGCTATTCTTTGCCGTCATATCGCTTGGCGCAAGTATGATGTGGGTTGCCCCCATATGATACTGCTCAGACAGTTTGTCATTTGCCTGTTTGCTAAACGAACTTTCTGGCATTGTGGAGGCCAAATCATAATATACATTTGTATGCGTATAACCATAAACGGCTGGTACTAAAATGAGGATAAACAGAACAAGAACCACTCGATAATACTTTGTAATTCCATTCGAAATTTTTAGGGTATTTGGCATCAGAACCTTATGCTTCGTTTTCTCGATTGTCTTGTCGAATACAAGCAGCATGGAAGGAAGAATCGTTACACAGCCAATAACCCCAATCACAACACCCTTTGCCATAACAATTCCCAGATCAAGTCCTAGCGTAAACGTCATAAAACACAGTGCCAGAAATCCTGCAACTGTTGTAACAGAGCTTCCAGTTACGGATACCAACGTATGGGAAATTGCATGCGCCATCGCTCTTTTTTTATCCCCGTCAAACCTTAAAATCTGCTCCTGATAGCTATGCCACAAGAAAATAGAATAATCCAAAGTAACTGCGAGTTGCAATACTGCCGTCAATGCCATTGTCAAATAAGAGATTTCCCCTTGTATAAAATTTGTTCCAAGATTATAGATAATAGACATTCCAATGCTGAGCAAAAATAACAAGGGCGCCACAATAGATTCCATGGTAAATGCCATTACCCCAAAGCAAAGCAATACCGCAATCCCTATATAAATTGGTGTTTGCTGCATAATCATATTCTTAGTGTCCGTATTCACCGCACCCATACCACTGACAAAGCAATGATCCTCTACCATCTTGTTCATCTGGTCGATTGCATTCATAGTCTCATCTGCGCCCATAGTATCGGAAAAAATTACCACCATCAGCTGGCTGTCCGCATCCGAATTATTAAAGAAGTCATAGAGTTTATCCGGGAGAATTTCCCTCGGGATGCTAAGATCCGCAACAGAACCATACCAGAGAGTATCCTTCACTCCCTCCAATCCACTGATTTCGCTCTCCAAAACTTTTACATCCTGATTCTCCATATGCTCAAGAATTATAAAGGATAGCGCCCCAGAGCCAAATTCATCCACCATAATATCCTGGCCTTTCATCGTTTCGATATTGCCCGGAAGATAGGAAAGAATATCATAATTAATCCTTGTATTTATAAAACTGATTGCTGATGGTATCAGAAGTACGAATGCAAGAATCAGTATAGGAATTCTTAACCTCACAATCCCTTTTCCAAATTTAATCATTTTACCTACTTGATATATTGTAATAGACTCATCTATTAGTCATTACAAGTATACCTTCTCCTTTCTATCAACCTTTTATAACCGTGGTTGATTACGGTGATTTATCTTTGTATTATTTTGATTCTAGTCGGATTTGACATTAGTAAATCAAAACACTTTTTTATCATCATTGATAAAGATATCTAAGAAATTGTTTCAAAATTTACTATTATTAATAAGAAGAATATTTTTTAAAACTGTGTATCCGCAAGCTACAACATTATTCTAAAACAGATATTCTCATTAGTATGGAAGATACCGGTCTTTTCATTTTGCCCTATTTAAATATCTTCTCGATAATAAATACACTATTGCACTTATTAACCCCACTACTACAGACCCTACCAGAAAAACTCAAGAGCATCTCTAAAAATGCTAAAGATAAATACTGTTACTATCTGTGATATATTAGCTTTTCCTAACTTTTTCATATACTACCAACTACTTTACTTGTCTGCCTTAATTTCTGCTGTTTTGAAAACAAACTTTACACTGCCTGTCATATTTTCATTTATTCCTGAAAATGATTGATACGATTTTCCGTTATTTAAAATCTCTTCTACCGCATCAATAACATCCTTTGTATCATTACCGAAAATATCTGCAATCTTGCTGATACCATCTTTGTTCAGCTTTATCACACCATTTTTTAATGTCTTTGTTCCATCAAATAAATTTGCAATTCCAGAACCAAGAGTTCCTGTTCCCTTAGCCAAAGTCTTTGCACCTTCACTAATTTTTCCTGCTCCTGAATCTACTGTTCGAATACCGGCTTTAACTTGTGGACTGGCTTTACCAAGTTTTTTATTCATTTCACGTGTTCCGTCAGTTAAAGATTTCATTCCGTCATTTAATGTATCTGCTCCTGCCTTTAATTTTCCTGTTCCATCTGACAATGATTTTGCACCACCAGATAAGTTCTTTGTTCCCTCTGCCATCTGTCCTGTACCAGAAACTAATGTTCCTGCTCCTGTATTTAATGTTTTTATTCCTGCATAAAGCGTTCCAATACCTGTATTCAGACTTGAAGTTCCATTTTCCAAAGCTGTCATTCCCTCTAACAGCGCTTTCATTTCTGCTTCCTTGCCTGCAATCTGTGTCTCAAAAGCAGCTTTTACATTTTCTAACGTCTGAACGCTATAATATGCCTGCACCAACTGATAATACACTTTTGTATTTAACCCCTTTGCCTGGAGAACAGCACTCAGTTCCATGCCATTATTAACTGCTGCGTTGATTCCCTCTACTGTCTGATTTAATGCGTTCTTACTTGATATAGCTCCACCAGTGGCACTTCCAACCTGTTTGATAACATCATTCATCTGTGCATGTATTGAATCCGGTGTCCCCTGTAATGTTCCAGCCAGTTCCTTTACGCCTGCATTTGCCGCTTTTGCCCCCTGCACCAATGCCTTTGCACCGTTATTAAGTCCCTGGCTTTTCACGTTTCCATTACTATCTTTTACATCTTCAAACGCAGCCTGAGCTGTTTTTAATCCTGTAGATAAAGAACCGGCGCCTTCATTTATCTTTGCTGCTGCACTGTTTAACTCTTTTGCTCCACTGTTTAAACTTTTTGCTCCACTATCCAACTGTTTTGATGCTGATTTTACATTCTGTGTACCTTTATATAACTTCTGTGCACCTTTATCTGCTGACTGTACGCCATTTATTAATGCTTTGTTAAATGTTTCATAACTGCCTAATAATTTAGTCGTTCCTAAATATAAATCTGCTGTATATTTTGCAATATCTTTTGCACCATCATTGATTTTTATAGAACCACTCTTTAATTCTCCTGCACCGTTCTGAAGGTCTCCTGCACCTTTTTCTAATTGGTTCGTCCCATCTGTTAATTCAGCCATCTTACCTTCTATATCTGAAAAATCTAACGCCTCTTCTAAATTCATATCACCGATTTCTGATGTTGCAATCGTAAGTGCCATATTCATTTCAAAATCTTTGACATCTGCTGTAATTGTAAAAGATTCTGGAATATCTATATCTTTCATTAACTCTCCTGCTTTACTCGCCTTTGCAGTCAGACTATCTTTAAATCCCGGAGCTCCATATCCTATGACAATAGATGAATCATCGTAATCAATCACTTTTCCATTTTCTACTTTTACATTTGTAAAGTTATCGCTAAGAACGATTCCTGTCAGTGCAATAAACGGAACAAACCCGCCCTCACTAGCTGAATTGTTCATATAATCATAGACAATTTTTACTGTCCCGCTTTTTCCTGCCATCTGCTCCGGTGCAGTCTCTTCTCCGTCAAGATAATAACTTACATTAATCTTAACAGGAGTTTCTTTAGATGTTGTTCCCTGATAAGAAATATCCTCTCCACGGTTTTCCCATATTAGCTTTCCATTGTCAAAAGTAAACTTTTCATCACCCTTTAAATTTTTTATATTGTCAAGATCTGACACATCACTAATATTATCTTTATCTGAAACTTTTAACACATTGCTGACCGTTGTCTTTGCCACTGTTCCATCTGCATTCATTTCAACAAATACAGTTTCTTTCTTTTCTGTATCTACACCATCTCCAATTTTACTATTCAACAACGCTTCCATCCTGTTTACACTTACTGTCGCCTCTGCTGCTTCCTTTTTGCCAAAGTTCTTTTTCTCTGTATAAGAACTTTCACAGCCAGCCAGACACCATGCTGACATTGTCATTACTAAAACTAAACTGATTCCCTTATGAACATATTTCTTCATAACAAAATAATCTCCTTTTATTTTTTTCTACAATACAGTATACATTAGTAATAAAAAAAAGCATTATACATTTTTATACAAGGGCTTGTTTTTTTTACACTTGTATAAAATTGTATAATGCTTTTCTATTTTGTATGACATTTATATGTTTTCTTTGTTTGTACAAAAAACATATATTTTCCAATAAAAGTATTCTTTTCAAACACTTGGCTGTATTTTACTTTTGTCCTTCTTTTTTACGGTGCATATAGATTTCGTATCCCAGTTCTTCATTTTTGAGAATAATATGTTGAAGCAATATTGCCAGTTCCTCTTCCTTCTCTTTCATACCTTTCAATGCCCAGTCAACAATCATACCTGTCAGACCATATGCAAAAAATCCAGCATAAATATCCTGCTCTTTTTCGCTTAAACGACTATATAATTCCAAATCTGCAATGGCTTTTTTAAACAACTTTGCAAATATTTTATTGCTGTATTCAGCAAAAAAGTTATTTGAAGATTTAATTGTATTCATAAAAAAAGATTTCTGCTGTTTCATATATTTAAACAACTCTACTAACTTTTCAACCCAGTTTTCAAACGTTAAGTCTTCCGTAAGCGGAATAAATAAATCCTGATTATAAATCCAGCTAAGTAACTCATATTTATCATTAAAATGATAATAGAAAGTCTGTCTGTTCACACCGCAATAATCTGTTATATCAGCTACAGTAATTTTATCTAGTATTTTTATAGCACCTAATTCTTTTAAACTTTGTGCCAACGCTTTTTTTGTTATATTGGAATTAGCCATAATATCCTCCTGCTACGAATATTCATTTTGTTTACATTAGTTATATTTTTTTACATTTGTATAAATATCGTATAGGTGTAATATAACAAAAACTTATTTTAAAATCAACAAAAATATAGCAGAGTTTCTGAACCCTGCCATATTTTCATTTACAATATGTATTTTTCAATTACCTTGGCGATACCATCTTCATTATTCGACAATGTTATATAATCGGCTGCGCTTTTTACTGCATCTACTGCATTTGCCATTGCCACACCAACCCCTGCATACTGAATCATTGACAAATCATTAAATCCATCACCGCAGGCTATAATATTTTCTCTGGAAATTCCTAATTTGGATGTTAAAACCTTAATAGATGCCGCTTTATCAATCCCTTTAGGAACCACTTCTATAAAATAATCACAAGAACGGTAAATTCCAAGTTCATGTCCAAACTTATCTGCTAAAATTTTCTCATGATATTCTGATAGTTCCGGTTCAACGGTAAAAAGACATTTGTTCGGATTATAGTTTACATATTTCACTACATCTGTCATATATGCAGGAATTTTATTGATAAACATAGCCTCCATTGCAATATATTTATCCATTCTTGTAGCTACTAAAGCATGATTTGCATCATAAGTTATCAATCCTAAATTATTCTGTCTGGCATATCTAAGTAGTTCCGGAATATATTTTCTATCCATTACATTTTCAAAAACCGTTTCCTTTGTTTTCCAGTTAATAATCTTACCACCATTAAAAGACAATATGTATCCACCATACTTTTCTAATTCCAGTTCTTTTGCCACAGGCAACATTCCCGGCGTCGGACGTCCTGATGCCAAAGCTACAATATGTCCCTGTTTCTGAATTTCCATCAAAGCCTCCTTCGTCTTTGGTGTTATCTTTTTTTCATCATTGGTAAGTGTTCCATCTAAGTCTAAAAAAATTATTTTCTGCATATGTATTTCCTTTTATTTTTCCTTTGTATTGATTTCTTTTCCAAATACGATAAATCGATCATATAGATATTCTGTAACAAAATTAAGCAACATATTAAACACTGTTACCAAATAATCATTCCATCCTAATGTTTCTACAAGATAACTCCCACCGATAGTTGTCACCGGTGTAAATATCAGATAAAAAACCGCCACTTTCATCATTGCTATTGGAATGTTGTTTGCTGCCTTAAAAGTAAATTCACGATTTAATGTAAAATTCCACAAAATTGACAATACCAGTGCAGTCAAATATCGTGGCCAGTACGGCAGTGATGTCAATTCTGTAAGCAGAGTAAATGCTAAAATCTGTATTACTCCTGCTGAAATAGAGAATAATGTAAATTTAATTACCCTTATTGTTTCTTCTTTCTTTGCTGTCATTTGTTCCTCCTCTAAAATTATTAATGTATATTTTATCCATGTATCAAGTTAAGTATGAAACCGGCGACGCAGTTCCCTCACAAAGTCATTGCCAAGTGTCACTACACATGCTGATAATAAAAGTAGTGCGCTACCTCCCATCACAGCCAATGCCCATCTACTTTCTTCATGCCATACACAAAGACCAATAGCAGCTCCCACTATGGCAAAAATAATCAACAATAACATTGGCAGCATGTTCTGCTTCTGCCTTTCAATATCTGTAAAAAACATCAATCCCGAAACGACAAGTCCACAAAAACACACTATAGGAACTACTTCAATTGCCCAGCCGGGTGCAAGAAAAACATCAATCAATGTTAAAAGTATGCTTGTACATATTATGGTTTTAATAAACTGACTAATGCGGTTATACTCTACCAGATCAGGAGATAAAATTAACGTCCATACTGTATATAGCGACATTAAAACAACGATACTCCATGCACTTCCACCTGTTACTATATTCACAATAGGACAAATAACCGTCGCAACAAAAAACAACCACCTTATCGTACTGAAGAACTTCTGACGTTTTAATTTTCGTTTTTCTACATATGGATATGTTATTTTAATTTTCATAGTTCTCGCTCCCTTCTACCGTCACTTCCACTCCGTCAGCCTGCAGTAAATCATACATTTTCTCTTCAAAAGAAGGATCTACTGTCATCTTTGCGATAGAGAAAGTCGTTATACTATCAAAAGTTACCACAGAACATCCGGCACGATTAGTGATAGCTGTACCTAAAATAAAATCCATACTTTCAATGTGTTTTGAAATAGAAGAAGGCATTTCGACACCCCCCAAATTAGAAAGCGTATTCGTAAATATTTTGTCTCCCAAAAATCCGTAAATTACTTTTGCAACAGGCTGCTTCACTACAAGTGGAACATATTTCAACATATTCACCATTTTTTCAGTTGATGTAAGCATCTCATTCATTGCTTCTTTCGATGCTTTTTTATGTAACTGCTCATTAATTTCATCTATCATAGACGGAGCATCACCAATTTTGTTTATTGGTATCCGAATTCCACAATACATTGAAAAGTTACGAACAGTTTTTGATGGATAAAACTTGCGCATATTGACCGGAACCTGAATATTCATATCTCCTGATAACTCATCCGTTGCAGCTTTTCCTGCAAGAAACATAATCATCAATAAATAACCGGTAACTGTTGTATTGTATTTTTTTGCCACACCTTTTAGTTCCAATGTATTCATTTTCAGATGTACAATACGGCAAGGTGTGTTTACTGCAAGCCTGCCACTCATCTGCACCGCAGATTTATCAATAAATCCGGAAGTTGTATCACTTTGCGGAACTTTGGCAAAAGTATTTTCAAACTCTTCTACAGTTGGAGTATCGTTTGCCTCCCAAAGTGTATCATCTAACACAATCTCTGTCTCTGCCAACTTTAAATATTCTGCTACCAAAGTTTTCAGAAAAGTCATTCCGCCTGTTCCGTCCGTCAGCACATGAAAAAATTCTACACTGATACGATTGTTGTAATATAAAACACGAAATGACTGCGAACCACTGTATGAAACCTGAATCGGCTGACATGGAATATCATTTTCCTGTTCAATACAAAATCGTCTTTTTGCCGTATCCAGATAATGCCAGAAAAACCCTTTTTTCAACGTCGTCGCAAAACTTGGGAAGCGCTTTATTGTAAAGTTTAAAGCCATTTGTAACAGCTCTGGAACAACATCTTTTTTTAAATAAACTGACATCCGAAACATCGGCATCCTGCCGTGTTTCATTGACATTGGATAAATCTTTGCCGCATCATCAAGTGCAAACCACAATATGGGCGGCCTTGCATAAAATCCACCAAGAAATTTAATATCTAACCGTTCTAACGCCTTTTCCAAGGGTATCCCCACCGTCTCGTAATATAAAATTGCCTTTTCAAAATCCTCACGCAATGCCTTCTTTTCAGTATTTTTCAAAAGACAATGCGTGTTAAATTCCTGAAAAAACTCTTTTAACATTACTATATTTTCATCTGACTGTTTTTCTATATATTGTTCAAAATAATTATCCTGATTTTTTTTCATATACTTATCCCTGAATTTTTTTATTTTAGTCCCACTCTAACTCAACAGGACAATGATCTGACCCTAATATTTCTGTGTGTATCGCTGCATCTTTCATTCTATCCTTAATATTTTCGGATACAATAAAATAGTCGATACGCCAACCTGCATTTTTTTCACGTGCCTTAAATCGGTATGACCACCAACTATAAACACTTTCTGTATCTGGATAAAAATAACGAAAACTATCCACAAAACCACTGTTTAAAAGTTCTGTCATTTTCTCTCGTTCCTCGTCTGTAAACCCTGCATTCTTTCTATTCGTCTTAGGATTCTTAAGATCTATTTCCTTATGTGCCACATTCATATCACCGCAGACAATGACCCCTTTCTTTTGCGCCAGATGATTCAGATATTTTCGAAAATCATCCTCCCACTCCATACGATAATCCAGCCTTGCCAGTTCATTTTGGGAATTTGGAGTGTAAACCGTAATGAGGTAATAATCTTCATATTCCAGTGTAATTACACGTCCCTCCTGATCATGCTTTTCAATTCCCATTCCATAGCTTACAGATATTGGTTTATGTTTTGTAAATATTGCTGTTCCAGAATATCCTTTTTTCACTGCATAATTCCAATACTGAGAATATCCGGGCAAATCCAACTCAATCTGACCTTCCTGTAACTTTGTCTCCTGTAAACAAAAAAAATCAGCATCTAATTTTTCAAAATCTTCTAAGAAGTTTTTTCCTACGCAGGCACGTAGTCCATTCACATTCCATGATATAAATTTCATTCTTAATCTCCATTCACTTTAATTTGTTCTATCATTTCTTCTGCAAAATCCAATAATATTTCTTTATTTTCATTTATTATTTCGTCTGTTTCATAGCATTGTAATGTACTCAAAATTAACCTTTTATACTTTTGATTCACATTTCTAATTGCCCATTTCCCGCCTTCCACTTTAGACAGACATAACCTTTCTTCCAAAAATGCTGCCACCCTGCACAAATTAAGTATAACATATACCGGGCTTATAAGAATATCTTCTTTCGCATTTTTTACATCTTCCCATATACTGTCTATATAGCATTCGTCCTGTACTTTTCCAAACACTTCTGCAATCTCTTTCCCATATAATACAATGCCATATTGATTTATTATCATAAAGTGCGCAGCAAGATCCTTATCGATTCCATTCATCTTTTCTATGTACTCGTAAGGATTGTTTTTAAACCTTTGTAAATGTGCAATAGAAAAATGCAATTCAAATCTCGTAGGATACACAAAAGGCTTGCAGAATTCTTTCTTTACGATGCTGACTTCTATTCCTTTTGGAGGTGCCTGTTCATTCAACTTCACTACACTGTTCATAAAACTCATCTTCTGCTTTTCTGTCATCTCATTTTCTATTACAACAATGATATCTATATCACTTTTATTAGGATTAAAACAGCCCATAGCCAGAGAGCCGTGGAGATACACACCTGTTAAATCATCTGAAAATATATCCTTACACATATTTGTAAAATCATTTATTACATCTTGGTATAACATGAGTTTTCTTCCTTTTTTCCTATTTTTTGTTTATTAAAATCACATCGGTGTGCCAACTTCTATTAAATTTCCATCCGGGTCATAAAAGCGGACTACTTTCTGTCCCCATGAATGCTTCATCAAATGATTCACATAACAAATTGGTTCATCATAGTTTTCTAATTTTTCTACAAATCCTTCTATATCTTTCTCTTCAAAATAAAGTTCTGTAGAATTATTTTCCGGTATGACTTCCCTTTGTATAAATTCTTGCCATATAGAAGCATCCTGCAATACCAACCCTTCTGTCAAAATCACGTTACCGTCATTATCTAAAATAACATCCAGTCCAAACAGGTCTTTATAGAATTTCTTTGACTTCTCAATATCTTTTACGACAATTAACACATTTCTTAATTTCATTCTGTTCTCCTAATTATCCCTTTTTATGATCCTATCTCGATAACACGTGTAGCAATATTTTTTACAAATGTTGAATCATGCTCTACAAAAATTAATGTAGGTTCATACTCCATAATCAACCGTTCTATTTGTATTTTTGACAAAACGTCTATATAATTTAATGGTTCATCCCAGATATAAATATGTGCCTGTTTTCCTAAACTTGCAGCAAGCAGCACTTTCTTTTTCTGTCCTTCACTATAGTTCTCTATCCTTTTATCAAACTGGTCTCTAGGAAAATCCAATTTCCTTAATATTGTCATAAATAACGTTTCATCAACCATACTTTCTCTGGCATATTCATGTAAAGTACCTGCAAGCCCCTCTGTAGACTGTGGAACAACTGAAATAATCAAACCTCCTGCATGAAAGATTTCTCCTGTATATTTTATATTTTCTCCACAAATCAATTTTAGTACCGAGGATTTACCACATCCATTTTTACCCGTTAAAGCAATTCTTTCGTTCTGCATGACAGCAAAATTTACATCTTTGCAAACCTCTTTATCATCATAGGAGATTGCAATATTCGACAACTCTAGCAGCCTACTGCTATGATGATGTATCGGGCGCAATTCTAAATCAGAACAAACTTCAATATCTTTTAGCAGCTTTGATTTTTCACGAATAGCCATCTGTTGACGTGACTCCAGACTCTTAGAGCGCTTCATCATCTTTGCAGCTTTATGACCTACATATCCCCTGTCTATTTTTGAACCAGAGTTCGTTGTTCCTTTTTTTGATTTTTCAACTCTGCCTGACCATTCTCCATTTTGCTTTGATGCCTCTGATAACCTCTTGATATCTTTATTTAATTTTTCATTCTGCGCCAGTTCAAAATTATCCTGCTGCTCTTTATTTTGAAACCATGATGAAAAATTTCCTTTTTGAATCTCTATATTCGTTTTATTAATTGACAAAACATGATCAATACATTCATCCAATAAAACTCTGTCATGTGATACAAGAATAAATCCTTTTTTCCTCTTTAAATACTTTTTTACAGAGTCACGGGCTACATAATCAAGATGATTCGTAGGCTCATCAATAAGTAAAAATGCATTTGAGGCTAAAAACAAAGCAGCAAGCAATACTTTTGTCTGCTCACCATTAGATAATGTTTCAAAAGGTCTGTACAGCACTTCATCCTCAACATCTAATTGCGCTAATTCACATGATATTTCCCATTCCATAACCTCTGGACATATTTCCCTGAGAATTTCCAAGGTTTCTCTGCTTTTATCATCCACATGATATGGAAAATATTCAAAATTCACACTAGAGTGGATTTTACCCTTATATTCATATTTTCCTAATAACAAATTAAGAAATGTTGTTTTTCCACGTCCATTTCTTCCTATAAAACCAAGTTTCCAATTCGTATCAATTTGAAAACTGACATCCTCAAAAACCATATCATAACTTCCATCATATCCAAATGATAATTTATTAACATCTATCAACGACATATTATTTTCCTCCTAAAATCCTTCTCTTTTCCTTTGAATCCTAAGTTCTTTTCTTCGTTTTGCTGCTTCCCACTCAGCTTCTTCCCCTTCATTTTCCAATATAATTCCAGGTATCTGCATCGGTTCACCATTCTCACCAATCGCAACCAAGGTTAAGTAAGCACGGTTAATCGGTCTGCGCATACCATTTAAATCTTCTACGTAAGTATCCACACGAATTTCCATAGATGTGTTTCCCACATAAGAAACTTTTCCAATCAAAACGAGCAAATCATTCTGATAAGCACCTCTGATAAATCTTAAATTATCTACAGACGCTGTAACAACATTTGTCTGTGTATGCCTTATGGCAACTAAACCTGCAATTTCATCTATCCACTCCATCAGTTTTCCACCAAAAAGTCTTCCGGCACCGTTTAAATGCTCTGGTCTTACCTGATAAACCTGCTCTATCATGGAATCTGATACTTTTTTCATTTTTCGCTCCATTTTTCCTGCCTTTCTATTATAAAAACCAATTTTTGTAAAACGATTTTTCTTTATTCTTTCATACTTTTATAGTATTGTCTATTCTTTTTTATTTTTGTTAATAAAATCGGGCTATAAAAAAGGAAGGGATAGTTTTCTATCTCCTTACATAAGACATAATTTAAATTTACATATATAAAGTATTATTTTTTGAATTTTCAGATGTATTTTAAACATTCTATTTCAAGTAATCAGACTAATTTACATATATAACTCTTTTATTTTTCATATTGATATGTAATATATTTTCATTTTTCATGAATATTTAAACACTTTTACATATATGTTTTGTGGTTAGACAATAAAATATATGTAAATTATTCCCATTTTTTATAACTTTTTAATACTTTTACATATGTATCTTGTGTTCTGGCAAATAAATATATGTAATGTATATTTATATGACAAAAATTTAGCAAATCGACTAAGAGCAATTTATAACATAAAAAAGGGACTCTTTTACAGCCCCTTCTACCTTCTATACTGATTTTTTTATTTATTCTAATATCTGATACTTCGCAGTAACTGTTCCATTTGTTGTACGCCTCTCTCTTGAGAAGTAATAATTTCCTCTAAAATAGGGATGAGCCCAGGACAAATATCATAACATAAAGCATTATGACTCAATGCAATAGCCCCCTCATGATGAGGAATCATTTCCTGCATGAAATTAGCATTAATCCGATTCGTACTTGGTGCACTTTCCATTCCACAAAACATTGTATTCATAATGTTATTTCCCTTACATTGGTATGACTCCACTGCCGAAATATCATTTATCAATTCAGAACAATAACACAAAATTTCCTGCATATTTTCTATGCTCTTTGTCTGTTCTTCAATTATTTGCAAAGCGATATTCTGTAGCGGTATACATGTTGTATATTGTAAAAGATTTTCAGACATTTCAATGGCAGCTCTGTGGTGTGGTATCATCTGAACAATAAAATTATAGGAAATGCTGTCACTTAACTGTACTTCTGTCATCTCATCTATCATTGTATTCAAAATACAATAAAATTTATTTAGGTAAGCTTTTGCCACATTGCTTAATTCACATCTGCAATTCATAAAGTGTCCCTGAATATTTTTATTTTATAATATTCATAAATTAAAGGTTGGTTCGCTTACTTTTTTATGTGACATCGTCTACAATTACTTATTCTTCCTAACCGGATGCCTAACCACTGTCCTCAACTTAGACACATCGCACCTTCTTGGATCACTCAAATATATTTCATGATGATAACGCTCTGGTGTAATATCAATTTCATACCCCTCTTCTTTGGCAAAACTGTCCATTGACACAATCGTAGCCGGCTCATCATCATACGAACCAATATGCATACACTGTACACACTTTCCTTCATCATAAGTAAAGTATTCTACTTTCGAAAAGTCCATTTTCTTTTTTCTTTCAGCCTCTTCAACTGCCCAATCAAAATCCTCTTTACTTACAAAATCCGGCAGACGTATCATGGAAATCCAATGAAATTCATCTTTTTTCGAATAATCAATTCCCTTTGTATTTTCCTGCCACCACAAGCCTTCAAGAGGTGGTACAACATATTGAAAATATCCCTCAATTTGATGCGTCCCCTTATAACTCATTTTTATAGTAAAAGCAATCGCATACAACAATCCTATTGCTTTTTTATAATCTCCCTCTTCATCGTTGGGATTCCCTATTCCTCTCACTGCGATATAATTCATCTTTGGAATATCAACAATTACCGGCTTCTTGGGAGGCAAATAAAACTCCTTATATTCTTTTTTATAATCAAAAGCCATTTCCCTTTCCTCCAATCACTTTTCTATTCTTTTTGTTATCTATATTTATATCTTACATAAAATCTTTTTTCAATCTTTAGGTATCTATATCATATATTTTATTAATGAATAAATATGGAGAAAACTATATGAAACGTTGTGTTCCATTAGAACCAGCAGCAGAGAATGTCTGCAATCAAAGTTCCATTCCACCACTCATCTTTCAATTACCCCCAAAGCAGGGGCGTATGGTATTGGAGAAAGCCCAGGATGCTCCTGTCTACAAATATCCTGCAGATGTCTGTGAAACAAAAGTTGAAACAACCTGGGGACAAATTCCTATCTATTTTGTCACTCCCAAAACGTGTGATCCTATTCAAAATGTAATCTTTTATATCCATGGTGCCGGCTGGGTGTTCGGCAGTTTCCATACACACGAAAAACTTGTTAGAGAACTTGCAGCGCGTACCAACTCACTTGTTGTATTTCCTGAATATACCCGTTCACCAGAAGCCAAATATCCCATAGCCATTGAGCAATGTTATTTTGTTCTGTCACATATCTGGGAAATTACAAGCGGACAATATGCCAACTGCAAATTGAACACCAAATGCACAAATCGTAACACACTTACCGTCGCTGGTGACAGCGTCGGTGGAAATATGGCGATTGCCATGTGTCTTATGGCAAAAATGCGTTGTGGTCCCCAAATACAAAAACTGCTTTTATATTACCCTGTAACAAATGCTTGTTTTGATACTCCATCATATTGCCAGTTTGCTACAAACTATTATCTTTATCGAGAAGGAATGCAGTGGTTCTGGAATCAGTACACCACCAATCCCGCTGATAGAAACCAGATTACTGCCTCACCACTGTGTGCAGATACAGAATGTCTAAAAAATTTCCCTGAAACCATGATTATTAATGGTCAGGCAGATGTTTTACGCAGTGAGGGGGAAGCTTTTGGCGAGAAACTTCGCTGTGCGGGAGTGGATGTTACTGCTTTACGTATTCAAGGTACTATTCATGACTTTGTAATGCTAAATTCTCTCGACCAGACCAGCGCCTGCCGGATTGCAATGGATGCTTCTACAGAATGGATTAATCGAAACAGACAATGTACGAATAATAAGTAGTCTTCTACGATTTATATAATATTGTTTCTTGATATTTATTGATTAGATATGTCCGATTCATTCGTTGCACGTTCTATTATGTCCCGCATATTATAAAGAAAAAAAGGAGAGTTTTTATGTCGAATAATTTTAGATGCTCATGCAATGGCAGTCATCAAAGCCATAATCATGCCCCTTGTCACACATGCCACAACGACCACCATCACGGCAATGATTGGCGTGATGAGCGTAGAGATGACTGGCGTGACGAGCGTAGAGATGACTGGCGTGACGAACAGAGAGATGATAGACACCATGAACACAGGAATAACAGATGCAACTGGTGCAATAATAATTTCTGGCCTTGGAGATAATTCCAGAATTTAATTTTTTACCCCGGCTTTAGCCGGGGTATCTCTTTTCTTTTACTATGTTATTCTTTCAGACTATCAAAGCTTTCGTCTATATTTTCATTATTACTATACCTCGAAATCAATGCAGACTCTATTTTTTGTAAATGGTCGTACTTTACCATCAGCCACTTTCACATGTTCAGGATGTACTGCATATTCTTTCAAAGACTGTTCTTTATCAAACGTAGAATCCAGCATTAAATCCGCATTTGACGAATCCAGACCATAAATATTCACTTTAATATCCAATAATCCGGAAATTTTTCCTTGAAGGCTTTCAAGCCCCTCCTTGATCTCTTTCTTTATTTCCATCTTCTCCTCTTCTGAAAATTCATCCTTTAACTGCCATAAAATAATATGTTTAACCATATTTTTCTCCTTCCCTGTAGACCTACTCTTATATTTATTGATTACAATTCACACTCTAACTGACAATCATATGGTTCTTCTTCCACATGCTTTTGATGATATACCTGTGCTTGGGTACATCCCAATGATTTATAAAACGCCTGACTCTCCACTGCAGAATGTGCAGATATATATAACTTTTTTGCGCCTCTTTCCTTCGCCCATTCTTTCGCTGCAAGAAAAAGTGCCTTTCCAAGCCCCTGACCACGCATATCTTCTGATATATGAATACTAGACAAATCGAGATATTTTTGCTCACCACCAAACAAGCCCGATTCAACTGAAACAAAACCTTTTAATACATCATCACAAAATGCTGCATACACAAAACCACCTGTATTAACAGTATTTTTCAAACATGCGATTAACACTTCATAATCTTTTTCTGTCCAATCATCAATAAACGGATCACTTCGAATAACCCATTTATCATTTTCTTTTCGCCAGCAGTCTGTAACAATCTGATGACGTATAAATTTTGTAAATAACTTCCTGCATATTTCTTCTTCTCTCAAATTTCTATATTCAATCATTTACTATTATTCCTTCTTTTTAACAAACTTTGCATATTTCTTTTTATTATGAACATCCTATTTATGAAAGGATGGTGCTATATGAATAACAAAAATAAATCAACAAACGCCTACGACGACGGAAACATTCCTGAAATAGACCTACCTAAAGATAGCTATTCCAATAAGCCAGATTATAATGTTGAACCTTTGCCAGAATCATCGCGCCCTAGAAAGGACGGTCCTGGTGGAGACTGCGGAGAATAATTCTCCGCTATTACATAATAATAGGCATTATTAATATATTAGAATAAATGTTTCTTTAACAGAATTGAATCATCTTCCGTAATTTTACGTATTACTTTACACGGATTTCCTGCTGCAAGAACTCCTTCTGGTATATCCTTTGTCACAACACTTCCAGCTCCAATAATTGTATCTTTTCCAATAGTTACACTACCACATATGGTTACATTTGATGCAATCCAGCAACCATCCTCTATTACAATAGGGCTGGCATATTCTAAATCATATGCGGTTCCATCTTCTTTAAATCGAATTCTACGTTCCTCTTTTAAAAATGGGTGAATTGGTGTCACCAGTGTACAATTTGGTCCAAAGAACACATCATCTCCTATCGTAATGGGACAGCAGTCCAAAACAACAAAATTAAAATTCACAAAGCAATTTTTGCCGATCTTCGTATTTATTCCGTAATCAAATTGAATTGGTCCCTGAATATATGTTCCCTCTCCCAAATCCGGTAAAAGTTTTTGTAAAATCTCTGCCCGCTTTTCCTCTTCATTCTCGTATGTATCATTATAATCCTTTGACCATCTATGTGCATTTACTCGTTTTTTTGCCAGATTTTCATCTGATGTATCATAAATCTTTCCATTTAACATTTTCTCTTCTTCAGTCATTTTTCCTCCCAAAATATCTCCTCTAATAATCCTCAACTGCACTTTCCACTAATGTATCACCTTCATATACAACTTTCAATGTGAAAAAATTATTCTCTTCTATTAATTTCTTTAAAAAGATCCTATCACCTTCCCAAATGTTTAATTTTAATATGTCCTTCTTATCTACCCATTTCAATTCTCCCTCATCACACTCACTTAACTCACCTGAAAACTCACTCGCAGTAAATAAATACATATATTCTGTCTTCCATTCATTTGATATAAATGTAATCACTGCCCGTAGCCTGTACTTTGTCAATGTAAGACCTGTCTCTTCAAATACTTCTCGTAAAAGACATTCTTCAGGTGTTTCGTCTTTTTCGAATTTTCCTCCTACCCCAATCCATTTCCCTTCATTTAAGTCATTTTCTTTCTTCGTTCTATGAAGCATTAAGTATTTATCATTCTTTTCTATATAACAAAGCGTTGTATTAATCATTGTAATTCCTTTCAGAGTTTTTATAACGTTTATTTTATCACATATCTTTACTAAATTAAATAAAAGCATGATGCATATAAACATCATGCTTTTATAAAAACTCTTAACTTCAACAAAAGCACTAGTCCAAACAGCCTAGTGCTTTCATCGCCCCCCATTTTTCCATATCAATTTTTCTTTTCATTATGATATGGTAATTATAAAATCCATACTCCTTTGAATAGTAATTTAACTATCCACCCCTAAAATAATAATATTCAACAAATGAGTCAATAGAATCTGCACGAACGATAGTGATTTTTGCATAAACGATAGTATTTTTTATAGTACCAGTGTGTTATTATGTAATTTTACTTCTTATTAACATATTTAATTCCAATAAAAAAAGCCACTTTCGTGACTCTTTATGCATTTCCGCAATCATATATTCTCTTTAAATATACTCTTTTAAATTCCCAAAGTTTTCTCTGTGCAACATCCAAGTCACTTCCATCTTTCATGTACACAATCAAATTCTCTAACCTCTCAACCTCATCTAAGTTCACAATAAAAGACTTGTGACACCTGAAAAACCATTTATCACACAACTCCTTTTCAAACTCTTTCATGCTGGTATTACACCTTTTATTTCATGCTTCATGTGAACAATGACATTGTGACTGGCTCCTTCCACATAACTAATATCTTTTAATGTAATTTCCCGTACTCCTTCTCCAACAATATTTACTTTAATTCTCTTATTTCTTTCTAAAAGAGTTTCTGCAGATTCTAATGCTTCGATGATTAACTCTTCCATCCTTTCTTTGTTAATATATCTAAAAGCATTTACTAAATATCCTCTATCACACATTTCAGTATGTGTTGTAAGAATCATGTATACACTTTCCGGATATCTCTTCCTTGCCTTCTTTATCGTTTCAAAGCCATCTATGCCATTCATCTCTATATCAATAAAAGAGATATCGTACTCGATTTCACTTTCCAGATACTCTTCACCACTTTCATAAAAGTCTATATTAATAATCTCATTTCTATAATAATTTATAATACAACTCTTTGCCCTGTCGCGATATAACTGTAAATCATCTACTACTGCAATTTTCAACTCTCTACCTCCTGATTCGCGAGCATCACCGTAACAGAGTAAATGTTTTTCTCAATGTCAATATCTATCATTCCATGATTCCGCATGACAGCATCTTTTATATTTTCTACTCCGAATCCATGATACTCTATATCTTTTTTCGTCGTTATGATTTTACTATGACGGAATTGCCCTTCGTCTTTGAATGTATTCTTTGTTATAATGATAATACTTTCTTTTGTATATCTACATTCCATAGAAATTCTTTTTTCTACAGACTTTTCTGCAGCCTCTAATGCGTTGCTTAATAGATTAGAGAATATCGTACATAAATCATATGCTGAAATCTTACAGATTTTCGGAAACATTCCTTTTATCTCAATGTTAATGCCTTTTTGTGCGGCCTCAGAATAGTATTTATTCACAATCGCATCTACGATACCATTATTTACTGTAATAACATTTCCAAAACTGTCTATTTTAATATTGATATCTTTCATGTATTCATCAAAGTTCGAATACATATCATTCTTTGCCATACTAGACAAAACCTGCATATGACTTTTAATATCATGCCGAAACTTCTTTGTATCTTTTTCTCTCTGTTCCAAATATTTGTAATGCTTTATTTGTTCATTCAAATATTTCCCTGTCATTTCTTCTTTTTCCTTGTATGTATCTCTAGAAATAATTAATAAAATAACAGCAGCTAACTGTATGAAAATTCCAATGATTGTAATTAAAAATAAACTTAAGAATAATACTTTGTGACTTCCTTTATAATCATCGACCAATATTGTTCCTAAACTCATAATAACAAAGGCATCTGCTGTAGCAAGAATTGTAAATAAAAATAATTTTAAAAATCCAATATTTTTAATTCCAATCTTATATTTTCTTTTATATATTTGACCTATCAATAACATGAAAAGCAATGAAACGGCTGAAGCCGTCAATTCTCCCACCCGTTCATTAGAATATTTTAACATATCAAATAATACAGTTACCATTTCCGTGAACAACAAATCCAGCATTGACGTCAAAAATATTATCCAAATACCAGAAATAATTAATTCATATATTTTCTCATCATAAATCAAGCAGATATATAAACATAATGCCATGAAAAAAGAAGCAAATGTAATCATGTCATTATTATAAATATGCAATAACAATGAGAAAATAAGCATTACAACTGTAGAAACAACAGTTATATATTTTCTTTTTCTCTTTCGAAACATAAATATTAAATCACATAAAATAATAATTTTTAACAAATGCAATGCATCTGTTAATACATACATAATCCGCTCCATAAAATTCCTCCGTAATCCCAACTATTAATATAATTATAACAAAAAATTGGGAAATACGGAAGAATTTAACATTTTACTTGCTTTATCGACAACTAAAACCAACGTCTCATAAAGTGCCAAAAACTATTAAACAACACATAATCCTTTCCGTATATACTTATGTATTGTCCGGACAAGGATTAGCATAATTTATTTAATTTTTTTGTAAATACAATCTGCACGAACGATAGTGATTTCTGCGTAAACGATAGTAAATTTATTAAAAAAACACAACATTTATATAAAATACAAACGTTGTGCTAATGTTATTTTTATTTAATAAAAACATACTCACTATCAGATGATTGTTCTAAACCATACTTATAATCTAACCTGTCAAACTTCTCTAACCTCTCATAATTCTTCCCCTAGTTCTTTTTTATTATAAACATTTTCGAAATGCAGTCGGCAATGGTACTGTGTTGTTCAACTCTTCTTTTGAAACCCATTTAAAAGAATCATTCATTTCTTTGCAGACAATATGGTAACAGTTCATTTGCCATTCCAAATGCGTAAAAATATGTTTTGTGTTTTTATGCTTCTCTATCTGAATTATTTCAATCCCCTGTTGTTCTAACCACTTACCAATCTCTTCTTCAGTCAACTTCCTATCTATATTAGGAAATTCCCATAAACCGGCTAAAAGCCCCTGTTCGCCTCTTTGCCTTACAGCAATTTTGTCTCCCGCCGATATAATAAGTACTGTTTTATTTATCTTTTTGCGCTGTGGTTTCATTTGTTTTACAGGATACTTGTGCCATGTATTATTTTTGTATGCACTACATCCACTCTTCAATGGGCACTCTTCACATTTTGGTTCTCCGTTTGGAACACAGACAGTAGCTCCTAGTTCCATTAAACTTTGTGTAAATTCACTGCAATAACCTATTGGGTAAATCTCTTCCAGCCTTTCACCAATCTGTTTCTTAAATTTTTCATTTTTAATATCTGCATTATTTTCTTCTAATCTGGTTATTACACGAAGCACATTTCCATCGACTGCGGAACAAGGCTGTCCAAATGCAATTGAACTGATAGCCCCTGCTGTATATTTTCCAATCCCCGGAAGTTTCAATATCTCCGAATACTCCCCAGGAAACTTTCCTCTGTACTGTTCACACATAACCTCTGCCGCTTTTTTTAGATTTCTTGCCCGAGAGTAATATCCTAATCCTTCCCACAATTTCATAACCTTTTCTTCTGGTGCCTCTGCCAGTGTTGCAATATTCGGGAAGTTCTCCATAAATCTCTGATAATAAGATATTACTGCCTCAACTCTGGTCTGCTGCAACATTATTTCTGAAACCCATACACGATATGGATCACTGTTTTCTCTCCATGGAAGTACCCTTGCCTGCTCCTCGTACCATTGAAGCAATGGATCTACGATCCACTGTAGTGATTTTTTATCTTCCTTTATATTTAACATATCTTTATCATTCATATCTTTTTTCATACTTTCTCTTTGCTTCTTCCGTATATTTTTTAATAAATTCTGTTTTTGCATTTGTATAACCATCTCGATTATGCTCATACTTCTTCCATAGCTTCAATTTCAACTCTTCATACTGTCTTGCTACATCGTAATATTCTTTTAAATAATCTCTAAAATATAATTCATCATTATCTCCTGCATATCTCAAATGTAGATGAAACACTCTCTCTGCAAAACCATTTTCAGTATAACCTTTATTAAAAGACATTCTATTCGTAGTCTGACTCATACAAATATAGTCATTACAAACTAATTGTTTCTTTATTTCTTCCATATCGTATACTTCCGGTATTTCCACCAAAATATCAATAATAGGTTTTGCCCAAATTGTATCAACAGCAGTACTTCCAATATGGCTGATTTTGTACGTTATATCTGATTTTAATATCTTTTCTATATTGTCTTTCTCATCACAAAACCATTTTTTCCAGTAGACCTGATGCTCTGTAAGAGATATTGGAAAAAGTTCCCACAGTTCCTTCATACTCATTTCTGATAAACCTTTTCTTTTCTCAGAACAAACTCTCTTCTCCATTTCATCATATTTTTTTATGTATCCCACTCTTATTCCCCCAAAATTTCACGTTGTTTTTTCTTGCTAAATCCAACCAGAATCAACTCATAGGATTCATCTAATAAATGTTTCATCAAATCATCCGGTACTACACCATCCGGATTTATAGAATTCCAATGAACTTTATTTGAGTAATATCCCGGAATGATATCCTCATACTGTTCACGCAGGTAAATACTTTCCTGCGGGTCTGTCTTTACGTTAATATAATATGGTTTATCTTCATCGTCGAGACAAATTGCTACAAACATCTTATCTTCAATACAGTATCTTATCCAGTTCCAATCTGCCTGAAGATTTTTTGTAACCCCTTTTTTCTCTAATAAATAATCATCTATCCAATTGTATTTCATAAATTCATCTCCTTTTCATATATTACTTATCATATGCCATTGAAAATTTACCCCCTATCATATCTTTTACCACTAACATCGCTTTAATATTGTCTCTAATCCAAAGTTCTTATAACCTTCCATGCTTCAATTAACCTTTCTAAGTTCCATGCCGCATTTGCCGGACTGGTAGACGGCAGGCATATTGCTTCTATATTTGTTTGTTGTTTTGTATACTTGTTATACAGCGAAAACGCTTTCTTCCCATTTACAAAGATATGTTTTATATCTGCTGTGTTAAGTATTTCCATCAAATCATTTACTATTACATCTTTGATACTGCTGTCTGAGGAACCTGTAATCTCACAGGAATGAATTACATCCCATACTGCAATTTTATTTCTCAATAAAAATTTCTTCTTCTCCTGAATTGTATGTGGTGTACTCTCATTAAATACTGCTGATGTTACTTTCCAGAATCTATTTTGGGGGTGTCCATAAAAAAAGCCTTCTTCTCTTGATTTCACGGATGGAAAGCTTCCAAGAATCAGAATCTCAGATTTTTTATTATATATTGGTTCTATTGGATGTATTATCATAATGTTTCCTTTCTATTATCATTTAATTTTTTAATCTATCCATGGTGTTTCCCATTGGAATTCTGACATTATAACATGTCCGTCCTCAAAACATACACCTTCTGCCTTGAGTAATTCTATCTGTCTGTTTCCACCACCAAAGGCAAATGCCTCTGATACATTTCCCTCTTTGGTAACAACTCTATAACATGGTATGCCATCCGGATCGGGATTTACATGAAGTGCATATCCAACCACTCTTGCCCATCTTTTGTTTCCTGCAAGTACTGCAACTTGTCCATACGTTGCAACCCTTCCTTTAGGAATTTGTTTTACAACATCATAAATTCTCTCAAAAGTATTCTTTTCCATTGGTGTTTACTCCTTAAAATGTGTCTATCTTTATTCTACCACAACAAAAAAGGTAATGAAACATAAACCTCCAGTTGCTTCATTACCTTAAAAATCCGTTAATCATATTTTATTATCTACTATTAGATTATTCCATGAATGACATAAATTTATTGTCCAATTCATTTACCGGTGGCTGACAAGTACGCCCACGACAAATATAGAACGTCGTTTTATCATTTTTCAGCGGATATTCTTTTGTCGGATCTTTCACAACATATACCACACTATTCAGAGGAATTCTCCATGACAAATTGACTAAATCCTGTCTATCTTTTACTACAATCGTTATCTTCTCCTGTGGCTCAATGTAATCTGATAAAGCTATAAGAAACATTGCATATCCCGTAGGATAATGTTCAGCCTCAGCACTCATAAACTTAATCTGGCATTCTGCCAATTCACCATACTTTTTCTCACCTGTGATAAGATATAATCGTACAAGATTATATGCCATTGCCGAATTTCCACTAAAGACGGCACCATCGTATGTTTCCTTTGGACGCAAAATCAGTTGTTCATTTTCTGTTCCATAGAGAAAAAAGCCACCTCGCTCATTATCATAAAAGTCAGAAATTACCTTATTACAGAATCGCCTTGCTTTTTCAAGATAAATGCTCTCCAAAGTTGCTTCATATAAAGTCAACAATGCAAAAATCTCATTTGCATAGTCATCTAATAAACCTTTTCCATTATGCTGTCCCTCTCGCCAGCTGATATATAATGTATTTCCTTCACATAAATTCTTTTGAATAAATTCCTGTGCTTTTACTGCCACATTCAGATAAATTTCCTTTCTACTGACACGATACAAATGGCACATTGCTGCAATCATAAGTGTATTCCATGATGTCAATATTTTATCGTCTAAGTGCAGTGAATATCGTTTTTTGCGATATTCATAAACTTCGGGCAGAAAAGCATCAAATTCTTTTCCTACAAATTCACTTTTTAAAAGATTTGGAATATTTTTTTCCTCAAAATTTCCTCTATCAGTAATGTCAAAATATTGATTAAACTCTTTTCCCTTCTTTTCTCCAAGAAGTCCCATGATTTCATCCGGCTCCAACAGATAGTATTTCCCCTCTACTCCTTCGCTATCTGCATCTTGTGCACTATAAAATCCCCCCTCAGGAGAAGTCATCTCACGCAATATATATGCAGCAGTCTTTTCTGCAACATCACAATAGATTTGCTTTTGAGTAATTTGGTATGCCCTGCAATATGCAAGAATCAAGAGCGCATTATCATACAACATTTTTTCAAAATGCGGCACCAGAAAATAGCGGTCCGTAGAATACCTGCTAAAACCACCACCAATATGATCAAACATTCCTCCCCTATACATTTGCAGCAATGTCTTTTCCACCATCTTCAACGCATCTTCATTTTCATTCTTTTCATAGTACTGCATTAAAAACAACAGATTATGAGGTGCAGGAAATTTGGGGGCTTCTCCAAATCCTCCAAATTTATAATCAAATATACTTTTGTAAATCTCAAAAGCAGAATCCATAAGCTGCATATTCATGCTATCTCCAACTTTTGTTTTCTGATTTAAAAACGTAATGATTTCATTTGCGGATTCCGACAACTTTTCTCGATCTGCTTTCCATTGTTCATAAACAGCCAAAAGCAGTTCTTTTAATCCTATTTGTCCATATCTGGCTGTTTTCGGAAAATAAGTTCCGGCAAAAAAAGGCTTCTGTTCCGGTGTCATAATAATCGTTGTAGGCCAGCCTCCACTTCCTGTAAACGCCTGACATACTGACATATATATACTGTCAATGTCCGGACGTTCCTCCTTGTCTACCTTAATTGCTATATAATATTGATTTAAAATCTCTGCAATTTCTTTATCTTCGAAACTCTCATGAGCCATCACATGGCACCAATGGCATGTACTATAGCCAATACTCAAAAATACAGGCTTGTCCTCTGCCCTTGCACGCTCAAAAGCTTCTTCACACCATGGATACCAGTTTACCGGATTATCTGCGTGTTGTAATAAATATGGACTTGTTTGATTTTTTAAATAATTTTTCATACTTCCCCTCATCGACATCTGCTTCGCAGATGAATTTTACTCATATATACGTGTTCTGTTCATAAAAATATTAATATAAATTATTATGCTATGTTTTTTACAGATTATAAAAGAAAAAAGAGTTCACTTGCGAACTCTCTCTCGAGGCGCAGGATTGTAAGAACAAATGTATTTCCACGCCTCTGCGCTCCATAACAGAACGTTTTTATTATATAGGAAATTCAGAAGGATTTTCTATATAATAAAAAATACCAGTGTGAAACTTCACAATCGGTATTATAATATTTTCAATAAATTATCCTTATATATAAATTAATCTTCCTCACAATATTCAAAACATTCATCCTGAAAGAAATCCATCAGACTCATTTCAAATCCATTGCAGATTTTATTCAATGTAGAAACGGTAGGATTTGTTCCATTTATAATATTCATTAATGTTGATTTTGGAATAGCAGAACGATATGCCAGGGCATAGTAAGACATTCTTTTTTCGAAACATAAATCATTAATTCTTTTAATAACTGCTTCGCTAGAATTCATTATACCCCTCCCATATATAGTCCTAACATAATTTTACTAACAAATTTCAGCATTTAGGGCTATATATAGTACTTATTGGGCTATTATTTACAAAAAAATAAATTTATTACACACCCCCCTTTTTATTGTTCTGCCAAACACAAATTAATCTTCTCAATATTTTTCTTAGTAATACGATATCCTACAATAGACATAATGATATAAGTAACAACGAAACCGCATATTGTTCCAATCAACGCCTGCGGATACTTATGAAGCTGCCAGACTAAAGTAACAATCGGCACCCACACCATACTTGTTACAATGAAATACAAAATATTTTGCACAATAAACCCCAGCCTGTCTTTCTCATATATAATCGCTGCTAGCGAAAAAGCTACACCGATAATTCCATACAACAAAATATTAACCTCTACAGCAATGCTTTCCGACGGAAATAAAGCAACAAACTCTGGTGATAAAGGAAGAAAATCTTTACTACCTGTTACCGTTCGTACTACAAACTCAATCAAAAAATTCGTTATGTTTCCACATACAGCAGAAACCGCAAAACTAAAGATACATCTATATAAAATCTCTTTCATCTCTTTTCTCCTCTCTGACCAATTCCCAGTACCTCCTTTAACTTACTTACATTTCTTCTAGATGTATAGGTCTCTGTTCCATCCTCAAGTATTACTTTTATCGTTCCTGTATGGCTAATATCCAACTTTCTGATTTTCCTTATATTTACAATCTCCGATTTGGAAATACGAATAAACTGCCTTTCGTCCAACTTACTCTCTAACTCATAAAGTTTTTCAGAGACACGATATGACTCTGTTATACCTTGAACTATAACTCTCTGCCCCTCCGCATAAAATCTAAGAACGTTGTGAAGCTCGACAACACACTTGTCTCCCCGGCTGTCTGTTCCATGGATAACTCCATTAACTACACCATCCAATTCCTTCATCAAATCTTTTACCTGTTGATTATACTCCTGATTACATACATGAATCTCTATCTCCGAAAATCGCTTATCAATACATTTTTTTATCCGCATATCTACCTCTTACTATTTCACATCAGCCCTTCGAAATAAAAGCCATCCTCCCACTGTACAAATCATTGCAAAAACAATGCTCACTACTATCCCGCTAATAATATCATAACCGGATGCCAGACATCCAATCTTAGAAATTCCATAGTCATACGGAGTAAACTGATAAATGTTTCCAACCGTCTTTATTGATTGTGCCAATGTTGCCACCATTGCTGTCAGCATACCAAACAAAAATCCAAATGCTGTAACCACTACGGTCTTTCTACATTTCAATGCCACTGGAATACAAATAGCAATCTGTCCGATATATACCAACAAACCCGCAAGGTATGAAAAAATTATCTTTACCACACTCACATGCGTGGTGTAACTGAGAACATTTTCCATATAGATGGACATTACTGTTCCGCCTGCTTGTCTCATATCTGTCCCAGATGTAATCAAATAAACAGAACCAATCGTATAAGGTACTAATAAAACAAACATCAGTGTCGCAAACACAAGCATGTAGTTAATAATAACCTTTCCTCTCCCATAGTGCAGACTGGCATGAATTGTCTTATTCTCAAAATCACCACCAACTAGAACTCCCACAATCAATGAACCAAAGAACCAAAGAATCATAGAATCACCCAACCCTGTAATACTCTCTGCATAAGCTGCATCAATTTTTCCATCAGTTACCATCCATGCCAAAACATAGTATAGAACTGCTGCTACATATGTAAGCATTACAGACACCCTCACACCCGTACTCATCATCATTCGATACATTGTTGCTTTATATAACTTTTTCATCATATCATACCTTCCTTTTATTTTATAGTAATTGCTTTCATTCATGCCTTATTTCTATCCCTATCATATATTTGATATATGTGTTTTACTTTATTACCGACAAAAAATACTCTTCAAGATTTCCTCCAGCTTCCCTCTTCAAATCTCCGTGGGTGATTTCCTTTTTAACAATTCCCTTATCTATAATAATAAAGTCTGTTGCCGTTTTATATAATTCTGGGAGATTATGACTGGAAATCAAAAAAGTCATCCCGTTTTCCTCTTTAAGCTTTTGGATAAGATTTCGTATCTCCACCACTCCCACAGGGTCCAGACCATTTACCGGCTCATCCAACATAACAAAATCAGGATTTGCCAGAAGTGCTATGGCAATTCCCAAACGCTGCCTCATCCCTAAAGAAAAATTCTTTACTTTTTGTTTACCTGTATTCTCGAGTCCCACCATCGCCAATATTTTATCATCTGGCATCTGCTCTTTATCATTGGAGGATTTACCATATTTTCTGTTGTTTTCTTTATGCTGTTCGGCAAAAAGAATTCTATAAAATTTCAGGTTTTGTTTTGCACTCATGTCCATATTTAGGCTTGGAGTTTCAATCAGTGTGCCCATTTTCAATGTATTTACTATTACCTCACCAGTAGTAGGAAATACTAATCCTGCAATAATCCGCATTATGGTTGTTTTGCCTGCACCATTCTTTCCTACCAGACCATATATCTTTCCTTTTTCCAAAATCAGATGAATGTCTTTCAATGCAATTATCTTTCTATATTCTTTGCTTACATTTTTCAGTGATATTATTGTTACTGCCATGTGTATTCTCCTTTTTGTGTGGTAATGGGTGTATAAGTTGACAAGTAAATTGATTTTTAGTTGAGTACAACATATCAGATATAAATTGAAATGAGAATAAAATTTAGATAAACGGTAGTTTATGATAAATAAACGGTAGTTGGGGCATTGAAAAAGGGAGCTTTTTGCTCCCTTCACATTTGAAAGTCTTAACCATAGATATTTTGAACAGTTAGAACGGGAAAAGAATTACTACAAAGCTGATTACATTCTATCGTAACTACATGATAATCCCTGTTGCTACTTTTTCCAATAATTCAATTTGGGAATCATATCGGAAAAATATTTTCTTGCCTGCTCTGGTGAAAAATTGTCATTTGACATATGTCCCACAAGAAAATCTAACAATTCATTCATGTCCTTATAAACAAATTCCCCATCTATAAAACACCATTTACAATATTCCTCATTGAAGCTGTTATCTTTCTCCCTGCTGATTACCTCATCATCCTCTAACGGCATTCCACAGCACTGACAAATCAACTTTCTAGGCTTTCCCAACAAAGTATTAATTGACACATTAAACGTTGTTGATATAATTTTCAATGTTTCAATATTAGGTACTGTTTCACCATTTTCCCAGCGTGAAACTGCCTGACGCGTAACAAATAATTTCTCTGCCATTTCATCCTGTGTTAGTTCATTTTTTATACGAATCTTTTTCAACATTTCACTTGTATTCATATGCTATACTCCTCTCATGCTTATTAATTCTATTATACCAAAAAATGTTATTTCGTATAGCAACTGTCTGTTGCTGCTCTAATTGTTAATATCGTCATTCATAAATTTCCTGATTTATATAACGAATTTAGGAGCATTCACGCCCGAAGCATTATCTACCTCGATGGTTCACCTTCTTAACTGTCGCTATCAGTTTTTGCTTATTAAAAACTGCTACATTTCAACAATCCTTCTAACGGTGTTTGCGGTTCTTATTGTCAAATATTTGCTGACGTCTGCATTTGCTGTTTTTGACTACCAATTTGTTTTGTAAACTTCTCTGTATCATCTTCATCGCTGGAAAAAATCACATTACCACTGTTCAGGTATGTCTTAAATTCTTCAAACATAAGTTTTTCAAAACCTTTCTTTAGCTCTGCCATTGGCACTTTATTTTTTCCGTTTATATTGATACCTCTTAAAAAGGCAACATAATTTCAAACACCTCTGCGCTTTCCGATTTATCCACCTAATATTTCTAAAATTATACATACCTCCAAGAACAAAGACACATCTTTCCTCTTATGACACAATTTTATTCAATTCCCTTATCTTAAAACGCAAAAAGACATCCCCGAAATATTTGGGAATGCACATAACTCTGCCCAAGCATTTCGTATTGAATACTTCACAATCAATAAGCTTGTGGCATTCACAGAATGCCTACGGGTCCCATAAACAAAAGAAGAACACTGTTTCGTGTAAACACGACCGCAGTCCTCTTTATTTATGGGAGCTTCCTCCCCACTCGCCATGCGTCCCTCGATTTCGCATACTTCGTATGCTTCATCTCGGTCGTGGGCTTCGCCCTATATGAATAAATAAGAAAAAGCCCAGTTACAAGTAAACTTGTACTGGACTTTTCTTATTTATTCATACATGGCTCATTGCCATCACGTAGATTATTCAATAATTGTAGCAACCTTACCTGAACCTACTGTTCTACCACCTTCACGGATAGCGAATCCAAGACCCTGCTCCATAGCGATTGGGTGAATAAGTTCAACTGTGATTTCTACGTTATCACCAGGCATACACATTTCTGTACCTGCTGGTAAGTTACAAACACCAGTTACGTCAGTTGTTCTGAAGTAGAACTGCGGTCTGTAGTTGTTGAAGAAAGGAGTATGACGTCCACCTTCATCCTTTGTTAATACGTAAACCTGTGCAGTAAATTTCTTATGGCATGTTACTGAACCTGGTTTAGCAAGAACCTGACCTCTTTCGATCTGGTCTCTGTTAACACCTCTTAAAAGCGCTCCGATGTTATCACCAGCCTGAGCTTCATCAAGAAGCTTTCTGAACATTTCGATACCTGTGATAACTGTCTTCTGTGTTTCTTCCTTAACACCAACGATTTCAACTTCGTCATTTAAGTGAAGTGTTCCTCTTTCTACTCTACCTGTAGCAACAGTACCACGACCTGTGATTGTGAATACGTCTTCTACTGGCATTAAGAAAGGCTTATCTGTATCTCTTTCTGGGTTAGGGAAATATTCGTCAACTGCAGCCATAAGTTCCATAACCTTGTCACCCCACTCTGATGTAGGATCTTCAAGAGCCTTAAGAGCTGAACCCTTAATGATTGGAGTATCTTCAAATCCATATTCTTCAAGGATTTCTGTAACGTCCATTTCTACTAATTCTAATAATTCTTCATCATCTACCATGTCACATTTGTTCATAAATACAACGATTTTTGGAACACCTACCTGACGTGAAAGTAAGATGTGCTCTTTTGTCTGAGCCATAACACCGTCAGTAGCAGCAACAACAAGGATAGCACCGTCCATCTGAGCAGCACCAGTGATCATGTTCTTTACATAGTCAGCATGGCCTGGGCAGTCAACGTGAGCATAATGTCTGTTGTCTGTTTCGTATTCAACGTGAGCTGTAGAGATTGTGATACCTCTTTCTCTTTCTTCTGGAGCCTTATCGATGTTGGCGAAATCTACAGCATCATTACCATCAACTCTCTCTGATAATACTTTAGTGATAGCAGCTGTTAAAGTAGTTTTACCGTGATCGACATGTCCGATTGTACCAATATTACAATGTGGTTTTGTTCTTTCAAACTTAGCTTTTGCCATTTTTGTAATCCTCCTAATAAAATTATATAATATGATTTTTTGACCGTTTGGTCTTATTCAAAAGGCTATCCCCATTATATTTTATAATGGGAATATTTTCAAGCCTTAATTTTTCTATTGTTCGAAAATATGACGCTTCGCATCATTGCAATTTACATCGCTATATTTTCTCACAAATTATTTTGCATTTGCAGCAATAACCTTTTCCATTACTGACTTAGGTGCCTGCTCATATCTCTCGAAGAACATTGAGTAGTTACCACGTCCCTGTGTAGATGAACGAAGCTCTGTTGAGTAACCAAACATTTCTGACAGAGGAACATATGCTCTAACGATTTTTCCACCGCCCAAATCATCCATTCCTTCAATCTGTCCACGTTTAGCGTTCAGACTTCCGATAACATCACCCATATATTCTTCAGGCATTGTAACTTCAACCTTCATAATAGGCTCAAGTAATACCGCATCACCTTTTTTCATAGCATCTTTAAATGCCATAGAACCAGCGATATGGAATGCCATTTCTGATGAATCGACTTCATGGTATGATCCATCATAAACTGTTGCATGAACACCAAGTACTGGGAATCCTGCAACAATACCTGTCTGTGCAGCTTCTTCGATACCTGCTCCAACAGCTGGGATATATTCCTTAGGAATGTTACCACCAACTACTGTAGATTCAAACTTGAATGTCTCTTCACCGTTTGGATCCATAGGCTCGAATTTAACCTTACAGTGACCGTACTGACCACGACCACCAGACTGCTTTGCATATTTGCTGTCAATATCAACGGCTTTTGTAAATGTTTCTTTGTATGCAACCTGAGGTGCACCAACATTTGCTTCTACCTTATATTCACGAAGAAGTCTGTCTACGATAACTTCCAAATGTAACTCACCCATACCAGCGATAATTGTCTGTCCTGTTTCCTGGTTTGTATGAGCTCTGAATGTAGGATCTTCTTCTGCAAGTTTTGCTAAAGCTTCACCCATCTTACCCTGTCCGGCTTTTGTCTTAGGCTCAATAGCAAGCTCGATAACCGGCTCTGGGAATTCCATAGATTCAAGAATAACCGGATGCTGTTCATCACAAATTGTATCACCAGTACCTGTTACCTTGAGACCTACTGCAGCAGCAATATCACCAGAGTAAACCTTGTCTAACTCTGTTCTTGAGTTTGCATGCATCTGAAGAATACGACCAACACGTTCCTTCTTGCCCTTTGTCGCATTTAATACATAAGAACCTGAATTCAATGTACCAGAGTAAACTCTGAAGAATGCAAGCTTACCAACAAATGGGTCAGCCATAATCTTAAATGCTAAAGCTGAGAATGGTTCCTCATCAGAAGACTTTCTTGTAACTTCATTTCCTGCTTCATCTGTACCTGTAATATCAGGAATATCAGTTGGAGCCGGCATAAATTCAATAACACCATCTAACATCTTCTGAACACCTTTGTTCTTATATGCAGATCCAAGATATACTGGAACTGCTTCACAAGCGATAGTTGCTTTTCTAAGAACAGCTTTTAATTCATCAATAGAAGGTTCTTCCCCTTCTAAATACTGCATCATAAGGTCATCATCTAATTCACAAATCTTCTCAACAAGATTCTCATGCCATTCATTAGCAAGATCTTTCAAATCATCTGGAATTTCTGTGATTTCAATATCTTCACCCTTATCATCTTTATAATAGTATGCTTCCATTTCAAACAAATCAACCAATCCGATAAAACTATCTTCTTTACCGATTGGAATCTGAACTGGGATAGCATTTTTACCCAGACGGTCAATAATAGTCTGAACTGAATAAAAGAAATCTGCACCCATTTTATCCATCTTATTGATGAATGCCATACGTGGTACATTGTATGTGTCAGCCTGACGCCATACGTTTTCTGACTGTGGCTCAACACCTGCTTTTGCATCAAATACACCTACTGCACCATCTAATACACGAAGAGAACGCTCAACTTCTACTGTAAAGTCAACGTGACCCGGTGTATCGATAATGTTAACACGATGCTCTAAAGCACCAGCTTTTGGTTTATGATGATCCTCTAATGTCCAATGACATGTTGTAGCCGCAGATGTAATCGTGATACCTCTTTCCTGCTCCTGCTCCATCCAGTCCATGGTAGCATTACCGTCATGAGTATCACCAATCTTGTAGTTAACACCAGTATAATATAAGATACGCTCTGTTAATGTTGTCTTACCAGCATCGATATGAGCCATAATACCTATATTTCTGGTTCTCTCTAATGGATATTCTCTTCCAGCCAAGATTTTTTCCTCCTCTTTTTAGTCTTAAGGCTTACGCCTTTATTATGTCATGCATTACTGCATATTAATCAATTAATATTAAATATTCGCATCGCCCTAGCTCGATTAGAAGCGGTAGTGTGCGAAAGCCTTATTAGCCTCAGCCATCTTATGCATGTCTTCACGCTTCTTAACTGATGAACCAGTGTTGTTAGCGGCATCCATAATCTCGTTAGCTAATCTTTCTACCATTGTCTTTTCACTTCTCTGACGTGAATACAATGTGATCCAGCGAAGTCCTAAAGCCTGTCTTCTTTCAGGTCTTACCTCGATAGGTACCTGATAAGTAGCACCACCGATACGTCTAGCCTTTACTTCTAAAGCTGGCATAACGTTATTCATAGCTTCTTCAAATACTTCCGTAGCATCTTTTCCTGTTTCAGCTGCAATCTTTTCAAATGCGCCGTACACGATTTTCTGAGCTACACCTTTCTTACCATCTAACATAATGTTATTGATAAGCTTTGTAACTACGATGCTACCATACATAGGATCTGCTAAAATTTCTCTTTTCTGAGTATGTCCTTTACGTGGCATATTACTTCCCTCCTTAATTATTTTAATTAAATCATAGGTACTCACTAAAGTTGTGTCTTGCTCACGGCTTAAGATATCTATAAAACATAACCCTAATAACCGTTACAAATCATTCAACCTGTGATTGACTATATAGTCGTTCCTATTCAGACCTAGTTTTTAGGTCTCTTAGCACCGTACTTAGAACGTGCCTGGCGTCTGTTTGCAACACCTGCAGTATCTAAAGTACCTCTAATGATATGATATCTTGTACCTGGTAAATCTTTTACTCTACCACCACGGATAAGAACAACACTATGCTCCTGAAGGTTGTGACCTTCACCTGGAATGTAGCTTGTTACTTCGATACCATTAGATAAACGTACTCTGGCGATTTTTCTAAGAGCTGAGTTCGGCTTCTTAGGTGTAGCAGTCTTAACAGCTGTACATACACCACGCTTCTGTGGAGAAGCTGTGTCATTCATCTTCTTGTTTAAAGAGTTATATGTCTTTAACAAAGCTGGTGCTGTTGACTTTTTAACCGCTGACTTACGTCCTTTTCTTACTAACTGGTTAAATGTTGGCATTCTGTTTTCCTCCTTTACTAGAATTATGTGTTCAATTCATTACACATGCATGCAAAAGGGCACACTATTCCCTTTAAGCGTGCCCTACCATTATATCGTTGTACTTTTTTAAAGTCAACCCCTCTTCTTTAATTTCATCTCAACCTTAAATAAATCTCCATCTAATGTAATTTTAAGTTCTCCATTCTGTCTGTCCATAATGCTTCTGGCAATAGACAATCCAAGTCCGCTTCCCTCCGTTGTTCTGGAAACATCCCCCCTGACAAACCTCTCCATCAGTTCGTCAGCACTAAAATTCAATGCTCCGGAAGAAATATTTTTAATAAAAACAACTGCATCATTTTCTTCATCAACAATATCAATATAAACGCGGGTACCTGGCATGGCATATTTGCACACATTACTATAAAGATTATCTAAAGCTCTCCATGTTTTTCTTCCGTCAGCACGAACAATAATAGTGTCTCTTGTAATATTTTTAATGACATGCAGTCCACTTTGTTCAAAACGTTCACTATACTCTGCAAGACTTTGGTTTACCAATTGAACGATATCAATATTTTCTATATTAAGTTCAATCACACCGGAATTCAATTTTGATGCTTCTACTAAGTCCTCTGTAAGATTTTTCAATCTCTGAGACTTTCTGTCCAATATGTCCAAATACTCAGAAGCTTTCTCACTGTCCAGTCCATCCGTTTTAAGTAAATCTACATAATTTATAATAGAAGTGAGTGGCGTTTTTAAATCATGAGAAACATTTGTAATCAATTCCGTCTTCATGCGTTCATTCTTCAAACTCGAGGCAACTGCCTTGCTGATTCCATCTCCAATGCCATTAATCGACTCTGTCAGTTTCTGATTGGATTTAAATTTCATCGGAGCTTCAATTTTATTATCCACTTCTCCTTCTGCTATTTTTTTTGTTTCTTCTATTATAATCTCTTTTTCTCTAAAATAATTCCAGAGATATACACATCCTGCAATAACCGGAATTCCCATCCAGAAAAATACACCAAACCAATCCATGGCATACATTCCTGTGAAAGCAATATAGAACAAGGCTCCAATCATTCCCGCCATACCATATAGCACAACCTTCGTTGTCAGTTTCATATCGTCAGTCATTTTCTTTATCGCTCTTTTTATCTTAAGAAAAACTTTGCCAACAAACATGGTCTGAAGTAAAGTTTTTGTCTTAATTCTTCTAGCCAGACTCTCAAAAAACTGCAATGCTAGCTCTACCCAGATTAAACTCACGACAGCGATAGGAATAATCAACATATAAATATTTCTTCCTGCATCCCATGTATTATCTTTAATAATAGAAACAATCATACAATATACAAAAATAAGTGCTATACATGCCATATCCAGCCACAATTTGTCTATTTTGTTTAATACAACTTCTGAATCTTTTTCTTTTCTCCCTGCTGTAACTAAAAGAATAATAAATGGTATTACTGATAACAAAATAATCAAACCACATATAAACACATATATTAATATCCTGTCTCTAAGAGACTCACTATCCTCTTTTGTAATATTTTTTTCAATGGTCTGTTTTAACTGTCCCAGATAAGTTTTTGCATAATCATCATTTGTCTGCATAATAAAAGTTAATTTATTATCTTTGCAGAATTTTTTCAAATCGTCATATGAAATTACCATTCTCCTTGTTTCAATGAAATTTCCCTGAGCATCCTCTATATCTGCAAAATAATAAAAACTTGAAACATTATCAAATTTTTTGTTATTCATCAATTGAAACATCTGCATGTCAAATGCATCTTTCCCGTCACCATATATTGCAAATCCATTTTCATCAAATGAAACTGCAACTCCTTTTATGCTATCCGGATTATCCATATTGGTAACAATATTTTCTATCTCATCTTCCTTTGAAACATAATAAAAAATCCCTGTTTCTTCGAAATTCCAATTCAGATTTTCATCAAATGAAACTTCTTGAAAATTAGCATCCCTGTTTTCTCCTAACATTTTTTTTGCATTCATTTCTACATAAAACTTCCCTAAAACTTGCTGAATTCCAGAAGCATAATGTTCTATATAAATGCTTTTTGCTTCATCCGAAGTCATTCCATGGTATTCGATTTCTTCAATAACAATTGCTTTCCCTGCACAGACCATACTTACAACTGCCATTATCAGAATAATAACATGCAGCGCGATTCTCTTCATAAATCATATCCTCCCTACATTTTTTCAAGCTTATATCCAATTCCCCATACTACCTTCAAGTATCTTGGTTCCTTTGGATTAATTTCAATTTTCTCACGGATATGTCTGATATGTACAGCTACCGTATTGTCCGCCGCCACAGCTTCTTCGTTCCATACGTTCTCATAAATCTGTTCAATGGTATACACACGTCCCGGATTTTTCACTAATAACAGTAAAATATTATACTCCACAGGTGTGAGTTTCACACTTTCCCCATCTACCGTAACCTGCTTTGTCTCATCATTCACTTCTAATCCTCCAACAGTATATACCTTCTCTCCCTGCTGTGTCATGCTTCCCAGTTTTGTGTAACGTCTTAGCTGTGATTTCACTCTAGCAATCAGTTCCAATGGATTAAATGGTTTTGTGACATAATCATCTGCCCCTACATCCAATCCTATCACCTTATCGGAATCTTCTGACTTTGCCGACAAAATAATGATTGGGATACAACTCTCCTCTCTTATCTTCAAGGTCGCTCTGATTCCATCAAGTCTTGGCATCATAACATCAATCAGTAATAAATGAATTTCTTCACTTTTCAGTTTTTCTATTGCCTCTACTCCATCATAAGCCTTTATTACATTGTAACCTTCTTTTGTCAGATAAATGTCAATCGCCTCTACAATCTCTTTGTCATCATCACACACTAAAATATTGTACATATCAGTTCCTCCGCTCTTCGCAATCTTCCGATTACTTATTTATAGGATATAATTTATTTCTTAATAGAAACAAAATAAATTTCTTAAGATTTTATGAATCTCTTTTTTTCATTTTATCAAAAAGACTATTCCCCTTCAACTTTACAATTCCGGTTTGTAGAGGTGGGGAGAATATAAAAGAATACACTTGAAAACTGAATTTTAGAAACATTTGTTAATAGAAAAAAGAGAATTAATTTTTAAGCACCGACTTCATTTTCGAAAAAATCTTGATGATTTTTTCTCAAGTA
>CAJTRZ010000012.1 GCA_910578975.1 uncultured Eubacterium sp.
CTTTCTAGAACAAAAAGTTAGGAAAAGAGGCACGAGACCGAGAAGAAGCGAAGCGGAATCGAGGTTCGTCTCGTGCTTTCTAGAACAAAAAGTTAGGAAAAGAGGCACGAGACCGAGAAGAAGCGAAGCGTGGCATAGAATAAATTCTATGCCTGACGCGGCATTCGCCCCAAATGAATGCAAGCATTCGTTCGTGGCTCATTGCTCGCGCAAATCGAGGTTCGTCTCGTGCTTTCTTTTACTTGTTATGGAAAAATATTTTGAAAAATGATATACTATTAGAAAATCAATTTGGAGGATATGATGGATAAAGAAAAAATGATAGATGATATTGTTGCCATGTTAGATGGAAGTATGCAAAAAGGTGATGGACATATTAATGTAAAAGTAAATGAAATAGTGGAAGAATCACAGGAAGTTAAAAAAGAAAAATCAGTAATAAGAGGCTGTGCAGAGTGCTCTATTAATCCTACAGCATGTAGTGTACCAACAGCAGAACTTCCAGGGGATGATGAGATGTAAGAGATTCATATAATGGTTTTTTATGTTTTAGATGTCATAGAGAAAAATACGGTATATATTTAGAAACAAAAAATATTTTCTTCATATAACTTATCAGAAGGATTGAATTGTTATAAAAGGATATCCTAATGATAAGTTATAGTTGTTTTAAGGAGGGATTTTTTTGTTAAAGTTTTTAAGTAGATATACAGTAATTACTCTTGCAGCATTATTATATGCTACTGGTATCGCTTTTTTTCTTAATCCAAATCAGTTGGCACCAGGTGGAGTTTCAGGTATAGCAATTGTACTGAAGAGCATATTTCCTTTTTTGCCTGGACTGGGTATGCTGATATTAATAATGAATGTTCCGATTATGATATTGGGAGCTTGGAAGTTTGGAGGGAAATTTATTTGTTCAACGATATACTCGCTGATAGTCTCATCAATTTTCATTGATATTTTGCCTTCGTTGACAGGTATAGAATCAGTGACGGATAATATGATGCTGGCTGCCGTGATGGGTGGAGCGTTGTTTGGTGTAGCTATGGGGATAATGTTCAGAATGGAAACTACAACGGGTGGCTTGGATGTTATTGTAAAAATAGTTCGTCAGAAGAAACCCCATATGAGAACAGGACAAATATATATGCTGCTTGATATAGCAGTATTGGCGGCATCAGCCATAGCATTTCATAATGTCGAAGTGGCTTTGTTTGCAACTATTGCAATTTATGTATCAACAGTTGTAATGGATAAGGCAATATATGGAGGAGATCAGGCAACATTAGTATATATTATCAGTAGTAAACGGAAGATTATTGCTGAACGTATGATGAAAGAGCTGGATGTAGGAGTGACTATGATGCAGGGAATGGGAGCGTACAGTAATACTTCTACAGAAATTATTATGTGTGTCATGAGAAAACAAAATTTAGTAAAAGTTCGAAATATATTAAAAGAAGTAGATCCGAATGCATTTATGATAGTGTCTTCGGCAAATGAAGTATTTGGAGAGGGGTTTAAGTCGCACTTTAAAAGTGAGATATAGGTTTACAAAAGTTGAAATTACCTTTAAAATAATAAAGAAGAGTCCACCTCAGAGTGAAACTCTTTGGTAGATATGTATGAGAAGGACAAAGGAGAATAAATGATAAAAATGGCAACATTAAGTAATGTAGAGCGAATTGTCATAAAAGTGGGAACATCCACATTAGCACATGATACAGGAAAAGCAAATATAAGGAGAATGAAGCAGTTAGTAACTGTCATATCGGATATTGTTAATTCAGGAAAACAGGTAGCTTTGGTAACTTCTGGTGCTATAGGCGTAGGAGCAGGAAAATTAGGATTAAAGGACAGGCCTACTACTACTGCAGGAAAGCAGGCTGCGGCTACAATTGGTCAGTGTGAATTGATGTTTATGTATGATAAGATGTTCGGTGAGTATGGACATATTACAGGGCAGTTTTTGATGACAAAGAGAGATGTGGAAAACAGTGATTGCAGAGAAAACCTTATAAATACATTCGAAGAAATATTTCATATGGGTGCAATACCGATTATCAATGAGAATGATGCTGTTGCCATTGAAGAAATTTTATATGGTGATAATGATAGTTTGTCTGCTATTGTTGCGAAGTTAATTGGTGCTGATGCGTTATTAATTTTAACGGATATAGATGGATTATATAATGGAAATCCAAATGAGGATGAATATGCCAGAATTATTCCGGTAGTTGAGGAAATCACTCCGGAGTTATTTGAAATTGCAGGAGGAAAGGGTTCTAAGTTTGGTACAGGAGGAATGGTTACAAAACTTCAGGCGGCACAAATTTCTACAGAGGCAGGAATTGATACTGTTGTAATGAGCGGAAATGAACCTGAAAATATTTATAAAGTTTTGGAAGGACATCAAGTTGGAACTTTTTTTCAAGCGAAGAATAAATAACGATGTTTACAAAATGTTCAATTTTCTTTCACAATATTGAGTGGAAATTTGAGGTAAAATGTTATTGATATACCAAGGAGTATGGTTATGAAAAGGCTTTTATTTATTATTAATCCTAAGGCAGGTTTAAAGAAGAATAGAAATTATATTGATGAGGCTGTTCAGGTATTTGAAGAGGCTGGTTATAAGGTTGGAATTAAGTATACAAAAAAAAGGCTTGATGGTACGAATATTGCCAGAGAGCATGGAGCAAAAGTAGATTTGGTTGTATGTATGGGGGGAGACGGAACCTTGAATGAGGTTATTCAAGGAATGGCTGAGAAAGAGATTACAACACCTCTTGGTTATATACCGGCTGGCTCAACTAATGATTTTGCTACCAGTCTTGGATTAAGTTCCAATCCAAAAACACAGGCTGAGTTTATTGTTTCTCATGAGGCAAAGCCTTTGGATATGGGAATGTTTAATGGTCGATATTTTGTGTATACAGCATCAGCTGGTATTTTTACAGAAACGTCATATTCTACACCACAAAAAATGAAAAATAGGTTAGGTCATTTTGCATATATATTACATGGCAGCCGTGAGTTATTTCGCATCAGAAGTTTGAAGTTGAAAATTGAATTGGATCATACAACTTATGAAGGAAAGTATATTTTTGCCGCAATTAATAATGCTACCAAAGTTGGAGGCATTATGAGATTAGATAAAGAAGCGGTAGAGTTTAATGATGGTGAATTTGAATTGATGCTGGTTGAATTTCCGAAGAATCCTGTAGAATTTGTCAGACTGGCAGTAAAGATATTCGCACAGCAATTTACTGGAAAGATAACATTAGAAAAGATTAAATCTGCAAGAATTACTGATTGTACAGATATAGATTGGTCGCTGGATGGAGAGAAAGAAAAAGGACGGGCAGTAGTGGATTTTAAGGTAATTCATGATGCTGTTAATTTTATTTATTAACTATTTCAAGATGTAAGAGGGGTATTTATGACATTAAAAAAAGAAGACGTTAGAGGTTTTACAGAAAAATATAGTAAAGTGTGTAAGAAAAACGATAGTGTAGAAAAAGATTTGTTTACAGAGTATGGGGTAAAGAGAGGGTTACGGGATCTTAATGGGAAAGGTGTTGTAACAGGCATTACAAATATATCAAGAATTGAATCATCAGAAATAGTAGATGGAAAAACTGTTCCATGTCCCGGAAAGTTATACTATCGAGGGTATCACATTCAGGAACTGGTAAAAGGATTTATGGAAGAAGGCAGATATGGATTTGAAGAGATTGCATATCTTTTAGTTTTTGGGGAACTGCCTAGTCAGGAAAGTCTAAGAGAGTTTCAGGAAATGTTGTCTACAGGAAGAAGACTTCCTACAAATTTTGTCAGAGATGTTATTATGAAAGCACCAAGTTCTGATATTATGAATTCATTGACAAAGAGTGTGCTTACACTGGCATCCTATGACAAGAATGTGTCAGATACTTCTATTGAGAATGTAATACGCCAGTGTATTCAGTTAATTGCATTGTTCCCAATGTTGTCGGTTTATGGATATCAGGCATATAATCATTATAAGAAGAATGGAAGTCTGTATATTCACAGACCTAAATCCGATTTATCTACCAGTGAAAATCTTTTGCGAATGCTTAGACCCAATAAACAATATACGGAATTAGAAGCGAAAGTATTGGATTTGGCATTAGTACTTCATATGGAACATGGCGGTGGAAATAATTCTACTTTTACTACAAGAGTTGTAACTTCCTCCGGTTCTGATACTTATTCAACTATTGCGGCGGCGTTATCTTCTTTGAAAGGACCGAGACATGGAGGCGCCAATATCATGGTTGTGGAAATGTTTAAGAATATTAAAAAGAATGTGTCTGATATTACAGATGAAGCGGAAGTGAAGGAATATCTTAGAAAGATTTTACATAAAGAAGTATTCAATAAAAAAGGATTGATTTATGGTATGGGGCATGCTGTTTATTCGGTGTCAGACCCAAGGGCAGATATATTTAAGGCATTTGTTGAAAAGTTAGCGATTGAGAAAGGACGGCAAAAGGATTTTGCACTTTATAATATGATTGAGCGTCTCGCTCCAGAAGTAATTGCTCAGGAACGTAGGATGTATAAAGGTGTTAGTGCAAATGTAGATTTTTACAGCGGATTGGTTTACAGTATGTTGGACATTCCTGAAGAGCTGTTTACTCCAATGTTTGCGATTGCCAGAATTGTGGGATGGAGTGCTCATCGTATTGAGGAATTGGTTAATGCCGATAAAATTATGCGCCCTGCATATGTGAGTAATTGTGGTTATAATGAATATGATAAGATGGATGATAGATAGAATAAAGCCATGCCACTTGTAAGTGGTGTGGCTTTATAGAATTATGGAGGAATTTATGAAATTAACAAATAGTGATGTTGAAAAAATTAAAGAAGAGATAGAGCATAGAAAACTGGTTGTGCGAAAGGAAGCGTTGGAGGCTGTTAAAGAGGCAAGAACTCATGGAGATTTAAGCGAGAATTTCGAATATCATGCTGCAAAGAAAGATAAGAATAAAAATGAGAGCAGAATTCGGTATTTGGAAAGGATTTTAAAAACAGCTACTATCATTTCTGACGAATCAAAAAGTGATGAGGTGGGACTGAATAACACTGTTGAAGTGTATTTTGAAGAAGATGAAGAAATAGAAATTTTTAAAATTGTAAGTACGATGAGAGGTGATTCTGTTAAAGGAAGAATCAGTAGTGAATCACCAATAGGAGCAGCACTTATGGGGCATAAAGCAGGAGACAGAGTTGAAATAAAAGTCAATGATAGTTATAGTTATTATGTAGTGATTAAGTCTATAGAAAACACAGGAGAAGAAGAGAGTGATACAATCAGAGGTTATTAAATGTATGAATCAAAGTAAAGGAAAATAAGTTCACATAAAATAGGAGAGACTGTATATGCTGACGATATTTACCAGTTATACACCAGGTGCAGGGAAAAGTTATGCAATGGTACAAAAAGCAATTGAAGAAAGGAAAAAAGGCAGAAATGTAGTGGTAGGCTTTCTTCATGGTGGACATAGAGATATATCGAGAATATTAGAGGATAATGATATTCAGGGAAGAGGTTCTGGTAAGGGAATGTCCTTGATAGAGATATTGGAGAAAAAACCAGATTTAGTCGTTATGGATGAAATGGGGATGAAAGTGAAAAATTATGGGTTTGTCTATCAGGTAATTGACGAATTACTGGCTAAAGGTATTGATGTATATACCTCTTCAAATCTTAAAAGATTCGAAAGTATCAATCCAAGTTTTAAAAGAGTAACAGGAATTGCTATTCGAAATACTATACCGGATAGATTTTTAGATATGGCTGAAGAGATCTATTTTATTGATAGAGAGCCTGATTTGATGATAAAAGATTTTGAATCTGGTATGCTATTTGATAAAAATTATATGAACAGCAGAATTATGAAGAGAAATTTTAAAAAAGAAACTTTGGAGAGTTACAGGGATGTCAGTATAGAATATTTGAAAAATATGAAAAATAGTGATATAAGACTTAAAATAATAAGACGATAATATGAATTGAAAGATAGGTAGTAAAAAGGTTTAAAGTAAGTGACAGAAAATAATAAGAATTTAAAAATAATAAAACAAAATAAATTATCGTGGGCTCCCATGGTGATACTAGTAGCGGGTATCTGTTGTTTATTGTGGGGCTCAGCGTTTCCATGTATAAAAATAGGTTATAGCTTATTTAAAATTGAAAGTGGTGATACTGCATCACAGATTTTATTTGCAGGGGTAAGGTTTGCTCTGGCAGGTTTGATGGTCGTTTTATTTTTTGGTATTATAAATAAAAGAATCATATTACCATCCTGTCCTGCAAAAATTGCTACGCTTAGCTGGTTTCAGACAATTTTGCAGTATGTGCCTTTTTATATTGGACTGGCGCATACCACCGGAGTAAAATCATCGATTATTAATGGCTCAGCAGTGTTTGTGACAATACTTGTTTCATGCCTTGTGTTTGGACAGGAAAAATTAACAGGAAAAAAGATTTTTGGAAGTATACTTGGATTTTTTGGGATTGTCATAGTAAATCTTGTGGGAAATGGAGTGGATTTGCACATCAGTTTTTTGGGAGAGGGATTCATATTAATATCGACTCTTTCGTCTGCATTTTCTTCGTCTTTTATTAAAAAGTTCTCAAAAGATACGGATGTGGTAATGTTGAGCGGTTATCAGTTTTTGTTTGGCGGTATAATTATGACCTTTCTTGGGTATATTATAGGCGGGAGATTGTATAGTGTTTCCTATAATAGTTGGATTCTGCTCGTGTATATGGGATTTATCTCAGCGGCAGCATATACATTGTGGAGTATTCTGCTAAAGTATAATCCGGTTTCAAGGATTTCAGTGTATAAATTTATGAATCCTATATTTGGAGTATTGCTTTCTTTTCTTTTTTTACAGGAAAAAAGTCAAATGGGTTGGCAGACGCTTGTTGCTCTTGGACTGGTAAGTGCTGGTATTTATGTTGTAAATACCGGAGATAAATGACAGTATAAACAGAAAGGGAATTAACAGGTAGCTGTTATTTTAGAATGAATTGTAAAACTTCTGCATAAGATGTACAAAGTATGTATTAAGCAGAGGTTTTTTTGAAAGCATATATCGAAGAAAGGGTACTGGAAAGTGCTAAGTACATAATTAATAATAAAGCCACAGTTAGAAGCTGTGCAAAACAGTTCGGAATAAGTAAAAGTACAGTGCATAAAGATGTTTCGGAGCGTTTAACACAAATTAGTCCGATTATGGCATCTAAAGTGAAAGAGGTCCTGGATAAAAATAAGAGTGAGAGACATATTCGGGGAGGAATGGCTACGAGAGAAAAATATAGAAGAAAAAAAGATAGTTTATAATGAATATCATTATTTCTATAAGCAATAATATAAAGTGCAAAAAACGAAGAAAATAAGAAAAGCCTTGAGTGAATTTTCACTCAAGACTGTTGATTTCGGGGGACCTAGTGGGAATCTCACCCACTAGGTTGAGTATGAAAAACTTAAAATACGCCATTATAGGGTATGACGTATACAAACTATGTGCACTACCTAAGTAGTACAATTAGTATACTATAGTATAAATGTTAATAAAATATGAACAAATTGTAAAAAAATCGAAAATTGACGAAAATAAATGTAAGTATAAATATGCAGATGAAATAACAGGAATCTTTTGGAATAAAATCAAAATTAAACATGTACATAATGAGAAAAAATTGTTATACTTTAGTGTAGTGTGGATATTCTAAAATATATAAGATTATATTTTGAAAAAAAGAATGACCAAAGGAGTAACAAATGTTTAATACAGATATTGGAATAGATTTGGGAACTGCAAGTATACTTGTTTATATTAAAGGGAAAGGTGTTGTGTTAAAAGAGCCGTCGGTAGTGGCTATTGATAGAGACACTGAGAAAATTAAGGCAGTTGGTGAAGAAGCAAGACTGATGATTGGACGTACTCCTGGAAATATTGTTGCGGTAAGACCGTTAAAGCAGGGCGTTATTTCTGATTATTCAGTAACAGAGCAGATGATTCGGTATTTTATTCAGAAGTCTATGGGTAAACGCTCTTATAAGAAGCCACGTATTTGTGTTTGTATACCGAGTGGGGCTACAGAGGTAGAGACAAAGGCTGTTCAGGACGCGGCATTTCAGGCAGGAGCTAGAGAGGTTTTCGTAGTGGAAGAGCCATTGGCAGCAGCGATCGGTGCAGGAATAGAGATAAAAAAACCGTGTGGAAATATGATTGTTGATATTGGTGGAGGAACTACAGATATTGCTGTCATATCATTAGGTGGCACTGTTGTCAGCACATCCGTTAAGGTTGCAGGAGATGATTTTGATGAGGCGATTGTCAGATATATGAGAAAGAAACATAATCTTTTGATTGGTGACAGAACAGCCGAGGAAATTAAAATTGGAATTGGTACATGCTATAACAAATCTGAAAATCAGAAGATGGAAGTAAGAGGAAGGAATCTTGTAACCGGTCTTCCAAAAACAATTGAGGTAACCTCAGAGGAGACAGAGGAAGCATTAAGCGATGTTACTAGCAGTATTGTAGAGGCGGTTCATAGAGTATTGGAACAGACACCGCCGGAGCTTGCAGCAGATATTGCTGTACGTGGTATTGTTCTGACTGGTGGAGGGTGTTTACTTCACGGATTGGATGAATTAATTGAGGCAAAGACAGGTATTAATACAATGACAGCTGAGGATCCTATGACTGCAGTTGCGATTGGTACAGGTCAGTATCTGGAATATTTAGATGAAAATGAATCAGAAAAAATTAAATAGCCTGACAGAAATTTGCTATAAAAACGAATTTTCAGGCATTATACGACAAACATATAAGGCTGTCCAATAATTGAAATGGGACAGCCTTATTCTGACGAAAAGACAATATTGGTAAGTGATAATACGGTTTGTGTTTAGAATGATATACATAGGTTTGTATTTGAAATACTAGGAGGAAAGATGAAATCAATTAATGGATATGTGGAAAGTATAACATATAGAAATGAAGACAATGGTTATACGGTTCTCACATTGTCTTATGGTAAAAAGGAAATAAAATGCACAGGAAATTTCGGATACATAGCGGAAGGCGAATATGTGGAAATAGAAGGAGAAGAAGTTTTCCATGACATATATGGTGAACAGATGAAGGTTATATCCTATAAAGTAGTTCCCGCTACAGATGAGTTATCCTTGAAAAAATACCTGGGTTCTGGGGCGATTAAAGGATTAGGTGCTGTTCTGGCAGACAGAATTGTCGAAAAGTTTCGTGAGGATACGTTGCGTATTGTAGAAGAGGAGCCAGAAAGACTAGCTGAAATCAGAGGCATAACTATTAGAAAGGCTATGAGTATCTGTGAACAGATTGAAGAAAAAAAGGACATGAGAGATGTAATGATTTTTCTTCAGGGATATGGAATCAGTCCGACATTGAGTACAAAGATATTTACGCTATATGGAACGAAAGTGTATGATATTATTAAAACGAATCCTTACAGGCTGGCTGATGATGTATCGGGAATAGGTTTTAAGACGGCGGATGAAATAGCCAGAAGAGCAGGTGTGGAGGTAAATGCTTCTATTCGTATTAAAAGTGGAATGTGTTTTGCATTATCAGAAGCATCTAATTCGGGGAATACATATCTTCCAAAGGATAAACTTGTGGAAGCAACTGTTAATCTGTTGGGCTTGCGTGACCAGTATATGAGCGCAGATGGAACTTACAATATGGATCTATTGGACAATTGTTTTACAGAATTGGTATTGGAAAAGAAATTAATTTTAAAGACGATTGATGAAATAGAAGCAGTATTTTTATCAACATTTTATTATACCGAATTAAATATAGCACGAATGTTATTAGAACTAAATATATCTAATCCTGAAGATGAATATATTATGAATGTGAAACTGGATACAATCGAAAAAATGTCAGGGGTATGTCTGGATGAACTGCAAAGAAAGGCAGTTGTAGAAACGCAAAATAATGGTGTGTCGATTATTACTGGTGGACCGGGTACAGGAAAGACTACGACAATCAATGCAATTATCCAGATGTTTGAAGCAGATGGAATGGATGTGAGTCTGGCGGCACCAACAGGACGTGCGGCCAAGAGGATGAATGAAGCAACCGGTCATGATGCTAAAACAATACATAGAATGTTAGAAATATCAGGTTCTTCAGAAAATGTAGGAAGAGATGAGGTGGAGGCTAGATTTGGAAGAAATGAGCAGAATCCATTGGAAACGGATGTGATTATTGTAGATGAGATGTCTATGGTAGATACGTTTTTAATTCATGCTCTTTTAAAGGCTGTTACAATTGGAACACGTGTTATTTTTGTAGGAGATGTCAATCAGTTGGCAAGTGTAGGTCCGGGAAATGTATTGAGGGATATGATTGAATCTGGGCGGTTTTCTGTAGTAAGGCTGACGAAGGTATTCCGGCAGGCGGGCGAAAGTGGCATTGTAACAAATGCACATAAAATAAATAATGGAGAAAAGGTGGTACTGGATAACAGTAAAGGTGATTTCTTATATGTAGAAAGAGAAAACGCTCAGATGGCTTTGAATGCAACAATTGGGTTGCTAAAATCAAAACTGCCGGATTATGTTGGAGCGAATGAGAGGGATATTCAGGTTTTGACACCGATGCGTGGTGGAATACTGGGAGTGAATTCTTTGAATGAGCAGTTGCAAAAGTACATGAATCCAAAATCGGATGATAAGAATGAACGGGAAATCGCAGGAATTTTGTTTCGTGAAGGTGATAAGGTTATGCAGATTAAAAATAACTATCAGCTGGAATGGGAACAGAAAAGTATGAATGGTAGAATTTATGATAGTGGAACAGGAATTTTTAATGGTGATATGGGGATTATTACAAAAATTAATAATTCTACCAATTATATAGAGGTTGTTTTTGATGATGACAGATATGTAACCTATGATGCCAAGCAGGCGGAGGAATTAGAACTGGCATATGCGATTACAATTCATAAATCGCAGGGAAGCGAGTATCCGGCTGTAATTATGCCGTTAGTATCGGGTGTTTCTATGCTTATGACGAGGAATTTGCTTTATACAGGTGTTACCAGAGCCAAAAAGTGCGTTTGTATCGTGGGAAGAAAAGAAACTTTTGGAGCGATGATTGCAAATGAGGATCAACATAAAAGGTATTCCGGACTGAAATGGAATATTGAAAATTATTATGAAGAGTAAAGAAACGCATGTATAAATGATGATAACATCAAGGATAAAGGGGGAGAATGTTAAAAAGAAAATTAAACTCACTGGAAAGGATTTTCTTTCCAAATGTATGTCCTGTATGTGAGAAAGTCATTGGAGCGAAAGAAAAAATATGCAAGGAATGTATTGGAAAAGTAAAAGTTATAAAGGAACCAAAATGTGAGAAATGTGGAAAACAGTTAGATGAGGATGAGAAATTATTTTGTCATGATTGTGAGAATGGCCTCCATGTTTTTGACAAGGGTGTGTGTATTTTTGAATATACAGAAGAATTGAAAAAGGTAATTTACCAATTTAAATATAATAACAAAAGATGTTATAGTGATTTATTTGGTTATGTAGGAGCGAAAAGATATAAGAAACTGCTGAAACAATGGGACGTGGAAAAAATTTTGCCCGTTCCGATGTATCGGAAGAAAAAACAAAAAAGAGGATATAACCAGGCAGAAGAGTTTGGAAGGGTTTTGGCAGAATATATAGGGATAGACATGGACTGTAGTTGTTTGATTCGTGTGCGGGATACAAAACCACAGAAGGGATTGAGTAAGGGAGAAAGGTGTCAGAATCTTAGGAAAGCCTTTGCTGTTGATATAGAAAGAATAAAGGGAATGACATCGGTTCTGTTGGTGGATGATATTTATACTACAGGAAGTACGCTGGATGGTTGTGCAGAGGTGTTGAAAAAGGCGGGAGTAAAGAAGGTTTATTTTATGTGTGTGGCAGGAGGAAGAGATAAGGGGAAATAGAATTCTCAAAATTGAAATTAATATTGTTTAGTAATAAGTATGTATAATATCATTGAAGGAGCACAAAAAGTACTATCGTTTACGTAGAAATCGCTATCGTTTACGTAGATATAGTTGAATTGAAGTGTTTCAAATGATATTTTCTCTGTGAAATAACTGAAGGGAGAATATCAAATGAGAAATGTAATGAAAAAACTAATCATGATAGTGCTGACTATGGTATTAATTGTTAGTGTTGTACAAGTGAGTAAGACAAAGGTAAAAGCAGCAGATGGTACGGTAAAAATATTTTTAGGTAATAGTACAACACCAAGGCATCATAAAGCGGTGGCATTAGGAGAAGAAACTGAGGAGTTAAGTTTTTCTGTAAAAAATGAAACAGTAAAAAGTAGCAGTTATACAAGCAATAACCCTGCATCTTTTAAAATTAGAAATACTACAGAAGGAAAATGCATTGTAGAAACAGTGTCAGAGGGAACAGGTCTAGTTACTTTAACTGTAAAGACAAAAGAAGGAAATACATATAAAGAAAAGCTATTTATCTCAGTATATAAAAGAATAGGACATTATAGTGGAATAGCTAATAAAAATGCAGATGTATATAGAGGGGCAACAGCAGATGCAGGCGTTGAAAATGAAGATGATAAAGGTGATATTAAGAAGGGAACAAAGTTTTCAGTGAGAGCTGCTTGTGGTAGTTTTTATTTGATAAAAACGTTAGATGGGACAGTTTATGCGGATAATCTGGATACAGGATTTGTCAGGAAAAAAGATATTGATATTTTAGCAGATTCAATAAAAATTAATGAGGATCATAATTCGGTAAAACTAAATGATAGTATAAAATTGAGCACCATAATTGATTCGAGTATTACAACAAATAAGAATGTCCGGTGGAGCAGTAGTAATAACAAGGTTGCAACCATTGATACCAATGGGAAAATCATCGCAAAAAGTGAAGGAACAGTTTCCGTTACAGCAACAACAGAAGATGGAACTAATAAAAAAGACAGTATTTATGTTTCGGTATATAGTGGTTTAAATAGCTTAGCAGGTTTTTTAAATACAGACAGTAAGCTATACAAAGTGGCAAATGATAAAATAGTAAGGGGTTCTGGAATAAAAGGAAATACATTAACAATAGTAGGGCAGTGTGATAAATATTATAGAGTTAAGATGGATGTTGCACAGTTTACTGATGGAAGCAATGACAAATATTGTTATGTATTAAAAAGTAATGTGGATATATACCCGACAAAAGTAAGTTTAAATTATAATAGCGTTATAATGTACCCAAATCAGAAATTGAAATTTGTTGTATCTGTTACACCAAAGGGTGCAAATCAATCAATTAAATGGCAAAGCAAAAATCCAGATATTGTAAGCGTAACTGGTAATGAAATAAAAGCGCTAAAAGGTGGAGAAACGATAATTATTGGAACGACAATTAATGGAAAATCTGTACAGTGTAAAGTAAAAGTATGTGTTCCAATGACTGGAATTACAATAAAGCCAAATGTGTTAGCGGTAGAGAAAGGAAAGACAGGTCAATTAAAAATATCCTGTATTCCGGCAGAACAAATATATAATACAATAAATTGGCAATCATTAAATAATAAAATTGCTACAGTGAATAAAGGAAAAGTAAAAGGTGGAAAGACAGAAAATACTGTCAAAATAAAAGTTACAGCGACACATCTTAAACCAACTTTAGGAAAACAAAGAAATTCAGTAAGTAATACAGCTTTAATAAGTGTATATACAAAAGTTTCAAAGAAATTTTATGTTTCACCACATAATGCTGATATAGAACAGTATATTGCAGCTTCTACAAATAAAACTTATATGAAATCTAAAAAAATAAAGAAGAATAAATTGCTGAAAGTGATTGGAACTTGTGGAAAATTTTATTATGTAGAGTATGCAAATAGCAAAGTGTTCGTATTAATAAGTAAAGTACAAGAAGTGGAACTGCATCATAAAGAATTGGCAATTAATCAAACATATACTCCAAAAAATAATGAAAAAAAGGCTAAAAAAATTATTAGAAATGAAACTAGTGAAAATAAGAAAGGCAAAACAAAAATTGTATATAAAACAACAGTTGAGATACTCAAAGGTAAAAATATAATTAAGAAAAATGAAAAAGAGGGAACTATTACTGCTATAAAAAGAGGCGTGTGTTTCTTGAGTGTTAAGCAAGTAATAAAAAAGTATGTAAAGAATAAATTACAATCAAAAGAAACGAAAACACTTTATTATAGAATACATATTGTAGTTCCTAAGAAAGTAGGAAATTTTGTTGGTTATACGAAGAAAGAGACTCAATTATATCATTGTGCCAGTACAGAATGTCCAACAAGACAAATTTCAAAAAATAAGAAAGTTTTGATAACAGGTAAAGTCGACAATTCAGATAAAAGTATGTTGCAGATTGAGTACACACAAAAAGATAGTGAGAGTGTGAAAAAGACATATAATGGGTATGTATATGAGTCTGATATAGGATATATTAGTGTGCCATCTGTGGTAATGAGTAGTGAATTAGTAAGCAAAAAAGCAAAGTCGGTTTTCAAGACAGTTAGTTGGCATATTAATAAAGAAGAGAGAAAGATAACGGAAGCAACAGCCGGAAATTCTATTATAAAGGCAAAGAAAAAAGACAAATCCAGTATTCAGATATCCGGAGTGAAAGACGGTAATGCTATGAAAACAGGATACGCGACATTGACTGTGAAAGCTGAAAAATACATTTCATACAGCCCAGTGACGGTATATACTCCAATGAAACATTATCAGGGTTATGCAAGGAAGGATGTAAAGCTAAAAAATGGGGGAAGTGATAATGAGCATTGTTCTATTATAGGAATTTTATCTAAAAATAGTAAATTGACAATATTAGGACAGGTAGGAAAATATTTTTATGTTAAGATAGAGGACAAAAATATTGGAGCAGGTACAAAAGGATTTGTTTTAAAAGAGAGTGTTGTTTATATTGATGTAGATAAACAATATGTCAGTGTAAATAAAGATGGAAAATATGTAAAAGTCAATATTAAGTATTATAATGCAATTAGCGTAGATGTTTCAGGAACAAATAAAAATGTTGGTTTTATTGGGAAAGAGGCAACTAGTATAATTAATGCGTATAAGAAGAATCAAAAGAAGGGGATTATAAAGCAGGTAACCAGACAGTATTACATAATTCCTAAAAAAGAAGGAACGGCAAATATTAAGTTGATCAACGGACCACTAAAATTTAGTATTTTTGTGAGCTCCTATACAGGAACGGGAAAAATAGAAGCGTTTATCAACAAAAACAAGACATCAAGATTTAAGTGTGCAAATGAAAAGTTATCGAAAGCAAATCCTGATATTGTTAATAGATATGATGGATGTACTATCATAGGAAAAATAGGGAATGATTGGAGATATGTTGAAAGAAGTGGGAAGAGATTTTGGACGAAGGAGAGCAGACTAACATATTTAACCTTGGATTGGTACAATAAGGAGATGTATCGGTATCATTCTGCAAACCATAAAGCATATTTGGAAAATAGTAGCGATGACAAGAATATATCTATATCTCTTTCGGATAAAAGTAAGGCAAAGATAAAAAAGACAGTTTATAATTCTAATTCGAAAGAAGTAGAAATTTTTGCGGATAAGCCTACGAAGAATAATCTTATTGTAATTAATGCCTCTTATAATTATGGTAAAGGAACGATTCATAGAAAAGCGTATTTGAAGGTAAAGGATATTAAAATTATAATAAGTCCGAAGAAAAAGAATTTGGAGATTGAAAAAACGAAAGCATTAAAAGGTAATGAGATAAAAGATAATTTAAAATATCCGAAGATGACTATTAACGCTAAAATTGAAACGCTAAAGTATGAAAAGGTTAAGTGGAGTGTTTCTCCAAAGAAGAGTGCGAATATAAAAGTTGATGGTAATAGGATTGTTGTTGAAGCTAGGAAAAATGGAACGATTAAAGTTGTTGCAAAGTATAGGGAGTTGAAAGCAACGTGTACATTACATGTGAAGACGAAAACCATGAATGAATTTCTTTCTGAGAATCAAGAATATTTAGAAGTTTTGAAAAGGTTAATGGATTGTTCATTAGAAATATGTGATGGAAATGTAAAAAAAGCCAATGATTTAGTATTTCAATATATGAGAGAAGGAAAATATGGGAGCGGAATCTGGAAATATGCGACAGGAGAGATAGATAGTGAAAAGGTTGCAGAATTGAGAAAAAAATTAAATAGAAGTGGTTTTTTTGCAAATAACATATTTTCAGATGGCTTTGGTAATGGTTTAGATATTAGACATTTATGTGCATCTATTAATACGGTTATATATGATACTCCAGGTATATATAATTTTGCTTCAAGTATGAGTGAGGAAGAGATAGACTTAGCAGGTACGACAGTGGGAGATTATGCAAGTGGAATAGGAAATTATTATGCATTTATTCAGCAAACGAAAAGAGGTAGTTCGTTTAAAAATATGAAAGAGCTGTATTTTTTTTATAAAAAATGTTTTCCCAATATGTCATCCACAGATATACTTGAAGATATTGATGCATATAATATTTCTCAATTGTTGATTGAAAATTCTAAACTTACATTTTTTGAGGTTTTTGTGAAATATTACTCCAATGATGTGAAAACAGCAAAGAATAAATATTTTTCTCAATATGAAGATGAAATATGGAAAGAAAAAGTAAATTCAACATTAAGTGGTGGTAATGTTAAAGAGTTGATGGTATTAGGGGCAACTGAAATTCTAGGTGATAAGTTTGATTCTGATGATTTTTATGTAAAGATATCAATACCTTTTATAAAAGATGCTTCTAATGGGTTTAAAGAGTTTATAACAAAAATTTACGGAGGATGTAGAGAATGAGAAAAAAGTTATTGATTGCAATATCATTTATAGTTGTTGCATTTATTATAGTTATGTGTAGTCTTAAAGGTTTGGTTAAAGAAGAAATGATAGTAAAAGAGTTTAAGGCTGACATAGGAACGTATGATTTTAAGTACAAATATCAAGAACGGTTTAGTGGCAATATATGGAAATTATTTTGCAATGATAAAGAGGTATGCTCTTTCGAACCGTTTGAAGGGTTAGCATATGAAGAAATGAAAGAACATCTTACACGAAAAGAATTAGTGAAAGAAATATACTGTATAGAGAAGATCAGAGTATATGCATTACCATTGATTCAATATGAGCGTAAATATGAAATTATTTATACGTTGGATGGTGTGAATTTTTACTGTTGGAATAATGATATGGCTTATACTGATAGTGATATAAAACAAAGATTATCAGAATTATACAAGCACATATCAGAAGAGGTGTTAAAAAAGGTTTGTAATCAATCATGGGAGTAATTAAGTCCTGCACAACCTCGATTACAGATGCTTTGCATCTTACATCTCGGTCGCGGACTCACGTCCTATAAAATACAAAAATAGAAAGTCCCGATTTATGCAAGCATAATCGGTCTTTCTATTTTGCAGTATACATGACTTTGTGTTTTCGCGTAAAATTGTGTTGACGTCTGGTTTTAGGTATGCTATATTAGTAGTGCGTAAGAAGAGAGGGTCTTTTTTTTTTGCAATAATTTTAATACGAAATTATTCATTATATATAGAAGAAACCCTACGAGAGAATAAAGCGGAGGTGAAACTCATGAGAACAAAAATTACATTAGAGTGTACAGAGTGCAAGCAGAGAAATTACAATACAACAAAGGATAAGAAGACTCATCCAGATAGAGTTGAGACAAAGAAATATTGTAAGTTCTGCAAGAAACATACAATGCATAAAGAGACAAAATAGTCTATTTGGAGGTGAAATGAATTATGGCAGAAGCTAAGAAAAAAGGCGGCTTAAAAAACTGGTGGACAGGATTAAAAGCTGAGTTTTCAAAAATTATATGGCCTACAAAAGCATCAATTATCAGACAGACTGTTGTTGTTGTAATTGTCACAGTTATTATGGGAGTTCTTATTGGAATGATTGACCAAGTTGTTCAGTTTGGTTTAACAAATATTATGAAATAATAAGAATAATAATAAGAGGTGATAATATGTCAGAAGCAAATTGGTATGTTGTGCATACTTATTCAGGATATGAGAATAAAGTTAAGACGAATATTGAGCAGTCTATTGAAAATAGAAAGCTGCATGACCAGATATTAGAAGTATCAGTTCCGACACAGGAAGTGGTAGAATTAAAGAATGGTGTTAGAAAAGTTTCTGAGAAAAAACTTTTTCCTGGATATGTGCTTATAAACATGGTGATGAATGACGATACCTGGTATGTAGTTAGAAATACTAGAGGTGTTACAGGATTCGTAGGTCCAGGATCAAAACCGGTTCCTCTTACAGCAGAAGAAATGATGACACTTGGTGTTAAGACAAATGAAAAAATCAATGTTGATTTTGAAGAGGGCGAAATGGTTAATGTTATCGCAGGCGTTTGGGCTGGTACAGCCGGTGAGGTGAAACGTATTGATGACGCGAGACAGACAGTCACAATCAGTGTGGACATGTTTGGTAGAGAAACTCCTGTAGAGTTGAATTTTACAGAAGTGAAAAAGTTGAAATAAAACCTATGCGGTTTTATGAAAATACTGTCTGATTTTGAGACAGTATTTATAGAAGAATGTTTTGTGGTGTACACAAAGCAGTGGGAGGGGTTCCCGATAATACCACATTATTTAGGAGGTGCCGAAGATGGCAAAGAAAGTAGAAGGATACATTAAATTGCAAATCGAAGCTGGAAAAGCAACACCAGCTCCACCAGTTGGTCCAGCACTTGGACAATGGGGATTAAACATCGTTCAGTTCACAAAGGACTTCAACGCAAGAACAGCTGATCAGCCGGGAATGATTATTCCAGTTGTAATCACTGTTTACCAGGATAAGAGTTTTAGTTTTGTAACGAAGACTCCACCGGCAGCAGTATTATTAAAGAAAGCTTGTAAGATTCAAAAAGGTGCAGGTAATTCATTAAAAGAAACTGTTGCAACAATTTCAAAAGCAGATTTACAGCAGATTGCTGAAACAAAGATGAAAGATTTAAATGCAGCTAGCGTAGAAGCAGCTATGAGCATGATTGCAGGTACAGCAAGAAGTATGGGAATCAAGGTTGAAGACTAATCGGTTATAATCGAAATAAGAATTGAAAAACGTGGGAGGTATATCCGTTATTACCACGAGGAGGTTTAAATGAAGAGAGGAAAGAAATATACAGAAGCAGCTAAGACTATTGACAGAGCTGTTCAGTATGATACAGAAGAAGCTGTTTCTTTAGTGAAGAAAGCAGCAGTTGCAAAATTTGATGAAACAATAGAATGTCACATCAGAACTGGTTGTGACGGACGTCACGCAGATCAGCAGATTCGTGGTGCTGTAGTATTACCTAACGGAACTGGTAAAACTGTTAAAGTTTTAGTTTTCGCTAAGGGTGCTAAGGCTGATGAAGCAGAAGCAGCAGGAGCAGATTTTGTAGGTGGCGAAGAATTAATACCAAAGATTCAGAATGATGGTTGGTTTGACTTTGATGTAGTTGTAGCTACACCAGACATGATGGGTGTTGTTGGTAGACTTGGTCGTGTACTTGGACCAAAAGGCTTAATGCCTAACCCAAAAGCAGGTACAGTAACTATGGACGTTACAAAAGCTATTGAAGATATCAAGGCTGGTAAGATTGAGTACAGACTTGATAAAGCAAACATCGTTCATGTTCCAGTTGGTAAGGCTTCATTTACAGAAGAACAGCTTACAGAAAACTTCAATGCATTAATGGATGCTATTATGAAGGTAAAACCTGCAGCTGTTAAGGGCGCTTATCTTAAGACAGTTACTCTTACATCAACAATGGGACCTGGTGTTAAAGTTAACGTTGCTAAGATTACAAATGCGTAAGAACGTTTGTTGCAGGAAAGTAGCATAACTTTTGTTATGCTGATAAAGACCTGTTGACAATACAATTTAATTGTGCTAATATGCACAAGTGGTTTAAAACCAATTGCCGAAGACAGTAGGTTTTGCGTATGCAAAGTAAGTTCGGAAATCGTCGCCTACCGAGGAATTAAGTTTTATACAAAGAAACTTTATGCCTTTCTGTCTTTGGATAGAAAGGCTTTTACTATTGTATAAATTCGGCGAAATGAAGGTTATGACCTATAAAAAAATAAGGAGGCAAAACATTCATGGCAAAAGTAGAGTTAAAGAAACCTATCGTAGAAGAGATTTCAGAGTTACTCAATGGTGCAGCTACAGCAGTTGTAGTTGATTACCGTGGACTTACTGTTGCACAGGACACAGAGCTTCGTAGAGAATTGAGAGAAGCTGGTGTTGTATACAAGGTATACAAGAACACAATGATTAATTTTGCAATCAAAGACACAGAATTTGAAGAATTAGCTCAGCATCTTGAAGGACCAACTGCTATCGCGGTTTGTAAAGATGATGCTACAGCAGCAGCCAGAGTTTTATATAAGTTCGCTAAGAACGCTGAAGCTTTGGAAGTTAAGGGTGGTATTGTTGATGGTACTTACTATGATGAACCAGGATTAAAGAAACTTGCAAACATCCCATCAAGAGAAGTACTTCTTTCCAAGTTACTTGGATCTATGCAGTCACCTATTACAAACTTCGCTCGTGTTATCAAGCAGATTGCTGAAAAAGACGAAGAAGCTGCATAGGATTTGAGCAATGCTCGAATGTGGCAAAAAAGAATGGAAGGACAGTGTAGATACTGTCAGTAAAACAAAAATTATATGAAATTAATTTAGGAGGAATTAACAATGACAACAGCAGAAATCATTGAAGTAATCAAAGGATTAACAGTTTTAGAATTAAACGAATTAGTAACAGCATGTGAAGAAGAATTTGGTGTATCTGCAGCAGCAGGTGTTGTAGTTGCAGCAGCTGGAGCAGAAGGCGGAGCAGCAGAAGAAAAGACTGAATTCGATGTAGAGTTAACAGAAGTTGGTGATCAGAAGGTTAAGGTTATCAAGGCTGTTAAGGATGCAACTGGTTTAGGACTTAAGGAAGCTAAGGAAGTAGTTGACGGAGCTCCTAAGGTTGTTAAAGAAGGAATTTCTAAGGAAGAAGCAGAAGCTCTTAAGAAACAGTTAGAAGAAGTTGGAGCAACAGTTACATTAAAGTAATTTACGCGATGGCAATGAGCCATGCATCCAAAAACAGAAAACACTCGCATAGTGCTTGCACTTATGCAAGTGTTTTTCTGTTTTTGGATATAGGGCGAAGCCCGCGACCGAGCAGTAGAACTGCGAGGTATGCATGGCTCATGTGTTGTGGAAAGTGCGAAGCCCGCGACCGAGCAGTAGAACTGCGAGGTATGCATGGCTCATGTGTTGTGGAAAGTGCGAAGCCCGCGACCGAGCAGTAGAACTGCGAGGTATGCATGGCTCATGTGTTGCGGAAAGTGCGAAGCCCGCGACCGAGTAGCTGTGTTGCGAGGTGGCATGGCTCGTAATTAAGCAAATTATTCAAAGATAATATATTAGGTAAAAATTACTGGAGAGGTCTGATGGCACTTTGTGTTTACTCAGGCGCCGAAGGTGTACGCATATTTGTAATATGTTAATCTCTCAGGCAAAAGGACAGGAGGATAAAATGAAACAATTTACTGAATTTTTAGAACAGGTAGATGCTTTGGTGTGGGGAGTACCTTTGATTGTACTTATATTAGCAGCAGGAATCTACCTTACTTTTCGTTTAAGATTACTACAGGTTTTTCATTTACCAAAAGCATTGAAATATATGTTTAAAAATGAAGAAGGGGGAGAAGGAGAAGTAACTAGTTTTGGAGCATTGTGTACAGCTCTTTCTGCAACGATTGGAACAGGAAATATTGTAGGCGTGGCTACAGCAATTGGTGTTTTGGCAGGTGGCCCCGGTGCGTTGTTCTGGATGTGGGTTGCTGCGTTTCTTGGAATGGCTACAAAGTATGCAGAAGGTTTTCTTGCAGTAAAATATAGAAAAATTAGTGCAGATGGACATGTTCTGGGTGGTCCGTTTTATTATATAGAGAATGGTATGGGACATAAATGGAAATGGCTGGCAAAAGTTTTTGCGTTTTTTGGAGCGTGTGTAGGTTTGTTTGGTATTGGAACGTTTACTCAGGTAAATGGTATTGCTTCTGCAGTACAGTCTTTCTTTGATCCGGATAAAGCTCATACAGTGAACATATTTGGGGCAGACTATTCTATTTCTATTGTTATTACAGCGATAGTTCTGACATTGTGCGTTGGTCTGGTTATAATTGGCGGCATTAAAAGAATTGCCGGTGTTTCAGAAGTAGTAGTTCCGTTTATGGCAGTTTTATATATTGTAGCAGCGCTGGTATTGATTTTTGTAAATATTGATAAAGTTCCAGCAGCTTTTGGTGAGATATTCAAAGGTGCTTTTGGAGTAAAACCAATTGCAGGAGGTGCTTTTGCTTCTATTGCCATTGCAATGCAGAAAGGTGTAGCACGTGGAATTTTCTCTAATGAGGCAGGTCTTGGTTCTGCACCGATTGCTGCTGCAGCAGCGCAGACAAAAGAGCCGGTACGTCAGGGACTTGTTACAATGACAGGAACTTTTATTGATACGATTATTGTATGTACGATGACAGGTCTTTCGATAGTAATGATGGGAACATGGGCAGATAAGAGTCTTGAGGGAGTTCAGGTAACTACAGCAGCTTTTCAGAAAGGATTATATTTCCTACCAACAAATGTGGCATCGCTGATATTAATGGTTTGTTTAGTGTTCTTTGCCTTCACAACGATTCTTGGCTGGGATTATTATGGAGAGAGGTGTTTAGAGTATTTATCAAATGGAAGTACGATTGCAGTGAAGGTATACAGATGGTTATACATTCTTGCAGTATTTATCGGACCTTATATGACAGTAGCAGCAGTATGGACTATCGCAGATATCTTTAACGGATTGATGGCGATACCAAATATTATTGCATTGTTTGCTTTAAGTGGAGTAATTGTGAAAGATACCAGGGAGTATTTCAAAAAATAAAACATAAATATTTTATAATAGAAACTGTTGTTCTAAAGTTGGGCGGCAGCAAAATTCACAATGAAATAGAGTGTGAGACATGAAGGATTATGCAAAGGGGATTGAAATGTTGATGTCATTTCAATCCCCTATTAATTATAGAGAGGATTATGTAATGGTAATATTGAAATTTTTCTTGACTCGTCCACTAAAAAATGGTATATTTAAATTTGCTATGCATTAAAAGGGGAGTAGTGCGCCCTTTTAAGAGGGATTTGGTTGACATAACGACTAAAAAACCTAATTAAATAAAGTGATAGCATTAAATTAATTAATTATATTAAGACAAGGAGAGTAATGTCAATGGAGAAGAACAGAATCAGTCCTGTAAAAGCAGGAAAAGGTATTCGTATGAGTTATTCAAGACAGAAAGAAGTTCTTGAAATGCCAAATCTTATTGAAGTGCAGAGAGATTCATATGAGTGGTTCCTTACTACAGGTCTAAGAGAAGTGTTGGATGATATTTCCCCGATTGAGGATTATGGTCAGAACTTAAGCCTTGAATTTATTGATTTCAGATTGTGTGAAGAAGACAAGAAATACACAATTGAAGAGTGTAAGGAAAGAGATGCAACTTATGCTGCACCTTTAAAGGTTAAGGTAAGACTTCATAATAAGGAGACAGGTGAATTTACAGAGCATGATATTTTCATGGGCGATTTGCCACTTATGACAGAGACAGGTACTTTTGTAATCAATGGTGCTGAGCGTGTTATTGTAAGTCAGTTAGTACGTTCACCGGGAATCTACTATGTTATTGGTCATGATAAGGTAGGAAAGGAATTATATACATCACAAGTAATTCCAAACCGTGGAGCATGGTTAGAATATGAAACAGATTCTAATGATGTATTTTATGTTCGTGTAGACAGAACAAGAAAAGTTCCAGTAACAGTTCTTATCAGAGCATTAGGTGTAGGAACAAATGCTGAAATTACAGAATTATTTGGTGAAGAGGAAAAACTTCTTGCTACTTTTGAAAAAGATCAGAGTGATGATTACGAGAGTGGTCTTTTAGAATTATATAAGAAGATTCGTCCGGGTGAACCATTGAGCGTGGATAGTGCGGAATCTATTATCACAGGAATGTTCTTTGATGCAAAGAGATATGACCTTGCCAGAGTCGGAAGATATAAATATAATAAAAAACTTTCTTATAAGAGCAGAATTGTAGGACATATTTTAGCAGAAGATGTTATTGATATGTCTACAGGTGAAGTTTTGGCAGAGGCTGGAACAAATGTTACACAGGAACTTGCAGTTCAGATTCAGAATGCTGCTGTTCCATCAGTAATGATTCAGACAGATGTAAAAAATGAAAAAGTATTATCCAATATGGCAGTTGATATTAACGCATATGTTGATTTTGACTGTAAGGAATTAGGTATTTTAGAGGATGTTTATTATCCGGTACTTGCTGAAATTTTAGCAGAAAATGAAACAGAAGAGGAGTTAAAGGATGCAATTAAGAGAAATGCTCATGAGTTAGTTCCAAAGCATATCACAAAAGAAGATATCCTTGCATCCATTAATTACTTATTAAATATTGAATATGGTATTGGAACACCTGATGATATTGACCACTTAGGAAACAGACGTATTCGTGCAGTAGGTGAATTGCTTCAGAACCAGTACAGAATTGGTCTTTCAAGAATGGAGAGAGTTGTTCGTGAAAGAATGACAACACAGGATCTGGAAGGCGTTTCTCCACAGACATTAATTAATATAAAACCAGTAACTGCAGCTGTTAAGGAGTTCTTTGGAAGTTCCCAGTTGTCACAGTTTATGGATCAGAACAACCCACTTGGTGAGTTAACACATAAGAGACGTTTATCAGCCCTTGGACCTGGTGGTCTTTCAAGAGACCGCGCCGGATTCGAGGTTCGAGACGTTCATTATACACATTATGGAAGAATGTGTCCGATTGAGACACCGGAAGGACCGAACATTGGTCTGATTAACTCATTTGCGTCTTTTGCAAGATTAAATGAGTATGGATTTATTGAGGCTCCATACAGAGTTGTAGATAAATCAGATCCGGAAAATCCACGTGTTACAGATGAAGTTGTATATATTACAGCAGACGAAGAGGATAACTACACAGTAGCACAGGCGAATGAGCCATTAGATGAAAATGGATATTTTGTAAACAAGAATGTATCAGGACGTTATAGAGAAGAGACATCACAGTTTGACAAGAAGAGAATTGACTTGATGGACGTTTCTCCTAGAATGGTATTCTCAGTAGCTACATCCATGATTCCGTTCTTGCAGAATGATGATGCGAACCGTGCCTTAATGGGATCTAACATGCAGCGTCAGGCAGTGCCGCTTATGACGACTGAGGCACCTGTGGTTGGTACAGGTATGGAAGGAAAGGCAGCTGTTGACTCAGGTGTCTGCGTGGTAGCGAAACGTGCAGGTGTTGTTGAAAAATCTACATCAAAAGAAATAACGGTAAGAACAGATGATGGTCAGTTAGACACATACCATCTGATTAAATTCTCAAGAAGTAACCAGAGCAACTGCTACAACCAGAGAGCTATTGTATTCAAGGGTGACAGAGTTGAAGCAGGGGAAGTTATTGCCGATGGTGCATCAACATCCAATGGTGAGATTGCCCTTGGTAAGAACCCATTAATAGGATTTATGACATGGGAAGGTTACAACTACGAGGATGCGGTACTTCTTAGTGAAAGATTAGTACAGGATGATGTTTATACATCTATTCATATAGAAGAATACGAGACAGAAGCAAGAGATACAAAACTTGGACCGGAAGAGATTACAAACGACGTTCCGGGTGTCGGTGATGATGCAAGAAAAGACCTTGATGAGAGAGGTATTATCAGAATCGGTGCGGAAGTAAGAGCCGGAGATATTTTGGTTGGTAAGGTTACTCCAAAGGGAGAGACAGAACTGACACCAGAAGAGAGACTTCTTCGTGCAATCTTTGGTGAGAAGGCTAGAGAAGTTAGAGATACATCACTTAAGGTTCCTCATGGTGAGGCTGGTATCGTTGTTGATGCGAAGGTATTCAAAAGAGAAAATGGAGATGAATTGGCACCAGGTGTAAACGAATCAGTTCGTATCTATATTGCTCAGAAGAGAAAGATTTCTGTTGGTGATAAGATGGCTGGTCGTCATGGTAACAAGGGTGTCGTTTCTAGAGTACTTCCAGTTGAGGATATGCCATTCCTTCCAAATGGTAGACCTCTTGATATCGTATTGAATCCTTTGGGTGTACCTTCACGTATGAATATCGGACAGGTGCTTGAGATTCATTTAAGTCTTGCTGCTAAGGTATTAGGATTTAACATTGCAACTCCGGTATTTGATGGAGCAGACGAGTTTGATATCATGGATACTTTGGAACTTGCAAATGATTATGCGAATACAGAATGGGAAGATTTTGTAGAAAAATATAAAGATACATTAAAACCAGAAGTTATGGAATATTTAGGAAATAATCTTGACCACAGAGAAGAGTGGAAGGGTGTTCCGATAGCAAGAGATGGTAAAGTGAGATTACGTGATGGTAGAACAGGTGATTATTTCGATAGTCCGGTTACAATCGGTTTCATGCATTACCTGAAACTCCATCATTTGGTTGATGATAAGATTCATGCACGTTCAACGGGTCCTTACTCCTTAGTAACACAGCAGCCACTTGGTGGTAAAGCGCAGTTCGGTGGACAGAGATTCGGTGAGATGGAAGTTTGGGCACTTGAGGCATACGGTGCATCATACACATTGCAGGAAATCTTGACATTTAAGTCTGATGACGTTGTAGGACGTGTTAAGACTTATGAAGCAATTATTAAGGGTGAAAATATCCCTCAGCCAGGAATCCCTGAGTCATTCAAGGTACTTGTAAAAGAACTTCAGGCATTGGCACTTGATGTAAATGTATTAGATAAAAATGATAATGTTGTTGAGTTGAAGGAAAGCACAGATTACGGTGAAACAAACTTTAATGCAATCCTGAACAACGACAAGACCTTTGGACAGAATAAAGAAGATAGTCAGGCATTTGCACAGGCAGGATTCCAGACACAGGAATTTGTTGGCGAAGAACTCCAGACGGTAAATGCTGATGGTTCAGTATTTGAAGACGGTCAGGAAAATTAATAGAAGGGAGATTTGATCATGGCAGATGTAAACGTAAGTGAACAGCTTGCATTCGATAAAATTAAAATCGGTCTTGCTTCACCGGATAAAATCAGACAGTGGGCTACAAGAAAAGTAGGTGACAAAGAGGAGTTAGGTGAAGTTACAAAACCGGAAACAATTAACTACAGAACATTAAAGCCGGAAAAAGATGGTTTGTTCTGTGAGAAGATTTTCGGACCTAATAAGGACTGGGAATGTCACTGTGGTAAATATAAGAAAATCAGATATAAAGGTGTAGTCTGTGACAGATGTGGCGTTGAGGTTACAAAAGCAAGTGTACGTCGTGAACGTATGGGCTGTGTGGAACTGGCAACACCAGTATCTCACATTTGGTATTTCAAAGGAATCCCTTCCAGAATGGGACTGATTCTTGATATATCGCCAAGAGTCTTAGAAAAAGTTTTATACTTTGCCTCTTATATTGTGCTTGATCCAATGGATACATCATTAGAATACAAGCAGGTATTGACAGAGAAAGAATTCAGAGAAGCTTACGAAGAATTTGAAGGAAAATTCCGTGTAGGTATGGGTGCTGAAGCTATCAAAGAATTACTCCAGGCAATTGACCTTGATAAAGGTGCAGAAGAATTAAAAGGGGAATTATTTGAGGCAACAGGACAGAAGAAGGCTAAGATTGTTAAGAGACTGGAGGTTTTTGAGGCTTTCAGAAGTTCAGGAAATAAGCCGGAATGGATGATTATGGATGTTATTCCGGTTATTCCACCGGATATCAGACCTATGGTTCAGTTAGAGGGAGGCAGATTTGCCACATCTGACTTAAATGATTTATATAGAAGAATTATCAACAGAAATAACCGTTTAAAGAGACTTCTTGAACTTGGTGCTCCGGAAATTATCGTAAGAAATGAAAAGAGAATGCTTCAGGAAGCGGTTGATGCATTGATTGATAATGGAAGACGTGGAAGAGCAGTTACAGGACCTGGTAACAGAGCGTTGAAGTCACTTTCAGACATGTTAAAGGGTAAGCAGGGACGTTTCCGTCAGAACCTGCTTGGTAAGCGTGTTGATTATTCAGGACGTTCCGTTATCGTAGTAGGACCAGAACTTAAGATTTACCAGTGTGGTCTTCCAAAAGAAATGGCGATTGAATTATTTAAGCCATTTGTTATGAAAGAATTAGTAGAGCAGGGTACTGCTCATAACATTAAAGCTGCAAAGAAGATGGTAGAAAGACTTCAGACAGAGGTTTGGGATGTATTAGAAGAAGTTATTAAAGAACATCCGGTTATGTTAAACCGTGCCCCTACGCTTCATAGATTAGGAATTCAGGCGTTTGAACCGGTACTTGTTGAAGGTCGAGCAATTAAGTTGCATCCGTTGGTATGTACAGCGTTTAACGCCGATTTCGATGGCGATCAGATGGCTGTTCACCTTCCACTTTCTGTAGAAGCTCAGGCTGAATGTAGATTTTTACTGCTTTCACCAAACAACTTATTGAAGCCGTCTGATGGTGCTCCAGTAGCAGTTCCTTCACAGGATATGGTACTTGGTATTTACTATCTGACAATGGATAAGATGGTTGACCATTCTGATGATGAAGAAATTGTAGCAAAAGCAGGAAGAAAGACTTATAACTCAGAAGAAGAGTTAAAGAAGGCATTAGATGAAGGAAAAATTGGAACACATGATTATATCAGATATCAGGCGGAAGACAGAGTAGTTGTCTGCGAACCGATAGATGTAATTGGACGTTTCTTTAGTGATGTAAATCAGGCAATTTTGGCTTATGAGAATGGAGATATTTCACTTCATCAGAAGATTAAGGTTAAAAGAAAAGTATTTAACGGAAAAGGTGAAGAAGTAGAAGGTGTTATAGAAACTACACTTGGTCGTTGCCTGTTTAATGAGATTCTTCCACAGGATTTAGGTTTTGTTAAGAGAGAAGCTGATGAAGATTATCTGAAGTTTGAGATTGATTTCCATGTAGGAAAGAAAGGCTTAAAACAAATCTTAGAGAAAGTTATTAATAACCATGGTGCTACTAAGACAGCAGAGGTTCTTGATAATATTAAAGCTATGGGTTATAAGTACTCAACAAGGGCAGCTATGACAGTTTCTATTTCTGATATGACAGTACCGGAAGCTAAGAAACAGATTTTAGCAGATGCTGAAAGCACAGTAGATGAGATTACAAAGCATTTCCGTAGAGGTTTCTTAACAGATGAGGAAAGATATAAAGAAGTTATTGAGACATGGCAGGATGCCGATAATCAGATTACAAGTGCCCTCCTAGGAGGACTTGATAAATATAACAACATCTTTATGATGGCTGATTCCGGAGCCCGTGGTTCTGATAAGCAGATTAAGCAGCTTGCAGGTATGCGTGGATTGATGGCAGATACAACAGGTAAGACAATCGAACTTCCTATTAAGTCAAACTTCCGTGAAGGACTTGACGTTTTGGAATACTTTATTTCAGCCCATGGTGCTAGAAAGGGTCTTTCTGATACTGCTCTTCGTACAGCCGATTCAGGATATCTTACAAGAAGACTTGTAGATGTATCTCAGGATTTAATTATCCGTGATGTTGACTGCTGCGAAGGAAAGGCAATTCCGTTTATGGAAATTGAAGCTGTAACAGACGGTAACGAAGTTATCGAAACTTTAGAGGAAAGAATTACAGGAAGAACTGCTGCAGAGTCTATGTATGATGCAGATGGAAATATGATTGTTAAGGCAAATCATATGATTACACCAAAGAGAGCAGCAGCCATTGTTGCAACTGGTGTAGACAGAGTTAAAATCAGAACAATTCTTACATGTAAATCACATGTAGGTGTCTGTGCAAAATGTTATGGTGCAAACATGGCTACAGGACAGAGAGTTCAGGTAGGTGAAGCTGTTGGTATTATTGCTGCGCAGTCTATCGGTGAGCCTGGTACACAGCTTACAATGAGAACTTTCCATACGGGTGGTGTTGCCGGTGATGATATTACACAGGGTCTTCCTAGAGTAGAGGAATTATTTGAGGCTAGAAAGCCTAAGGGACTTGCGATTATTGCAGAGTTTGGTGGAAGAGCTGAAATTAAAGAAAATAAAAAGAAACGTGAAATCGTTATTACCAATGAGGAAACAGGCGAGTCGAAAGCTTACCTTATCCCATATGGTTCAAGAATTAAGATTCTTGATGGTACAGTACTCGAGGCGGGTGACGAACTTACAGAAGGTAGTATTAATCCACATGATCTCTTAAAGATTAAAGGACTTCGTGCAGTTCAGGATTATATGATTCGTGAAGTACAGAGAGTTTACCGTCTGCAGGGTGTAGAAATCAATGATAAGCACGTAGAGGTTATTGTTCGTCAGATGCTTAAAAAGATTAAGGTTGATACAGCTGGTGATTCTGAATTCTTACCGGGAACAACAGTTGAAGTACTGAATTTTAATGAAGTAAATGAAGAATTAGTAGCACAGGGTAAAGAGCCGGCTACCGGTACACAGATTATGCTTGGTATTACAAAAGCATCTCTTGCTACAAACTCATTCCTTTCAGCTGCATCCTTCCAGGAGACAACAAGAGTTCTTACAGAAGCAGCTATCAGTGGTAAGGTAGATCCACTTGTTGGTCTGAAAGAGAATGTATTGATTGGTAAGTTGATTCCGGCAGGTACAGGTCTTGAAAGATATGGTTCTGTAAAGTTAAGTACAGATGTTAAACCTGCAGCAGAGGAAGTAATTTCTGTATCTGAAGAAAAAATGGAAGCTCCGGCAGAAGATGTTCTTGAAATTTCAGAAGAAGTAGAGATGATTGACATCATTGACGAGAGTATAGAAGTGACAGAAGAATAATCAAAGACTGTAGGCCTTGAATATTAATAACAGACAGTTCGTAACCATCCTGTCTATAAACAAAACTAGGGACAAATCGTAAAATTATTATACGGTATAAAAAGAGCGCCCAGGTGGCGCTTTTTTTATTATAATCAGGGCAGTAAAAAAGTTTCTATTAGTTAGGGATGGTGTTTAACACACGCGCTTTTATGTTAAACAACCAAATTTCTGGAAAATAAAAACAAATTACATATATTTTTTGTCAAACTACTAAAATATACATGTAAAATTTAAAAAATTCATGACAAATAAGAATATATTACGTATGTATATAAAAAATAAAATCTAATATATGTAAATTAGTAGATAACGTAAAATAGAATATGCGACTTTATATAAAAGGGACTAGTGAGGAGTACAATATGGTAGAAGGATTTAATCCGGTTAGATATGCAGTCATTGAAGAAAAGAATCCACGAGAGATTGTAATGCTTGTAGGAGATGGTTGTAAGTGGAGAAAGTGCAGATTTTGTGATTATTATCTAGATAGTAGTAAAAATATAGAAAAAAACTATGAGATTAATAAAGAAGCACTTAGTCACGTTACTGGAGAATATCATGAGCTGGAAGTAATTAATTCCGGAAGTTTTGTGGATTTAGATGCGAAGACGATAGAATTGATTAAAGGAATATGCATAGGTAAAGAAATTAAAACCATTCATTTTGAGTGTCATTATATGCATAGGGAAGAAGTCAGAGCGTTTAAGAAGTCTTTTGAAAAGATGGGAGTAAAATGCATTATAAAATTAGGTTTGGAAACTTTTGATTATGAATTGAGAGAAAAAGTTCTGATAAAAGGAATAGATGAAAGGAATCCAAAAATAATTGCAGAATATTTTGATGAAATAAATTTACTGCAGGGAATTACAGGGCAGAGTGCAGAGTCTATGATGAATGATATAGAAACAGGACTGAGGTACTTTGACCGTGTGTGTATTAATATAATGACAGAAAACGGAATGCCAGTGAAACCAGATAAAAAAGTAATAAAAGAATTTATGAATAAGGTTTATCCTATTTATAAAAACAATAATAGGTTAGATATACTATTGAATAATACGGATTTTGGTGTTGGTGAAAACCAAAATTGAGTTTATTGTGTAGTTCAAATATGTATTGTGGTTATTTATTATGATGCATTTGAAAATAAATGACATAAGCCGGTCGTGCAGAGAAATTGATGCAATGACTGTAATAAGCAGAAGAAAAGGAGGAGAAGTTTTATGTCAAATGAAGTTTTATTACTGTTGTCCATATTGATTATATATGGAAGTGAATTATTGTTTTTTAAGTTGTTTGGAAAGTATGGTCTGTATTGTTTTACATCCATAGCAACCATTGCGGCAAATATTGAGGTTTTAATTGTAATTAAAGCCTTCGGTATGGAAATGACACTGGGAAATGTATTGTTTGCGTCTACGTTTCTGGTAACAGATATCATCAGTGAATTGTATGGTAAAAAGGAAGCAAAACGTGCTGTAAATCTTGGCATTGCAACATCGGTAGTGTTTATTGTACTATCACAGTGGTGGCTCTTATATATACCCGCAGATACAGATTTTGCAATGCCGGCGATGAAAACGATTTTCTCTAACACGCCAAGACTAATGCTTGCAAGTATGATAGTATATGCGATTGTACAACGTTTTGATGTGTGGGCATATCATAAATGGTGGGCTTTTACGGAAAAAAGATTTGAAAGTAAAGATAAGTATCTTTGGGTAAGAAATAATGGTTCTACATTAATCTCACAGTTCTTAAATAATTTACTGTTTACTTTCGGTGCATTTCTTGGTGTTTACAGTGTGGAAACTTTAATTAGTATTGTAATTTCAAGTTATGGTATTTTTATTGTAACAAGTTTGGCAGATACACCATTTATATATTTGGCGAGGAAGATACATAAAAAGTTAAATTTATGCGTGTAGGAAAATATATTTAAGAGTGTGGAAAATGTAGAATTAAGCACTGTTATTGCATATAAAAAAGAAAAAATAATGCATTCGTTTTGAAAAAGATATGATGATTAACAATATGATTTTACAAAAACTGGTAACATTCATATTATTTATATTGACATAGCAAGGTATTATGTTAAGATGAAAATGAGATATAAAATGGGGGATAAATATATTGTTTTATTAATTAAATAATATAATAAAGTGATAGAAAGAAATCTTCCGTTAGTTATATTTCGGGAGATTTTTTGTTATGATTTATCAAGAATATAGGGAAAATTAATCATACAAAAATCTTCGTTTCAATGTAACTAAAATTTTTAAGTACAATGATTGGGTAAGGAGGAATTCGTATGAATAAAAGACAAATGAAACAGCTGGGAAAAATGAGAAGAAAAATCATTGCTTTAGCATTAATTGTGGCATTAGTAATAACAGGTATGAACCTGGATATGATGCCACAGTCCATTTATGCAACGCAGGAAATAGCAAAGGAACCCCCAACAGAAGAAAAAGTAACAATTGTAAAGGAATTAGTAGATGAACGGACAGAAAATTCCAATACATATTTATTGAGTGACGGTTCAAAACAGGCAGAAATATTTACAGAAAATATCAGGTTTGAAAAAGACGGGGAACTGTTTGAATATAATCCAGAATTAACAAAGTTAGACAGCGAAGATAAAGAACTATTAGACAGAAATACATCAGAAAATACAAATGATTTTCTGTTTGTTAATGACGTTGGAGACAGTAAACAATACTTTCCCAAAAAGATGAATAAAGATACAGGAATTGTATTAAATAATGGAAAGTATGTTGTGGGAATGACACCGAAATTAGAGGAAGGACAGAGTTATGCACCGGACAAGTCAGGTGACATTGTTACGTATGCTTCTAATGAAAAAGATATCTCATATGAGTATATTTCCCTGAAAGACGGAGTAAAAGAAAACATTATTCTGAATACAAAACCGGAGAAATATATATTTGAATATAAAATTGAAACAAAAAATACATATTTGAAGCAGAGAAAAAATGACAGGGGAATTCTTGTATGCGACAGCAGGACAGATAAAATAGTAGGATATATCGCTCCGCCGAACATTAAAGATGGAGATGAAAATACAGATTATGAAAATGTAACATATAGTCTTATTAAGAAGAACAATGAGACTGTTATTACATTGTCCGTAAATGAGATGTATTTTGAAAATGAAAATTTAAAATATCCGGTAACGATAGACCCGACAATGCAGTGGATGTCAAATAAACTGACAACAACGGGAGTGTGGTCTGTACCGTTTATGGCAGATTCCACCCTCAGTCAGAATCCGCTTACAGTCTCAAACTATTTATTGAATACGTATCCGTATAACAGCGAGAACAGGATTTATCTGGATACGAAAAACCTATTAAATGGAAACGCTTTTGTTGGAGAAAAAGCGCCGCTTAAGGGTAAGTATATAGAAAGTGCAACACTTACCATGAGTGAAGCTGAAAAACCAGCACATTATCCAGCAGGAACGGTACAGATAAAAAGAGCATTGGGAGAATGGAATCCATCGACGATTACATGGAATACACAGCCAGATGTGTCGGAGGATTATATTGCTGAGACAGTATGTAGCGGAAAAGAGGGGGCAAGACATACATTAGATATCACGGACTGGGTACAGGATATAGCAGATGAAAAGTTTGAAGATTATGGGCTGGTGTTTACATGTCCGGACAAAGGAATGTCAGCAATTTTATATGGACCAGAGTTTAAATATATTCTTGATGAAAATGGGAGACCTAAGGAATCCCTGTATATGACGATTGTGGTAAACTATAGAGAGATGGAATCTTATGATGCATCGGTAGAACTGAGTGCAGAGTACAATTCTGAAACGGGAAAGATTGAGACGAAGGTTACTGATCAGAATGAACTGCCAGAGGGAACTAGCGTTAGTGGTTATAAGATTTATGAAAGGAAGGAGGATTCTTCTAACTTTACGGTAGTTTATAAGGGAACGGATATCAGTGAGATGATGGAAATATCACCAAAGGATGCAGACAATATTGATTTGAGGGTGTGCATTCTATATTCTGATGGAACAGTGAGACCTTCGAATATCGTGTCATTAAAGAAAATGGAAGAAACAGATGATGAAGGACGGGAAGAGGGAGAAAGTACTGTAACCTATGAGCAGACAACGATAGATACCGATGGAGACGGTTTGGAAGACGGCTATGAGATTTGGGACTTCAAGACCTTATGGAACACAGAAACAGGTGTAGATGAAGAAGGAAATAAGATATATGATTTAGATACAGATAAAGATGGATTTCCGGATTCTTATGAGGTGTTTACTCTAGGAACGGACCCGGCAGTGGCAAATGAAGAGGGAAAAGACAGCGATGGGGACGGACTTACTGATTTGGAAGAGTATGAAAAAGGAACAGATCCATGGTTAAAAGATTCTGATTTTGATAATATTAGTGATCGTGCGGATAGTACGCCTAGAAAGACAAACGGAAATACTAAGCAATCTGCAGCTGCGGCTGCAACAGTACATTTGGGACTTTATGATAGGCAGTATTCAGAATATAATGAAGGGGTACTATATTCATATATAACAAATATTTTTGATAGTAGTATCAAACGGATATATATGGACTATGAAGATAGCTCATTAAATAAAACAATAAAATATTTTTATGATAATGAGGGGAATAATACAGCCGTTGTAGAACAATATGATGGAGAGTATGATCCTACATATACTCAACTTATTTGTATTACATATACTTATGATGGAAAGGGGAATGTTGTATATATTTGTGATCAAAAAACAAAATATACTATGAATTATGATAATGAAGGCAATATGCAATCTTTGAAAGTAGGAAATCAAGAACTTATAAATTGTTCATCGTTAGGAAGCATTGGAGAAGATAACAATGAAAAAGAAAAGCAAAATAATGGAACAAATCAAAATACAAGTGTTACAAAATATGGAAATGAACAGTCGATAAAAACAGTAAAAATTAAACGAGAGGTTGAAGAAGGAGATGAAGAGTCGTCGGCATTGATTCTAAAAACGTATTATGGGGATGATGTGGAAACGAGTTATATAACAGAGTATAATAATAATGGAGATATATTAAAATTTACGGATAATACTCAAGGAAGTTCTGAGCCTATAGTATATAATTATACTTATACCGATAGTACAACGATAGTAACTAGAAATGACGGTTTTATTAAAACAGAAGAAAAAGAGGTTGATTCAACAGAGCCTAGAACGATAACTAAGTATAATTTTAAGGATATATTAGAAGAGCAACAAGAATATTTTTCTTCAGTTACATCGAAAACTGCTGATGGTAATACGATTGTTGAATCAAAATTATACAATGGAGATATATATGAATATAAACAAGATAATGGTGAAGGTGTAGAAACAGGAAAAATGTATTCTGATATATATGGTAAATATATATTTAATACAACTCAAACTAAAAATAGTGATGCAGCGTCTTCTTATAATATAGATATTTATGCTGAAGATAAGAATATTAATTATACATATGATTTGGTAGGAAATATTATAGGTGTAAAAGTCAATAAGGAAATGAGGTATGAGTATGAATATGATGTGCGAGGTAGATTGTCTAAAGAAAAAGATTATGCGAACAGTAAATATTATGAATATGACTATAATGAAACAGGAAATATTTATGGAAAAACAGTATATGATTTAGACGAAGAGTATAATAAAGTTGAATCTACAAAGGTAACAGTTCAGTATGAATATGAAAACGAACAATGGCCGGATCAAATGACATCATATGCTAATCAAAAAATAACATATGACAATGTAGGAAATCCGTTGGAATATAAGAACGGAATGGTGTTTGAATGGGATAGAGGACAACAACTGAAAAAAGTGCTACTTAAAGATGAAAGTAAAATATATTATCGGTACAATGTAGAGGGGAAAAGAACATATAAAATAACACCTGATACGATAACAACATATGAATGGGATGGCGATATACTTATAAGAGAAAAAGTTAATTATAGAGCGACAAATATAAACTATGATATATGGTATTTTTATGATAATAACAATAATGTTTTAGGATATGAGTATAGTTATATTAATGAAGTAGGTCAAAAAAAAAGAGTACGCATATATTATGAAAAGGATATGCAAGGAAATGTAATAGGTCTCTTAGATTCAAGAGGAGCAGAAATTGCGGTTTATTCATATGATGCATGGGGAAATATTACTGATACATTGTGTTATGAGGGATATGAAACAGCATACAAACTTAATCATTTTATGTATAGGAGCTATTACAGAGATAGTGAAACAAATTTATATTATTTAGTAAGTAGATATTATGATTCGGAAACTTGCAGATTTATTAATGCAAATGTAAATTTGGGCTATAGTATGGATGGTTACAATTATAATATGTACATTTATTGTAATAATAAACCTAATGAATGTTATTCTAGAGGAGGAATTACAAATGAAAACATACTGATGAAAAAAAGATATAGTGGTCAGGAATCAGGTGCTTATGGATATGGGGGAATAACTGATTGTCGAAAATATTTAGTAGATAGATATGGAGGTACTATTAAATTATATAGTTGTAGAAATTTAACAATGCCGACATTTACTATGAGAGAAATTGAAAACAATGCTCAAAATTGTACTTTGGTGGCTATTACGAGAATGTTTAAGTATTATTTGTGGCAAGGATATAAAAAAATTGATTCTAGTAATAGTAAAATATATAATAAAGTAAAGAAGGTAGCAAAAAATTATGGATATACAAATAAAGGAGGAACAGGACCGACAAAGATTAATAATATAGTAGATAAGGTGGCGGATAACTATGGATATGGAAAGAGTAAGTGTAAGGGCATTTATGTATTGTGGAATTTTAATAAAGAAGTGAAGAAAGAAATAGATGCAGGAAGACCAGTTATAATGAATATTGCCACAGGATATTATAGAAATCATTCGGTTACAGTTTGTGGATATAATATTTATAGGAAACAGCAGACTATTAGAAAAATTAAGTACTATACATATTATTATATGATAACTGTATATGATGGATGGACATCAAGTTTTAGATATATAGATTATAATGCTTTTTCGAAATATCATTTTGGTTCATTTAATAAGACTACGATGAAATCTAAATAGAAAGGGAGGAGTATAATGAATATATTTTTATTTTTATATTTAATAATAGCATTTGCGTTTATTTTAGCATTTTTTTCGCTAAAAAATAAAGTCAAACAGAGAATTATTGTATTAAGTTGTATAGCTTTTTGTTTTGTTGTTGTATCTACCATATGTGTTTATTTTTTATATGATGGAGTGGAGAAATCTATATACATAATGACTGAAAATCATGAAAGAATAGAAATTAAACTGGATAATGTAAAAGATTATTATGGTTATAATTTTTATAGATTTAGCACTGATTTATCTACAGAAGAATTATTAGAGGAAGTGAAAGAAACTTATGATAATGCATATTATGACAAAACAGAAAATAAAGTAGTTTTCGAGCATAATGATGTAGAATACGAAATCGAAAATGAGGGCATGAAAAAAATTTTATGGATTAGATTATACAAATATTTATTTGCTCAAAAAGAATAATAAGAAAGGGAGAATCAGCCAGTTGTTTATATACTGGATTAGATAATATGTTGATGAAACTTTAATTGTAAATGATTTATAGCAAAGTTGTACTAAAAATTTAGTACTACATTCAACAAAATAATAAAAGATAAATTAGTAACCTATTGACTTTGAAAGTCAATAGGTTATAATTATTTTATGACAAATTTGGAGGTAGTAATATGGATTACAGAGCGATGATTGAAGATTTGGAAATACAGATTTCCATGTTACCTATAGGTTATATTTCTAAGAAAAATATTAATGGTAATGTTTATTATTACCAACAATGGACGGAAAATGGAAAGGTTAAAAGTAAGTACATTAAAAAAAGTGAACTGGAACAGTTTGAAGGCCAGATAGCGAAAAGAAAACAGTTAGAAAAAGAATTGAAAGATTTAAAAGAGAAAGAAAAAAAACACGTTGAAGTTATCTCTTATGTTCCTCATAAAGAACGGTATAAAACGAATGTGGTGTTTGGCACTGCGCTGCAGGATATGGGAGAAGCAGTCAGAGGATACGAAGCAAGACCTTGTTTTGAGGAACTTACTAATTACTTGGACAGCCCGGAAGTGGATAAGATATGTATTCTTTATGGACTGAAAAGAACAGGCAAGACAACGTTAATTCGACAGGCTTTGTTTCGGATGACAAAGATTCAGCTGGACAGGTCTGCCTATATTAAAATTATTAAATCAAATACAATGGCTGAACTGGCACAGGATTTAAAAGATTTATATGATAAGAAGGTAAGATATGTTTTTATAGAAGATGTTACGAATGTAAGTGATTTTATAGAATCAGCTTCCGTTTTATCTGATGTTTTTGCAGCAACAGGCATGAAGATTGTTTTATCCAGTCAGGAACCGTTAAGTTTCTGGAATGTCATTCATGATGAACTGTACCATAAGGCAGATATGATTCATACTACATTTATTTCTTATGGTGAATACAGTGTTATTATGGATAATGACAGTCTGGATAATTATATGGAATTTGGTGGAGTATTAGGAGAAGAAAAGCCGGAGTTCGATGAATATATTGGAAAAAATGGTGAATTGACGGAAGATATTCAGAAGGGAATAGAAAAAATATGCCGCAGGTTTTTATCTAAAATTTTAACAAGGGAATATGTAGAACAAAAATTAGGATTAACTTCTAAGGTATCTATATGGGAACGAAGGAAAGACAAGCAGCCACAGTATGTGGAAGTTTCTGAGATTTATAATGATACAACAATCAATTTATTGAAAGATTTAGATTTTGTTAAGGAATGTCCTGCTGCTGGAATTAATGACACAGTGGAGGAAGTGAAGGAGTTTTTGTTTCTGCAGCCGGGAAGAAAGTATCTTAAGTGTAGAGAATTGATTGAACCATTTTTGAAGGAGTTGAAATTTGACAATTTAAGTGCCAGTGATAAACAAATTATTGTTGAAGGGGTATTAGAGGAGATTAGAAATAATATTTTAAAAGATATTGTTTTATTTGAGACAAGCAGAGGAGTCTCTGAACGATATAGAGCTTTTAGATTACATTTACCGAAAGGCAGTTTTGACATGGTAGTTTATGATAAAGAGCAGAATCAATGTACAGTATTTGAAATTATTGATGAAAAGGAAGTTCAGCAGAAAAATTATAAAAATTTAATTGATGAAGCAAAGATAAATGAATTGGAAAAGCACTATGGGAAGATTACAACAAAATATATTCTTTATCGTGGAGAGGATTACTTTGAGGATGATAAAATTGTATATATGAATGTAGAAAACTATTTAAAGAGTTTATAAAAGATATTGTTGACTGACATGTGAAAAATTAATTAGAAGGAGGCAGAAAGATGAACAATACTCTTGAAATCAGATGGCATGGCCGTGGAGGGCAGGGTGCCAAGACAGCAGCATTGCTTTTGGCAGAGGTTGCTTTTAAAACAGGTAAGAATGCACAAGGATTTCCTGAATATGGACCGGAGAGAATGGGAGCACCGATTACAGCATATGACAGAATCAGTGATGAGCCGATACGTGTTCATTCAAATATTTATGAACCACAGTTTGTGGTGGTAGTAGATGAGACGCTGTTGGATATTGTTGATGTTACAGCAGGACTTCGGGAAGACGGAGCTATTCTGGTTAATACAGCAAAAAGCAAAGAGGAAATACTTCCAAGTTTAAAAGGATATCAGGGGAAGATATATACTATTGATGCAAGACAGATAGCCATGGATACATTAGGAAAGAACTTCCCAAACACACCAATGCTTGCAGCCATTGTAAAAGTAACTGGTGTAATTGATGATGAGGTGTTCTTAAATGAGATGGAAGGGTCTTTCAAGCATAAATTTGCGAAGAAACCGGAAGTGATTCAGGGAAATATGGAAGCACTGAAAACAGCATTAAGGGAGGTTAAGTAATGGCAAAATCAGATATAACAAAATTAGGTCAGGATGTTGCATGGCAGGATGTGACACGTGGTAATACAATCGTTGGCTGTGGAACAACAAAGCACTTTATTACAGGCGATTGGACAGCTGTTGCTCCAGTAATTGATGAAGAAAAATGTAAGCAATGTCTCTTATGCGTACCAGTATGTCCAGATAGTTGTATCGCTGTAAAAGATTACAAGAGACAGGCAATAGATTTAGACCACTGTAAAGGATGTGGAATTTGCGTAAAAGCATGTCCTTTTGGTGCAATTAAGATGGAGGTGAAATAGTTATGCCAAAGAAAGTATTAATGTCAGGAAATGAGGCTGTGGCGACAGCGCTCAGACAGATTAATCCCGATGTATTTCCAGCGTTTCCTATCACACCATCTACTGAAATACCACAGTATTTTTCTAATTATGTTTCCAATGGGCAGGTCGACACGGAATTTATAACAGTTGAATCAGAACACAGTTCTATGAGCGCAGCTATGGGAGCTTCAGCGGCAGGTGCGAGAGCATTGACAGCTACATCATCTGCGGGATTAGCATTTATGTGGGAGGTTTTGGGTGTTACAGCATCCAGCAGGCTTCCTGTGGCTCTTGCAGCAGTGTGCAGGGCATTGACAGGACCGCTCAATATTAATTGTGACCATTCTGATACAATGGGAGCCAGAGATTCCGGATGGATTCAGTTATATGCGGAGGATAATCAGGAAGCCTATGATAATATGGTAATGGCTTTTAATATTGCAGAGCATAAAGATGTCATGCTTCCAATTATGATTTGTCAGGATGGTTTTATTACCAGCCATGCCATGATGAATATGGAATTATTAGATGATGAAACAGTAAAAGACTTCGTTGGAGAAAGAGAACCAGTGGACTATCTCTTGAATCCGGAAGAGAAATTTGCTGTTGGTCCATACGCGGTATCTGAATATTACATGGAATCAAGAAAAGCTCAGGCGCATGCTATGGAAAATGCAAAGCAGGTGATTTTAGATGTAGCAAAGGATTTTGAAAAGATTTCAGGTCGTAAATATGGTCTGATAGAAGAATACAAAATGGATGATGCAGAGTATGCAATGGTAATTATCGGTTCAGCAGCAGGTACTGCAAAGGAAGCAATTGACCAGATGAGAGCAGGGGGAGGCAAGGTTGGATTAATTAAAATTCGTTCCTTCAGACCATTTCCGGGTGCAGAAATTGTAGCATCTCTTAAGAAATGTAAGGCAGTAGCTGTGATGGATCGAAGTGAGGCGTTCTCAACCAATGGTGGTCCTGTAGGCGCAGAGACAATGCAGGCAATGTATACAGCAGGATGCACAGCCAAGGCTATTAATATTATGTATGGTATTGGTGGCAGGGACGTAACAGTAGATGATATGAAAGGTGTTTACAAGACACTTATGGATATTGCTGAAACTGGTGAGACAGGTCCAACATACAGATATATGGGATTAAGAGATAAGGAGGCAAAATAATTATGGGTTACAATTTTAAAGAGACTATGAACAAACCGGAACGTTTTGCTCCTGGTCATAGAATGTGTGCAGGCTGTGGTGCGACAATCTGTGCTAGAAATGTACTTCGTGGACTTCATGAGGGCGATAAGGCAGTTATCGGTTGTGCGACAGGATGTTTAAATGTATCATCTTTCCAATATCCATATGTGGCATGGGAAGACAGTTATATTCATAGTGCTTTTGAAAATGCCAGTTCTACAATGAGTGGTGTTGAAGGGGCTTACAAGGCACTTAAGAGAAAAGGAAAGATAAAAGAAAATTACAAGTTTATTTGCTTTGGTGGTGATGGCGGAACATATGATATTGGTATTCAGTCATTGTCCGGTGCTATGGAGCGTGGAACAAATTATACATATGTATGTTATGACAATGGTGCGTATATGAATACCGGTACACAACGTTCTTCTGCGACACCAATGTATGCAGATACAACAACCACACCAGTAGGTAGCCAGTGTAATGGTAAGGAGCAGTATCGAAAGGATCTTGCAGCAATTTTGGCAGCTCACGATATTCCGTACGCAGCGCAGACTACATTTTTTAATGGATTTAAGGATTTACATACAAAAGCAGAATGCGCAATTTATACAGATGGTCCGGCATTCTTAAATGTATGTGCACCATGTCCTACAGGATGGAAGTATAAGACTGATGAGATTATGGAGATTTGCAGATTGGCTGTAGAGACAAACTACTGGCCACTTTATGAAGTGATAGAAGGTAAGTGGATTTTGAACTATGAGCCAAAGAACAGACTTCCGATTGAAGAATTCTTAAAAACACAGGGAAGATTTAAACACTTGTTTAAACCTGAAAATGAGCATTTAATTGATAAGTATCAGAAAGAAGTTGACAGACGATTTGAGGACCTGCAGTTCAAATGCAGCAGATAGTTGGATATCAGAGTTTCTATATTGGTGCATTTTATAAAGTATTAGGAGAAGGATATGAGATTTGAATATAACAGGGATAAAGAAACATTGTTGAATGTAATGGATAATAAATCCAAAAAGAAAAATATTGTGGTGAAAGAGAGCAGCGACAGAATAGAGGTTACTCTTGCTCAGGGAAAATTTGATTCCAGTGTGGAATCAGTACCTGTTACATTTAAAGGAAAGATAACTGAAGAAGACAATACTTGTGTAATCGAAGGAAGATTTTCTTTTGGATTTTATCTTTATACCATGGTAATTGTGGCAGCAGCTTTGATTGTTGCCAGATTCCTATGGTCTGCTTATAAAATGCAGACAGCAAACATGATTCTGTGTGGAATTGTGGCAGCAATACTTGTAATCGTGATGGCGGTAGTTGTGGCGAAAGCAGCAAAGCCAAAGGAGATTATAGAAGAATTTTTAAACACAATATAAAAAATATTGAATAAAAACAAAAAGTGATTTATAATCGGGTTGGAGAGAAGCACATTTTCTGTAAAGAAGATGTGCTTTTTGTATACAAAAATATTTATAATATGTCTAATAAGACATATTATAAAGGAGGGGAAATGTTAAGAAATCCAGAGATAAAGGAAGAGTATGATTCTTTAGAAGGAGAGTTTCATATTATTCAGACGATGATAGACGCTAGAAAAGAACAAAATTTGACGCAAAAGGAATTGTCAAAGAGAACAGGAATTACACAGGCGGATATCAGCAGAATAGAGAATGGGACGAGAAACCCTAGTTTAGATATGCTTAGAAGATTAGCAAAAGGTATGGGAATGAAATTAAAATTAGAGTTAGTTCCTTATAAAAAAGTAAAATGATTTTCTGCTCGATTTTATTAAAAAATTGTAATTTCGTGCAAAGCCGAAGTTGGATACATTTCGTTTACATTTGCATGATACTCTATATATGGAAATTTACAATGTTGAGAAATGAGGAATTGTATGTATCGTATACTAATTGTTGAAGATGAAGTGCCAATTGCTGAATTAATAGAGATGAATTTGAAACAAGCGGGGTTCGATTGTGAGTATGCCTTAGATGGAGAAGCGGCAGCATTAAAGATAGAAGAGAATCCATATGATTTAATTTTGTTAGATATTATGCTTCCTAAAATCAATGGTTATGAATTGATGGAATATATCGAGCCAACAGGTACGCCTGTGATTTTTATTTCAGCAAAGGAATCGGTAAAAGATAAAATTAAGGGAATTAAGATGGGAGCGGATGATTATATTGTTAAACCTTTTGATATATCAGAAGTTTTAGCAAGGGTAGAAATGGTTCTTAGAAGGTATGGAAAAGGAAGTACGAAGCTGATATTTAAAGATATTGTGATTCGTCCGGATAGCAGGGAAGTAAGAAAAGGAGAAAAAATTATTTCTCTTACACCAAAAGAATATGAGTTATTTCTGTTCTTAGTTCAGAATGTGAATAACCTTTTGTTTCGGGAAGATTTATTTGAAAAAGTATGGCAGACTGAATATGTAGGAAACAGCAGGACTCTTGATTTGCATATTCAAAGATTGCGCAGGAAACTGGATTTGAAAAATGAAATTAAGACAGTTTTTCGAATGGGTTACAAGTTAGTAGGAGAATAAAATGAAATTTTCTTTTAAAATGGTTTTTGGTACATGTCTTATTATTGCCGTATGTTTTTCTCTGGGCGGAATATTTATGATACAGAGGAATTTTCAAGTGGCATATGAGAATGCGGTGGAAAGTTATTCAAAACAGCATATTGTCAACCGATATTCTGTAGAGTCAAATATACGGAATGCAGTGGAATCAGGGAAAGAGTTTTCGGATAGTCTGGTCAATGAATATGCAGACAAGATGACGAATTATGGGAATGAAAAAAGGGAATTAATTATTGTAAATCAAAAAGGAAGAATTATTTTTTCCAGTATTAAGAATATTGATAGAAAAATACAGAATTATGAGCAGAGAAGAGAGGGGTATTATGAAATTTATAAAAAAGATGAAAAACAGTTCTTCCTGATTGGCTCAAAAATAAAAATATCTGATAATATAATAACTGTGATAAACCGGTTTGATATGACAGATACATTTGCTGAGAGAAAGAGACAGACAAATACATTTCTTGTAATTGATTTTGGGATTATTTGTATATCTTTTATTATGGTATGGGTCTTGTCATTTTTTCTTACAAAAAATATCAAGAAGTTAAGTGAAACCAGTACATTGATTGCCAATGGAAAATATCATATTAGAACGGATATTATAAGCAATGACGAAATTGGAGAACTGAGTAATAATTTTGATATTATGGCAGGCTCTGTGGAAGAACATATAGAGAAACTTAAAAAAGATATAGAAGCAAGAGAACAGTTCGTGTCTGATTTTTCTCATGAGTTAAAGACGCCAATGACTTCTATGATGGGATATTCCAAGATGCTTTTAGGAGATAATCTTTCAAAGGAAGAGCGGTTAAAAGCAGAGGAATATATTTACAGAGAATGTAAAAGATTAAAGAGACTATCAAAAACTTTGTTGAAAATGTTAGGTATTTCAGAAGAAAATATTGAATGTAAGTGGATATATACAGAACTGATTGCAGAGACTATAGAGAAAATCTGCAATGAAAATATAAAGTTTTCACGGCTGGCGATAGACATGGAAGAAGGACAGATTAGGGTTGATGCGGATTTGCTGATTACGTTACTTAGAAATCTTATTGAAAATGGGGACAAGGCATGTAAAGATGTGAAAAATGGAATGGTAAAACTGACCGGAGAGAGAATACGCAAAAATGTACAGGATGGTTATCGGATTATTGTAACTGACAACGGATGTGGTATAGAAGAGGAAGAGATAGAGAAGGTTACACAGGCATTCTATATGATAGATAAGGCAAGGTCGAGAAGTACTGGAGGAAGCGGTATGGGACTGAATATCTGCCAGAAAATCTGCAATGTATCAGGGATTGAAATGTCCATAAGAAGTAAGATTGGTCAGGGAACACAAATACAGTTAGATATTCCAAATTATAGAGAAAGTATGGAAGAAATAGATGAAAAAGATGATATGCAAGACGAATAAAAAAAGATACGTTGTGATTCTGGTGGGGATAGTTATTTTATGCATTGTTATAATGATGCCTCAAATATATTTTTTCATGATGGATCATTATGCATATGAAAGAGAACATAAAATGGAAAAAATATCTTTTGAATTAAGCAGTGATGTAAAAGATATTGCAATGGTGCAACGTATGCATGAGGTATTGAACAGTTATTATAGTGAGCAAAGTATTGAAAATACTTTATTACTGCAGGAAGATTTTTTTGAGGCTATTGGTGCTCAAGAAAGCGTTTCGGTTGAACTATCAAACAATGATAAAAAGGTAAAGTCAATTTTAAAAGAGGCAGGTTTTTTACAATACATTCCGCTTAAAATTTTAAAGAAAATTCATTCTTGTGTAAAAAGTAAAAATGATAAAGGGATAGTACAATATCAATTAAAAGGTCGGAAAGAAAGATTGGAACTGAGATGGGATAGTGACAGACAAAAGTTACTATATCTAAAATATCGTGGGGAAATTAGCAAACATGCAGAGGAAAGAGATATTTATGATCTTCAGAAGAAATATATTGAATATATGAATCTCTCTTTAGTAGAAGACTGGGTTTATAACAATCGAAAAATGGTATCTAAAAAAGCACATCTTTCTATGGAGGTTAGAATAGACGATCAAAAAAATGTTTTAGAACTTTCATGGGACATTATAGATTAATACAGATACATCTCGGATAAATGTAAAAAGTATAATGAGGGCATACCAAAGTATGACGTTTTAAAATGTCATAAGTTGGGCATGCTCTTTTTCATTTTATAGGAGTGTGGAAGTAAATATTTATTATAGCAACAGGAGGTTTGAAATGAGGAAAAAAGGAAACATGCTGGTCTGTATGATTGTAGTTTTAGCTGTTATTACAGGATGTAGTAAAGATAGTCCAAAGGAGACTGGAGCCGGTAAGGTACAGGGAAAGGCAATACAGACAGAAAAAAATCAAAATACAACTGTCAGACAGCAGGAGAAAGGAGAACTGAAAATGCTGACAGATCATGCATTTGGTGCATCTTATGGAACGGAACAGGGATGGTATTATTTTAACGATCAATATGATATAGAAGAGGATGATGAAAGATTGCCCGCAATTATGTATGTAGACTATAGGACAGGAAGAGGAATGTATTTATGTAATAAAGTGAACTGTAAACATAAATCATATGAGTGCAATGCAGTTCTCCCAAAAGAAATAGAAGATGAAAAGGTACTATTTGGACAGGGAGAATACTTGTATATTGCAACATCGGATTATGATTCTTCCGGTTCCATGTCTTCAGGGCAGATGTTTATTGGAGAAGAAAATGGCGAAATACAGGCTCTTGAGAAAGAACCTTGTATTCCGGCAATATATCGTATGAAACTGGATGGAACAGAACGAGAGAAGTTAATGAATTTAGAAAGTGGAACCGTATTAGAAGGTGTCTTTTTAGGAGATGGAGACAATCTATATGGAATCCGTAAAAAAGTAAAATCTGAGTCAAAAGGTGAAAATACATATAATACAGGCTATGACAAATTTTTGGTAAAGGTTGATTTGAAAAACAAAAAAATAGAAAAAGTTATAGAGTTAGACGAGGAAGAGACGATTCTGGGATGTGCCGGAAGAAATATTGTAACAGGAACAAGAGACTATGGAAAGAAGGTCACAACAGAAGAGAAACATAGTGATGACGATTTATATAAACAAGCAGATTATATTATAAAAAGTGTAAATTTGGATAGCAAAGAATCAGTTACATTAAAGACTTTAAAAGAAAAAAATATCCATGGGGAGAAAGTAGTTGGAAACAATCTATATATTTCCAAGGACAAGTCCAATAAAATTGAAGTAATTAATTTTCTCACAAAGCAAACAAAGATAATAAAAACAGATACACCGTTGTCGGTTGATGAGGTGATACAGGACAAAGAAGGCACAGATATATTATACTGTGTCGGATATGATTCATATGGCAATGATGAGAAAGGATGGAATTATTGTCTGGTGAATACAAAGACAGGTAAAATAATGAATGGAAAATTAAAAAATAATGAAAATACTCCGGTAGAGATTATAGCGCAAACGAGCGACAAACTGTTAGTAAACAGTAACTATAAAAATGTAACAGAATATGTACCGTGGGTAGGAGTGAATCAGACAGTGATTGGAGAGATGGAATATAGTTTGATCTCAAAAGATGATTATATTAATAATAAGGCCAATTATAAGAAGATAAAGATGATAGGAATGAGTAACAAAGACAATCAAAACGAGGTAAAATAAATGTTAGAAATTATTGGAGTTTGTAAAAGTTATGGGAAAAAAACTGCTCTGAATGATATTCATATAAAAATGGAGCCGGGAGTTTATGGACTGCTTGGTCCTAATGGTGCGGGAAAATCCACGTTAATGAAGATTATTACAGATAATCTGATACCTGATAAGGGAGAGGTGTTGTGGAATGGAAAGTCTATTTTTAAGAAAAATCAGGCATACAGAATGATATTAGGATATGCTCCACAGCAACAGGGACTGTATGACAATTTCACAGGGCGGAAATTTTTAGGGTATATGGCGGCTTTAAAGGACATTTCGAAAAATAAAATTGTGGAAGAAATAGAAATGTCAGCAGGAAGAGTAAATCTGACAGAACGGCTGGACGACAAAATTAAAAATTACTCGGGTGGAATGAAACAGCGTTTGTTAGTGGCACAGGCTTTGATGGGACAGCCCCAATTGTTGGTATTGGATGAGCCGACGGCAGGGTTAGATCCAAAAGAAAGAGTCAGAGTCAGAGAGACATTGGAGGAGATTGCTGGAGATAAAATTATATTAGTAGCGACCCATGTGGTATCTGATATTGAGTCCATTGCAAAGGAAATTATCATATTGAAAGAGGGAAATCTGGTAGCAATGGACAGCACAGTAAATTTAATTGAAAAGTTTGCAAAAGATGAAGATTTGGAGCAGGTTTATATGAACATCTTTGGTGAAAACGGGGAAGAGGCAGTATATGATTAGAATTATTACAGGAGAATTAAGAAAAGTCTGGCAGGGAAAATCTTTCTGGATAATTATCGCAATCGCCATAGTAATTATTTTTTGTTATATGCAGTTTTCTGAGAAGATAACCATTGGCTTGCCAGAGGAACAGGAAATGAGTGAAGAAGTCTCATCTTTTGCATATAAAAAATTTGATAAACGATTGACAAAAGCAAAAGACAGGCGTCAATTTATAGAAAACTATTATACTGAAATTCAGGGATTACTGTTAGTAGAGCAGATTCAGAATTACAAGGCATCAGATAGTGAACTGGCATCAAAAATGGCAGAAGGAATGTTAAAAGAAAGAAAAGAAGAATATAACAAATACTTTTCAAAGTGGAAAAATAAGAGCTATCTTCTTTATACGGATAATCTGGAAATGGAAAGTACTTTTGCAGAAAAGATTTTTAAAAAATATTCACTAGAGAAAGATTATAATGCTTATCTCAATGAGATTTTTGAGCAGGAAGAGGAAAAGTTGGGAGTTTCTATTTTTGCTGATAATATTAGAGATAGTTTTTCAGAAAAGATGATACGGAAAACTTCTAAGAAATATCAGGGGATGAAGGGAACTAAGACAAACTTTTATTCTTTCCGCTGGCTGGAAAAAATCAGTGAAAATCAAATGGCAGATATTCTGATTGTATTAATTATCTTTATTATTGCAATGTATCTGGTGTTCGAAGATAAAAAGAAAAATCTTTTTTCTATTATTAAGGCAGCTCCTTGTGGAAGAGGCAGATGTATATTAGCTAAAATCTTTACATTGGCTGTCAGTACTGTGTTTGTTACTTTTATCATGCACTTGTTCATGCTGATATATATAGGATACAATTTTGGACTTGCAGGGATTCATGAATCCATTCAGTCCGCAGGTGCGTTTATTGCATGCCCATATCATTTTAAGGTGTGGCAGTTTCTTCTGATAAGCATTATTATCAAAAGTGCAGCATTTATTATTATTGCACTGTTTATTTTTCTGATTAGTATGTTGTCGGCAAACTATATTATTCCTTTTGGAATAGGTATGCTGCTGGCGATTGGAAATGTATTATTATACGAAATGTTTACAAGTGTTGGAAAATATAATGTATTTCATTATATAAATCTTTGGAGTTTTATAAAATCGGAAAAACTGATAGGAGATTATTCTCTTCTTAATATTGCAGGAATACCTGTATCAGCAGCCTTTATGTCAAATCTTTTAATAGTGATACTTTTGACAGTGTTTATTTTGATAAATGTATTTGTTTTTGTGAAAGTAAGACAAATGCCCGAATACTCTAAAAAAATGAAATTAAATATTCCGTTTATCAGGCTTTATAGGAAGGGAAGAATCTCAAAAAAACTTGTAACTTATGAAGCAAATAAGATTTATAGAATCAGTGGCTGTACAGTTATGGTAGCATTGTTCATTTTAGGAATGATATTTAGTGGGGTGCAAAGCAGCAGCTATCTGTCACCGAATCAGGAGAGTTATCGTATTCAGATGAAAAAACTAGAAGGAGAAATGACAGATGAAAAAGAAGATATTGTCTTAGAAAAAAAACATTACTATGATGATATACTTAATCAGTTAAAAAATTTAGAAGAAAAATATGAAGAAGGAAAAGTTGCAGAGGAGGTGTATGAAAACAGAAAACTGAGTCTGGAGTCAAAACTGGCGTTATATCCCGCATTTTTACGAGTACAGGAAAGATATGAGTATGTCAAGAGTCATAAGAATGCCCTGTTTGTTTATGAGGATGGTTATAATAAAATGATTGGAAAAATGGATGACTGGTATATTGACTTTATATTTATAATCGCAATAGCACTTGTTATTATGCAGTCTACTGTTTTTACTTTGGATAGAGAGCGTGGAATGGAAGGACTTGTCAGGGCAACACCAAGGGGAAGGAATATCAGCAGTCTTTATAAAGTTGGAATCGGAACAATAAATGCAGCCATATTATATTTTAGTTTTGTGTGTCGTAATATTTATGTTGCAAATAGATTTTATGGTCTTGGTTTATGGGGGGCTTCCATTTCTAATCTAAAAGGATTTGAAACAATACCTGAATTTCTGCCGATTATTTTAGGTTTTGCATTGTTTGGAATCGTGCAGTTGTTGATTGTTATTGCATTTTCTGTATTGGTAATGTTTGTTTCAAAAAGGATAGGCAGTGCAGTCTGGGCAATTGTCATACAACTGGTAGTAATTATAGGAATATATGTTTTATACTTTTCTAAACATATGACATAATAAAAAGCATTAATGATTCAATCATCATGGCAATAAGATATATTAAAAAGGGAAATTTTATATGAGTTTTTCAGAATTTATTTCTGCTGTTGATGATTTGGTCTGGGGACCTGTGATGTTAGTACTTCTAGTAGGAACTGGTATATTTTTAACATTCAGATTGAAATTCAGACCTTGGAGAAATTTAAGTTATGCATTAAAGAGTACATTGAGTAAAGAAGCAAGAATCACAAAACGAGGTTCTGGTGATGTCTCACCTTTTTCTGCATTGACAACAGCACTTGCAGCAACAATCGGAACAGGTAATATCGTAGGTGTTGCAACAGCTATGGCAGCGGGTGGCCCCGGGGCATTAGTGTGGATGTGGCTGTCAGCGTGTTTTGGAATGTCTTCCAAGTTTAGTGAGTGTATGCTTGCTATTAAATATAGGGAAGTAAATGAAAAGGGTGAAATGTGCGGTGGACCGATGTACACTATGAAAAGAGGGTTTAAGAACAAAAAGATAGGAGCAGTTCTTGGAATGTTTTTTGCAGTGTCTGCGGTCATTGCATCTTTTGGAATTGGAAATATGACACAGGCAAATTCTATTGCTGAATCGCTGAAAAGTACGTTTCATCTAAATGAAAAAGTTGTAGGGTTAGTACTTACAATACTGGCATTAATGATAATTGTCGGTGGTATTAAGTCTATATCAAAGGTTTCATCTGTTATAGTTCCAATAATGGCAGTTTTTTATGTTGCTGCGGGCTGCATAGTTATATTGGTCAATATACATAATCTTCCGTCTGGTATTGTTACGATTTTTAAAATGGCATTTGCACCAAAATCTGTTGCAGGCGGCGTGGCGGGGACAATGACAATCAGTGTTATGAATGCCATAAGGTTTGGTGTTGCCCGTGGTGTTTTTTCTAATGAAGCAGGTATGGGGTCTGCAGCAATAACAGCAGCGGCAGCTACTACAGACGATCCGGTTCGTCAGGGATATATTAATATGACTGGTACATTCTGGGATACGATGATAGTATGTACTATTACAGGTCTTTGTATTGCATCCTCTGGTGTACTGGGAACGGTAGGTGCAGATGGAAAACCAATACAAGGAGCGGCACTGACGATACTTGCTTTTCAGTCGGCATTAGGAGATAAGGGAGCTGTTTTAGTTACTCTAGGTATAACGTTGTTTGCGTTTTCTACAATCTTAGGATGGGAGTATCATGGTGAAAAAGCTTTTGAATACATATTTGGAACATATAAATACAACATGATTTATAGAATATTCTTTTCACTCATTGTATTTGTGGGGGCAACAACAACATTACAGGTTGTATGGAACTTTTCGGATATTGCAAATGCGTTGATGGCGATACCAAATCTTATCTGTCTTTTAGTAATGAGTAAAGTGATTGCCAGAGAAGTAGAACGGTTTCAGCCGATTTTAGAGAAAGAAAAGAAAGTGAAGAAACAATAAAAATACGAGACAATCTATTGTTGAGATTTAATGTTATACAGGGCAGAGAAGACACATTGTGTTTTCTCTGCCCTGTATAAGTTCTAAACAATACAATACATTTTGCATTTTATAATTTGATAATTCCTAAAGCATTTGCAATGGAACTTACTAAAATTAGAATTAAAAATATTGGAGCAATATATTTAATCATTACTACAAACATATTTTTAGATTTAAACTTCGCACCATCATGCATTACTTCATCAATAATGGTCTGAGGCTTGATAATAAACCCAACAAAGATACATGTAAACAATGCACATATTGGCATTAATACACTGTTACTGATAAAGTCCATAATATCAAGAACAGACATTCCCATCCATGAAATAAATGAAAGTGGACCGAATCCTAAACTTGATGGTATTCCAAGAAGTAGTGAGAATGCAAAAACAACACCACATGCTACATGTCTGCTCCATTTGAATTTATCACGGAAAATGGAAACAATTGTTTCCATCAGTGAAATTGCTGATGTTAAAGCTGCAAAGAATACCAGAACGAAGAAAACAGTTCCCACAACGGGACCTATTTTCATACTATTGAAAACTTTAGGTAATGTTACGAACATTAGCCCCGGACCTTGAGAAAGAGCTGATTGGTCTCCGCCGGAAAAAGCAAATACTGCCGGTATAATCATTAACCCTGCAAGAAAAGCAATAGCAGTGTCAAAAATTTCAATCTGTCTTACAGAACTTTCCAGATTATCTTTCTTTTTCATATAAGAACCATATGTAATCATGATACCCATTGCTAAGGACATTGAATAGAATAACTGTCCCATGGCAGCAAGGATTGTTTTCACTGATACATCAGCCATATGTGGTTTCAGATAGTATACAAGACCTTTCATGGCACCGTCTACAGTAAGACCGTAGATGGCAATAAATAGTGTCAGAACAACTAAGAGCGGCATCATAATTTTGCTGACCTTTTCAATACCTTTTTCAACACCGAACCATACAACAAGAGCTGTCAATGCCATAAATAGGAAAAACCAGCCTAATGGCTCATAAGTGCCGGAAATAAATGTTGTGAAGTAATCATCACTGGCAGAAGCAGCTGCATTACCGCTGATAAATGCTACGAAATACTTAATAACCCATCCACCGATTACAGAATAGTATGGGAAAATAATGATAGGAATAATAGCTGCCAATACGCCCACAAAACTAAAACGTTTGTCTAATGCTTTAAATGCTCCGATGGCACTTAATCCTGTTTTTCTACCAATGGCAATTTCAGCAATCATGAGTGAAAAACCGAATGTGACAGCTAAAATTAAATAAATTAATAAAAATGTTCCCCCGCCATATTGGGCAGCCAGGTAAGGAAATCTCCAGATGTTTCCTAAACCAACGGCAGAACCGGCAGCAGCCAGTACAAACCCGATTTTGTTTGAGAAGTTACCTCTCTTTTCCATAATAGTTACCTCCATTTTATCGTTAAGAATAATTATGTATGAATTATACAATATCTAATAAAGAAAAGAAACATCAAAATAAAATTAAGTATATAGGTTTTCATCCCTGCAGAACTGAATTTTTTCTTTGATATAAGATACAAAGATGATACAATTATGTTACAAAATAGAACTATCAGGAAATTATGTAAGGAGTTTATTTATGATAGAGATATTGGTTGCAGAGGATGATGAAATAATTCAGAATTTGATTAAGATAAATTTAGAAAAAGCAGGTTATCTGGTGAGTGTGGCAGATGATGGTGTAAAGGCGGCAAAATTAATGGATGAAAGGCAGTTTGATTTGTGTCTTTTTGACATTATGCTTCCTAAGATTGATGGTTATGAACTGTTAGATTATGCCAAGACGATGGAATATCCTGTTATTTTTATTACTGCAATGGGCACAACAAATGATAAGGTAAAGGGATTGAGATCCGGGGCAGATGATTATATTACAAAACCGTTTGAAATTGTAGAAATGCTGGCACGGGTAGAGAATGTTTTGAGAAGATACAAAAAAACAAAGGACATTATTGTAGAGGATGATATCACAATTAATCTTTCTTCTATGCAGGTAACAAGGGGGAGTGATAATATTGATCTGACACTAAAGGAGTTTCAATTGTTGGTTCTTCTCATAAATAATAAAAATGTGGCATTGTATAGAGAAGTTATTTATGAGAATGTGTGGGAGAGTGATTATATGGGAAATAGCAGAACTGTGGATCTGCATATACAGCGTCTTAGAAGAAAATTAAAATGGGAAGAGAAGATAGAGTCTGTTTATAAAGTTGGATACAGATTAAAGGGATAGGAATGAAGATATTTTGGAAAATTTTTTTGTCAATACTTAGTATTGTAATTGCAATGTATGTCATACTTGGGGGAACCTTGATGTATGTGGCTTTTAAAAATTCTCTGAATGGAGAGAGAGACAGAGTATTAAGCGAAAATAAACTGTTGATGCTGACATTAAAAAATACGATTGATGCAAATATGTCAGATGAGGGAAGCACCCAGACATACATTATTGAAAGTGTTAAGTCCCTGGAAAAAAATATGGGAAACGAAAAGTTTCAAATAATTTTATATAATGAAAAGAATAAAAAGATATATGGAAACAATGGCATTAAAACTGCGGTAGATAGGAAGCAATTAACAGAAAAACAGGGAGCCTATGTGATAAACAAAGTGTCAGGAAAACACTGTCTGGAGGCGGTTTATGTTATTGAGGCGGATTCTCAGCGTTACTTTGTCAGTATTGTTAAGGATATTGAATTTATATATGAGCAGAGAGAAAACATGAAATGGCAGTATCTATGTATCTTTTTTGTGGCGTTAATCGTGTCTGGCATATTATCTTATTTTACAGCAAAAAGAATGGCACAACCATTGGCAAAATTAACTAGAACGACAAAGAATATGGCTATGGGCAATTATAGTATCAGAGCAGATATTAAAGATGGTGGTGAGATTGGGATTTTAACAAAGAATTTTAATGCTATGGCAGATAATCTGGAGGACAAGATTATTCAATTAGAAGATGCTGCAAGGGAGAAAGAGGATTTTACTGCCAGTTTTGCCCATGAATTGAAAACTCCTTTAACAGCGATTGTAGGCTATTCTGACATGTTACGTTCTATGGAGTTGGAAAAGAAAGATATTGTCGAGTTTTCAAACTATATTTTTATGCAGGGAAAAAGACTAGAAAAGCTCTCTTATAGTATGATGGATTTAATTTCAATGGATAAGCAAAACATAGATTTTCATGAGATCAGTATGACGGAGTTGATGAAAACAGTTAAAAATATGATGGTTCCGTTATTAAAAAAGAAAGGAATTGTTTATAAAATCAATATTGAAGAGGTAAAGATAAATGCTAATCGGGAACTGTTAATTTCACTGTTTACAAATATTATTGATAATAGCAGAAAGGCTATTATGGGAGATGGCATTGTTATGGTTGAAGGAAACAGGAGGGGAAATATATATTCTGTTTGTATAAAAGATAATGGGTGCGGTATGGAGCAGTCAGAACTAAAAAAAATCACAGAGGCTTTCTATATGATTGATAAATCTCGTGCAAGAAAAGAAGGAGGTGCAGGAATTGGAATGGCACTATGTGAAAAGATTGTTGCAATTCATAATGCATCTTGGAAGATAAACAGCGAATTAGGAAAGGGAACAGAAATAATTGTTACATTCAAATTGTAGAGGACATTAAATGACAGAGTGGTAAAAACATGAAAACAGAAACAAAAAATATAATAGCAATGATAACTATATTCCTATTAATTCTTATTGCAGTGCTAGTGCCTTTTATATTTAATAAGATATTTGATGGAAGAATGGAGCAGCAGATCCGATATATTGCGGATGGGAAATATGATATTGTCAGTAGTGAAGAAAAATCTGTTATGAAACGAATGGAAGAAATTGCCGCGAGTGGAATAGAAACCGGTAAAGTGTTTACAAGAATTCCAATATATATGAATGATGTACTTTTTAATAGGATTATAAAGGAATATAGAGAGTGGAGAAAATTAATCAATAAAAATATTGATATATTCGGAGGAGATGTATATTTGAGCAGGGATATTACAATATATGATAATGTTTCGCTATATTGGGATTATGCCAGTGATGTTTCTTTCTATGTTTGCAGAACTGTGGCAGGAGAATATAAGAAAAAACAAAAATATATAATCACAATGTTTATAGATAAGGAGACATATAAAATACTTTATATGCAACTTGATAATGAAGATTTATCTAAAAGGATAATGGAATTTTGGCAAGAGAAAGATAAAAATAAGTATAATCAATATAAATTAGGTCAGGATAAAGAAAAAAATATAGATGTATTTTTAAAAAATTATTATCACATACCAGAGGAAGAATTTAAGCGTGAGAAAAATGATATCTATATTGCAAAGATATTCAAAAAGCTGGAATGGGACATTTGGGAGACGCCAACAGCAGGAATAGGAATCGGTATTCGGGCAGTGGATTATGTCACCGATGATGATTATTATGATGACGATTCAGTTATGTGGATTAATTAATATACAGAAAAGATACAAGTTTTATGCATAGGTGATACAAGATTGCTGTAACCTATATTTCGAAAGGTAGGTTGCAGATATGAAAAAAAGAAAAAGAGTATTGAAAAGGAATGTGAAAGTGATAGGTATTATGTTCCTTGTCTCAATTACATTAGTTATTGTTGGGGCAAGGCAGGTAATGCCTACGAGAATGCCTGAGGGCAAAAGAGAAACTCAGTTCCTTTATCAAGAAGAAAACAAAACAAAAAGTAATGCGTTACAGAATAAAGCAAAAAGAATTTATCAAAATAATAAGGATTTATTAGTTTTGGTAAATCGAACAAATGAAATGCCGGATACATATATTCGTCAATTAACAGCGATATGTGAAGGGCGTCTGGAGGCGGATGAAAGAATTGTTAAAGACTTAAGAGAAATGCTCGCCGCAGCAGACAGAAGTGGATATTTGTATTTTATTGCGTCAGCATATAGAAGTAGAGAAAAACAGGAATATCTGGTACAAAAAAATATATCTGATCTGATGGCACAAGGCATGGATGAATTAAAGGCAAAAAAACAAACTTATAAATATCAGCAATTACCCGGACATAGTGAACATGAAACGGGATTGGCATTGGATATTTTATGTTCAGATAATTTAACAATGGAGAACTGGGCGCAGGCAAAACTTGCCGGAAATAAATGGCTCAGGAGAAATGCACATAAATATGGATTTGTTTTAAGATATCCGAAAAAGAAAGAAAATATTACTTTAATCAAATATGAGTCATGGCATTTTCGGTATGTTGGGAAAGAGGCAGCGGAGTTTATGTGGGAAAATGGACTGACATTGGAAGAATTTCATGAAATTTTGTAAATTCTGGTTTGTAGGGAGGTAACTTTCCTGCTGAAATAGAATACAGAGGGAATACATTCACCTCATTACTTGAACATTTATTAAAAAGAAAACATAGAATTAATATCTCAAGTACCGACTTCATCTTCGAAAAAATCTTGATGATTTTTTCTCAGGTAAGTCTTAAGATTTGATTTTAAGAATTAAATCTTAACTTGATATTAATTCTATGTTTTCTTTATAAATATAATCAAGCAATTCAAGTTCCTGTATACCCTCTGTATTCTCTCCCAGCAGTGAAATGCCGCTCTCTTTATAAATCCGGAATATTCAAATTGGGAGGCACAGGCGTTTTCTGTGCGAACCCCTCGTGTACCCTTGATTATATTTGTCTCTGGT
>CAJTRZ010000013.1 GCA_910578975.1 uncultured Eubacterium sp.
TTATAATTAATTATTTATTTTATCCTCTATACTATGTAACGAGTCAATACTCTAGCTTATTTGTTAGCATATTCCAGCGTATGTTTCTGGATATATATACAGGTTGTCACCAAACTATTAATATTATTAACAACTTGCTATTGCTAAAATAATATGAAAGGAAAATGTTTTATGAGAAAATTAAAACTAACTAGTATGGGAACTATATGCAACTTATGTATGGCTATAGCACTATGGATACGTTTTTCCAAAATAAGTCTCTTATTCTTTGGTGAACAAAAATATCCGCTTCCTGAAGACTTTAAATAAGTTAAAACAAGGATTTCAGGTCATTTATTTACCACTTGAAATCCTTGTTGATAGTTTTATTGTAAAATATATCCAATTTCGAGTGTTTACCTTTTTATTTTCTACTAAAATATCAAAACCATAATGTTTCTCATAATCTTTTATTTTTGATAATCCCAAACCTCTATTTTGACCCTTCGTAGATTTCCCTGCTTTAAAAATTTCGAGAATCTGTTCTTCCTTTAAATATTCACTAGGATTAGCTACACATATTTCTAACCAACTTTCTGTTTCATCTATGTCCAGATAAATCTTTTTATTTTCTTCACAACCAGATATTATCGCTTCTGTTGCATTATCTAATAATATGCCAACAATCTCATTTAGATCAAATATTGAAATATAATTAATACTGTTTGAAAAAACACATAGGTTGTACTCTATTTCAATACCATTCTTTCTAATTTGAGATAATTTGTTAAATAAATATCCTGCTAAAATAGGTTCATTGACTCCTAATAATATTCTATTAATTTTGCTTCTATTACTTATTTCACCAATATATTTCTTTTGCTCAGTCACTAATTCATCATAGGTATTAATTACATTATGCATACCTGTAATTGCAATAATATGATTGTTTAAATCGTGTTGATTTTTTCTTGCAATATTTATTAATTCTTCAAAAGAATTTTTGCATTTTCGTGCAACTTCTATTTGTTCATCCTTTACTAAGATTTCAGAATGTGATTTTTGCCACCTTAAAACCAAATACATTGTCATAATAATTAGCACTAAACAAGTAATGTAAGCATCCATTTGTACTTTATGATCAACCTTAATCAGATAGAGATAATAACCAGTGAACAATAATACAATCCCTACGCATAAGAATATCTTTAACTCTTTTAACTTACACAAATGGTATAATTTAATATAAATACTAAATTTTCTGGTTAAAGCAAGCAAAACACAATTTATGAGGTTTATAACTAATACTACTACATCTTCACTAAAAATATAACTTAACAAGTTTGCAGGAAAAAACATTATCATTTGTAAAGCCGTAACAAAAATAAATGCTGTCGAACAAATACATATTGTATGACTTAATCTATTTTCAAATTCCAATAACGAAAAAAATACAATAATAACATAAATTACTGGTAACGATTTTTTCTCAAAAAAGCCAGTATTAATTAATGTAATATATAATACATCTACTGATATTAAAATTAATAAATTTATACTTATTCTTATCTTTTTGCTACATATATTAAAAATGCATATAACTACAGACAAAATCTCTGCTAACAAGTAAATTAACTCAATCATTTTTCAACCTATTCATAAACTCTTTTTTCATTCGTGGACCAATATCTAATGTACCATATTCATTAATTAAAGTAATATATCTATTAATAGGATCTACACATAAAATATAATCTCTATTAACAATGGTATTTTTACTGCATTGTATAAAATCAGTTGATTCTATTTCTTGAATAATCTTTTTACAAGCTTGATATGGAGCCTTGTGAACACCATCTACGCAATGATATTGTATAAACCTATTGCAGTTTTCAATATAAATTATATCATTTGTGTTAATAGAAAATAACAAACCTTCTCTTTTGTAGTATATAATTTTTGTTTTTTCCTTTGGGGATTCATACTTCAGCACTTCAAGAACAGTTTCCACTAATTCATTCGTATCATATGTCTTCTCAAAATACCGATAACAATGAAGGTAGCTATAAGAATGGAGCTTAGGATCTTCTAATGAGGTTGTAATAATCACTGGTACAAATTTATATTTCTCTATTGTTCTCATTCTCTCAATAAATTTAATGCCAGATACATCTCCCAACACATCTGTATTTAATATCACATCCACAATAAAAACTGAGATAGATTTTTCCATTGCATATTTGTAAGCTTCCGCACTGCAAGTTGCTTTATATATATTAATATCCGGAATTTTACTTAAAGCATTGCAGATTAAATTCATATAATACTCGCTGTCTTCCACAACTAACACATTTTTCTTAATTCCGTTCATACCTTTTGTCCTTTATACTTTTTTATCTAGCAAATCAATAATACTCTCTAATGGTTTTCTGTATTTTTCATTCTCAACATTACTCATGTATAGCAGTAAACGAAACAACAAATGTAACTTTTCATTTCCCTCCATTGTCTCAAAAGATAACTCTAACTCTCGTTCCGAACTCTTTCTCCCAAACAAAATATAATCTGGGGTAACATTCAGTTCCTCACATAGAATAATTAATGAAGTTACTGTAATCATGTTCTCACCAGATTCTATCTTATAAACTGCCTGAGCCGATATTCCTAAGATGTCTCCCAAATTGTCTTGTGTAAGATTGTTCATCATTCGAATAGAACGAATTCTCTTTCCTATTGATTTACTATATACGTGATCTTTACTCTGCATAATATTTCTCCAATATAAATTATTCTTTTAATTATATAAGTCTTATTATCCACCAGCCACGTATTTTCAATACTATATATAGTATTAATAATCATATTTTCTTCTGTTTGTATTTTTTTACATTCTTATTACCTCTTTATATAATGGACTTTTAACCATATTTCATAGCCTATTATTTAACTTCACTTTCTCTCAGTTCGATAATTTCTAAAGCCATGGTATAAAGTAACTTTTGTTCCTTTTTATCCAATTGTTCTAAAACACTTACTAATTCAGTACTTAGATTTCTCTCCTCTCCTAATATTAAATAATCACATGATACATTCAGGGCTTTTGCAATCTTATATAGTGTAATATAAGATACTCCCCTTTTTCCTGCCTCAATATCATACAAAAATTTTGTAGATATTTCTGCCTTTTGCGACAACTCCTTTACCGAAAGTCGTCTTGCACATCTTACGCTCTTTATCATATTGTTAATGTTCATAAATTTACCCCCTAGTAACTATTATATGAAAAAAGTCACATAATCTTAAAAAACTGTAAAATGTATAGCATTTTTACTAACAAGTGTATATGTCCTTAACTTTTTTGATTATATTTATGTATATACATACATATTCAAAACCATACTCACAACACAAGTTGCCATGCTTTTCCAAATTGCCACATTTTTTCTTATGTTTTTTACAAATACTATAAGGTAATATATCTATAGGATAAACCCACGACTGTTCACTGTATTTTATACTATAGTTCCCATTATTTTCCAATTATAACACAAAAAGACATTTAATTATACAAAAAAAACTCCAGTTTTCCTCAATTGAGAACTGGAGTTTAATATTATTATTTTAACATAACACCACTATTTTTCTTGGAGTCGTTTGTGGAGGTATACTCCGTGTAGTAACCGTATAATAAACTAATAAATTACGATTTCCCAGGTTGCAATTGACATTTTGTCCATTTAATGACGTAATTGCAGTATTCCTTGCAATATTTAACTGTAATGCTCCATCCGTGGAAACCAGGTTATTATCAAAATGATTAATCATCACCTGCTCATTTCTGCCAATCACTGTCACAAGCTGTGCTGTATACTGTGGTGGAAAAATCAATGGTACCGGAAGCGTACTGTCATAGAATGCTGCAACCTGCATTCCTATACGAAGCTGCCTGCTATCTATTACTATAGTCTCCGAATTAATTCTAAAATTCACAATTCCATTTGCTGTTTGTAGGGACATCATATGATTGCAACAGTCTCTTTCGCTAACAATCCTTAAAACTGTGCCAATTACTGGTACTAAATTTGTATAATTCATAAAAATACCTTTTTTCTTTAAATTATGTATTATCATGAAATAAGGTTCCCATACTTACAATACATATCTCTCACCTATAAAATCAAAAGGACATTGAATACATATATATGTAATCTGTTTCATTTCATCATTCACCAGTGCAAATTCATTACTGTCTCCCACATTATACATATAGATATAAGCTGGTAAATCAAATTTAGAAGTATCATAGATAACACTGGAATACTCATCTTCTACATGTGATAACCTATCCTTTTCTCTTATATAATCATCATTACCATATTGATATGTCAACAAAATATATTGTGCATCATCAAGAATACTCGCCACATACTTATATTTATACTCGACCACTCTGGACTTATCAAGTGTTCCCTTTGGTATTAATGCAGTGTCATAATAAAAACTTCCCTTGTATTGTCCTACATTTTCAATTGATGTTGTTTCATATTTTCTTTCTTTAAAAAATTCATAACCTAAAAATGTAAATCCTACAACGACAATTACTGCGAACAACATAATGATTAAGTACCATATTTTATTATATTTCTTCATATTAAGCCTCTCTATCCTTTTACACTTAAGCTTTTCTCTCTATGTACATCTCATTTATCTTTATATTCATGAATTTATACACCAGACCAAATAAGTAATACTTCGCTTTTATCTATTACTACTTTATTCTAAAAGTTTTATTAAATCGAGCATATTTTATCTTATATCTGCCTTTAGAAAGATTCTTACCAAAAAACTTCTTCCATTTTACTCTAATAATAGTATTACTCTTTTTCCATGCTACCATTGACATTCGAAATCCTACGTTTTTTTTAAATTTTATTTTTTCCCATTTGTTTTTTACCCTTTTTTTCAATACAAACCTTTCATAAAAATAATAATCCTTATCTCCCTTATTTATAATTTTTAGTTTTATCTGCTTTTTATTAACAGACAAGACTTTCATCTTTACATGTTTTTTACTTTCTGTCATTTGGTATTCAACAGTTTTACCATAAACACTTTGATTACCAGTATAAGAAAATAATATTTCACTAAACAAACAACATACTAATAGTATAATTACCACCTTTTTCATTTTCTTTTTTGATAACGTACATAATAACATTACATTATACCCTCCTTTCTTCAATTTTCAACCCTATTATTATTTTAAATAATTGCCACTCCATTTGCACATTTCCATAACAGTCATCTCTTTAAGACCAGAATAACTCATTATGGAAAGATTATCATACATAATCCATCCTGCATTTTTCTTTCTTTTACTTTTTGCTTTGTTTCTCCACAACTTCCATTCTTTATCTACCCTTGATACAACCGGCTCCTCTGCCCCATAATATACAACAGTTCCGTCAGACGCTATAACAGGTCCCTTAACTTTTTTTCTAAACTCATAAGCAATATTTGAAAAAGAATAATCGTCATGACCTGCATTACATCCTATAATAATTAGTCTCTTTACATTTTTCTTCTTAAGTTTTCTGGCTGTAATTCTTGAAACAATTCCAATACTTTCCGGACTAGAATGAAAAGATAAAACTACACATTCTATTTTCTTTCCTCTCATCCCATCCCATTCTTTCTTGAACTTCTGATATATATTTGTTACTTTATTATGAGCTGCTTTTTTATAATATTGTTTCAGTACTTTTTTTACTCCACTTGCTTTTTAAGATTCTTTTCTTCATTTGTTCTCCTCCCTAAAACATTAAAAATTTATTACATCCTCCTGTTCCTTATAAAAAAACCCCAAGCAATACCACATCGAAACGTCAGATTCTATCTGATACATCAATTTGGTTCTGCTCAAGGATTAATTATGTTTTTTATTAATGCTTTTCACAATTCAATCGTTCACATCTTCTTATTTTGATTGTATCATTAACTATATAAATTTACAATATTTTCCATTAAAATATTTATAAATGTATTCCATACAATAGTCCAGCCCCACTATGCTTAAAGCCGTGTCTACTTCGAATACGCTGCTTTCAGTCGCTTCTTCTCAGTAGACGGCTACGCCCTATAAATAATCTACGAGTCATAACCACCGCGACTTAGCATCTTGACCTTCGGTCAATCTGCGCGCGACATTCGCAGAATGCCGCAATATAAGAAAAGAGAGAAGGTCTCATTCGTGCAAGCACGATTCGACTTTCTCTCTTTTCTTATATTAAGTCGCTCTGCTCAAAGCTTCGCGTCTATTTCATCTGGGCTGCAACTTCCTCAGCAAAGTTCTCTTCTTTCTTTTCAAGACCTTCACCTGTCTCAAAACGAACGAACTTCTTAAGAGTAACTGTTCCATCAACCTGTTTCGATACGTCCTCCAAGTATTTAGCAACTGTCTGCTTTCCATCTGCAGCCATTACATATGTCTGGTCAAGAAGACAAACCTCTTTTAACTGCTTTGAAACACGACCTTCTACTAAACCATTAAAAATCTTGTTTTCCATGATTTCAGCCTTCTTAGCTAAAGCAATTTCGCTTAATGAAGCCTTTGCTTCTTTTGAAAGGAAGTTAAATAAATATTTATCATTCTGCTTTTCTTCGTAGATAGCTTTATCTTCATCATTTAACACATTCTGGCTTAATGCTTCTGCAAAAATATCCTTCAAGATTGGCTTTGGAAGTGTATCTGGCTCATTTAATGCACTGTCAACGGTAATTTCTCTCATCTTAGCAAGTTCATCTGCTGAGATATCATCTCTTGAAACGTACTGTGGATTCATAGCTGCAATCTGCATTGCAATTGTCTTAATTGCAGCATTTACAGTGTCGTTTGCTGGAGCATCAGCTTCAACTAATACACCAATTTTTCCACCTGCATGAATGTATGATGCTATAACACCATCTGATTCAATCTTTTCAAATCTTCTGATGTTCATATTTTCACCGATAACAGCAATCTGTGACACTAATTCGTCTTTTACAGTTTTAGCTGTATCAAGCTTCCATGGTTCAGCCATGAATGCGTCCATATCTGCTGCATCTGTATCAATAATCTGGTCAGCAACATTTGCAACGAAAGTCTGGAATTTTTCGTTCTTAGCAACGAAATCTGTTTCAGAGTTTACTTCAACGATTGCTGCCTTACCATCTTTAACTGTTGTATAAACAATACCTTCAGCTGCGATTCTTCCGGATTTCTTTACAGCTGTAGCTTCACCTTTTTTTCTTAATACTTCAATAGCTTCTTCCTGATTTCCATCAGTTTCCACTAAAGCGTTTTTACAAGCCATAACACCAGCGCCTGTTAATTCTCTTAATTCTTTTACCATTGCTGCTGTAATTGTCATAATATATTTCCTCCTAATAATCTATTCATCTATTATGCTCAAACTAAGTTTTCGCAAATTTACCAAATCAAATGCCTAACATTCGATTCTCTGGTAATGAAATTATTCAGCCTCTACTGCTTCTGCCTCTTCAACTACTTCTTCTGCAACTTCAGGAGCAACCATTTCTTCACCCTGATTTGCTTCGATTACAGCATCAGCCATCTTAGAAACAATAAGTTTTACTGCTCTGATAGCATCATCATTACCTGGGATAACATAATCTAACTCTTCAGGATCACAGTTTGTATCTGCAATACCAATTAAAGTAATTCCAAGTGAATGTGCTTCCTGAACACAAATCTTTTCTTTCTTAGGATCTACAACAAAAATAGCATCTGGAATTCTCTTCATATCCTTGATACCACCAAGATTCTTCTCAAGCTTATCCCATTCTTTCTTTAAGTTTACAACTTCTTTCTTAGGAAGAACATCAAATGTTCCATCTTCTGCCATTTTTTCAATGTCTTTTAATCTCTTAATTCTTGACTGGATAGTCTTAAAGTTTGTAAGCATACCACCTAACCATCTCTCGTTAACGTAGTACATTCCACATCTCTGTGCTTCTTCTTTTACTGCTTCCTGTGCCTGTTTCTTTGTTCCTACAAAAAGAACTGTACCACCGTCTGCTGCAATATCAGCTACTGCTTTGTAAGCTTCATCTACTTTACCTACTGATTTCTGTAAGTCGATGATATAGATACCGTTTCTTTCTGTGTAGATGTATGGAGCCATCTTAGGGTTCCATCTTCTTGTCTGATGTCCAAAATGAACACCTGCTTCTAATAACTGTTTCATTGAAATAACGCCCATTTTTCTACCTCCTGGTTTTTAAAATATTATTTGATATCGTTCCAACCAAACAATGATTGGCAAATACCATACCTTCCATCTGCTTCATCAAATCAGACTACCTCGAGCAAAGGCACCGGTCTGTTTCTCCACAGATGTGCTTAATGCAACTCCACTATCATAGCATAAAAGAATATTGTTCGCAACAGTTTTTTCCATTACAGCTCACTAAAACCAATTCACAAATTCACAAATCAATTCAAACTAGTTCAGCACGAGCTATCACGTCAGTTTAAATCAATTCTGCAACGATTAAACAACTATGCGTCCTTAAAAATCCTCCAAATATTCTTTAGCTGTGAACAAATTACATATATATTCTAGATAAAAGTAAAAATATGCATGTAATAATTTTCAAATTGCATGACAATTACAAACGGATTACATATATGTTTTTATCTAAAGAAAAAATATATATGTAATCTTATTAATAAATATGTCATATGTGAAAATATTTTACATATACATGTTTGTTAAATAAAAAAATATGTATGTAATAATTTCTAAATTCCATGGCAAATGAGAACGAATTACATATCTTTTCTTAACTAAAGCCCCAAAATATATGTACAAATCTTCAAAACACATAGAAAAATGTAGTTCAACTACTGCAAAGCCATGCTACAGCTCGATTCCGCACTTTGTGCTTCATCTCGCTGGCGGGCTTCGCCCCTCCACTCAGATCAAAGCAAAGCCATACTACAGTTCGTTTCCGCACTTCGTGCTTCAGCTCGCTGTCGGGCTTCGCTTCTCCACACAAATTAATGCCAAGCCATGCTACAGCTCGATTACGCACTTCGTGCTTCATCTCGCTGGCGGGCTTCGCCCCTCCACTCAGATTAAAGCAAAGCCATACTACAGTTCGATTCCGCACTTCGTGCTTCATCTCACTGTCGGGCTTCGCTTCTCCACACAAATTAATGCCAAGCCATGCTACAGCTCGATTACGCACTTCGTGCTTCATCTCGCTGGCGGGCTTCGCCCTATATAAATAAAAAGATAGAAGTTCTCTCGAAAGTAAACTTTCATCGAGCTTCTCTCTTTTTATTTATGCATGGCTTTGCTTACGCAAATTGGGACATATATAGATTATAATAAATCCCCTTATATCCTAATAACTGCTCATGGTTTCCTTCTTCAATAATTCTTCCCCCTTCTACTACAAAGATACGGTCTGCTTTTTTAATAGTAGAAAGTCTATGAGCAATTACAAACGACGTCCTTCCTTTCAATACTTGCTCAATACCGTTTTGTACCATAAGTTCCGTTTTCGTATCGATACTTGAAGTTGCTTCATCTAATATTAATATTTTAGGTTTGGATACCATTGTTCGTGCTAATGCCAGTAATTGTTTTTGTCCGATAGATAATCCACCACCTCTTTCTGAAAGTTTTGTATCATATCCTTTTTCCATTTTCACAATAAACTCATGCGCATTAACAGCCTTTGCCGCTTCTATAATTTCCTCATCTGTTGCGTCTAATTTTCCGTAACGGATATTATCCTTAATTGTTCCTGAAAAAATAAAATTTTCCTGAGTCATTGTTCCAACCTGACTTCGCAAACTCTCAATCGTTACATCCTTAACATTATATCCGTCGAGAAGTACTCTTCCTTTGCCTGCATCATAAAATCTGCTTATCAGATTTATAATCGTAGACTTACCCGCTCCTGTAGAGCCTACCAGAGCAATTGTCTCTCCCGGCTGTACCTGAAAACTTACATCCTTCAACACTGCCTCATCATCATATCCAAATGTTACATGGTCAAATTCTACCTTTCCTTTTAATTCAGGAAGTTCTGATGCCCCCTCTTCATCTGTAATCTCCGGCTCTGTATCTAAAATTTCAAAAATTCTTTCAGCTCCCGCAATATTGGTTATAATCTGATTATAAAAATTACTCAGATTATTAATCGGCTGCCAGAACATATTGATATATGTTCCAAACGCTAAAAAAGTTCCCACAGAAATATGTTCTTCTTTCAATATAACAATTCCTACAAAATACAAAGACAGACACCCCAGCCCCCATGAAAAATCAATTGCCGAACCAAAACAATCACTCATTCTCACTGCTTTTCGAAAAGACTGCTTATGCTCTTTGATCAATTCATCAAATGTCTCTTCGGTTTCCTTTTCTGCCGTAAAACTATGTATCACTCTCATTCCCGACATATCTTCGTGGAGAAATGCATTTAAATTAGAAGATTTCTTTCGAAATAACTGCCATCTTGGATGTGCTTTAATCTCTATATAAGATGTTGCGAAAATCATTAATGGTGTACTAATTAATGCTGCTAATGCCAGCTTTGGATTTTTCGCAAACATTATTGTCACCACCGCTGCTACAGTAATAAAATCTGGTATTAATGTCGTTACACAGTTCGATAACACATCTTTTAAAGAATTAATATCTCCGATGATTCTTGATAAAATTTTTCCTGTCGGCCTGCTGTCAAAAAACTGAAATCCCAACTTTTGAATATGTGTATACAGTTCCTGACGAATCGTAAGCAATATCTTATTACACATTTTTGCCATAATATACATTCGGCTTTTTATGGCAAAAGTTACCAGAAGGTTTAATCCTAAAGCAATCACCAACAATTTATATAATCCCACATAATCTTTTTTTCCAATATAGTCATCAATTGCAGACTCAATAATCAGAGGATTTATCAGCGTGACACCCACACAATATCCCATTAATACCAACACGAGAAGTATTGTCCATTTGTATTGAAACAAATATGAAAACAATCTTTTCAATGTATGAAGTTTACTTTTCTCTACGCTTTGTTCATCTTCCTTAAAAGAATTATAAGCCATTATATCTGCCCCCTTTCTTCTGTAATAACATCTCCATACTGTGCCAGATAAGTTTGATAATACAATCCTTTTTCTGACATCAGTTTATCATGTGTTCCCCTCTCAGCAATTTTTCCATCTTTTAAAAAGATAATTTCATCTGCCTTTCTTACGGCACTAATTCTATGAGCGATAATAATTTTTGTTACATTCTCTAATTCTTCCAATGCACTTTGAATTTGCTTCTCTGTCTCCATGTCCAATGCTGAGGTTGAATCATCTAAAACCAAGATTGGATTTTGTTTTGCAAAGGCTCTGGCAATACTGATTCGCTGTTTCTGTCCTCCTGAAAGACCCACGCCACGCTCACCAATAACAGTATCATACTGTTTTTCCATACCTTCTGCGAATTCACTGACCTGAGCTTTATCAGCTGCTTTCATAATTTCTTCTTTCCCAACAGAATGTTTTTTACCCAGTTTAATATTTTCTGAAATCGTATCCGAAAACAGAAATACATCCTGCATAACAGGTGCAACACTTTCTCTTACCTGTTTTAAAGACATTTGTCTGATATCTACATCATCCATCTTAATTTCTCCACCAGAGACATCATAATATCTGGATAGCAGATTAATAATTGTAGATTTTCCTGAACCAGTCTCTCCCATAATCCCAAGAGTTCCTCCCGGTCTTACTGTAAAACTGATATCTTTCAAAATTATCTTTTTATCATCTTTACCATAACAGACCTTATCAAATTCAATTTTTCCTTTTACTTCATTTAATATTACAGGATTCTCCGCTTCCTTGATAGATGGAGTTTCTTTATAAATCTTCTTGATTTTTTTGTTTGAAGCGACTGCAGATGAAAAACTATTCGTAAGCCATCCCAGCATTTCCATTGGCCATACAATGTTATTGGAATATTCCACCATCGCACTTAACGTACCCAGAGTAATACTTCCTTCAATCGCATATCGTCCTCCAACAAATAATGTCAACAGCGGAAGTACTTTTGTAACCACCGAAAAATATGGATAATATTTTACAAAAACCTTTGACTGCTTCATATTCAGCTCGTAGTAACGCTTATTATGTGATAAAAACTTCTTAATTTCATATTTTTCTCTGGCAAAAGCCTTAACAGTTCTCACTCCTGCAAGATTTTCTTCCGCAACCGTATTTAACTCTGCATTTTCTTCACTGATTTCCTCATAAACAGCCCCAAGTTTTCTTTCCATAATCAATGCAATGCATCCGCAGAAAATCATAGCAGCTGTAGGAATAACAGCAAGCCTGATATCCATTGTATACATACAAAATAATACGATTGAAGTATGGATAGCCACTTCAATCAAAAGCATACTGACATAACTAAGACCATCCCATATCTTATCAATATCATCTTTTATTCTGGACATCAGTTCACCAGTATCTGTCCTATCAAAAAAGTCCTCACTTAAATTCTGTGTATGTACAAATAAATCTTTTCTCATTGAACTGGCAATATCGGAGCCTAAACAGTCGAAAGTATACTCTTTTATATACTGAAAAATACATCTGCCTATTCCAACCGCCAAAATCCCCAGAAGCAAAAATTTTAATTTAGACATCTGCCCGCCAACGATGACATCATCAATAATATGTTTTGTAAACTGTGGTGCCATCAAATCTAATGTCACAGAAATAATCATTGATATAATTGCAATGAAATATTTCCATTTGTATTTAAAAATATATGTTGATAACTTTTTCATTTTTTCCTCCTTTTTTATCTAAATAAAACTTTCTTATACTAAATGATAAAAACAATCTTAAAGAAAATTTCTATATAAGAAAACCGTGGCAGAAAACTACCACGGTAAATAAGTTAAAATAATATTGAATTAATTTATATGATATTAATCCTTATACAAACCGGAGGTACTTTTCCATAAATTTTTATTTAATTTATTGTCTTTATTTAAATTATTATATGTTCTCATTTTATTGACCTCCTTTTCAAAATTTTATATTCATGTTTTATTAGGTTATACCTTTATTAAAAATTTGTCAATTATTTTTTTAATAGTCTATTAAGATTTTTTGCATTCTTCAACTCATGCTATTTACAACGCAACATTTTAATTGTATAATCATTTTGTTATTTCCCTACACTGATGACAGAAAGGGGGTGATAGCATTGGAGTTACATATAACGTTTGTAATTTCCATTATGGCAAGTATAATTGCATATTATATTTGCAAATGGCTGGATGGAAAACGGTAGAAGCAGCCTGGGTGTGGTTAGCCTGAAATAACAAGACCCTTCAGTAGATAGCGCTACTGAAGGGTCTATTTTTTATAGATTTGAAGCTACATATAACATTCATTTTTAATATATCAAATTTATTTTATAATTTCAATATTTATTTAAAAAATATTTACTAACAAAGCACATAAATTTATACATCGAAAAACGCAATAACCGAAAATCGGAAAACCAATTTTCAGTCACTGTCGCGGTACTCGCAGGATAAGTCTGACCATAAAAGGTCAGAACAATATGCTGACGCATACCGTTTCAGATAAAGAAACAGACACAGAAACGAGAATAAATTTTCGTTTCTGTGTCTGTTTCTTTATCTGACTGTGCTTCGCACGGGTCTGACTTTTATTTCTACTTACCTTGCTCTTTACTTCGCACATATCCGCATTCTACATCAGCGCATGCAAGTTTGTTTCCTTTTTCTACCATGTAACCGCCACACTGTGGACACTTCTCTGTAGATGGCTTCTGCCATGACATAAAATCACATTCCGGTCCATCAATACATCCATAATATCTACGACCTTTTTTCGTCATGCGATATACTACATCCTTACCACACTTTGGACAAGGTACTCCTACCTTTTCAAGATACGGCTTTGTATTTCTACATTCTGGGAATCCCGGGCATGCGAGAAACTTACCATGAGGACCATATTTAATAACCATTCTTCTTCCACATTCCTCGCAGATTTCGTCAGATTCCTCATCTGCAATTTGAATCTTTTCCAATTTCTGTTCAGCATCTTTTACCATAACATCAAGATCCGGATAGAAATTCCTGATAATGGTCTTCCACTCTACTTCTCCCTCTTCTACAGAATCCAGAAGAGATTCCATATTTGCAGTAAACTCTGTATCGACAATTACCTTAAATGCTGTCTTCATTACATTATTTACTGCTTCACCTAATTCTGTAACATAAAGATTTTTCTTTTCTCTCGTCACATATCTTCTACCAACAATAGTACTGATTGTTGGAGCATAAGTACTTGGACGTCCGATTCCCTGTTCTTCCATCGCTTTTACTAACGCTGCCTCCGTAAAATGAGCTGGTGGCTGGGTAAAATGCTGATTCTCTTCAAATTTTACAAATTCTAATTCAGAATCTTTTTCTAATTTTGCAATTGTATTGTTCGTCACAACCTTTTCATTGTCACTATCCGTATAAATTTTCATAAAGCCATCAAAACTGATTTTTGATGTAGATGCATTAAATACATAGTCCTTGGCACCAATTTTAACATTAAATGTATCATATACTGCATTTCCCATACGGCTGGCAACAAATCTCTTCCATATTAACTGATACAATCTGAACTGGTCTCTAGGAAGCTGTGCTTTTACCTTATCAGGTGTCAATGTGACATCTGTCGGTCTGATAGCCTCATGTGCGTCCTGTATTTTTTTAGAAGCTTTCTTTGCATTGACCTCTTTTATCATATAATCCATACCATAGTTTTCTTCGATAAATTCCTTAACCTGTGCCTCTGCCGTTTCTGATACTCTGGTAGAATCTGTACGAAGATAAGTAATCAAACCAATGCTTCCACGTCCCTTAATATCAACACCTTCATATAACTGCTGAGCAATACGCATTGTCTTCTGTGTTGAAAAATTCAATGCCTTAGACGCTTCCTGCTGCATCGTACTAGTCGTAAATGGTATTGGGGCTTTTCTTGTTCTGTTTCCTTTCTTAATATCATTTACACTAAATTTACTGTCTTTTAATTCTTCAATAATCTTATCCAGCTGTTCCTTACCGGTAATTTCTATCTTTCCTTTCTTATCACCATAGAAACTTACCGTAAATTCTTTATTCTTAAATTTTAAAATTGCATCCATATCCCAATATTCCTTTGGTATAAATGCATTAATTTCTTCCTCTCTGTCACAAAGCATGCGAAGTGCAACGGATTGAACACGTCCTGCACTAAGTCCTCTCTTTATTTTCTGCCAAAGCAACGGACTGATACTATATCCTACCATTCTGTCAATAACACGTCTCGCCTGCTGTGCATCAACTAAATCCATATCTATCTCTCTTGGATTCTTTAAAGATTCCTTAACAGCCGGCTTTGTAATTTCATTAAAAGTAATTCTTGCTGTCTTCTTATCTTCCAATTTCAAAGAGTTTGCAAGATGCCATGAAATAGCCTCTCCTTCACGATCCGGGTCAGTAGCCAGATAAACTTTGTCTGCTTTTTTGACATGGCGACGTAGTTCCGCCAGTTTTTCTCCCTTGCCTCTGATAGTAATATATTTGGGTTCATAATCATTTTCAAAGTCAATTCCCATTGAACTTTTAGGCATGTCTCTTACATGCCCGTTTGAAGCTACCACCTCATAATTAGAACCTAAAAATTTCTTAATAGTTTTTACTTTCGCTGGTGATTCCACAATCACAAGATACTTTGCCATAAACATCTCCTTCTTTAAAGATATTAATTTAGCCTTGAATAACAATTATATGATGGTTGCTCAATCAGCCCCCGTAACTGTAATTGTAACAACATCTCCACAAGTCTTTCATACTTTAGTCCTGTTGCTTGTATTAACTCATATATATTTTTCGGCTGTAAACTTAACTCACTATACAACAACAAAAACTCTTTTTCAAGTGTTTTTTCCATAGCGCCTTTTTTATTTGCTTTATTAAATACTACGTATTTAAGTTCTTCTAAGATATCTTCTGCAGATGTTACCATGCCTGCTCCATTCTTTATTAACCGGTTACAGCCACTGCTCAATCTGTCCCCAACCCTTCCTGGAACTGCCATAACATCCTTTCCCTGTTCTAGTGCCCACTCTACCGTAATCAATGAACCACTTTTTTCTTTTGCCTCTATTACTACTACCTTATCTGACAATCCACTAATAATTCTGTTCCTCTGTGGAAAATGCCATGCAGTCGGTGGACTTCCCGGTGGATATTCCGATATAACCCCACCATTTTTTAAGATATTTTCATATAATTCTATATTTTCTGTCGGATAACAAATGTCAACCCCACACCCAAGCACTGCAAAAACAGGCGCTTTTCCCTCTATTGCTCCTAACCCACTATATGTATCAATTCCTCTTGCCATTCCGCTAATTATCTGCACATTATTGTCCGATAACTCTCTGGCAATATTCCTCGCCATATTTCTTCCATATCCGGAACATGCCCTAGCTCCCACCATAGCTGCTACCGGCAGACTGTCATCTGGCATCCTTCCTTTGTAAAATAAAAAATATGGTTTATGATTATAAGGAAATAACCGTTGTGGATAATTTTCATCTTCAATACAAATAAAATGAATATTCTTTTTCTTTAACTTTTCCAGATACTGTTCTGTTCTAAAACTTTTTCTGCTGTTATCCAATACTGCTATTTCTTCATTGCTCAATCCACCTTTTGACATTAAATCTTTTTTACTTGCACAATATATATTTTTTACACTTTTAAACTGCTCTATTAGTTTCTTCAACTTGTCAAAATAAATAAAATTCACACTGGAAATCCATAACCAATAATCTCTGCCGCTCATAAACCTCCCCCTTTCTCAATCATTTTGTAACTGACTGCCTCTGCCAGTTCTTCTATAGAAATCTTTTCTTTTCCCTTTAAATCTGCAATTGTTCTGGACACTTTTAATATCTTTTCATACGCACGAACGCTCAACTCCATTTTTTCATATATTTCTTTTAAAATATCTTCCTCTCCTTTTTGAAGCTTACAATACTTTTCTATTAAAACTCCCTGCAATTGACTGTTAAAATTTATATTTTCATTTACATATCGCTTTCTTTGTATCACTGCTGCCATATTGACACGTTCTTTGACTTCTTCCGAACTCTCCTGCTTTTTTTCCTCTTTTAATTCCCAATATGAAACCGGATTCATATATACGCACAAATCCATTCTATCTAGTATAGGCCCACTAATTTTTTCTAAATATTTTCCCACTTCCCTCTCTGTACATGAACACTTATTTCGATCAGGATAATATCCACACCTACAGGGATTCATTGACGCAAGCAACATAAAATCCGCAGGAAAGCAATATGTTCCCCCTGCTCTGGAAACCACTACCCGCCTGTCCTCTAAAGGCTGCCTTAATGCTTCCATTACGTTTCTTGAGAACTCAGGAAACTCGTCCATATAAAGAACCCCACCATGTGCCAGCGTAAGCTCTCCTGGTTTTGGCACAGAGCCTCCCCCTGTCAACGCAGTCACTGTAGTCGTATGATGAGGATTTCGAAAAGGTCTTTTTCCTACCATTCTTCCATTTAGTGTTCCCGCAATGCTTTGTATTTTTGATATTTCAATGACTTCATCTTTTGTCATGTCTGGCAAAATCCCGGGAACCGCCTTTGCTACCACCGTTTTTCCTGTGCCAGGAGGTCCTACAAGTAATAAATTATGCATACCTGCCGCTGCAATCTCCGCTGCCTTTCTTGCCTGAATCTGTCCTTTTATATCCCTGAAATCCTCTCTCTTATATTGGATTTCTACCTTTTCCTCCGTTTTAATCTCTTCCATATAATATTGTTTTGAATTTAACATCATTACCAGCTGATTCAGATTCTCAACAGCAATAATCTCTAATCCCTCTATGTATCTACACTCCCCAGTATTTTCTTTGGGAACAAAACATTGCTTTATCCCTTTTTCTAAAGCCAATAGCACCATTGGCAAAACTCCATTTACAGGAATTACTTTTCCATCTAAACTTAATTCTCCGATAAACATTTTGTCTTTTGTCTCACACTGCAGTATCTCTAATGAACATAGTATGGATACTGCTATAGAAAGGTCAAAATACGTTCCTGTCTTTCTGATATTTCCTGGAGAAAAACTAATTGTTATTCTCTTAGGTGGCAGGACAAATCCTGAATTCCTTATAGCGGTCCTTACCCGCTCCCTAGCTTCCTTAATATCAGACGACAAAAGACCTACCATATCAAAAGATGGCAGGCCATTACATATATCTGTTTCTACCACAACCGGCAATACCTCTACACCAGTTATGGCAACACAATTAATTCTACATATCATAGCATGCTCCTCCAATATTATTATTTAAAAGAGCAACTAATTATATTCAAATATATCACGCAATATATGTGTTGTCAAAAGCTTTTTTTAATTTTTCCAATGCTTTTTTTTCAATTCTGCTGACATAACTCCTGGATATTCCCATATCAGTTCCTACTTTTTTCTGAGTAACAGGAGCCGCTCCGTTTAATCCATATCTTCTTACTATAATCTCTTTTTCCCTATCTGTCAGTACAGCCTCTACATATTCTCTTACTCTGACAATATCCTCAGCGTTTTCCATTTTATCCAATGTATCTATTTCATCATTTTCCACAACGTCCATAAGACTGATTGTATTTCCTTCTTTGTCCATTCCTATCGGCTCATTTAATGATACTTCTTTATTTCTTTTCCGTTCACTTCGTAACATCATCAAAAGTTCATTCTCAATACATTTTGATGCATAGGTCACCAACCGGTTTCCCTTAGATGGATTGTAAGTATTTACCGCCTTAATGAGTCCTACAATCCCTATAGAAATTAAATCCTCATTATCACGGTTTTCACTATAGTATTTTTTTGCAATATGTGCTACCAGTCTTAAATTTCTTTCAATGAGTATGTCCTTTGCTTCTTTATCTCCCTGCTTAAACCTTTCCACACATTCTCTCTCTTCTGTTGGTGTTAAAGGTTCCAAAAAAGTCTTCACGCTTCGCACCTCTCGACATACTTAGTTCTATATTATGCAAAACGAGATTTTCTCGTGCCTGTACTATACACGAAAAAAACGGACTGAATGTCCGTTTTTGTATCTTCAATAATAAATTGTTTAACTATTCACCTGCTTTTCTTCACTTTTCACTCTGAGTATATCACCTGTTTCCAATTCTATACCAAGATTTATAATTAACTGTTGTTTTGGATGAGGACAGCTATCCATTTCATTTCCATCCTCATCTTTTATGGAAACTACTTTTACTTCAATATCATTACCATCTGCTCTCATAATTTCAATAGTCTGTCCAACAAAAAATTTATTTTTCTGCTCTAATCTGTACTCATTCTTAGAAATCTTTTCGCCTACAATTCCCAGATAAATATACTCTCTCTCATAGACATTACTATCATAAATCTGTGTCGTTTCATCCGGCTTTCCGAAAAAAAATCCTGTTGTGTACTGCCTGTATGTACACTGTGAAATAAATTCCTTATATTTTAATATATTTTCCTGATATTTCTTAGGACTTTCTAAATAATCATCAATTGCCATCCTGTATGTTCTGGCAACTGTAGCAACATACAGTGCTGTCTTCATTCTTCCTTCTATCTTAAAACTGTCGATTCCTGCATCTAGCAGTTCCGGTATATGCTCTATCATGCAAAGATCCTTCGAATTAAAGATATATGTTCCTCTTTCATTTTCTTCTATCGGCATATACTCTCCCGGTCTGTTCTCCTCCATGACAGCATATTTCCAACGGCACGGATGGGTACATGCTCCCTTATTCGCATCCCGTCCTGTCATAAAACTGCTGAGCAGACATCTCCCCGAGTAAGAAATACACATTGCTCCATGAATAAATGTCTCTATCTCCATATCATCAGGAATATTCTCACGAATCTCTTTAATCTCATGAATAGATAATTCTCTGGCAGAAACTACACGCTTTGCACCTAGTCCATACCAGAAATTGTATGTTCCATAATTTGTATTATTTGCCTGTGTACTTACATGCAATTCCATATCCGGCAGAATCCCTTTTGCAATCGTAAAAACTGCCGGGTCAGAAATAATCAATGCATCCGGCTTAACTTTCTTTAAATCATTGAAGTATGCTTTGACTGGTTCGATATCTGCATTATGTGCCAAAATATTTGCCGTAACATACACTTTCACACCATATTCATGTGCGTATTTTACTCCCTCTGCCATTTCTTCTAAAGAGAAATTTTTTGCCTTAGCTCTTAAACCAAAAACTTCTCCACCAATATAAACCGCATCTGCACCATATCTTACAGCTGTTTTTAATACTTCCAAACTACTTGCCGGTACTAATAATTCTGGTTTTCTCATTTTCTACTTCCTCTTATCTTTCACTCTGTTGACAATTTTTATCCACACATTTTATTTTTTTACCGAAATTGTAATTCCATCACCAATAGGCACAATACTGGTTTCCAGTTCCTGATGATTCTTTACAGCCTCCAGATATTCCCGCATTCGTTTATGAATGGTTCTATCCCTTCGTCTTACAACATACTTTGACTGTATCAGATCCCCTTCCTGGAGAATATTATCAGTAATAAGAACAGCCCCCTTATTCATCAACCGCAATACTTCTGGCAAAAAATTAATATATTGAGCTTTTGCTGCATCCATAAATACAAAATCAAACTGATTTGCCTCTAATGTCGGCATAATTTCTAAAGCATCTCCTTCTAATAACTCTATTACATTACTTTTTCCTGCCAGTCTTATATTTTCTTTTGCAATAGGAATTCTCTTTTCATAATTTTCAATTGTAATTATCTTTGCCTCCGCATCAATACATTCACTCATTAAAATGGCTGAGTACCCAATTGCAGTACCCAGCTCCAATATTCTAGTCGGTCTTGTTATTGACAACATCACTCTAAGAAAACTCTCCATTTCCTTTCTTATAATAGGCACGTTATCTTTATGTGCCTCTCTTTCTATTCTTGTCAATACTTCCGTATTTGCACTCTCTAATGAATTCATGTATGATACGATTCTTTCATCTACTATCATATGAATCTCCATTCCACAGTTTTCCTAGCAACACATTTACTTCAGTCGTGCATAGTTTACTCCGATTTTTTCTTATCTTCTTTATTTTCTTCGGGTCCTTCCTTAATAATTTCATATATCTCTTCACCGGATTTGGATGTATTAAAAATGTAAGTTCCCGGCTTAACACTCTTTGTGTCATATACATAAGATTGAATCTTAAATATCGTAGTATCTTTAATAATTCCATATTCCTCTAAAATATCTGCCAACGCATCAATTGTTGTTCCTTCTTTTACTGTTACCGGCATATCGGTACCCGGTGCCGGATCTGCTCCTTCAGAATAAAAAATTGATGAACCAAAATTAAAGGCAGCTGTAGCGCATATTACAATAACCACTATCATAATAACATACTTACATATTTTAACCGAAATATTAGCAAAACCTTTTGATGTGTTACTCTTATCCATATATACTCCTGACTATTCTACTTCCATTATAATTGGTAAAATCATCGGACTTCTTTTCATTGTCTTCCACAAATATTCGCCAAGACTGTCCTTAACAACCATCTTAATCTTGCCCCAATCAACATTTCTACTTTCGAGACAATCTAACAATGCATTGGTAACTACCTCTTTAGCATTTTCAATGAGATTTTCAGACTCTCTCACATAGACAAACCCTCTTGTTACAATATCCGGTCCTGCCAGAATCTGATTGGAATACTTCTCTAAAGTTAATACCACAATAATAATTCCATTCTCTGCAAGATTCTGTCTATCTCTCAGTACGATATTCCCAACATCACCAACACCAAGTCCGTCAACTAATACAGAACCAGCCGGAACTTTTCCTTCGACCTTCGCTGTTTCACCATTGAGTGCCAAAACATCTCCTGATTCTAACAGGAAAACATTTTCCTTTGGAATACCCATACTTTCCGCAAGTCTGCCATGTTCCTTCAAATGCTGGTACTCACCATGAACCGGAATTGCATACTTTGGTTTTACCAATGCATACATTAACTTAATCTCTTCCTGACATGCATGTCCCGAAACATGAGTATCCTGAAAAATAACTTCTGCTCCCTGATGATACAGTTCATTAATAACTTTTGTTACTGCTTTCTCATTTCCAGGAATCGGTGTAGAACTGAATACAATCGTATCACTAGGTTTAATATGCACCTTTCTATGAAGAGATGCAGCCATACGCGATAATGCAGCCATAGATTCTCCCTGACTGCCAGTCGTAATTAAAACTAACTGATCATCTGTATAATTATCCATTTCCTCTATACTAATCAATGTATTTTCAGGAATTTTCAAGTATTCCATTTCTCTTGCAACTGAGATAATGTTTACCATACTTCTTCCTTCTACTATTACTTTTCGCTTATATTTACATGCTGTATTTATAATCTGCTGAACTCTGTCCACATTCGATGCAAAAGTAGCAATAATAATTCTGCTCTTTTTATGCTCTGCAAAAATATGGTCAAAAGTTTCTCCAACCTTACGCTCTGATGGTGTAAAGCCCGGTCTTAAGGCATTGGTACTGTCACACAACAATGCCAATACACCTTTCTTGCCTAATTCACTAAATCTTGCAAGATTAATGGCATCACCAAATACCGGTGTGTAATCCACTTTAAAATCTCCGGTGTGTATAATAATTCCTTCTGGTGTGTGTATCGCCAATGCTGCCGCATCTGCAATACTATGATTTGTTCTGATAAATTCTATTCTGAAATCACCTAAATGTATACTCTGACCAAACTTTATCACTTTTCGTTTGACAGCCTTTAGCAACTCGTGTTCACTTAATTTTCCTTCAATAATTCCCATTGTCAGTTTTGTTGCATAAATTGGCGCATTTACTTCCTTTAATACATATGGCAACGCACCAATATGATCTTCATGCCCATGGGTAATTACAAATCCCTTAATCTTATCTATATTTTCTCTCAAAAAAGTAATATCTGGTATTACACAGTCGATACCCAGCATATCATCTGTAGGAAATGACAAACCACAATCCACAACAACAATGCTGTCATTGTACTCAAAGGCAGTCATGTTCATTCCAATCTCTTCCAAACCTCCTAATGGAATTACTTTTATTTTTGAATTGTCACTCATTATTAATTAAACTCCTCCTAATTCTTATTTCCGCTCACGTATTTTTACGCACAAACATAAAAGGTCTGATTTGACCTCTCATCACTCCATAGCTAATGCCCGAAGACCAAGTCTTTAATCTTCAACTGTCACATCAATATCTTCCAGCAATTCTGAAAAAATCTTTCCTATGTAATCAATCTCCGACTCATCATCTACTAATTCATAAACAGCTTCTTCATCTTCGTCATTAGATATGTCTTTTAATATATAAGCTTCTGCTTCCTCATCCTCGCCGTCACTATCTGTCACGAGAATGTAATTTACATTATTAATTCTTGTTTCTTCAATAACAAACATCTCTATCTCTTTGCCGTCTTCGTCTACAAAAATAATCATTTCTTCCATTTTTAATCACTTCACCTTTCAATTTTATCGGCATTCATATCATTTTTATTCTGCTTTACTGTTCAGATAATCTTCAAGTATTACCTTTGCTGCCACCATATCTACATAATTATATCTGTCTTCTTTTTTTATGCCCATCAAATCCATAATTTCGTATGCTTCTACTGTAGTAAGTCTTTCATCCTGAAAAATAATTTCTTTTCCTGTTCTACGCTCCAACATATGCGCAAACTCTTTTGTTTTCCTGACCCGCTCTCCCTCACTGCCATCTAACATTACCGGATATCCAAGTATCACCTTATCTACCTGATATTCTTCAATCAATGCTTCAATACGTGCCATTGTCTGTCTTAATTTATTGGGAGACTTTCTACGGACGATTTCCACTCCTGTTGCAGTAAGCCCTAGTTCATCTGACACAGCAACACCTACTGTTTTCGAACCAAAGTCCAATGCTAATAATCTCATATTCTCTTAACCTTTTTCTAATCAATCAAACCATAAAGAAATCTAAAAAAATTACTTAAGTTTATTATTGATATAATACTTTACAGCCTCTTCAATGAGTTCATCACGCTCCACCTTCATAATAAGGCTTCTTGCGTTTTTATGACTGGTAATATAAGTCGGATCTCCTGACATAATATATCCTACAATCTGATTTACCGGATTATAACCTTTCTCAGATAACGCTTCGTATACCTGCTTAAAAATCTCCTCTACTCCCAGTTTCTGTTCTTGTCCTACATTGAAGTACTGTGTGTTTTCTAAATTATTCATCTCATCACGTCCTTTTTTTGCCTTTTTTGGCAGTATAGTATAAGTTTAATATAAAAGTTATCTAGTGGCAAGCATTATTTCATCATTTATAAAGTCTTTTATCTTAACCTCAATGACTTTACCTGACACATCGTCTTTGCTCTCCATTGCAACTTCTATGTAATTTCTGGTGTGCCCTGCATAATACTCTCTTCCATCTATTTTTTTAATTTCCTCAAACAATACAAATTCTTTCTGCCCTATAAAACTTTCTCTGTACTTTTTTGTAAGTTCCATTCCCACTTGAATTAATCGTTCACTGCGCCTAGATTTTTCTTTTTCTTCAATCTGATTTGGCATATTTGCTGCTACTGTGCCATTTCTTTTTGAGTATTTAAATACATGTAGCTGTGCAAATCCTACAGTGCTTGCGAACTCTGCTGTAGTTTCAAAATCAGACATACTCTCTCCCGGAAATCCTACGATAATATCTGTAGTAATTGCCGGGTTTTCAAATGCCTGTCTTAGTAAGCCGCATTTTTCTAAATATTCTTTCGTTGTATAATGTCTGTTCATAGATTTTAAAATGCTATCACATCCACTTTGCAATGACAAATGAAAATGAGGGCATATTTTTTTTACTTTTCGTAATCTATCCACAAACTCCACTGTAATAATTTCGGGATCTATAGAACCCAATCTGATTCTTTCTATTCCATCTACTTCATCTGCCATTTCAATGACATCAATTAATCGTTTATCTCCATCCTGATAAAACCCTAAATTAATTCCTGTTAAAACAATTTCACAAAATCCACTTTCTGCCAGCCTTTCCATCTCATTTTTTATATTAACCAGTTTACGGCTTCTTATTCTTCCTCTGGCATATGGTATAATACAATATGAACAGAAATTATTACAGCCATCCTGTATTTTCATATGTGCCCGTGTATGCTCTGTGACTGTAGAAATTTCCAAATCTTCATATTTCTCTGTATGATTAATGTCTATTACATGAATATTCTCTTGCTTTTCAAAAAAAGTATCAAGAATTTCCACAATATCTTTTTTCTTATTATTTCCAACAATAATATCAATAGACAAATCTTCTTTTATTTTTTCTGTGGCAGTCTGAACATAACATCCTGTAGCCACCACCACTGACTCTGGATTTTTTGACTTTGCCTTATGTAGCATCTGTCTGGATTTTCTATCTGCCATATTCGTAACAGAACATGTATTTACAATATACACATCTGCTTTTTCTGTAAAATCTACAATTTCATATCCGCTTTTCTCTAATAATTGAGTCATAGCCTCTGTTTCATAGGAATTTACTTTACAGCCTAAATTATGTAATGCTGCCTTACGCATAAAACTTCTCCTTTTTCCGACAATTTTACTATCTTTTTATATGAATTTATGATTTCTCCGATTGAACAATGCTCTAATACGTGATATTATGTATTTATTAAGAAAGAGAGGTGTGTTTAAAATGAAAACAGTGACAATCAATCTTGGTTCAATAGATAAAGTAAAATCTTTTGTCAATGATATAACAAAGTTTGATAGTGACTTCGATTTAGTTTCAGGCCGCTACGTTATTGATGCAAAATCAATTATGGGAATCTTTAGTTTAGACCTTTCAAAACCAATTGATTTAAATATACATAGCGAATCAAATGTTGAAGATATTTTAGAAGTACTTGAAAAATATAAATAAATTGACTTCCTTCAGCGTAATAATATATTAGACAGCAATATATTATTACGTTGGTTGTTTCTTTTCAGGGACCAGTCAGCAATGGCTGGTCCTTTTTTATTCTATAAAAACCCAGCTTTTACTGAATCTTTATCAGTTCTGCTGTATTTATCGCTTCCTCAAACATTCTGTCAATCTCTTCTGCTAATTTTTTCTCTGAGTTCTTAATCACATTTATATTCGGTTTCGTTACCGGATGTTTGGCTACAAAAGTAGTACAACAGTCTTCATATGGAAGAATAGAAGTTTCATAACTTCCAATCTTTAATGATACATCCACAATTTCCTGCTTATCAAAAGCAATTACCGGACGGAATACCGGCATTGTACAGACTTCATTTGTTGCTGCAAGGCTCTGCATCGTCTGGCTCGCCACCTGCCCAATGGACTCTCCTGTGATTAGTCCATGAGCCCCTTCCTGTTTTGCAAAATACTCAGCAATCTTCATCATGTATCTACGCATGATAATTGTCAACTCGTCATGTGGACATTTATCATAAATATACATCTGAATATCTGTAAAATTCACGACATACAGATTCATTGGTCCTGAATATTTTGACACAATCTTTGCAAGGTCTACTACCTTCTGTTTTGCTCTCTCGGATGTGTATGGCGGTGCATGGAAGTACACTGCATCTACTACCACACCACGCTTTGCCGTCATCCAGCCAGCTACAGGACTGTCAATTCCTCCAGATAAGAGTAGCATCGCTTTTCCTGCTGTTCCTACAGGCATGCCCCCCGGTCCCGGAAGTATCTTAGAGTAGATATTAATATGATTTCTGATTTCTACATTGAAAATCACATCAGGCTGATGTACATCCACGATAAGTTGTGGAAAAGCATCCAATATTCTGCCGCCAAGCTCTGCATTTATCTCCATGGAATCCATTGGATAATTCTTTCTGGCACGTCTTGCCATCACTTTAAAAGTGAAATTCTTATCTTCATAATTTTCTTCAATATATTTTACAACATTATCTGCCAGATCATCGAATCCATTATCATCAATCTGCACCATCGGACAAATGCCTACAATGCCAAACACATGCTGCAGGGCGTCAACTGCCTCATCATAATCGTATTCACTCAGTGCTGTAGCATAAACTCTTCCGTTTTCTTTTGTTACCTGAAACTCTCCGTCTATTTTATCCAGAGCTCTTTTAGCATTGTCCACCAATGCATTCTCAAATAAATATCTGTTCTTTCCTTTTACACCAATCTCGGCATATTTTATCAAAAACGCTTTAAACATCTCTTATCTCCTAACATATTTTCTTAAAACCGGCAGTAATTCCTTTAACTGCTCTATGCAATAATCAATTTCTTCTTTTGTATTAAACTCACAAAAACTAAATCGTATGGTTGAACCGAGCAAATCTTTTTCTATATTCATTGCCTTTAATGTTCTGCTGACTGATGGTCTATTAGACGAACAGGCACTTCCTGCCGAAACATATATTCCTTTCTCTTCCAAAGCATGGAGTAATACTTCACTTCGTACTCCACCAAAACTGGCACTGACAATATGAGCAGCTCCATCACTACCTTTTCGGCTATTAACTGTCACATTTTCTATGTCTGACAATTTGTCTATGAGATAGTCTTTTAGCTCTGTCATTCTGTCAACATTTTGTTCCAGATTATCATAACAATCCTTTGCTGCTTGTCCAATCCCTGCAATTCCCGGTACATTTTCCGTTCCGGAACGGATGCCGTCCTGCTGTCCTCCACCGGATATAATTGGATTAATTTTTGTATTTTTCTTAATATAAATAAATCCACTTCCCTTTGGACCATGAATCTTATGACCACTGACAGTTAAAATATCAATATCTTCTTTCTTTGGTCTGATTTCCATTTTGCCAAACGCCTGAATGGCATCTACATGAAATACTACCTTGGGATTTACTGTTTTTATATATTTCCCAATTTCACCTATTGGCTGTATCGCTCCTACTTCATTATTAACATACATTACCGAAACAAGAATGGTATCTGTACTCATCTCTTTTTTCAACGCTTTCATATCCACCACGCCCCACTGGTCTACCGGCAGATATATAACCTCATATCCCTCTTTTTCCAAATACTTCATCGGACTTGCTACGGACGAATGCTCTACTTCTGTTGTAATAATTTTATTTCCACTACGTTTATTTGCTTCTGCCACACCCACAGTAGCCAGATTATTTCCCTCTGTGCCACCGGATGTGAAATATATTTCTTTTTCATCTACTTTTAAGATTTTTGCAATATTTTCTTTTGCTGTTTTTATATACTTTTCTGCTTCCACTCCTACCATGTGCATGGATGATGGATTTCCATAGTCCTCTGTCATGGTTTTTACTACGATATCTTTCACTGAATCTGTAACCTTTGTGGTTGCCGAATTGTCAAAATACGCTTTCATTTCTTTATCCCTTCTAAGTTTCTATTCTTCCATTAAATACATTAACACTGACATCACTGCCATTCCCGCAGTCTCCGTCCGAAGAATTCTCTTCCCCAAGGTGATTGGTTTTGCCCCACTTTGCCCAGCCAGCTCCACCTCTTCCTTTGCGAAACCTCCCTCTGAACCAATAAAAATTCCAATCTTCATTCCCGGCTTTATCTCAGAAATTACTTGCCTGGTATGCCCCATGTTTTCTGCCTCTTCATAAGGAATGAGTATCATGTCCATATCTTTTGCCATGGCAAGTGCCTGACCATATGTGACAGGAGCACTGACCTGTGGGATGATTCCACGCTTTGACTGTTTTGCCGCGCTCTCAGCAATCGCATTCCAGCGCTTAGTCTTATTGGCTGCCTTTTTCGCATCAAGTTTCACCACACAGCGTTTGGTGGACATAGGAACAATCTCATAGGCACCCAGTTCAATCATCTTCTGGATAATCAATTCCATCTTATCGCCCTTTGGCAACGCCTGAAATAAGGTTACCTGAATTGGCAATTCCCTTGTCTGTCCATTCACATCTTCAATATCTGCAACCACTTCATCATCATGAAACTGACGAATCACACAGACATATTCTCTGTCACTGCCATCACTCACCAAAACCGTCTCTCCCACTTTCATGCGAAGAACATTTTTTATGTGGTTGACATCTTTACCTGTAATAGAAACAGATTGTTCACCAATCTGTTCCTGCTCTACAAAAAAACGATACATCTCTTTTGTCCGGATTTCCTTTCGCTGTTATTTTTTCAATGCAATGATACTGCGCCAATCCCCTTGATTTACAATATCTTTTAATGCAAGGTTGTTATTCTTTTCTACTGCTTCTTTTACTTCATCTTCTTTCATATAGATAATCCCTGATGAAATAAAGATGCCGCCTGGTTTTAAAAACCTGTCTACCATTCCTGCAATCGGAATAATAACATCAGCTAAAATATTTGCCACCACAATGTCATATTGTTTCTTCTCAAACTTGTCCTGTAACTGTGTATCATCTAAAACATTCCCGGCAATTACTTCCACATCATCCATTGGCATTTTATTGACATGGAAGTTTTCTCCTACAGCCTGAATCGCTGCCGGGTCAATGTCTGTCATATCTACATCAGCCGCACCTAATTTCTTTGCCACAATGGATAAAATACCACTGCCACAGCCAAGGTCTAATACATTATCTCCATCTTTTACATATTTTATTAACTGTTTAATACACAACTGTGTGGTATCATGCTTTCCTGTACCAAATGCCGTACCCGGATCGATCTCTATCATTTCCATATCTTTATGGTCATCGTCCAATACTTCCCAGGTAGGTTTAATAAAGAAATTGTCCACTGTAAAGGATTTAAAATATTTCTTCCAGTTGTTTACCCAGTCCACATCTTCTGTCATACTCTTTTCAATGGTCCCCTCACCAATATTTATAAATGTATTTGCTTCTTTTAATTTTTTACGAAGAGCATCTAATAACTGTTCATCGTTTTGATCCTCTGCATTCTCTTCTGTGTAAAAACTAATGTAGGCTGTTCCGTCATCCTCCGGCAGTTCTGCAAGATAGTCAATAAACTGCGCTTCCTTGTCTTCCTGTGAAATCTGCACATTGTCCTCTATCTGTACACCACCGATTCCTAATTCCATAAGAATACCACTGACAAAATCTTCTGCCTGTGTAGTTGTCTTTAGTCTGTATTTGTTCCACTTCATAAAATTCTCCAAACCTTTCTATCTGAGAAGAACTTTCTTTCTATTATCGATAACCATATCCCATAGATACATTTTACCATATGCTTTAACCAAAATATCATATCACACTGAGAATAATTAGGCAAATAACTCTAGTTCGATTTTTAGAAATCTCCTAATTTACCAAATTTGTATCCCATTTCTTCCCATTTGGTCAGTAATTCATCCATTATTTCTCCATTGGTTTTTGAAGTATTATGAAGCAATACAACTGCACCAGGATGAATTCGTTTCAACAGTTTATCAAACGCCTCTTCCTTTGTTGGCTGTGCATCTGCATTCCAATCCACATAAGCAAGGCTCCAGAAAAACGTTTTATATCCACGCTCCTGTGCCAGTTTTAAATTTTCAACATCATATTTACCCTGTGGAGGTCTGTAATATTTCGTCATTTCCTTGCCAGTAATCTCCTTATACAAATGTTCCACATCTGCCAGCTCATTATAAAACTTTTCCTTACTCATACCCACAATATTTGGATGATTATATGTATGATTCCCTATGGTATGCCCTTCTTTTACAATTTGTTTTACAAGGTCACGATTCTCTTTTAAGAAATGTCCCACCGCAAAAAATGTAGCCTTTACCTTATGTTTTTTTAATGCTTTTAAAATCTCAGGTGTGTTGCCATTTTCATATCCGCAGTCAAAAGTCAAATATATCATTTTCTTGTCTGATGATCCAACATAATATGCACCATATTTTTTCATAACATCTGGTGATTCCGTGCCTGTGGGCTGTGCTTCTGATGTTCCAAATCCCAGCCCCCAGTTTTCTCCATTTTGGATTATGCCTGACACTGGCATAACTCTCTCCTGTATTGCACCTGCTCCTCTTCCAACAAAAAAAGCAGTTACAAATAATCCAAGCACTACAATACACTTTGTGGCTCTTGAACCTGCCCCGCTTTTTTTTCTATTATTATTCAATTTTTCCTTACAGCTGTTATTTCGTTTTCTCATGAAATGCAACCTATTTATTAATATTACTAAATTATATATAGCATCTGCACTTTTTATTCTATTTAACGAATTATCTTTTCCTTTGTTTCCAGAAATACTGCTATCTGTTGGTTCTCTTGTCCACTCTAGTTTATTTACATCAAAAATCATATACCTTCTTCTTTGCATTGTTTCCGGCTTTCGGAAACCTTCTCCATATTAATATACGTTATTTTTGCTACTAAAAAAAGGGCTAAAGCCCTTTTTTTAGAAAAATTTCTTTTTTTTCTTTTTCTCTTGTTTTTCTTCCGGTTTGTTATCGCCAAACTCATTTAACGTGTTTCCAGAAATCTCATCTAATTTCTTTATCAAATCTTTCTGTTCGCTGCTAAGTTTTGTAGGAACTTTCACAACCAATGTTGAGTACTGATCTCCTCTTGAATTCTGGTTGTGCACGTGGCAAACTCCTTTGCCTTTCAGTCTAATGCGGGTACCTGTTTGTGTTCCTGGTTTAATATTGAACTTAACATCTCCATCAATTGTTTTCACACGAATATCGCCACCTAATGCTGCCTGTGCGAACGAAATAGAAGTTGTGCTGTATAGATTCATTCCGTCACGCTCAAATTCATTACTTGGCGCTACACGGATATCTACCAACAAGTCTCCTCTTGGTCCACCATTTGTTCCCGGCTCGCCTTCTCCTGTCTTACGGATACGCTGCATATCATCAATACCTGCCGGAATTTCAATGCTGATTCTCTTTCTCGTATTTTTGTAACCTGCTCCATGGCACTCTGGACACTTTTCTTTGATAACCTTCCCTGTACCATTACAATCCGGACAAACCTGTGTACTCTGCATCATGCCAAACATGGTCTGCTGACGCGATACATACTGTCCCTGTCCATTACATTTGCTACATGTCTCTGGTGATGTCCCCGGTTTTGCACCATTTCCCCCACAAGTCTTACATTCTTCTTTATAATTGATTGTCACTTCTTTTGTACAGCCAAAAACAGCCTCCTCGAAAGTAATTCGAAGTCCGGTTCTCACATCAGCACCTCGCCTTGGTCCATTACTTGGTCCTCTACGGCGTCCACCGCCAAACAAATCACCAAAAATATCTCCAAATCCGCTACCACCGAAAATATCTCCAAAATCAAAATCACTAAAATCAAATCCACCGGCACCTCCGGCTCCGCCTTCAAAAGCTGCATGACCGAACTGATCATACTGTCTTCTCTTATCAGCATCACTTAATACCGCATACGCTTCTGATGCCTCTTTAAACTTTGCCGCAGCTTCTTCATCTCCCGGGTTTGCATCCGGATGGTATTTCTTCGCCAACTGCCTATATGCTTTTTTCAATGCTGCTTCATCGGCATTCTTATCAACACCCAGCACTTCATAATAATCTCTCTTATCTGCCATAATAATACCTTCCACTCATTAATCGTGGGAAAACCCGTCCGTTTTCCACGGGCGGGATTTTCACCGGTTTAGCGTAACTATTTTTTCGACTTTATACTTCTGTAAAGTCTCCATCTACAACATCATCTTCTGGAGCTGCCCCTGCACCCATATCAGGACCTGCCCCCTGAGCACCAGCTGCCTGAGCCTGCTCATACATCTTTGAGAATAACTGCTGTGCAGAATTCATTAATTTTTCTTTTCCAGCCTTTAATTCTTCAACCTGTGCCTCTGTAGGTTCATTCTCTCCAATTGCTGAAACTGTGGCCTTTAATGCATCAATGTCAGCCTGAACTGCCTGTTTGTCAGCATCCGCAAGTTTGTCTCCTGCTTCATTCATTGCCTGCTCTGTCTGTGTGATAATCGCATCAGCTTCATTCTTAGCATCGATTGCTTCTTTACGTTTCTTATCTGCTGCTTCAAACTCTGCTGCTTCTTTGACAGCCTTATCGATATCTTCATCAGACATATTTGAACCAGCTGTAATTGTAATATGCTGTTCCTTACCTGTTCCCAAATCTTTAGCAGATACATTTACGATACCATTTGCATCAATATCGAATGTAACTTCAATCTGTGGAACACCTCTTCTTGCTGGTGGAATTCCATCTAATCTGAACTGTCCAAGTGACTTATTGTCTCTTGCGAACTGTCTTTCACCCTGTACTACGTTAATATCAACCGCTGTCTGATTATCTGCTGCTGTTGAGAATATCTGGCTCTTCTTTGTAGGGATTGTTGTATTTCTCTCAATCAGTCTTGTAGCTACACCACCCATAGTCTCAATTGATAATGAAAGTGGAGTTACATCAAGAAGAAGAATATCTCCTGCTCCTGCATCACCTGCTAATTTACCACCCTGAATAGAAGCACCAAGTGCTACACACTCATCCGGATTCATTTTTCTTGAAGGCTCATGACCTGTCAACTGTTTTACCTTATCCTGTACCGCTGGAATTCTTGTAGAACCACCTACCAATAATACTTTACCAAGTTCTGATGCTGAAACACCTGCATCCTTTAATGCATTCTGTACTGGAATGGCTGTTCTTTCAACAAGGTCTCTTGTTAATTCATCAAATTTTGCCTTTGTTAATGTCATATTTAAATGCTGTGGTCCCTGCTCATTTGCTGTAATGAATGGGATGTTAATTTCAACCTGAGTTGCTGATGAAAGTTTCTTCTTCGCATCTTCTGCCTCAGCTTTAATTCTTTCCATAGCCATGTTGTCATTAGAAAGGTCAATTCCTGTTTTTGACTTAAAGTCTGCTACCATATAGTCCATAACCTTCTTGTCAAAATCGTCACCACCAAGTTTATTATCACCGTTCGTTGCAAGAACTTCGATAACACCATCACCGATTTCGATAACAGATACATCAAATGTACCACCACCTAAATCGTATACCATAATCTTCTGCTCGCCTTCGTTGTCCAGACCATATGCCAAAGCTGCTGCTGTAGGCTCGTTGATGATTCTCTTAACGTCAAGACCTGCTATCTTACCTGCATCTTTTGTAGCCTGTCTCTGTGCATCGTTAAAGTAAGCCGGTACAGTAATGACTGCCTCTGTTACTGTCTCTCCAAGATAAGCCTCAGCATCTGCTTTTAATTTCTGAAGAATCATTGCTGAAATAGCCTGTGGTGTGTAATCCTTATCAGCAATTTTTGCCTTATAATCTGTTCCCATATGTCTCTTGATTGATGAAATTGTTCCATCTGCATTTGTTACAGCCTGACGTTTTGCCTGCTCACCAACTAATCTTTCTCCATCTTTCTTAAATGCCACAACAGATGGTGTAGTTCTTCCACCGTCTGCATTTGTAATAACTGTAGGTTCTCCACCTTCCATAACAGCTACACATGAGTTTGTTGTTCCTAAATCAATACCAATAATTTTTCCCATTTTGTTTTCCTCCTAATACTTTTACAAAATTTAACCAAGGGCCGCGCCCTATTCTCTACTATGAATCATTGTAAGTTTTCTTACAATTCTGTCTTACAAACTTAATTGGCTACTTTTACCATACTGTGTCTTACCACAGTGTCTTTATACTTGTAACCTTTCTGCAATTCTTCAGATACAATGTTTTCACCCAACTCATCATTGTCTTCATGCATTACAGCATTGTGAAGCTCAGGATCAAATTCCTGTCCTTTTGCCTCGATTGCCTCTACTCCCATATCTTCCAGAGTCTGCAATAATTGTTTATAAATAAGATTCATTCCCTGACCAACAGGAGAATCTAAATCCTCTTCACTTAAGGCAGCTACACCTCTCTCGATATTATCTACTACCGGCAGAATCTTTTCTACAATAGATCTTGCACCTACTTCAAACATCGCTGACTTTTCTTTATCACTTCGGCTTCTGAAATTCTGAAACTCTGCAAACAGTCTCTGATATTTGTCATTCAGTTCCTCTATCTGCTCATCTCTTTTGTCTTTCTTCTTGAAGCCCTTCTTTTTCTTTTTATCGGACTTATCTGTGGCATCTGCCTCTTCTTTGGAATCAGTTTTTTCCTCAGACTCCTCAGTAGTTTGTTCTACCTCTTCTGCCACATCTTCTGTCTCTTTTGCGGCATCTTCCACTTCTTCTACAGCATCTACTCCTCTTTCAAGCCCTTCTTTCAAATCCTGATTTTCAGTAGTCATTGGACTCTCCTTTCTCTAACTCCCGGCTCTTCGTTTATAATGCGTTTGTGCCGGCATCCCATTTTCTATTTGTTATCACCTTCGTTGTCTAAACTGTTACTTAACTGTTCTTTCACAACTCTCAGTGTTTCTACAACCTTTTCATAATCCATTCTCTTTGGACCAATAATACCGATTGTTCCCTTAAATCCATCTTCTAATTCATACGTTGCAGTTACAACACTGCAATCCTTCATAGATTGGACAGGACTCTCACTTCCTATATATACCTGAATACCCGTTTCCTCGTCACTCTCATTAATCAACTCTGTAAGCTGTGACTTTTCTTCCAGAGTAGTCAGAAGCTGACTGGCTCTTTCCTTATCACTAAGTTCCGGATATTTAAAGATATTTGTTGCACCTGATGTATAAATCTTCATCTGCGCCTCTGTGGAAATGGCCTCTGTAATTGCTTTTAATACTTCATTCACCAATCCTTCAAACTCTCCTGCCTGAGAAGTAAGTGCTGTAATAACACCCAAATTTATCTCCTCCATGGACAATCCCGCAAGGGCTGTATTTAATGCAACATTCAATCGGACAATCATTTCCTGGCTAACTTCCCGGCTAACCTTGACAATCTTATTCACTACATGATTTTTATCTGAAACAACTGTACATAACAATTGTTTTTCATCCAATATAGATAATTGAATAAATTTTATTTTATTTCCTTGAGACTTTGGCGAGGATACCATTGTTGCATAATTCGTGTTCGTCGCCAGCACCTTTGCCATATTCTGAAGCAGTGTTTCTACCTTATCGACCTTTTCTATAAGAAGGTCTTCTTTTTCAGTGACCTTTCGCTCGCGCTCATCCAGCTGGGATAGTTTGTCTTTTAACATATTGTCAACATATAATCTGTATCCTTTATCTGTTGGAATACGACCTGCTGATGTATGTGGCTGAATAATATATCCCATCTCTTCTAAGTCAGACATCTCGTTTCTTATCGTTGCTGAACTCAGGTTCAAATCAGTATACTTAGAAATTGTTCTGGAACCTACCGGCTCCCCAGTCTCCAGATAATTTCGAATAACTGCATCAAGAATTTTTTCTTTTCTCTCACTTAATTCCATAGACATCTCCTTTCTATGGCTTTGTGTTGTTAGCACTCATTTCTTTCGAGTGCTAATATTTATTCTATGCACTAATCTATCACTATGTTTTTTCTTTGTCAACTGTTTATTTTAAAAAGATTTGTAAAAAAAATATGAACGAATAAATTCCGGTTTATCGCACGCAAAAGAAAAGCAAGCGACTGCGTAAGCAGGCATTTGCTTTTCTTGGTGCGATACCGACAAAATCATAAGTGCGTAGCACGACAGACGTGTTAACGTCTGGATTTTGGAGGTGTCGAGGTGGTCTGAGTATAAAAGAATACACAGGGGAACATTGAATTTTATCTAAGAAACAACCTTACAATTCTATCGTACAGTTTACTATACGGCTGATATCTCATTGGCATATCAATCCAGTTATATTTTTTCAAAATGCTCTTTTCATGAGTAAACGTATGAAAACTCTTAATTCCATGATATGCTCCCATACCACTGTTTCCTACGCCGCCAAATCCCATCTGTGATGTCGCTAAATGTAACACAGTGTCATTTATACATCCTCCACCAAATGCAACTTTTTCTGTAAACATTTTTTGTATCTTTTTATTGTTTGAAAAGATATACAATGCTAATGGGTGTGGACGTTTTTCTATAAATTCTACAGCCTCTTCTAAATTATTATAAGTAAGAACAGGTAAGACAGGACCAAATATTTCTTCCTGCATAGCTGCGTCATCCTCTGTAACGTTATCTAATATCGTAGGTTCGATACGTAGCTCATTTTCTCTTCCACTTCCACCTAGCACTACCTTTTCCCTATCAATCAATCCCATTACCCTTGTGTAATGTTTTTCATTTATTATCTTACCATAGTTTTTGTTGTCTAATGGGTGTTCTCCATACATTTTCTTTACAGTATCAATAAATATTTTTAGAAATTCGTCCTTGATATTTTTATCTATCAACAAATAATCTGGTGCCACACATGTCTGCCCAAGATTCAAATATTTTCCAAAAGCCAGTCTTTTTGCCGCCAATTTCAAATTAGCTGTTTTATCGATAATACAAGGACTCTTTCCACCTAGTTCCAATGAGACTGGCGTAAGATTCTTTGCAGCTTTTTCCATAACCAGTTTGCCTACTGTCACACCACCTGTAAAAAATATGTAATCAAACTTTTGCTCAAGGAGTTCTGTATTTTCTGCTCTCCCTCCCTCGATTACTGTTACATATTCTTCATTGAACACTCTATCAAGTATTTTCTTTATTATAGAAGATGTGGCTGGCGAATATGCGGATGGTTTTGCCACCACACAGTTTCCAGCCGCAACTGCTCCAATCAAAGGTTCCATTGTCAGCATAAACGGATAGTTCCAAGGTGCCATAACTAAAACCACACCATATGGTTCAAATACAGAATAACTTTTCCCATGAAAATTTGCCAAATCAGTTCTGTGTCTCTTTGGCTTATTCCAACGTTTTATATGTTTTATCTGATATGATAATTCTGCTAATGTCAAACCAACTTCGCACATATAAGATTCACTAGCAGACTTACCCAGGTCCAAATTTAATGCCTGACAGATTTCTTCTTCACACTCTAATATTACCTGCTTTAATTTTTTTAAATATTTGATTCTGTAATCCACATCAAAGGTCTCTTTCGTTTCAAAAAAGTCTCTTTGCTTTTTAACCACATCCTCAATTCTACTCATCATATTTCCTCTTTTCACTATCATCTTTGACACAACTCTTCGTTCAATAGAAAACTTCGCTTACGCCTTTGCTTAGGTGTTTCTCGCTAACAGTTTCCATCTATGATTTCACTTTTCTATATATTTCTTCGAGTTCCTTTGCATTCATTAACTTTGGTACAGGATACAATGGGTTGCTTTCCTTGTCTGCATGTTTTGCCATTTTCGGAATATCCTTCTCTTCAATCCCTTGTATATAATCAGGAATATTCATTGACTGATTCATATCCTTTATCCATTGTATAAAATCCTTTGCTGTCTCCTCGTCACTCTGCTTATCATCTATAATATTTGCCTTTACTGCAAGTTTTGCGAGTTTCCTATAACTGGTCTCTCCATACATCTCCAATACATATGGAAGAATAACTGCATTTGCCAGCCCATGAGGTACTCCATACTGTCCACCTAAAGAATGTGCCACACCGTGTACATACCCCACATAAGACTGTGTAAATGCCACCCCTGCACAATATGATGCCTTCAGCATATTCATTCTTGCCTGCACATCATTTCCATCATCATATGCTCTCTTCAGATTTTTTCCAATTAGTTTAACTGCTCTTACAGCCTTTTTCCTTGTATATCTCGTAGTACTTCTGCCAATATATGCCTCTACCGCATGAGTCAATGCATCCATACCAGTTGTGGCTGTTAAATGTTTTGGCAAACTAGTGGTAAATTTATAGTCCAACACTGCATACTTTGGAATTAACACAAAATCATTAATCGGATACTTATGATGCGTCTCTTCGTCTGTAATTACTGCTGCCAATGTTGTCTCACTGCCTGTTCCTGCTGTCGTCGGAATCGCTAAGAGTAACGGAATTTTTTTATGTATTTTCAAAATTCCTTTCATTTTACTTACCGGCTGGTTTGGTTTTGCCACTCTGGCTCCTGCTGCCTTTGCACAATCCATAGATGAACCGCCACCCAATGCAATTATTGCCTGACAGCCACCCTCTATGTACTTGTCTTTTGCTTCTTCCACATTTGAAACAGTAGGGTTTGCTACCGTATTATCATAATACTCATAAGAAATATCAGCTTTCCCCAAAATATCCGTAAGCTGCTTTCCAAGACCTACTTCTGTTATTCCCCTATCTGTCACAATTAAAACCTTATTATAGTTAAATTTTTCCAATACTCTAGGTATTTTATCCATTCCCTCTAATATCTTAGGCTCTGTATATGGCAGTAATGGTAATGCTGCTCTGAAACAAATCTGAAAAACTCTGCAATATGCTCTTCTCAAACAATTCATATTTTCCCCTTCTCTTTAAACTCATAATTTATCTGGTTACCAAGAATGATTTTTATTATTCTTTACGGACAAATATAATTCCATAAGCTCCTGGTCCTATATGTGTACCAATCGTTGGTCCAATCTGAAATCTGTCTGTAAATTCTACTCCATGCTCGCTTAATTTATCCGTAAATGTTTCATTATTTTCTGTCCCCAGCGAATATAAGCTATATATAGGAAAACTTTCATCAATACTTTCATCTGTGATAAGTTTTGCGATATCATTTAACGCTTTTTTCCTTCCAATACTCTTTGCTTTTACTCCGATTTTTCCCTCTTCTGTTATTGTAATTAACGGCTTAATTTTTGCCAGACTGCCGATACCTGCTTCTATCTTTGACAATCTTCCACCACGATACAAATTCTCCAACGTATCCAACACAGCATAAATCTTTACTCTGGATTTCATTTCATCCAATATATTCGTAATTTCCTGCGCAGTTTTTCCTTCCTCTCTCAGTTTCATTCCATAATCCACTAAGACTTTAATGGCATATGTAGCTGTCAGTGAGTCTACAATATAAATATTTTCATAATCTACCATTTCCTTTGCCAATGCTGCACTTTGTACTGTACCACTTAATCCTGAAGACAAAAGTACACAAATCAGTTCATCTCCCACTTCTTTTGCCTTTTCGAAAACCTTCATAAACTCCTGTGGTGATGGCTGTGACGTTTTGGGAAACTCTTCTGACTCCTGAGTCATTTTATAAAACTCATCCTTTGTCACACTTCCGTCATCATAAAATGTTTTCTCTCCAATTGTAATTGGAATGGAAACATGTTCTATTCCTTTTTCTTTTGCTTCTTTTACATCATAGTCTGACGAAGACTCTATTAAAAACTTTATCATATTACCTCCTACTGATGGATTACTTCTAATGCTGCATCTGAAATCACATTAATCACATCTAAAATTTCCTTTGTTTTCTCAATACCAATTCTTTTTTCAATCTTGTGTACAATTTCATCAACCACTTCCAATACTTCTTCATGACCTTTCTCATAATAAGAAATATTCTCTTCATTAAACATTACATACACACTCCGCTTATCTTCCTCGGATCTCTTTCTGACAATCAGACCTTTTTCTTCTAGATTGTTCAGAGTTCGGTTCATTAGAGATTTCAGCAATCTTGTTTTTTCACACAAATCTGTTGCCGTCAAATACTCACCTGGATAGTTTTTTCTTTGATTATTAAGAATATTACATATTAAAGCTTCATTATATGGAAGTTGTGTTACAATCCTTTCATTACATATGGTATTGGATAGTCTTAACCATGCGCTTAATAATTCTTCATTAAATCTTTCCATCATTCCTTCCTTTACAATTAGTTTACTTTGTGAACCTTTTACTTTGTGTACTTTACTATACATTTTTGGATTAGTCAATATAATAAATTTCGTTTTAAAAAGTGTTTACTTCTATCTGTAGAATATGTTATTCTACTATCTATGACTATTTAAAGATACTAAGAGAAGGAGGTTTTATAATGAAGAATATTAAAACAAAATATTTTGGTGATAAAGATTTTTACAAGATGATATTAGTGATAGCATTACCAATTGTAATACAAAGTCTTTTTACAAACTTTGTAGCGATGCTTGATAATGTGATGGTCGGAAAAGTCGGCACAGATCAGATGACTGGTGTAGCTGTTGTAAATCAGCTTTTCTTCGTTTTTAACCTCGCAGTATTTGGTGGGATGTCCGGAGCTGGTATTTTCTCTGCCCAGTATTTTGGCAGAAAAGACCACAAGGGTGTTCGAAATGTATTTCGAATGAAATTTATTATTGGCTTGATTGTCATTGCAATCAGCCTATTTCTGTTCATTCTTTTTCATGAACCTCTTATTAACATGTTTTTACATGAAGGTGGAGAGTCTGGTAATATTGCTGCCACATTTGATTATGCAAGAAATTACTTATTTGTTATGCTATTTAGCATTATTCCATTTGTAATTTCAAATTGCTATAGTACTACATTAAAAGAGGCAGGACAAACAACTGTTCCTATGATCGCCGGTGTTATTGCCGTTGTTGTTGACTTTGTCTTTAATGCATTATTAATTTTTGGTTTATTTGGATTCCCAAAACTTGGAGTTGTCGGTGCAGCGATTGCTACTGTGCTTTCCAGATTTGTAGAATGTGGCTATCTCATGTTCTACACACACAGACATTCTGATAAATATCAATTTATTATCGGTGCATACCATAATCTTCATGTTCCTATGTATCTTGTAAAAAATATTATTACTAAGGGAACACCATTATTATTCAACGAAGTTTTATGGGCTGCCGGAATTGCAATGCAGACACAGGCAATGTCTACAAGAGGATTACCTGCTGTAGCAGGACTGAATATTGCCAATACAATAAACAATGTAGTAAACACTGCATTTTTAACGATGGGTATTGCTATCTCCATTGTTATCGGTCAATTAATCGGAGCCGGAAAAGAAAAAGAAGCTGTCGACACTGACAGAAAAATGATTGTCTTTTCTATTTTAATTTCTCTGGGAGTTTCTGCAATCCTTTTGATTGCTGCTGCACTTTTCCCACAGATATACAACACTACAGGAGAAATCCGGTATCTTGCTTCAAGGTTTATACTGGTTTATGCTTTAGCAGCACCATTTAATGCTTTTACCAATGCATCTTATTTCACACTCCGCAGTGGTGGGAAAACAATTATGACCTTTATCTTTGACAGCGGATTTATCTGGTTTATAAATGTTCCTCTTGCTATGATATTGGCGCATCTTACATCAATGCCAATTGTTTGGATGTTTCTATGTATCAGCATGCTGGATGCTGTGAAATCTGTTATTGGTTTTATATTAGTAAAAAGGAAAACCTGGTTAAATACAATTGTGGAATAGAAAAAGAAGCAGATGAACTGCTTCTTTTTCTACTTTTCCAATATTTCTACAGCAAAAACTGCGACATTGCATAATTACTCACATCCACTCCCCTTTTTGTCAGCCTTACATTATTCTCGTTTTTCTCAATTAATCCGTGCGTAATTAATTTTTCTGTGACCTCTCCATATACACTATCATAACTCCTTCCAAATTTCTTTTCAAATTCCTTTACAGAAATTCCTCCTATCATTCGAAGTCCTAAAAACATAAATTCTTCCATCATATCTTTTCTTGTAAGCCTCTGTATCTTTCCCTCTAATACAGATAATGCATCTTCTGTAATATTCCAGATATCATCATGAAAAAAGTCATTGCCTCCATAATAATTTTTTTCATCTCTTCCGTCTAACAGCAAGCCAATATACTTATCTATATCATAGGTATTATTATATCGTGTATCCTGATACAACGACGCTGCTCCCAAACCAAATCCCAGATATTCCACACGTTTCCAATATCCAATGTTATGTCTGCACTCATATCCTGCCTTGCTGTAATTGGATATTTCATAACGATGAAAACCTGCTTCGTTTAATTTTCGTTCTGTCAAGTAATACATCTCACGCTCTGTTTCTTCATCAGGTAAAATATCCATTCCTTTATCGGCAGCTTCCTGCACTCTTTCATTTAACGGTGTGTCTTCTTCCACAATCAGACTGTACGCCGAAATATGTTCTGGTTGTAATTGAATAACCTTGTCCAATGTCTGTACATAACTTTCTACACTCTGTCCCGGAAGAGCACTCATAATATCAATATTAATATTATCATAGCCTTCAGCCCTTGCCAGCCTGAAACTTTCCTCAAACTGTTCATAATTATGAATTCTACCAATATTTTTTAATTCCTCATCATTGGCAGATTGCAGACCAAAACTAATTCTGTTAATTCCTGCATTTCTGTAACTTTGCAGTTTTTCTCTAGTAACAGTTCCTGGATTACATTCTATCGTAATCTCTGCATCTTCTGAAATCGTACTGTTTTCTCTTAATGTTTTCATTATATTTTCAATCAATTTTCCATTCAAAATGGAGGGAGTTCCCCCACCGATAAATACCGTATCTACCAGATAATCTTTCATTTTTTCTCTACTTAATTCAATTTCCCGAACCAATGCACTGACATATTCTCTTTTTGCATTCTCATCTGTTCTCATAGATAAGAAATCACAATAATCACACTTTTTCACACAAAACGGAATATGTATATAAATCTCTAACTTTTTTTTGTCCATTATCTTATTCATCTCCTAATACTAATAGAGAAAAAGAATAGGCTGTGCCTATTCTTCATCTAATTTTAATACTGCCATAAATGCACTTTGAGGAATTTCTACATTTCCTACCTGACGCATACGCTTCTTACCTTCTTTCTGTTTTTCAAGAAGTTTCTTCTTACGGGAAATATCACCACCGTAACATTTTGCTAATACATCTTTGCGCATTGCCTTTACAGTCTCTCTTGCAATAACCTTACTTCCCACTGCTGCCTGAATTGGTACCTCAAACAACTGTCTTGGGATTTCCTTTTTTAACTTCTCACACATCTTCTTTCCCCGTTCATATGCAGAAACCTCCGGCACAATAAACGATAACGCATCCACTTCTTCCTTATTGATAAGGATATCTAACTTCACTAACTTAGCTTGTTCATATCCTTTTAATTCATAGTCAAAGGATGCATACCCTCTGGAACGGGATTTTAGTGCATCAAAGAAATCATAAATAATTTCATTTAACGGAATATCATATTTCAAAAGAGCTCTCTGCCCCTCTACATACTCCATGCTAATATATCTTCCACGCCTTTGCTGGCACAATTCCATAATTGCACCAATAAACTCTGTCGTCACCATAATTTCAGCACTGACAATTGGCTCTTCCATATAAGATATCTCATTTGGATCCGGAAGATTTGTCGGATTGGTAAGTTCTATTACCTCCCCATTATCTTTATATACTTTATAAATAACGGATGGCGCTGTTGTTACCAAATCAAGTCCATACTCTCTTTCTAATCTTTCCTGAATAATCTCAAGGTGTAACAACCCTAAAAATCCACAGCGGAATCCAAATCCAAGAGCAACAGATGTCTCTGGTTCATACTTTAATGCTGCATCATTTAACTGTAGTTTCTCCAATGCATCTCTCAAGTCCGGATATTTGGCTCCATCAGCAGGATACAGACCACAATATACCATAGACTGTACTTCCTTATATCCAGGCAGTGCCTCACTACATGGTGCATCTGCATTGGTTACAGTATCACCTACCTTTGTATCTGCCACATTTTTAATACTGGCTGTAATATATCCAACCATTCCTGCTGATAATTCTTCACAGGATATAAACTGTCCTGCACCAAAATATCCTACTTCTACTACATTTGCTGTAGCACCGGTAGCCATCATTTTAATATTCATTCCAGGCTTTACTGTACCTTCTTTGATTCTGCAGAACACAATAACCCCTTTATAAGAATCATATAAACTGTCAAAAATTAATGCCTGAAGTGGTGCCTTTGCATCACCTGTTGGTGCTGGTACATTTTTTACAATCGCTTCTAAAACATCTTCACAATTCAATCCTGTTTTTGCTGAAACTAAAGGTGCATCTTCTGCTTCAAGCCCAATAACATCCTCTATTTCAGCTTTTACTCTGTCTGGATCTGCTGAAGGTAAATCTACTTTATTAATAACTGGAAATACCTCTAAATCATGATCCATTGCAAGATATACATTCGCCAGCGTCTGCGCCTCTACTCCCTGAGCTGCATCTACTACCAATACAGCACCATCGCAGGCTGCCAGACTTCTTGATACCTCATAATTGAAATCCACGTGCCCCGGTGTATCAATCAAATTAAAAATATATTCTTCTCCATCTTTTGCTTTATATACCGTACGGACTGCCTGAGACTTAATAGTAATTCCACGCTCACGTTCCAAATCCATATTGTCAAGAACCTGAGACTGCATCTCTCTGTTTGTTAAAAGACCTGTCATCTCAATAATTCTGTCTGCCAATGTAGATTTTCCATGGTCAATATGGGCTATAATACAAAAATTTCTTATTTTACTTTGGTCTATATGTGCCACTTTTCCCTCCAATTACTTTGTCAGATTATCTATAATAAACTGATATATTTTCTGACTGTTATTCATTGCTTCCCAGTTTGTGCACATCTGAGATGCCATTTTTCTGTCAGGTGTAGATATATTTACTTCAATCAGTGTGGTATCTCCTTCTTTTACCTGACAGTGAACTACATAATCTCCATTAGATGCTCTATAATAATCAGATATTGTTCCAACTTCATTACGCAGTTCATATTTATTATCTACCAGAAACATGTCAATATCGTCAACTACCTGATTTGGTATTTTATTTTCAAAAAATTTAAGACTTTCTCTCCCCTCTGATGTCAGATGATAATAAGAAGTGTTTCGATTCACATTAGAAAAAACAAATCCGTCTTCTATCAACTCACTGATTGCCTTTTGCACTGCAAAATAATTCGTGTATTCATTTTCCAGAAAAAATTGTGCAATTTGTGTGTTTGTCAATGGAAATTCTACTTTATTCAGCATATGCATAATCATTAACTTGTATAAAGTTTCTGTTTCTATCGCCATATGTTATTACTCCTCTTTTGTACCAAAAACCAGCTCGTCTATCACTGCCAGTATTTCATCTTTTCCCTGCTTCGTCTGTGCCGAAAAAGGTAATATCTTTGTTCCAGGAACTACATCTAATCCCACTTTTATCATTTTTAAATGCTTTTGAATCTGGCTTCTTTTAATCTTATCCAGTTTCGTAGCAATAATAATTGGCTCATATCCATTTGCCAATATCCATTCATACATATTCATATCATTATTCGATGGTTCATGTCTGATATCAATTAGTAAAAAAACAGCTTTTAAAACCTGTGAAGTATGAAGATAGTTCTCAATCATCTTTCCCCATTTTGCCTTCACTTCTTTTGCTACGCTTGCATAACCATACCCCGGAAGATCCACAAAAAAACATTCTCTATTTACATTATAAAAATTAATTGTCTGTGTCTTTCCCGGCTGAGAAGATGTTCTGGCCAGAGCCTTCCGATTTACAAGACCATTAATCAAAGATGACTTACCTACATTGGACTTACCCGCAAAAGCAATCTCCGGCATCACATTCTCCGGCAGTTTACTGGTAATTCCACAAACAGTCTCTAATTCAACACTCTTAACAATCATCTTCTTTACCTCACTACTTTATTTTCTAATTAGCAAAGTGCTGTTTTTAGCACTTCACTCATATCTTCCGCTAAAATAATTTTCATACCGCTGGTAATTTCCTTTGAAATCTCATCAAGCATTGGCTCATTTTTCTTCGGAACTAATACCGTCTTAATACCTGCATTTTTTGCGGCAAGAAGTTTTTCCTTTAATCCTCCAATCGGCATAACCTTTCCCCGCAGGTTAACTTCTCCTGTCATGGCTACTTTGCAGTTTACCTTACGTTTCGCTGCTGCTGACAAAAGGGCTGTAGCCATAGTAATACCTGCAGACGGACCATCTTTTGGAACAGCTCCTTCTGGTACATGGATATGTATATCATGCTCTTTAAAAAATGCTTTTTTGACACCATAATCATCTGCAATACTTCTGACATATGTTAGTGCAATCTGGGCTGACTCTTTCATAACATCACCCAACTGACCAGTCAGCTTCAATTCACCTTTCCCCGGCATTGTATTGACCTCTATCTGAAGCGTCGTTCCACCTACTGCAGTCCACGCCAATCCCCTGACAATTCCAATATCATTTTTCTCATTTGCCAAGTCAATATCATAAATTTTTCTTCCCAGATATTTCTCAATATTTTTTGAGGTAACCTTTAAACGTTTCTTCTGGTTCTTCACAATGTCACTGGCAGCTTTTCTGCATACCTTCGAAATTTCTCTATCCAGCTGTCTCACACCGGCTTCTCTTGTATAATACTTTATAATACTATTGATTCCTTCGTCCGTAATTGAAAGCCAGCTCTTCTTTATTCCATTTTTTTCATACTGTTTTTTAATTAAATGATCTTTTGCAATATGAAATTTTTCATTTTCCGTATATCCCTCTACCTCTATTATTTCCATTCGGTCAAGCAACGGCTCTGGAATAGTACCTGCATCATTTGCGGTAGCAATAAATAATACCTTTGACAAGTCAATCGGAAGTTCTACATAATTATCTCGGAACTTAGCGTTTTGCTCTGAATCTAGTACCTCCAGCAATGCTGCTGCCGGATCTCCATGAACACCTCTTCCCATCTTATCAATTTCATCAAATAGAATCAATGGATTAGACGTACCTGCCTGTTTTAATCCTTTCACAATACGTCCTGGCATCGCACCTACATATGTTTTTCTATGTCCACGTATTTCTGACTCATCATCCACACCGCCAAGACAGATTCTCACATACTTCTTATTTAATGCTTCTGCAATTGAATGGGCGATAGAAGTTTTTCCTGTCCCCGGTGGTCCCACAAGACAAATAATCGGACTTACTTTCTCTGCCATGGTAAGTTGTCTCACTGCCAGAAATTCTAAAATACGCTCTTTTACTTTTTTTAATTCATAATGGTCTCTATTTAAAATGTCCTCTGCATTTTTCAAATCAGGATTTTCTTCTGTTTCATTATTCCACGGAAGTTCTAACATGTTCTCCAGATACGTTCTGATAACGTTGCCTTCCACTGCATTTCCCGCATAAGATTTGAATCTGGATAATTCCTTTAATAGTTTTTCTTTTACTTCTTCATCTGCATTCAGTCCATGTATCTGTTTTTCAAACTCATCTGCCTCTGCCAAAAAATCTTCTCCAAGTTCCTCTCTTATAACCTGCATCTGTTCACGCAGGATATGCTCTTTCTGGCTTTTATCTAAGCGTTCTTTAACCTTAGCTATAATATCTGCACGAATTTCACCGATTTCAGACTCCTTTGTTAAATACGCCAATACAACAGAAAATTTATCAAGTATACTATTTACCTCTAAAAACTCCTGCTTTGTTTTATAGTCCACTTTAATTCGTAAAAGAATCTGAATCATCAATTGTTCCAATTCTTCAATTGCCATCAATCCTTTAAAACTAGATTCTGAAAGTTCATTAATTGTAGCATGAAATGTTTTTACTGCATCTTTTAACTCTCTGACAAAAGCCTCTTCCTGAATATCTGATAAGGTATTTTCCTCATCTAAAATAATTTCAGCTTCTCCTTCTAAGTATTCTTTTTCTTCATAGAGAGACTGAATTTTCCCCTTCCCTACAGCTTCAACCATCACTCTTATGACATTTCCCTGTAGTTTGTTTAACTGCTTTACAACAACAACTGTACCTACTTTATATACACCATCAAAACCCGGTGTTTCTTCCACCGGGTCTTTCTGTGCGACAACAAATAATTCTCTACTGTTTAACATGGCTTCCTCTGCTGCCGCAATTGATGATTTTCTACTAACGTCAAAATGAACTGTTGTTTCCGGCAATATTGCAAGCCCTCTCAATGGTATAACCGGAAATATTTTTATATTCTCTGACATAAAATCTCCTTATTAAACTACACTTATGCAGTTTTCCCCTTTTTCTTCTTTGTTGTATCATTTTTATTTACGCGTGAATTATATACCAACTCAGCATCTGCCAAACCATTAACAACATCTTCATTAATAATACATGCCTTAATGGTCTCATCAGACGGTGTTTCGTACATCGTATCCATGACAGCATTTTCTATAATAGCTCTCAAACCTCTGGCACCTGTTTTTCTCTCTACTGCCAGTTTTGCGATTGTACTGATAGCTTCTTCAGTAAATTTCAACTCTACACCATCTAACTCAAATAACTTTTTATACTGTTTCACCAATGCATTCTTTGGCTCTGTCAAAATTCTCTCTAAGGCTTTCTCGTCTAACAAATCTAGTGTCACTGTAACAGGAACACGACCGATAAACTCAGGAATCAAACCAAACTTTGTCAAGTCTTGTGGCATTACTTCCTTTAATAACTCATCTGTCTTCTTATCAGACTTTTCTGATAATTCTGAACCAAAACCTATAGCACTTTTATCTAGTCTTCTCTCAATAATCTTGTCCAGTCCTGCAAAAGCACCTCCACAAATAAATAGAATATTTGTTGTATCAATAGGAATTAATTCCTGTTGTGGATGTTTTCTGCCACCCTGAGGTGGTACGCTGGCCTCTGTTCCTTCCAAAATCTTAAGAAGAGCCTGCTGAACACCTTCACCGGATACATCCCTTGTAATGGAGACATTTTCCGATTTCTTTGTAATCTTATCTATTTCATCAATATAAATAATACCATGCTGTGCTCTCTCAATATCGTAATCTGCTGACTGTATTAATTTCAATAAAATATTCTCAACATCCTCACCTACATAACCAGCTTCTGTCAATGTCGTAGCATCTGCAATAGCAAAAGGTACATTGAGTATTTTAGCTAATGTCTGTGCCAGGTATGTTTTACCAGAACCCGTCGGACCCAGTAATAAAATGTTTGATTTCTGTAGTTCTACATCTAAATCCTTATTTGCCAGCACTCTCTTATAATGATTATATACTGCAACAGACAATACTTTCTTTGCCTCATCCTGACCTATAACATACTGATCTAAAAATTCTTTTATCTCTTTTGGCTTTAGTAAATTAATCTCGTCCTTAACGTCATCTTCACCATTCCCATAAACTTCATCATCTACAATACTTGCGCAAATCTCTACACATTCATCACAGATATATGCATCTCCGGGGCCTGATATCAATCTTCTTACCTGACCCTCCGTTCTCCCACAAAAAGAACAGCGTAAAATATTATCCGTTATATTCTTATTTGCCATAATAACCTCTCATATTTCAACATAAGGCACCACTAACCGCGGTGCCTTATATTATCTTTCTTTTATTACCTGATCTACTAAACCATAGTCCTTTGCCTCATCCGCAGACATCCAGTTATCTCTGTCTGTATCTTTTTCAACAACCTCAACAGGCTGTCCGGAATTTTCAGCTAAAATTTCGTTTAATTTTTTCTTAGTCTTTAAAATATGCTCTGCAGCAATCTGAATCTCTGTAGCCTGTCCCTGTGCACCGCCAAGTGGCTGATGAATCATAATTTCTGCATTTGGCAGAGCATATCTCTTACCTTTTGCTCCACTTGATAAAAGGAATGCACCCATGCTTGCTGCCATACCAATACAAGTAGTTGAGACATCACATTTGATATAATTCATAGTATCATAAATAGCCATTCCTGCTGTTACAGAACCTCCCGGACTATTAATGTACATATGAATATCCTTCCCCGGATCTTCTGATTCCAGGAATAATAACTGTGCAACAACCACACTGGCTGTAGCATCATTAATCTCTTCTCCTAAGAAAATAATTCTGTCCTTTAATAATCTTGAATAAATGTCATAAGAACGTTCCCCTCTGGAATTTTGTTCAATGACATAAGGTACTAATGCCATATTCATACCTCCTAATAAAATCTGTATTATTCTTATTTTGCAGCTTCTACTACCAGTTTTGCTGCCTTTCTTGCACAGATATCTGCCTTAAAGTTTTTCTTATCATCATCAGATAATAATTCATCTACTTTGTCAGCTTCCATTTGATATCTTTCTGCCATTTTGTTGATTTCCTCATCATATTCTTCTTGTGTAGCTTCGATATTTTCAGCTTTAACAATTGCTTCAAGCACAAGACTTGACTCCACTCTTGCCTGAGCCTGTGGTTTCACCTGCTCTGTAAGCTGTTCTACAGTCGCACCTGTAAACTGCATATACTGCTCAAAAGAAATACCCTGCATAGCAATATTCTGAGCAAACTCTTCTACCATCTGCTGACACTGAGCTTCAATCATTTTTTCAGGAATATCCATCTCAGAATCCTTAACGATAGCTTCAATTACCTTACTTTCTTTATCTGCTTCAGCTTCCTGTGCTTTCTTTTCTTCAAGGTTCTTCTTAATGTCTGCCTTATATTCATCTAATGTATCAAACTCAGAAACATCCTGTGCAAAATCATCGTCCACCTCTGGATATTCCTTTACTTTTATTTCTTTAATCGTTACTTTAAACATAGCAGGCTTTCCTGCAAGTTCTTGTGCCTGATACTGTTCTGGGAAAGTAACATTTACTTCAACTTCTTCTCCCACTTTCTTCCCAATAAGCTGTTCTTCAAATGTGTCAATAAATGAATGGGAACCAATTGTTAGCGGATAATCCTCTCCCTTTCCTCCTTCAAATGGCTCTCCATCTACAAAACCTTCAAAATCGATTGTTGTCTGGTCACCATCTTCTACTTCCTTTTCATCTGCTGCAACAAGTCTTGCATTCTGCTCTTTTACTTTATCAAGTTCAGCCTGTACATCTTCATCTGTAACAGTTGCATCCATTGCCTCAACTTTTACACCTTTGTATTTTCCAAGTTTAACTTCAGGTTTCAGAGTTACTTCTGCTTCGAAAATAAATGATTTTCCTTTTTCAATCTGTGTTACGCTGATTTCAGGACGGGCAACAATCTCTAATTCACTCTCTGCTGCTGCATCCGCATATGCTCCCGGAATAAGGTCATTTGCAGCATCTTCATAGAATACTCCTGCTCCATACATTTTTTCTACCATAGCGTAAGGTACTTTACCTTTTCTAAATCCTGGTACATTAAATTTATTTTTGTTCTTCTGATATGCAGCCTGAATTGCTTTATCAAATTCCTCTGCTGATACCTCAATAGTAAGCTTGGCTGTATTGTTCTCTAACTTTTCTACCTGTAAACTCATTATTTTTCCTCCTTGTTATAAAAACGGGCTTGAGTATTCCCATTTATTCACTCTAATAATCGGCGTAAGGGCATAGTAATCCCTTGACGCAGAGTAAAATTATACCATACAATTTATTGCTTGTCACTACTTTTCCTTTAATTGTACTGTATCTGATCTGCAACCATTCCACTGGTTTCTCCATCAACCAACTGTGAAATCATCTCCAGACCAAGTTCCAATGCTACACCTAATCCTTTCGCTGTAATATAATTGCCATCTGTAACAACTGCTCCGCCATATTCCTTGCAATTCATCTGGTCTGCGAAAGTTGGATATGAAGTAGCTCTCTTATCTTTCAATAGACCTAATCTTCCATACACACTTGGTGCCGCACAAATTGCTGTGAGCCACTTGCCCTGCTCATTATATTTTACTATTTGTTCTGTCAATTCCTTGCAATCTGCAAGATTTTCTGTACCTGCTGCACCTCCCGGTAAAAAGATACAATCCCCCATATCAAAATCTATTTCGTCTATATTTTTATCTGCAAAAAACTTAATTCCATGAGAACCTTCTACCATAATTTCTTCTTTAATAGAGACCATTACAACATTTAATTTCTTTGTTCTTTTCAGTAAATCAATAACCATTAATGCTTCTACTTCTTCCACACCATCTGCCAAAAATGCATATACTGTTTTCATATAATGAACCACTCCTTTCCCTCAAACAGGATATAAATAAAAAATATATTCTTTTTATTTCCAGTTTATATCGCAGTTAATTATACCATAATCCGATAATGTGTCCAACTTATTAATATCACGTTAAATTTTTCTTGCATTTGTTTTTTAAGAATTTTAAAATAAAAAAAGATAATAATAAAATTAATTACATTTGTAAAAAGGTATCAGGAGAGAAATTATGGGAATGGAAATAGAAAAAAAATTTATACCAAAAGAAATACCAAAAGACCTGACACAGTTTGAACATCACAAAATTGAACAGGCCTACTTAAATACTGCTCCAGTTGTTAGAATCAGAAAGCAGGATGATGAATATTATTTGACCTATAAAGGGGGCGGAATGATGGCTCGAGAAGAATATAATCTTCCCCTTAATGCTGAAAGTTATCAACATCTTCAAAAAAAAGCCGATGGAAATATTATTACAAAAACACGTTATCTGATTCCGATAAATGATGGAAATCTTACTGCTGAGTTGGATATATTTGAAGATAAATTTTCGGGCATGTTATTAGTAGAAGTGGAATTTGATTCTGTAGAACAGGCTGATGCTTTTCAAAAGCCGGACTGGTTTGGAGAAGAAGTGACACATGATAAAATGTACCACAATAGTTATCTATCCAAACTGTAACACAAATTTCAGGTTGTAGAAGTAGCGACTTTCCTGCAGAAAGAGAATATATTACATATATTCTTTTTTTATGTTTAAAAATATATATGTAAAGACGTCAAAAATATGTGACACATAAAAAGATATTACATATAAATTTTTTTGAATCAACAAAAACATATGTAAAAAAGTTTAGAATTTATGGAAAATGAAAAATTATTACATATCTAAAATAAAAAAATAAGACTTCATATATGTAAATCAACATAATAAAGCAGGATAGGATGTTGAAAATACATATGTAGATTCAAAGAATAATGTTTTATATATGTAAATCCTAAATGTGTTTTATAAAAGGGAGCATATTTTCTGTACACATCACTTTAGCAGTGAAAAGTCTTTGCCACAACAATTACAATCGATTAATCTACGATTTGTCGTGGTGGGACGAGATATCAAAGGGATACACAGGGGAACATTGAATTTTAGGAACAAATTTGTATAGAAAAAGAGAACTGAGAGTTAAGCTAAAATCTGATTTTCAAAATCAGATTTTAAGACTTACTTGAGAAAAAATCATCAAGATTTTTTCGAAAATGAAGTCGGTGCTTAAAAATCAAT
>CAJTRZ010000014.1 GCA_910578975.1 uncultured Eubacterium sp.
TAAATAAAAAAAATAAGAGCCAATATATGTAAATCAATATAATAAAGCAGGATAGAATGTTTAAAATACATATGTAAACTCAAAGAAAAATACTAAATATATGTAAATATTAAATGTGTTTTATGAAAGGTAGTATAGTTTCTGTACACATCATTTATGCAGTGAAAAGTTTTTACCGAAGTAATTACAATCTATAAATTTACGACTTGTAGTGGTGGGACGAGATATAAAAGGGATACACAGGGAAACATTGAATTTTAGAAATGAATTTGTATAGAAAAAGAATCTGGTAAATTAAAGTTAAAAACTGATTTTCAATATCAGTTTTTAAGACTTACCTGAAGCGAATTTCTTCAGAAATTCGGTGAAGATTAAGTCGGCACTTTAATTTTCAGACTCTTTTTCTATCTACAAATATTTCTAAAGTTCAGTTTCCCTGTGTATCCTTTTATATTCGTCCACAAGACAATCCAGAACTTTGTTAATCCATCTTTTGAATAGATTCAAATTCATCAATAATTTCCTGCTCTGGTGCTTTTGTAAGTAAGCTGACAATCACAATAAATACGCAGGCAACAATAAATGCTGGAAGTAATTCGTAGATATCCCAGGCACCTCCGAGAGGTCTGATAACGAATTTCCATACAAATACCATTACACCGCCGGATAATAAACCAGCAATTGCACCATACTTGTTCGAGCGTTTCCAGAACAATGCGAATAACATAATTGGTCCAAATGTTGCACCAAATCCAGCCCAGGCAAAAGATACGATTGTAAATACATTGCTGTTAGGGTCTGCTGCAAAGAATATTGCAATAATGGATATTACGATAACGGAACATCTTGCAACAATAACTTTTGCTTTATCAGATAATTTCACTCCGAATACACCATCCATTAAGTTTTCTGTAATACTGGATGATGCAGCAAGAAGCTGAGAATCCGAAGTTGACATCGTTGAAGCAAGAATACCTGCTAGGATAACACCGGCAATAATTGCAAAGAAAATACCATTTTGGCTGAGAGCATTTGCAATCTGAACAATAACAGTTTCTGTAGCTGAGCCTTCCAAAGCAGGGATGACATTTGCTTTTGACATACTGTATCCCATAATACCGATAAATAAAGCAATTGCCATGGCGATAACTACCCATACACTTGCAATACGTCTGGATAATTTTATTTTATTTTCATCTTCAATTGCCATAAATCTTAAAAGAATATGAGGCATACCAAAATATCCAAGACCCCATGCAAGAGTGGATATAATTGTGATAATGCCATATGGTGAAGATGTACCAGTAGAAGCATCAAATGTAGCATTAAAGTTCAAGAAACCAGGAAGGTCTTTTACATTTGCAAATACCTGTTCAATACCGCCTACGGAGTTGATTCCGAAAATAACAACAATAATTAATGCGATAGACATAATAATACTTTGAATAAAATCGCTTGTACTTGCTGCGAGGAAACCACCTAACGTTGTATAGGCAATAATTACAATAGCACTGATTATCATTGCAGTCATATAATTGATTCCAAATAATGAATTAAATAATTTTCCACATGCAGCAAAACCTGAAGCTGTATATGGTACAAAGAAAATAATGATAATTAAAGCGGCAATTCCGTTTAATATTCTTTTATCACGATATCTGTTTGCAAAAAAATCAGGAATTGTAATTGCATTGATTTTTGCAGTGTATCGTCTAAGTCTTTTGGCAACAATAAGCCAGTTAATGTATGTACCAAGTGCTAAACCTACGATTGTCCAGAAAACATCGCAGACACCTGATAAATATGCAAGACCTGGAAGTCCCATCAGCAGATAACTACTCATATCTGAGGCTTCAGCACTCATGGCAGTTACAAAAGGTCCCAGCTTTCTTCCACCTAAATAAAAATCTCCGGCATCATTATTCTTTTTTGCATAATAAATACCGATTCCTATAATTGCTATCATATATATAACGATAGAAATTAAAATACCAGTTTCTGATGTTGTCATAAATTTGTCCTCCCAAAATAAAATTCTTTTATATTTTATAAAAAAAAGTCGATTTAATCAAGTAAAACGTTAAATTGTTATATTAATGTAATAATTAGAATAATTAGTTAAAATCAGGAGAAAATAAAGAATAAATAAGTGTAAAAAGGTAAAGGGGATAATATGGGTAGAATCGTAGGAAAACAAAGTATAGCCTTTGATGAACCGGCATATATCATCGAGGGAGCCTCCATTGTGGGAGAAAAAGAAGGAGAGGGACCTCTTGGGAAACAGTTTGATGTGGTAGAGCAGGATCCAATGCTGGGGCAGGATTCATGGGAAGAGGCTGAAAGCTTATTACAAAAAGAAGCAATACAAAAGGTATTGTTTAAATCAAATATGAATAAGGAAGATATCAGATACATTTTTGCAGGTGACTTGCTGGGGCAGTTAATTGCTACAACATTTGGAATTCTGGAATTTGAAATTCCGTTTTTTGGCTTGTATGGCGCATGTTCCACCATTGGAGAAGCACTTAGTATTGCCGCAATTACAGTAGAAGGTGGAAATGCTAATAATGTTATAGCTATTGCATCCAGTCATTTTGCAAGCGCTGAAAGACAGTTCCGTTTTCCATTGGCTTATGGTAATCAGAGACCATATGCAGCTACATGGACCGTGACTGGAGCAGGAGCAGTGATTGTCAGTAAGGATAAAGGATTTGCAAAGATAACAGGAATTACAACAGGAAAGATTGTCGATTATGGTGTTAAGGACGCACAGAATATGGGGGCATGTATGGCTCCGGCAGCAGCAGATGTAATATATACACATTTTAAAGACTTTAATACGACAGCTGAGGATTATGATAAAATTATAACAGGAGATTTAGGAATTGTAGGAAAAACAATTCTATTAGATCTGTTAAGAGATAAAGGATATGATATTTCAAAAGTCCATATGGATTGTGGAATTGAAATGTTTGATGCAAGCAGTCAGGATACTCATGCAGGTGGCAGTGGATGTGGCTGTGCGGCAACAGTGCTTACATCGTATATCTTTAAACAGTTAAAAAAGAAAGCATGGAAGAAAGTTTTATTTATTCCAACAGGTGCTTTAATGTCTCCTGTTAGTTTTAATGAAGGAAATAGTGTTCCGGGAATTGCACATCTTGTACAGATAGAAGCATGTTAAGTGATGTTATGAATATCTATAAAATTGATATGAAGTCAGTTAAAAAATAGAACGATTAGAATGAGAGGATGAAACAAATGATTTTTTTGAAAAGTTTTTTGGTCGGTGGTGTGATTTGTGCCATTGTACAGATTTTTATTGATAAAACAAAACTTACACCAGGAAGGATTATGGTTGGATTAGTATGCCTTGGCGTTATACTTGGAGCTATAGGTATATATGAGCCATTTTCAAAATGGGCAGGATGTGGTGCTACAGTACCATTGATTGGATTTGGAAATAACCTTTGGAAAGGAATGAAAGAAGCTATCAGCGAATCCGGAGTTCTTGGATTGTTTAAAGGAGGATTCACTTCCAGTGCAGTAGGAATTTCGGGAGCACTTATTTTAGGATATCTGGCATCACTTATATTTAAGCCTAAGATGAAATAAAACAAAAATTCTCATGAACTGCAGTGATATATATAATTATTCTAGTTTGAAAAACGATATAATTTATCCAAATATTGTAATTATTAAGTTTTGGATTAAGAAATTAAAGTAAATAAAATAATTGCCTTACAAAATAAAGTTTAGAAAGTCTTTTGCTTGATATAATTAAGAAATTAATATATAATTCTCTTTAGTGTGTTAAAGTGAGCGCATATATCTGCCGGTTTGCACATGGATTAAGAAAAATATATTAAGGAGGGCTACAAAATGTCATACGTAGACGAGGTATTAGCAAAAGTTCATGAGAAGAACGCTAGCGAGCCAGAATTTTTACAGGCAGTTGATGAAGTTTTAGAATCATTAAGACCTGTAATTGAAAAAAATGAGGAAAAATTTAAAAAGGAAGCTTTACTTGAAAGAATCTGTGAACCAGAGAGACAGTTTAAGTTCAGAGTTCCTTGGGTAGATGATAACGGACAGGTACAGGTAAATACAGGTTACAGAGTACAGTTCAATTCAGCTATCGGACCATATAAGGGTGGTTTAAGACTTCACCCATCAGTAAATCTTGGAATTATCAAGTTCTTAGGATTTGAGCAGATTTTCAAGAACTCACTCACAGGACTTCCAATTGGTGGTGGTAAAGGTGGTTCTGATTTCGATCCTAAGGGAAAATCAGATAGAGAAGTAATGGCATTCTGCCAGAGCTTTATGACAGAACTCTGCAAATATATCGGAGCAGATACAGACGTTCCTGCCGGTGATATCGGAACAGGTGCCAGAGAAATCGGTTATATGTTCGGACAGTACAAGAGAATCCGTGGAGTATATGAAGGTGTTCTTACAGGTAAGGGACTTACATATGGTGGTTCTTTAGCAAGAACAGAAGCTACAGGTTACGGATTACTTTACTTAACAGAAGAGTTAATCAAGTGCCATGGCGAGTCAATGGAAGGTAAGACAGTCGTTGTATCAGGTGCTGGTAACGTTGCTATTTATGCTATCCAGAAAGCGCATCAGATGGGAGCTAAATGTGTAACATGTTCAGATTCGACAGGCTGGATTTATGATTCAGAAGGAATCGATGTTGAACTTCTGAAAGAAATCAAAGAAGTTAAGAGAGCAAGACTTACAGAATATGCAGCTGCAAGACCTTCAGCAGAATATCATGAAGGACGTGGTGTATGGCAGATTAAATGTGATATCGCACTTCCATGTGCTACACAGAACGAATTACATCTTGATGATGCAAAACAGTTAGTAGCAAACGGATGTAAATGTGTTTGTGAAGGTGCTAACATGCCTACAACAATTGATGCAACAAAATACTTACAGGAAAACGGAGTATGGTTCGTTGGTGGTAAGGCTGCAAATGCAGGTGGTGTTGCAACATCAGCTCTTGAAATGTCACAGAATTCAGAAAGACTTTCATGGACATTTGAAGAAGTTGATTCTAAGTTAAAGAATATCATGGTAAACATTTATCATAATATTGATGATGCTGCTAAGAGATATGGTTTTGAAGGTGACTACGTAGTGGGTGCAAATATTGCCGGATTTGAAAAAGTAGCAGAAGCTATGCTCGCTCAGGGTGTTTGCTAATTGGAAAAACAAAAATATAAAAAGTACTGAAAAGCCCATAGATTCAAGGTCTATGGGCTTTTAACTATTTTAGTGAAAATTGGGATAATGGAAGTAAAAAGAGGCTCTCGGAAGGTCGTTGGTTACACGTTGCCTACAAGTGGGAGACAAGTGGGCTACACAAATTTAACAGGTAATTTATTCACTTCAGCGATTAAATCGGCAATTGTTTTTTCGGTATAAACACCGGATGTTATATCACCTGCATCGCCGGTTTTAAAGGCTGTATTATTCTTGTTAGCGAGAGCGTGCCCCATAATAAGTTTTTTACAAATTTCATTCATATTAGCATTATCAGCTAAAGAAGCAAAGGTATATCTGCAATCATGTGGAGCGTGGTTAAACTGCATTTTCTTCATTACTGTATTCCAGTTAGAGTTATGATATACTGCCCGAGTATAATGATTGCCATACTTGTTTGTAATAAGATATGGTCTTTTCTGAGCAAGTCTATATTCTATAAGAGGGACAATAGCTTCATGTATAGGAATGATTCTGTTCCTGCCGGCTTCTGTTTTAACACCACCAATCATATAACGTTCTTCAATGTGAACATCTTCTGATTTTATTTCTAATAATTCCACAGGGCGACATCCGGTATATATGTAAATTAAAATAATATCCACGTTGTTGATAGTCCATAATGCATCCCATAATTTACTAATCTCAGAATCTGTAAATCTAGTATGAATTGGAGTTCCAGATTCGGCATATTCATACACAAGTCTTTGTGTAATATCTGTTTGGACATACTCGTTTATGATTGCATAATCCCACATTCCTTTAACAACTGTTCTCATAGCACCAATCGTGGTTCTGGATTTGTTATTTTGAGCAGTGATACAATCTTGTATGTCTTGTGCTTTTATAGATATAATTTTTTTGTGATGAATGGGTGCATAAAAATTAAAAGCAATATTATAGTTTTTCCAAGTGGCAGCAGTCGGTTTTGATTTTAAACTGTTCCTATAAGATTTCCACTTATCAAATAGTTCGGCGAAAGTAGGAACGTTGCTATATTTTTGATGTTCTGGAATAACAGAACCATTATTGTATTCTGCTAGATAAGATAACGCATGTTTCTGCTCTGCAAAATAGGCTAAATATTTTCGTTTGCGTTTTACAGTTCCATCAGGCTGTTCTTCAAGGTAAGATGTTCTAACAGCCCAAGGCTTTCTTCTTTTTCCTTTTAATTTAATTACGCTACCATAACCATTTGGAAGTTTCATATGTATCTCCTTTTAAAATTTGGTATAAAAAATACACCTAGTATTTGCCAGATGTACCAATTAATGATATAATATTTTTGTAAGTAGTTATTTGATCATTAATTGGTCGTTGAGGCTGACTCATTAGAGTTGGTCTCTTTTATATATAATTGTTTTTTGTTTGAATCATGTCTTAATATCCTACAGCTTCAACGCCATAGAGTGCTTGTGAATAAGAAAAACCTTCAAACTCTAATTGCCTAATTAAGCCGCTTCTTGAAAAACTTGATGAATCTAAATAGGATTGCGCTGTTTTTGCAGCCTGTTCATTCCAGTTAGCACCGCACCGACTAACTGCATATTCAGCTTCGTTTTGAGAATATCCTTCAAATTTTAATTGTTTGATTAAGCCGCTTTTTGAAAAACTTGATGAATCTAAGTAGGAAAAAGCAGTTTTCAAAGCATTCCTCATTCCTAATGTTACTGGGAGAGAGTATTTTTTTATTTTAACTTTATCACATCTACTACATATTTTTTCCTTTATACCTTTCTTACTATATGTTGCAGGTTTAGTGATTTTCCATGAACCCCACTTATGTCCTTTTGCCTCTGTATAATAGGTATATTCTTGACCACATTTTTGGCAAGTTTTTACCTTATTACCTTCAGAGTCACATGTAGGTTTCTTGATTATTTTCCACTTTCCATATTTGTGATTACATTCTGTAAATGATGGTTGTGTTGTATCTGTTTCTGTTTTACTTCTGGTCTGAATTTCATCACAATAAGCACAGTTTCTTTCCATGTAAGCTTCATTATCAGATGGATACCATTCGTTCCATAAATGGTCGTGAATTTTGTCATCGCTGATTTCTTTAAATTCAAAAAACGAATGAAAAGCAATAATAAGGTATGGTAGCAAAACGCTACATATGAGTATGATAAGTATTTTTTTTTTCATGATTTTTCCTCCTGTAAATAAAAAAATATTTTACAATCCCCCAACATGAGGATTAAGATGTGAGCTTTTCATACTTTAATATCTTAAGTATATCTTAATAGGTTACAAAATTCAATAAAACTATTATTCAGATGGCAAGGAATTCTTTTACATTATTTACCAGTAAACTGTTATTAAATAATTAGTTATAATTATGATAATTACAAAAGAGAAAAGGAAGTATTATGAAAGTTAAGTTTTTGCTATATGATGTGCGCACAGCAAAGGGGTATTCGGTTAGAGAACTTGCACACAAAAGTGGGGTCAGCAGTTCAGCAATCAACTATATTGAAAATGGTAAACGCTCTCCATCGCTTGATACACTGATTAAATTGTCCAATGCTTTAGACTGTCGCATAGAGGATTTGTATATGTATAAATAAGCATAATATTAACCATTAATATAAATCTGTCCACAATAGTGGACAAATTGGTGTAAATTATTTACATTTTAATTATATGTATTATAATTATTTATATGGGAAACTTATTAAACAAAATGCTTGATTTGAAAGGGGGATAAAAATGTTTAAATGGTACATATATTTAGATTCATACTAATTTAATAATGATTTTTCACATTTACAACAGAACGAACGGAGATGAGAAAGTATGAATGAAAGAGGGAGTACGGTAGAAAAAACGAATGATAAATTAAACGAAACACAAAAGATGATAATTGAGATAGTTAGTAAAATAAAAAATGAAAAGTATTTAAGGCGAGTATACATATCATTAAGAGACTATCTAAAAGAATAAAAGGCGGAGTAAAATCCGCCTTTTATTTTATATCTAATATTTTTTTCATAAATTCTTCGACCTGTTTTAAAACTTCTGGACTTGTTTCAGCAATAGCATTTACCCAATTAATTATTATTTCATCATCTGTTCTTTGTAACTTTCCTACATTGGAAGCATATCTGTCATCTGGAGTGATAGGTGAATACATATCACCTTTACCAGTTTTAAACCAGTTTTTGTTGACCCCATATTTTAGGCAAATAATTTCCATGACTCTATTAGATACACTTTTTCGTTTATTTTCTATATCGGAAACATGACCTTGTGTCAACGTAATCTCTTTTGCGAAGTCGCTTTGTTTCATTCCAGTATTAGAACGGATTAGAGCAAATCTTTCGCAAATAGTAATTTCTTTTTCTGTCATATAACTCTACCTCCTATGAAACATATAATATCACAACAAATATTACTTTGCAACAAAAAAGTGTTGACACAACTACTAAAAAGTAATAATATAATATTACAAAGCAACAAAAAGGAGATAAAAGTTATGGCAGAAAGAAAAAGAGAAATTAAATTAACAGATGATCCATTAACAAATATCCATATCATGGTCCCTATGTTGGACAAAGAAGGGCAAGAAGCAGTTTCACATCTAATGTATGGATATTATTTAGGAAGGGGATTGGCTGATAAGGAAATTGCGGACAATGCAAATAAAGCAAATACAGTTTAGGAAAGGAGGAAAAAGATGGAAGTAGCAGAATTGAGAAAATATGCAAAAGAAATTACGAAAGAGATGGAAAAAAGAAAGTTTTCATATCAGGATGCAGATATGTTTGTAGTTGTGTTAAAAGACGAAATAAAACAGTGCCGTGAAGCAGAAAATATAAAAATAATCACAGCACTGAATTAGTAGTTATTTAACACTTTCAAATGAGTTTAGTACATATGAATAATAGTGTTCATATGTTTTTACAAAATCAAATACTGCGTCAGAACTACATGAAATATTTTTTTTGGAAAGTTCTTGCTGACAAAGAATGACAGCTAAATCATGTGCACGTTTTTCTAAATCGTTCATGTTAAATCTCCTTTCATAATAACTTGGTGCTGGCACACCTGTAATTGAAGTATAGCATAAAGAAGGAGAAATCAACAGAGAAAGAAAAAGCAGAGGTAGGAGTGTAGGAAGGAGGAAAGGAGAGAAGATGGAAAAAGAACTAGCATATCGTCATAATGCCATTCTTTTATTATAGTATCACAGTTTTGACAAAAACATATCATTAGAGAACCACATTCTTCGCAATATTCTACATTATTTATTGGAAAACGTTTTATTAAAGTATGACCATTAAGGCATACTTTTGCATAATAGTCAGGCATGTATAGATATTTCCTTTCGTACATATTTGGTTATGGTACACCTGTAAGTTAAGTATAAAAGGAGAGATGTGGAAAAGCAAGACTATAAAAATAAAAGGAGGAAAAAGAATATGGCTGATACACAAGTTATGGAAAGAGTAACTACAAAGGAAGCAGCTAGAGAATTGAATATGGATGTTGAGACATTACAGTTTCTTTTGCGCAACGATAGAATTCCTATTGGTTATGCAGTAAAGAAAGAAAAAGCTACGCGATATTCTTATTACATCTATAGGGGATTGCTCGATACATATAAAAAGAAAATTGCAGGAAACTAAAAGCTAAAGGTAGAAAGAATGAATAGGGGGAAGTTATGAAATTTATTTATCACATCAATGGAGAAGAACGTTATCCGACAAAAAAGGAATGGGCACAGATGACAGAGCGTGCTTTTGAAATGGCAGGATATGTGAGAGTAGATGATGAGGAAGAGAAAAAGGAAATGGAAGAGGAGGAACATGGAGGAACAGAACAAAATGGATGAACTGTTTAAACTGATGGGATTCGAGGAAAAAGAAAGAATATCAGATTTAAGCAGAAAAGCAGCAATGAAACATTTAGGGCATAAGCTATATCAAAATGATTTTGGAGGAAAAGATTATGATGAGTAAAGCAAAAAAAGAGCCTGAGTGTACGGCAATACAGTCAGGCTCAAAAGAAGTTACCAAACTTCAAAAACCAATATTAGAATACCACAAAGTGTGTGTTAATTACAAGTTATTTTTACTAATTAAAAACGGAGTAATTGCATTATTAATAGATTATATGCTTTTTATTAAAAATATTGAAGTAACAATGCCAGATATAACAGCAGCAATATGTTTCCCTGTGGTACTCGCAGCATTACTCAATGAAATAGACAAATTGTCTAAAGATTGGGTGGAGGGCAAAGCTAATGTGGGGAAATGAAGAATTAGGCAAGAAAATATACTCTGCATTACTAGAATGCTGGGAAAATTCTACAGGACAAAAAATCATATCAATAGAGTATCTTGAAGAAACAAATAAAAGAAAAGACAGAGAGTGCGATATAGAGAAATAAATGAAAGGAGAACACAATGGCTTTTAAACATATGGGAGCTTCTACTGAAAAACATACATGGAAATATCCTCATAAAGCGAGATGTATATATAGCGGAAACACTGGGACTGTGTATAGCAGATACGAAAAAGTAACAGAACAGTGGCAGCAGGACAGGCTGGACAGTGCATTTATGGCTCATCAGTGTACATGTAAAAGATGTGTGGCTGACAGGAAAGAAAATGAAAGACTGAAAACAGAATTAGAAGCAATCGGTGCAACAGAATTATTAAAGGCTATGGGATGGTAAAAAGATAGAATAATAAAAATGCAACAGTTGCACCGGTGCATCAAATTTAAGGAGGAAAAAAGATGTTTGATAAATTTGGAGAGTTTGACTCATATCAGGAATTAAACATGGCAGCAGAAGGACTGTTGAAAGAGGGAGACATAAAGTCCCTTAAAATTTTAGGCGAAGAAAACGGAATAGATAAATATGATGTAGAGGATTACATAGACGGAATAGTAACAGAGTTTTCAACACAAATGACAGCAGCAGTTGGAAGATTAGATGTACAGCTCAAAGGAAATAAAGACGGAGCTATAGAAATAATAGGAAGTTTCGCAAGAGGAATGCTCACGGAAGAAGCCATACAGAAAGCAGCAATGAAAAAGGGTAAACGCTTATCAAAAATATTGGATGAAATGAGAAATGTAGCACAGAAGCATAAGACTGGAAACAGTGGAGTATGTTGTGGAACAGATCAGCAGTTAAGAAACATTATAAGAAGTTACTTATTAGACAGCGATAAAGAATTCAAGAAGAAAATAAGTGACTTGTATGAATAGGTGGTGAGGGTATGCAGAAAAAGAGATTACTTGGGATACAACCTAAAGTATTAAAAGGTAAAAGCAAAGAGGAATATATTGTCGAAGCACAGGTTATCCAGATAGAGGAAGATAAAATCCTGGAACTTGATGTTTATTGGAAAAATACGGAAGTAAGCGGAGGAAGTGGAAAGCATGAACTTCTGGCAAGGCATTTTCTAAATGAGCAAAAAGAAGAGTATGCCACGTACTTGTTAAAGGACATTTCAAATTATAGTTATAGATATCAAAAAGATAAATGGTCAGGGATGCAGTATAGAACATTGCTTAACAATGGTGATATTAATGTATGGTACCATACACCAACAACATCTAAGACAGAAGAAACAAGAAAAGTAATTAAGGAATATTTTTCACTTGAAGATACAAGAGGTGTGGATAGTTATATTGCGTCTGTTGAAAGTCATATTAAATGGGAAAAAGACCAATCGGCACTAGAACGAAAACATCAGCGTATAAACGATATGATGGATACAGTGCCAGCAATTACAGATACAGAAGAGTTTGAGCAGTGGATTGATGAAGTGGTATTTGCAGATAAGTATATATTTTCATCTACGAAAAAGGAGGCAAAAGGCTATCTGTATATATGTAGTCATTGTGGAAGGCGTTATTACAGTAAAGAAAAGCCAAGACATAATACATCAACACAATGCAGATGGTGTAAAAGTAATGGAATTGTTAAAACAAGAGTTAGTGAAATTACAGAGGAAAAGAATGTAATGATTGCTCAGCCATTTGGTGAAACATATATATTGAGGCATTTGAAATTCAGAAGATACAGTTATGCAGAAAAAAATACAACACCAATTAAAGCAAAGTCAACTATATCATCTATGGAGAAAGTAAGAATGATCATGTATCCAGAGGATACAAAAATATATTACAACAATGATTGGTTTGGCAGAAATGCAAGTAATTGGTCAGATAAAAAGAATGGAACAATTATTGATAGATGGTTTTATATGTATCCGGGAGAGCTGGACAAGACCTGTATGGAAGAAAACCTGAAAAGAACATTGATGGCAGCAGCTAAGTGTGGAAAGTATTTGCAATTGAATGAATTAATCAGATGGTATGAAAGTTATACATACATAGAATATTTAATCAAAGGCAGATTTTATGAACTGGCAAATAGATTTTTAGGAGGCTATCGTAAATTTTACATTTCACCATCAGAGTGTTTAAACAAAAAGGGAAATTCATTATCAGAATTATTACAGATAGACAAACAAAGATGTAATAGATTGAGGGATATGGATGGAAACGAATTTGCCTTAAACATGCTCCAGATAGAAGAAAGAGACGGACTGAAAGTAACACAGGAAAACCTTCAGTTTATAAATGATAATTGTATCGAAGTGGATGATTTGCAGATATACAGAACAGGGCTATCAGTAAATAGAGCAATTAATTACATTAGGAGAATCATAAAAAGTTCACGGTTAGGAGTTAGAACAGTTCTCCAGTATTATTCGGATTATCTGGATATGGCAAAGGAACGGGGAGCTGATTTAACAGATGATATTATCCGAGTTTATCCGAGAATGATTGAACGGCATAATCTTTATGTAGAAGAAAGGGAAAGAAAACTTAATGATAATTTGATAGCTGAAAAAAACAAGAAGTTTGCAAGGATAGAAGCAGATTATTCTTTGAATTACAGTTTGTTTCATTGGGAAGATAAAAAATATGTTATTACAGTTCCGAAAAATGCAGGTGAGATAGTGATGGAAGGAAAAATGCAGCATCATTGTGTAGCCTCCTCCGATAACTATATGCAAAAGATGAACGACAGGAAAACATTTATTTTGTTTTTAAGAAAAAAAGAGGCACCAGATATGCCATACTACACACTCGAAGTTGGGAAGGATAACAAAATCATACAAAGCTATGGTGCTTATGATAGAAAACCGGATTGGAGCGAAGTGTCAAAAATATTAACAAAATGGAAAAAGGACATTAAGCAGAAACAGAATAAATTAGAAAGGAAGGCAAGTTGATGCAGGAATTAAAAAGTATAAGTACATATACAGATTATAAAAATGCTCTAAAAAAAGAGCTTACCAGTGCAGCAGTCAGTTTTGTAAGAATAGGATATCTGCTGAAACAGGCAAGAGATACAGATATTTTGAAAGACAGCGAATATTCCAACATGGAAGAATTTGCAAAGACAGAGTTTCAGCTGGACAAGTCCCAGGTATCAAGATTTATAAACATTAACGACAGATTTTCCGTAGGTGGAAACAGCGAAATACTAGAAGAAAAGTATCAGGATTATGGTGTAGCAAAATTGGGAATCATGCTCACTCTTTCGGATGAAGTAGTAGACAATTTAAGTCCGAAATTAAGTAAGCAGCAGATTGGACAGATACAGAAAGATATAAAAGCAGAACAGGAAATCGGAGGTACAGAATTAATCCTTGAGGGAACTGATCCTGAGCAGGACAAGTATAAGGAGATTATAGGTAAATGTATCTTTGAATATTATCACACCCACCCACATGAATATGTAAAAATATGTAACATTGAAGAATGGAACAAAGAGGATGTGATGCAGATATTCTGCCCTATGGGAGTTATGGCAGAAACAGTCAGACTTCAGGGCATAGGAAGATACATGATAAGTGTCAAAGATTTTGAACATAATGTAACTTTTACGAATGTTCGTGAAAATACTACAGAAGAATGCAGCTGGGAATATCTGATAGACACAATATTCAATGTATGTATGTGTCATGAATGTGTAGTAGGTCATAACTGGGAAGCAGAGGAAGCGTGGGAGATTATCTACAATGAGGAATTTCCAAAACTACCAAAGCCAGAACAGAAACCAGAGCCAAAGAAAGAGGTATCAAAGCCAGTAAAGAAGGACAAGCCAAGGGAAAAAGCAAAAAAGAGTGAAACAAAGCCAGAAGAAAAGCCAGTTGCACCGGTGCAACCGAAAACGGTACCCGCACAAGCACCGGTGTCGGCAGAAATTGTTAAGACAGAAGAAAAAGAAAAGCAGGATGTGGAAGTTCCACAGTCAGGACAGACTATAGAAGAAACACCGAGAGAGATATCCTTAGAGTCGGCAAATATGTTAGAGCAGAAAAAAAGGATAACAGGTCTGCTTGATAAGACAAGAACAGAGATGGAGAATTCTTACTTTGAAATAGCGTTAGAAGTTGCCAAAGAAACAGTATTCCAGATAGAGCAGTTGATAAAACTGAAACAGATGGAAGATGAAGATTAAAAAGTAGATTTGGTATCGTTATGAATGTCGGTACCAAAACAACAATTTATATATCATGAAATAAATGGTGGCACTGGCTGGCTGGTGTCACCGGGAGGTGAAATGGAAACAGAGAAATTTGTGAAGTGGGCTGTGAGTGCAGCAGACGGAGCAGCCGAGGAAGGACTGCACCGGAACAGCTGGAATAAACGGAGAGGTTTAGAACCGGAACACGAAGATGTAATAAATGCTTTTATGTATATCAGGGTGGCTGCTTACATTTATTCAAGACTTTGGAACATAGAAAGAGAATTAATAGAAAAGGCAATACTGAAAAGAGGTGAAACATATAACAGAGGAAATTTGATAACAGTTAAGGAGGTTGCAGGAGAAATCAGAAAACTGACAGAAGAAATGTCAGGACACAGCATTGAAGTAACAGAATCCGAAGAGACTGTAAGAGAAGTTAATGAGTATCTTTTTAGAGAAGGAGCAAGAGAATATTCAAAGTTTGAAGCAGGCATCAGTAAATTCAGTAGTTATCAGCCAATCGAGGAAGCGGTATGCTTAATGACATTTCATCTATGGGGTGGAAGTGCAATAGATGTATATGCAGCAGTAAGAATGACAGTATTGGATGCTATAAAAGGAAAGATTAAAGTTAAACGTAATTGTAGAAAGTATATATTTACAGAATACTATTTAATCAACTTAGAAAAAAAATTAGGAAAGAAGGTAACAGAATGAAAACAAAGAAAGAATTAAAACCAGGATTAACATTTGATGCAGATGGAGTAGAAATGCTCCTACTGGACGTATCAGAAGATGGACAGGTTCTTTGCATTACAAAGGACCTATATGCAGAAAGAGTAGTCTTTGGAGACAGCACCGAGTATGAAGGCTCTAATGTTGAGAAAAAAGTAAAAGAGTTTGAGCAGCACATGATTAAGTGCTTTGGTGCAGAAAACGTGCTGGAAAACACAGTTGAAATCTTAACGGTAGATGGAAAGAAAGCAGGAACATATACCGGAAAGTCAAGATTACTCACATTTGATGAAGCAAGGAAGTACACGGATTTAATTGAAGATGAGAATTTGCCAGATTGGTGGTGGCTCATGAGTCCGTGGTCTATACCTAGACGGAGGAAGTGGGGAGTAGCGTGCGTTTGTCCGTCGGGCTTTATCGACAGCAATGACTACGACTACGTTAACGGCGTGCGCCCCGTTTGTATCTTATCATCTTTTATCTTTAATTCTTAATCAAAAGATGAGAAGGCAGCACAAAATTAAAAATAAGATTGGAGGAATTTATAAATGAATACAGAGAAAATATTGGAACATGCATTAGCGATTGCAGAGCTGGCAAAAGAAGATAAAGAGAGACATAGCGTAAAAGTTGATCCATTAAAGCAAAGAACATTAGCAGAGTATGCACCGGGAGATATATTTAATGCTTATGGAATTGAGATGCTGGTGTTAAATGTGTCAGAAGATGGGGAAGAGGTTTTCTGCATTACAAAGGAGCTATACAAGAAAGATGTAGAGTTTGGAGACAGTACTAAGTATCAAGATTCCAATGCAGAAAAAGTAGTCAAGGAGTTTGAACAGTACATTACTGACTGCTTTGGAAAAGACAGCTTAGTAGAGAAGACAACAAAGATAGTAACGGTAGATGGTCAGGAAGTAGGAAGTTATACAGGAAAAGCAAGATTAATGACTTTTGACGAAGCACGTACATACAATCGTATGATTGTAAATAAGGATTTACCGGACTGGTGGTGGCTCATGAATCCGTGGTCAACCCCGGATCGAGGATGGAAGTACAGTATGGCGTGCGTTTGTCCGTCGGGCTGTATCAACTGCAATTGCTACAACGACAATTGCGGCGTGCGCCCCGTTTGTATCTTGAAATCTTCTATCTTAATCCCTCAGTAAAAGGATAGGAAAATGGCAGATAAAGACTTAGAAGTAATAAAGAAAACAAAGGCATTAGTAAAACGTACATACCAGGTTACATCAAATCCGAAGCATTACCCAAAAAAGTACAGACACAGTCTGGTTGTCGAAATGCAGAAACGTAGCATGGATATTTACAAATTACTGTTTGAGGCAAACAGAATGAATATCAAGGTGTACGGAAAACAGAGATACGTTTTACAGTCAAAGGCAGTTACATACTGTGAAGAATTGATGTTCTTTATTGAATTATCTTATGACCTGGGAATCATAGGCATGAAGCGTATGGAGAGCTGGTCTAAAGATGTAGCAGACATAAAACATATGACCTTAGCCTGGAGAAGCAGAGACCGGGACAGGGCATAAACACATAGGTTTCATTTCGTTTCAGCGTGCGTTTGTCCGTCGGGCAATATCAACAACAATAACTACAACAACAATAACGGCGTGCGCCCCATTCTGTATCACATACAGAAGTCAGACCGAGTAGGCATGAGCTGAAAGCAGTACAACGATATAAGATACAAAAAGAAATGAGACCTTTCTCTTAGAGATAAATACAAATGTAATAATGAGTAAGAAAATCGTAACAGAGTATAAGAATATATACAAATCAAGTAAAAGAGCCAAGAGAGGCAAGAAATATCACAGCAGTCTGGCACGTTTTGACATGATGGAACTGGAAGGAGTTCATATGTTGAAGGAACAACTGGAACGTGGAAAATATACAGTTGGACCATACAGTGAATTTAAAGTATATGAGCCAAAGGAAAGAAAAATCATGTCGTGCCAGTATAAGGATAAAGTTATACAACACTGCCTGTGTGACTACATACTGCATCCGGTGTTGAAGGATGAATTTATTGAATGTAATGCAGCCGGACAGAAGAATAAAGGGACATTGTATTCAATGGACAAACTCAAAGGACATATGCTGGAACATTACAAGGAACATGGAACAGAAGGATATATCCTGAAATGTGATATAAGGAAATTTTTTTATGAGATAGACCATGAAATTTTAAAAGATATTGTGGACTATCATTTTCAGGACAGATTCATCCAGAACCTTAATCATATATACATTGACAGTACAGAAGGAAAAGGACTTCCGCTGGGGAACCAGGTAGCGCAGGTGTATGCGTTGCTGATGCTGAATGGAATGGATCATATGATAACTGGAGAACTGGGAATTAAATATTATGGCAGATATATGGATGATTTCTATTTGATACATCACAGTAAAGCGTATCTGAAGGAATGCTTATCTAATATAACCATGATGGTGGAATCCTTAGAATTGGAGTTAAATGAGAAAACCCAGATAGCACCTATAAAGAGGGGGATTAAATACCTGGGGTTTCATCATTACATTACAGAAGATGGTAAGTATATCAGAAAAGTAACCGGAGAGAAGAAAAGAGAAATCAAGAAGAAAATAAGGCAGCAGATAAAACTAGTAAAGGCAGGAAGATTAACAATGGACAAGTTCATGGAAAGCTATAACAGCAGAAAAGCGCATTTGATGCAGGGAAATTGTTATAAACTCTGTCAGTCACTGGATTTGTTTGTAAAAGAGTTGTTAGAAAAAATGTGAAAAGATTGGAAATAAATAAGTCAAGTAGTTAAGAAAGGAAACAAAGTTGAACAGAAAGAACACAACAGAGTTTTTAGGAAAGTTGCTTATAAGTAACAAGTTTTCTGGTCCTGGAAAGCATTGGGCGAGTGAAGTGTCACTTGATTATGGAACAATTAATGTAAGAAGAGTAGATTTTATGCAATTTGAACCGGAAAACGTTGTTACAATTAGTGGCTTGGAAAAAGGCATATTTACTTCATATGAAGTAAAAAGTTGTAGAGCTGATTACAATAGTGGATTCGGTAAGAATTTTGAAACAGAAAAAAATTATTTTGTTATGCCAATGGAATTGTATATTGAAGTTAGGACAGAAGTTCCACATGATGTGGGGGTAATGTGTCCCGTACCGAGGTCTAGGGATAAGTTTGATGAGTTTAAGAATCCTACCCCATTAGATGCAGAGGTCCATTGGGAATTAAAAGTAATTAAGCAAGCCAGACAAAAGAGCAGAAAACGTTCAATGGTGGAACTATTGTTTTGCATGTTAAGAGCAGGACATTAATTATAGAAAATAAAGGATAAGAACAGAACATTGAAAACTAAATACTGGCTAGAAAAGTTTGAAGTTATTAGAAAAACTTTTATAAATACTATTGACATATGGTGCACCATATGGTAATATATATACATAAGGAGGTGAGATAACAGATGGCTAAGAAAAAACAAAAAAAAGAAAGCCTGATAAAGATAGTAATAGAACTGTTAATTGCATTAGGAACGTTCTTAACAGGAATTGCAAGTCTTATACAGGCTCTCAAGTAAAGGGAAGGGGCGAAAGCCCCAATCCTTTAAAAGAATTATAGCACATCTGTAAAAAAATAAAATGAGAAATTATAAATTTAGTGTTTTGTTTGTATTCTGTTCTTGGGTTATATTTATCGCAGCAGAGAAAAATATAACATCTAGCATATTGTTAATGCTTTCTGGATTGTATGCTTTATGTAATATTATACCAGAATTAAGGAAGAGGTTAATGAATAATGCCAAAAGGTAATCCAAAACCGCAGACTATAGCAACACAGAAGTATGCAGAAAAAGCAGGATGGATTTCAAAATCCTACAAATTAAAGAAAGAAGTTGTAGAAGAATTTGCAACAGTATGCGAAAAGGTGGGTGTTAGTCAATCAGGACAACTTACTAAAATGATGAATGAATTTATAGAACAGAATAAGTAACAGGAAACTACTAGCCAGTATTTGGTTAGTAGTTTTTTTGTGCAATGAAAGGAGAAAAAGCATGGGACAATTAAGAAGACCAACCAAAGAACAGAAAATAGCAATTAAAAGGTGTGGATATAATCCAGAGGATTATTCCATAGTGCGTAGGAGTGATACAGACGAGAGTTTCAAAATTATACACAAAGAAACTCATGACAAGATAGAAATTTACTATTAAGTAGAAAAAATAATAGTAAATATACATTTATATAGAAGAAACTCGTTAAAAGTCTCTTCTATATAGATGCTTTTTTATACCTTTTTCGACCTAGTAATGGAATAGTAACAATTCAACCATAAAAAAATAAAGGATGAAATCTATGAGAAAAAAATATAAAGATAACTACAATCCTGAAAATGTATATCAGGATGAATTATATAAACACATAAAAAAGAAAAGCTTTGAAAATTTTATTAAATCATGCAAAGTTGATAATCCATTGGCAGACTATGTAGATATTGAGAATGAGTATAAAAAGCAGGAACAGAGATTAGAGGAGTTGGAGATAGAAAGATTTATTTATGAGAAAAGAGTAAATGGAATATATCGAACCAGAACAACCAAGGCAGGAAATCAGTTAGAGGTTGATATATATCCGAGTTTCCAATTTGCCATAGATATTCCGAAGGAAAAAAAGAACAAGGGAACAAGCAAGGCACAGAAAATATGCAATGATAACCGCTCAAGACGAACATTTGTAAATACAGTCAATGAGAACTTTGGAGAAGGGGATTTGTGGATATCGTTGACATACACTAATGATAATTTACCAAGTGATTGGAAAAGAGCAAAGAAAAATGTTGAAAACTATGTGAAACGTATAAAGCGTATGCGTAAAAAGTTAGGGCTATCAGAAAAAGAATTTAAGTATGTTTACACAACGGAGTATGACGTGGAGGAGAGTCCGAGGACAGGAAAAACGAAAACAAGAATACATCATCACTTTTTTTGTACAGGTGACATGGATAGAGATTTGTTGGAACAAATGTGGAAGTTAGGAAAACGTAATGACTCTCAAAGACTGCATCCAGATGAAAAGACACATCTCACTGGTGTGGCAAATTATTCTAGTAAAGACCCTAAAGGGAAAAAACATTGGTCCGGCTCAAGAAATTTACGAAAACCTAAAGTAACAAAATCATACAGCAAATTCAAAAAGCGAGCGGTTGAAAAAATGATAAAGCAACATGACGAGATAAAAGAGCAGATGGAAAAGAAATATCCAGGATATGAATTTATAGATGCCAGAGTAATGTTTAACAAACATAATCAAGGCAATTACATATATGCAAGAATGGTTAGAAGAGAATGAAGCAGCAGTTAGAACACAGATTGATATTGAGTAAAAGGAGTAGAAAAAATATGAGCAGACCGAAATATTATTGGTACAGCATGGTAAAGAAAATGGTTATGAAATATCCACAGATAAAAGAAGAAAATTCAATACAGACAAGTATTTATGTAATGGCAATAGAGAAATCACTTGAAGAGACAGAAAAATTACAAAATGGTGAAGAAAGAGTAAAGGCTATAAGAAAAATATATTTTGAACGAAAGAAAACGTATGCAGGTGTAGCACAAGAGATGAATTACAGTGAGAGAACTATAAGAAACTGGACAAGCAGTTTTATAAATTTATGTGGAAAAAATGCAGGTTTTTAAAGAGATTAAAAAGTGCTTTGTTTTCTTGGAATGTTTGTCTAACAGAGCCACAAAACTAATATACAATTTAATCTATAAGGTGTTAGACATGATAGATAAGTGAGAAAACTTGGAGTTGAAAATGAATGACTGTACGAGAAATCATTAAATGCATTAATTCAGGCAAGGTATATAAGATTTATAAAACTAAGCAATGGTTCAGTTTAAAACAGGAAGTGCTAGAAGAGTTCCACTTTGAATGTGCTAGCTGTAAAGCAAAAGGAATTATTACAATGGCACAGACAGTACATCATGTAAAACATGTAAAGGAGTTTCCACATCTTGCTTATAGTAAATATTATATTGATATTTACGGCAGGAAGAAAAGAAATCTAATTCCTTTATGCAACAGTTGTCACAATGAGGAACATGATAGATTCAAGAAAAAAGAAAAAAAGGCAGAAAAACCTTTGACAGAAGAAAGGTGGTAGCCCCCACTCCCCCAAACCCCTAAAAAAATTAAGAAACACGCCAACGGGGAAGATGTAGGCAAGGAGAGATTTTTTGAAAAATTGAAAAAAGGTGGTTTTTTGAATGGCAAACATATCAAAAGCTGAACGAAGAAAACGTGAAACAGAAAAGTCAATACTGAAAGTATTGGAGGAAAATCAAAGAGATACAAAGCCCAATCTGCACCTGGTAGAGCAATATATGAAATTATACAGCGATTTAGAGCTGATAAATAAAAAATTAACCGAGAAATTTTCGGTGGCACTCTCACAGGAGCGTAGACAGATTTTAAAAACAATGACAAACATTTTGGAATATTTAGGTTTTGCATCAGAAAAGAAAAATGCAGCAGGAAAGGAAAATGAAGTACCAGAACTATAGCAAATATTTAGATCCATACATAGACAGCATTATGAATAACAAAGTTGAGCATTGCATAGAGCAGGAGCTGATGATTACTAATCTGCTATTACCGGTGCTTGAACGAACTGATGTAAAAGTTGATGATGAAAAAATTGAAAAGGCATTAAGTTTGATGAAGTATTTTGACTTTGAATTAGTTGAGTGGGAAATATTTCTTACAGCAGTTGTTGTCGGAGTTGTGTGGATAGAAGATGAAAGTCCATACTTTCGTGATATACGAATTTACGTAGGGCGTGGTTCTGGAAAAAACGGATTAGCAAGTTTTTGGATATTTTATTTTATTTCCCCATATCACGGAGTTAAAGGGTATAACATTGAAATCATGGCAAATTCAGAAGACCAGGCAAAAATGTCGTTTACTGATGTGTTTAATGTAATTCGAGAACCGAAGCCGGAACATGAAAAAGCAATAAAAGCACATTATCATGCTACGCTCGAAGTTATAACCTGCAAAACAACACAGTCAACAATAAAGTACAATACTTCATCTAACCGAGGAAAGGATAGTAAAAGAACAGGATGCAATTTATTTGATGAGAAACACGAATATACAAGCAGGGATAAGAAAAATATTGACACGCTTTCATCTGGACTTGGAAAAGTGCGAAATTGGAGAAACATAACAATTTCAACTTGTGGACATGAAAGAGATGGAGTGCTTGACAAGGAACAGGAAGCAGGGCAGGGGATTTTATCAAAATATGATCCAGATAATAGAATATTTATTTTCTGGTGCAGAATTGAAAAGAAAGAGGAATGGGAAAATCCGAACATGTGGGTTAAAGCGATTCCATCTCTTAGGCATAGGCAATTTAGAGAATTAAGAGACAGAATCACTTATGAGGTAAAAGATATGCCAAACAACATGGATTATTTTTCGGAGTTCATGGCAAAACGAATGAATTGTCCCGTAGGAGATAAAGATGTTGAAATAGCCACATGGGAAGATATTAAAGCGACAAATCAGGAAATACCGGATTTGAAAGGAATGGATTGCATAGGTGGAATTGATTATGCAAATACGAACGATTTTGTGGGATGCATTTTATTATTTAAATACAATGGCAAAATTTACGTTAAGCAGCACACATTTATATGTAAGCGCTCTAGAGATCTGCCAGGAATAAAGGCGCCACTGAAAGAGTGGGAAGCAAAGGGAGATGTAGAATTTGTTGATGATGTTGAAATATCGCCAGAATTAGTAACAGAGTGGTTTAAAGAACAAGAAGAAATATACAATATCAAGGCGATAGCTTTAGATAAATTTAGATACACGCTTTTAGCAAAAGCATTGAAGACATTAGGCTTTGATTTTGGAAATGGAGATAAGCAGTTATTTACAGTTAGACCATCAAATATTATGGAAATCATTCCAGTGATTAACTCATGGATAATAAATCATATTTTAGTGGTTGGTGATGTTCCTGTATTCAGATGGATGATGAATAACACAAAAAAGGTTCATACAAAAAATAATACTATTTATGACAAAATCGAACCGCATTACAGAAAGAATGATACTTTTATGGCATTTGCAGCAGCAGCTACAAAGCAGAATTTGTTAGATGATATGACGAGTTATGATTATAAACCATTAGATATCATTACGTTTTAGGAGATAAAGATGTCAATTATAGGAAATATAAAAAACTTCTTTGAAAAGAAAATAGATATAAACGAAATTGTGGCGATATCAGACATATCGGCAAAAGTGGCATATAAGAAACTAGCTATACATATAGCAGCAACCTATATTTCACAGGCTATTAGTAAATGTGAAATAAAGTTTTATAAAAATGGCAAAGAAAATAATAAAAGTCTTGAATATTATCTTTTCAATGTAGCTCCAAACAGAAATGAGTGCAGCAGTCAGTTTTTAAATAAATTGGTGTATAAATTATTGACTGAACCGGATGGAGTGTTGGTTATTACCTCAAATGACAAATTGTATATTGCAGAAAGTTTTCAAAGGGAAGCACATCCAATGAGTGGAGATATATTTACATCTGTATCTCTTGAAAATTTGAGTTTGAACAGAACCTATAAAAGAGATGAGGTTATGTATTTCAAATTGGAAGATGAAAATGTCAAAAGTTTGATTGATTCCATGTATCAGGATTATGGAAAAGCGATAGATAGTGCGTTATCAGCGTTTTTGAAAAATAATGCTGATAAATACAAGATGAAAATAGAGGCGGATAAGATTTTCGGAAAAGATGTAGAAGTTGCATATAAAGAGATTTTATCAAAACAGATTAAACAATTTGTTAATGCAGATGGCGGAGTATTCCCAGAATATAAGGGATATACCTTGACCAGTTTTAATGATAAAGGCAACCAGTCTACACCAAGTAATTTAATTGAATTGAGAAAAGATACATTTGAAATTACAGGAGAATCGTACAAAATTCCGAAATCCATGATGGAAGGAAATATTAATAATGTAAAGGATGTTGTAAATACATTTATTACTTTTGCAGTCACTCCGGTAACTACGCTTATAGGTGATGTTATTACAAAAGATTTATATACATTCCAAGAATGGGTAAAAGGAACTAAGGCAGTGGTTGATACAAGTACCATACCATTTCAGTCGATATTGGATACGGCAGACGGAATTAGTAAATTAATTGCCAATACTGTAGTAAATCCTAATGAGGCTAGAAAAATCATTGGACTTGACAATATAGATGAAGATTTTATGAATCAATACTTTATCACTAAAAATAACTCAAAAGCTGAAGATGTCATGAATGGATTGATTGATGGAATAAGTGAGAGTGGAAAGGAGTAAAAAGTGAAAACGTACTACAACTTATGCGTTGATAAAGAAAGCGGGGAAGCAAATATATACATTTTTGGCGATATTACATCATGGGATTATCGGGAAAAAGATGTTTCCAGTTATTCGCTGGCAAAGGAATTAGAAAGTTTATCTGAAGATGTAAAAAAAATTAATGTATATATTAATTCCCGTGGTGGTGATGTGGCTGAGTCTCTTGCAATCAGAAGCCAGTTAAAAAGGCATCAGGCAAAGATTTGTACATATGCGGATGGAGTTGTTGCCAGTGCAGCAGTAAATATATTTATGGCTGGTGATGAAAGAGTTATGGCAAATGCTTCACTGTTGTTCATACATAATGCATGGACATCTGGTTCTGGAGATGCAAATGCATTCAGGAAACAGGCAGAAGATTTAGACAAATATACAGAGCAGTCAATCAGAACATACATGGAACACCTCACGATAAGTGAGGAAGAGCTGAAGCAGCTGATGGATCAAGAAACCTTTTTAGATCCGGAACAGTGCCTTGACATGGGATTTTGTACTTTTGTTGAAGGGCAGTCAAAACCGAAATCAACATCACAAAATGCTAAAAAGGTTATTTACGAGAAATTATTGAATGCAAATGAGAAAGTTGCACCGGTGCAACAGCCGAAACCGGGTAAGGATGAAGATGAAGGACTAAGTCCTATGCTAAAAATTTTAAAAAATATATAAAGGAGAAAAAAGATGCATTTATTAAATTATGAGCAGAAGAAAAAAGAAGCAGCAGAAGCTGTTCTTGAAGCGGTTAAAAGTGGAAAGGATGAGGATGTAAGTGTAGCGTTAGAGGGAATGTTTGGTTGTATTTACGATAAAATCGCAGCAGATTTTGAAGAATATAAAGCAACGCAGGATGAGCAGGTGCTGTCGAGCAGAGGATACAGACAGCTCACGAAAGATGAAAAGACATTCTATAATGCGATTGTAAAATCTGCAAAATCAGCAGACCCTAAGCAGGTACTTTTAGATGAAATCCCGGATGGAAGATTCCCAAGTACTATAGTTGATGATGTTTACAGAGAAATCAGAAGCGAACATCCACTTCTGGACAAAATTAATTTCCGATTTGTTGGATTCATTACAAAGTGGTTTTTAACAGACAGCACAACTAATAAAGCTGTATGGGGAGAAATAACGGATGAGATAAAATCAGAAATCAAGGCAGGATTAAAGGAAATTGATGTAACACAGAATAAATTAAGTGCATGCATTTTTATTCCAAAAGGATTAGTAGATATGAAACTTACCTTTTTAGATGCATACACAAGAGAAATTCTCACAGAAACAATTCAAATGGGTCTGGAAGAGGGAGCTGTTTCTGGAAATGGAATTAGACAGCCTATCGGAATGACAAGACAGATTTCTGCTACTACAAAAAGAGATGATGTAAATGGGTATCCGGAAAAGGAAACTATAAAGGTCAAGTCATTTGCACCAAAAGAATATGGAAAACTTTTGGCAGGTTTAGCAAAAACAGAAAAGGGAAAATCAAGAAAGTTTGATGAAGTTTTGCTCGTTTGTAATATGTCAGATTATTTATCAAAAATTATGCCGGCTACCACAACACAGCAGAGTGATGGTACATATCGAAATAATATTTTCCCATTTCCGACGGATGTGACAATTTCGGAGGCTATTCCTGAAGGGAAGGCGGTAATAGGACTGGCAAAAGAATATAACCTTTTACTGGGCGGAAGCAAGGAAGGAACATTTGCATATGATGATAGTTATAAATTCTTGGAGGATATGAGAACATATATGATGAAATTGTATGCAGCAGGAAGGGCTTATGATAACACTTGCTTTATTTTGATAGATATAAGCGAACTAGAGGAACATTTTGTAACAGTTAAGAACATTACAGAAACAGCAGGAACAAATGGAGATACACAGACAGCCCAGACAGTTCCAGTAGCATAGGAGATAAGAGATAATGAGTGAAGAATTAGTATTAAAAATTAAAGATTCGTTAGACATAACGTTTGAAGATGATGATTACGATAGAAAGATTATTGGAATCATTGAAGATGCGATACCGGTTCTTCGCTCATTATTTGGAATGCCGGATGATTTGGAGTTTGACTGGACACAGCCAAGTCAGGAACGTAGTTTGCTGAAAAATTATTGCTTATATGCTCTCAATAATGTGTTAGAGCAGTTCGGGGATAATTATCGAAAAGATATTATTCCTGTAAGAATTAAGTATGAGGTGCAAAATGATAGAAGTCAAAAGTAAATTTGATAGATACATAGACGGTGTAGTTAAAATCTGTAAAAGAAAAAATAAACAGTCAGACTTTGGAGCGAGGCAGAACACAGATACATTAAAGGATTTGGATGTTTTAATAAAACTAAATTATCAGGAAATGTCAAAACGGGTAGAGGATGTAACATTTGCAAAACAGGAAAGTTTTGAACTTACAATGAAAATAAAGGTTAGGAAAGTAAAAAATGTAACATCAAAAAATGTTGCTGTCATAGATAATCGAATGTATGCAATTAAGCATACAGACAGTGATGATAGAAATTTATATTTGTATTTACAAGGAGATCGGAAACTTGAAACTGGAGAAGATTAAGAAGAAATTAGAAGAACTAAATATTAAGGTATATTACGGTTCGGCAGAAAAAAGTTCAAAAGATTTGAAAGAATACATTGTTTTTGGGCGAGATAAGATAAAACTCAATGATTCTAAAATGTCTACAACCGATTATTATGATGTAGTAATAGTCGTTGAGGGATGGATTGCAGAAGGCTTTGTAGATGAAGTGATTGAGGCATTGTCTGAAATTGGCATTAAAAAAAGTAAAGAGGATATAGATTTCAAATACTTAGTTAGAAATGATATTAGTTATGAAATAGCATCTGTTAAATTCTTTGACACAGTAGGGAGAACCAGATGGCGATAGCGGAATTTAAACAGGAAGATAATTTACAGGAACTGCAGCAGATGATTTCACAGCTTCCAAATGAAGGAGAAAAGATAATAACAAATATCCTTCACAATGAAGGAGCTGAGGAGATAGAGGAAGGAATCAGAGTTTTTTTGCCGGAATCGGGAAAGAAATGGAAAAAGAAAAAGAGTTCTGCAAAAAAAACAAAAAAGTCAATTGGTTTCCGTAAAGCGGAATCAGGTAATCTCAATGTGATCGTGGGAACAACATATAATTACCATTATCTCTATTTTCCGGATGACGGAGAAAATACAGAGAGTCATAATGGAAATCAGCAGTTTATGAAAAAAGGTGCAGAGAGTAAGACAGGAAAGATAATGGATATATGTATAGAACAATTAACACAAAAAATTAATCAATAATAGGAGGAAACAAAATTGGATAAAAAAGTATATTCACCATTTGAAATTCATAATTGTGCTATTAAATTTGAGAAAGATGAAAAAGCCGATAGGATTGGATGTATGGGCTCGATTGAAGAAAACGCAGACATGAAAGTTGTAACAAAAAAATGTGAGGGTATTGAAGAAACTGTGTCCAGCAGACCCACAGGCACAGGAGAGTTAAAAATGACATTGCATATCAGATGGGAACATTATGTAAGAATTTTCGGAATGAAGTTTGAAGAATTAAAACCAGGTGTGTATGCATATGGTAAAAATTCAAGACATGAAGAGTTTTGTCTGACCGGGGAGGTAAGCAATGAATATGATCAGAAAATGTTAAAGGCTTATCCTAGAGTAATGGTAACAGATGGCAAGGCAATGAAAGTAACAAACGGAGAGGAAGAAGTTGCAGAAATGGAACTTACTGCGAAGTTTATGCCGGATGAACACGGAATGGGAACATACGAAGCCATGTTAGAAGAGGTGCAGGAATCAGAAACCCTGCAGCAAGAATGGAACGAGAATTTTAATGCGGAAGGGCTATATGTGCCTGCGGCATAGAGAGGAGATAGAAGATGAAAGTAAGAATTGTAAATAGTTTTAAAGATGCAGAAACTGGGGTTATTCATGGCGCAGGGGAAGAAATCGAAATGAGTGAGGACAGAATCAAAGAGGTAGAAGAAACTACCAAAAAATTGATTAAAGAAAAACGCTTGCAAAAAGGTACAGTCCTGATTGAAAAAGTGTCAGAAGACAGTAAACAGGACAGAAAAGAGGATGAAAAAGACACAAAATCCGATGATAAAAAATCAGAAAAAAAGGATAAAAAATAAGAAGTGAAAAGGGGCAGCAGACTGTTGCCCTTTTAAACTATAAGGAGGAAAAGATGGCAAAGATTTTAATGAAAGATGGAACAGAAGCTCAAGCGAGATTAACATTTAAGGATTTATATGATCTTGAAAAGAATAATTCAAAGCTGGCTGAGGAATATTTTGAGATTCAGGATAAAGAAAAATTAAATGAATTGGATATGATTAGAATAATCCGTATAGCTTACATATGCGCTGGAAATCAGGAAGTAACATTCGAGGAGTTTTTAGAAAAAATATCTCAAAATAGAAATCAAGTACTCACAGTTTATTATGAGTTGTTATACCCAAAAAACTAAAATTCCTCGAGCCATTCAAGAAGGGGACTTTTAAGGGACTAGGTAATATAAAAATAGAGTTACCTAAGGAATTCAAATTATATGATGTAAAAGACTATTATTATTGGTATGTGGTTAAAGGTGTGATTCCAGAAAATGTATTTTGGACAGAAGATATTAGTTTTGTCAAGGGATTAGTGATGAATGATATTGCGTATGAAGAATGGCTCTCATACATGATAGAAAAAGAGGGAAAAAAGCATGGCTAAAAAAAATGAAGCAAAGATAAAATTTACAGCGGAAACGCAGGAATTTTCCAATGGAATAAAAAAAGCAAATCAGGATATAAGCTCCATGAAGAGTGAACTCCGCCTTAACGCTGTGGAAATGAGAAATAATGGAACCAGTGTTAAAGGGTTGGCAGAAAAACAGCAGTTGCTACAGAAACAGCAGGCAGCAACAAAGGAAAAGACAAGAAATCTTGAAGAACAGTTAAAAAAAGCTAAAAGCATATTCGGAGAGGATTCTCAGGAAGTAGCAAAATTAACACAAAAATTGAATGCTTCCAGAACGGCTGAATTAAATCTTGATAAGCAGTTAAAAGAAACAAATGATGCCTTGAAACAACAGAAAAAAAATTTAGGTCTAACAGAACAGCAGGCTGAAAAATTTAAAAGTGGAATAGATAAAGTAGGAAATAGTGCCGGAATTGTAGCTGGAACAACAGTGGCATTAGGTGCTGGTGCAGTTAAGGTATTTAATGAAGTTGATAAAGGTTCAGATGCAGCGATTGTAGCAACAGGTGCAACAGGGGAAGCAGCGGAGAAGTTGAAAAAAACTTATAAGAATGTTGCAGGCAGTGTTAAGGGTGAATTTGAAGTTATAGGCTCAGCACTTGGTGAAGTTGAGACGAGATTTGAATTTACAGACAAAAAGGCAGAGGACTGTACTATTCGTTTTATGAAATTTGCTGAGGTAAATGGAGTTGATGCTACACAGTCGGTCCGGTTAGTAAGTAGAGCAATGGGTGATGCAGGCATTCAGGCTGATGAATATGAAACTGTTTTGGATCAGCTAACAGTTGCGGCACAGGCGAGTGGAATAGGAGTATCCAATCTGGCTGAATCTTTGGCAAAATATGGCGCACCAATGCGTAACCTTGGGTTTGATACAAAAGAAAGTATTGCATTATTTGCACAGTGGGAAAAAGCAGGTGTTAATACATCTATAGCATTTTCGGGAATGAAAAAAGCTATATCAAATTGGGGGAAAGATGGAAAAGATGCAAGAGTTGAATTCAAAAAAACTCTTGAAGAAATTCAAAATACACCAGATATTGCAAGTGCAACAACAAAGGCTATTGAGGTATTCGGAGCAAAAGCAGGACCAGATTTGGCAGATGCAATCAAAGGAGGAAGATTTGAATATACGAAATTTCTCAAGGTGTTAGATAAGAGTGAAGGTAGTCTGGAAAATACATATGATGCTATTCATGATGGCTCAGATGAGGCAGAAATCGCAATGCAAAATTTAAAGATTGCTGGTTCTGAAGTAGGAGAGGCTTTATTAAAACAGCTAAATCCCGCTATTGAAAATGTAGTTAAAGGGGCGAAAGAATTTGCTGAATATGCTGAAAAACATGGAGATGAAATTGTTACTACAATGAAAACTATAGGGGTAGTAGCAGGAACTACATTTGCTATAAACAAAACAGTGCAATTTGGGAGAAGTCTTGCAGATATTAGTAAATTTGGTGCAGGTGTAGTTAAAAGTGTAAAAGCCATGGCTTTAGCAAGAGCAGCAGATACTACAGCGACAGAAGCACAGACAGTAGCGCAGAATGGACTAAATGCGTCAATGTTGGCATCACCAGTAGGATTGACAATCGCATCAGTAACGGCACTTGCAGCAGGAATATATATATTGGCAAATAATACAGAACAATTATCAGAAGAATCAAAGAAAGCGATTAGTGATATGGAAGGATTAAATTCAAGCATATCAGAATCGAACGAAAGTATACAAGACGAGTATGGAATTTATGAAAGGCAGATAGAGCAGTTAAATAAGATTGTAGATAAAAATGGCAAAGTAAAAAAAGGTAAAGAGGACCTTGCACAGGCAATCGTAAATAACTTTGAAAAAATGGGTATTGAGATAGACTATGTAGATGGTCAGATTCAAGGTTACAAAGATTTAAAAAGAGAAATTAATAAAACAATAGAAGCTAAAAAGGCAGAAGCCTATTTGGAAGCAAATAAAGATGACTATGTAAAAGCTATGAAGCAGGAGAAGGAATATGCTAAAAAAATAGCAGACCAGAAAGAAAGAATAAACAAGTTATCTGAGGAGGCAGAGGAAACGGATAAAAAGACAAGTGACTTTAATCAGTTGCCAGAGAAATATCCAATAGCTGGAGATATAATTCAAATTGGTGCTGCAATTACTGGACAAGATCCCAATCAGAAATCGAAAGCAAAACATGCAGAAATTGAAAAAGAAAAGAAAGTGTTGAAAGATTATGAAAACACATATAAAAATGCAACAGTTAAGATAACTAATTATGACAAACTACAGATTGCTTCAGCATCAGGAAAGACAGAAAAGATAAAAAATGCAACAAACGCATGGGAACATGATTTGAAAAGAGCTTCTAATTCTACCAAACAGGAACTGGAAAAACAGTTGGAAGATACAGAATCTAATGTGCGAAAAATGGAAGATGCATATAAAAAAGGTTCAGTAAGCAAAGCAGCAGTTGATGAGGCAAAAAGGACGAGAGATCGTGCTAAAAAGGAATTGGAGAAGGCTAATTATAAACCGGAAGCAGAAAAAGGATTGAAAACATACACTAGTTCATTTAGCAATGCTGATGTTTCAAAACCTATAAAAAAATTTACAAGTAAGATTAAAAATCAATTAAAAAATATTGGAACTATTAATATGGGAGTTAACTTAAAAATAAAAGCAAAAAATAGTAATCTTAATAATTTAGGAGAAATAATGCTTGGTGGTGGAGTTGCCCATAACGCAAAAGGAAACATTATCAAAAATCCAATTTTAACAACCTTTGCAGAGGATGGACCAGAGGCAGCCATTCCAATTAATAACAAACCAAGAAGTAGGGCGCTTTGGATTGAAACAGGACGAATGATGGGAATGATTAATACAGATATGGGAAATCGAAGTATTAGTAATGCTGTGAATATGAATGAGACAAATCGGTTGTTGAGACAGTTGGTAAATAAAGATAATAACATGTATGTAGATTCCATGAAGGTGTCAAAGTCTACATCTAAAGCAAGGAATGTGCAGGATGGTATGGATGCAATGCTAGTGGGAAGAGGTGTATCGATTGAGTAAGCGAACAATTATATTTAATGGAATAAATGGGTTAGATGCATTTGATTTATATGTAGATACCATTGACAAGAAACCACCAGAGAAGAGAGAAAACAGAGTATCTGTTCCAATGTTAAGTGGTAGTTATAACATGAGTAAAATTATGGGATACCCCATTTTTGGAGACCGGGAAGTAATATACACATGTCAGCTAATAGCCGATAACTCTACGGAACTGGACAAGATTGTGACAAAAATAAACAAATGGCTTCTCACAGGTGTGGAGGGAATATTGGAAGACACAGGAACACCAGACTATTATTATCGGGCAGAGTGTACCTCAGTGATACCGGCAGATAATGAAAGAGGATATTGTGAACTAATCATAACTTTTCGGTGCAATCCCTTTAAGATATGGAAGCACAGTGTTTCTGAGCAGAAATGGGATGATATCATTTTTGACATTGACAGCTTTCATAATTATGATTTTGAACTTTCAGCCAACAATAGTTTTGTTATACACAACGAATGTCCAACACCGGTTCCGTTATACTGTGAATTTCTAAATGGGGGAACTGTTACTTTAGCAATAGGTGGCATGGAATATAAAATATTGAAATCAGGTGAAACAAACATATTATTACTTCCGGGTGATAATAAATTTGTTGTAGTTAGTGCAACATCTGATTTAAGAGTGAAGTTTGATTATTTTAAAGAGGTGCTATAAATGTATGATGTTTTTATTCAGAACGGAACTGAAAAAATACAAATTAATGGACAAAGAACGTTTAACAGAATAGAGGGTAAAACAACAGATGAAGAGAATAAAATACCATCATTTACATTTGAAATATACCCTAACAATCAAGGTTTTCATAAAATACAAGAGTTTGTTACGTTAGTTGTCGTAAAGGATGGGGAAGATACAGTTTTTGATGGCAGGGTTTTAATAGCAATACCAAGTGTTGATGGACAAGGTGTTGTAAAAAAAACAGTAACGTGTGAAGGAATTTTGGGATTTCTAAATGACAGTATGGCATATCCATATAGATTTAAAGATGTAAAAAAGCAGATTGAAATGATGATAATGTTTCATAATTCACAAGTCGGTTCAGGAAAACGATTTGAGCTAGAGGATATAAATCTTGTAGCAGAATTGGAAAATCTGGAATATACCTGTGAAGATACAACGTGGACCGTATTAACAAAAGAGTCATTTACAGATTACAATGTGCATTTAAGATATGAAGGGATAAGAAGGGAAAATCAACCGATTCTATTAAAAATATCGCATCCCGAGAAAATATCAAATCAAGATATAACATTACATGTAAACGCATCAAGCATTACAGTAACTCCGAATTTTGAAAATATGTGTACACGAGTTGTTCCACTAACAAAAGATGGATTTAGCATGGATAAAGTTTCAATATCTCTAAACAATTACTATGTACAGAATGAGGAAGCAGTAAAAAAATACGGAGTAATTACAAAAGTTGTAAAGTTTGAGAATATAACAAAAACGACCTCATTAAAAAAGGCGGCTAAACAGTACCTACAGAATAATGAAGCAAAAACAATATCTGTAACATTAACAGCATATGACTTATCTGAGATGGGTTTGACATCAGAAAAATTCGTTATAGGTAGTAAATATTATATAGACTGCAAAGAGTTGGAATATAGTGCAAGTCACAGATTAACCAAAATAACGAGGGATATTAATAATACATGGGATACAACATTAGAGTTTGGAAGTAATTCATATTCGATAAAATCACTCGTGGCAAAAAACAAAAATATAAGTTATATGGAAATAGAAGAGGGAGAGTAAAGACATGAGAGATAACGTTATTAGCATATCGACAAAAGAAATAAGCGCTTCAAATATTCTATATCAGCATGATACAGGGCAGATTATAGAATTTGTTGAACCAATATCAGATCATACTATGGTGTTGATGGAAAATCATTATGTACAACCAAAAGCTATTCCACAATATGTAGAGGACAATAGAGTTGAAATACCGAATGAATTACTCCAAGAAAAAGGCACGTTGATAGTTACAGTAAAGTTGATTGATGAAAAATCAGAAACAACGCAAAAAGTAATTAAAATACATATAAAAGAAGGAGCTGATAAGGATACAAAAGTACCTGAAGAAAATCAACAAACATTTATTGAGAAGATAATGGAGATCATAAATTCGGCAAAGGAGATGGTTAAATCCATTCGGGAAGATGCCAACAATGGAGTGTTCAAGGGCGACAAAGGAGATACTGGTCCAGTTGGTCCTCCAGGTGAGCCAGGCAAAGATGGTATTCCTGGTACTAACGGCGAAGATGGATATACTCCAGTCAAAGGTGTTGATTATTTTACCAAAGACGAAAAAGTAGAAATGGTACAAGATGTGGCAGAGAGAATTGATTTATCTGATAAACCAACAAAATTCAAATTAAAAGGCAACAATGAGCCTACAACCAATGCGAGTGAATATCCAGATGTAAAATTAGGTGATATTTGTGTCAATGAAGGTTACCGTGCTTGGATTTGTGAGTATCTGCACAAAGACTCTAATACAGTGGTATGGAGCGAAATAATAACTCCAGCAAGTCCATATCTTTCAGGTAATTATTATACTAAAAATTTAATAGACAATATGCTGAAAGATAAAGCAGACAAGAACGAATGGGAATTATTTAATACATATGAGGCAGATGGAGAGACTGGAGGATTTGAGTACACTTCGGCATCTGGAATTAAAGCAAAAGAACTCAAGGTGGTTGGTTATGGATTAACATTTTCAGCCCCCTCAAACATCAACCTGGGATTTCGAACATCAGCAAATCCGTATTCTTCGGGTCATAAGCAACTTGTCTTTGGTAACGGAGTGGTGAAGGATGCGACATATCAATTAGAGGGGCTGATAAAGCGAATCGGAGAAGATAAGATATTAGTTTCAATGGAGCTGTGGGCAGAACGATCAGTAGCAACAACAAATGTTCTTAAACGACAGCATATTTTTACTGATAAAGAAATTATTGAGGGAAACAACATTGTTTATCTATGTTCAACAGTTTCATCAGGCAATAAAATAAATTCTGGAACGATAGAGACATATGTAAGAAAGAGGTATTAAATGAAAGTATTGAGAGACGGAGAAGTTGTCGAGCTAACAGAGGAAGAGGAAGCGTTGTTTAATACGGAAATCCCAGAAGAAAGTGAGGTACAGGAGTGACGTTATATCAGATTTTATCAGCAATAGGAGTACCATCTCTGATGGGGGCTATTGCGCTGAGTATTTTTAATTATATTAAATCGAAGTCAGCATCAAGTCGGCTCATCAAAGAAGGTGTGCTTGCTATTCTACATAATAGGATATACACCCTAGGGAAGCAATACATAGAGCAGGGACATATATCTTTGGAAGATATGAAAGATTTCGAATATTTATATGATGCATATCACAACTTAGGTGGAAATGGAACAGGAACAGAAATTTATGAAAGAGTTAAAAATCTACCAATTAGGTAGTGAAAGGAGAATTTATGAGTAACAAAATAAAGAAATGGGTAAAAGCAGCAGGAGTGAGAGCAGCTAAAACAATGGCACAGACGGCAGTATCTATGTTGACAGTAGGACAGGCAGTTGTTGAAGTAAATTGGGTTAATGTGATTTCTGTATCAATTACAGCAGGGATCATTTCAGTTTTAACATCTGTGAAAGGATTGCCAGAAATAAAGGAAAGTGAGGAATAAGATATGAAGATTAAACAGAAATTAGCCAATGCATATAATTGGCTCAAAGGTGTATTCAAAAAGTCGTACATAGTAATACATTACTCCGCAGGAGATAAAGATACAGCGGACAACAATGCCACATATTTTGCAAGAGAAAAAACAGGAACATCTGCAAATGTTTTTATAGATGATAATGGTGAGAGAATGTCCGTTCCGTTGGATGCTACAGCATATCATTGTGGAGTAGATTATTCTGGTGGTAAAGCACCATATTGGGGAAAGTGTACAAATAAAAACAGCATAGGCATTGAAATGTGTGGTATTGCAAAAGACAAAATTTTAGATATTAGAAACAAGACTATCAAAAATACTGTCGAGTACACCAGAAAGTTAATGAAAAAGTATAAAATCAAAGTCAAAAATGTAATTCGTCATTATGATGTATGCGGAAAGAATTGCCCCGCTCCATTTGTAAAAGAGCCATTTGCATGGGATTGTTTTAAGTTAAACCTGCAGACACCTTTCACGGTCAAAACCACGAAGAATGGTGTGAGGTTATTTGATAAGCTAGGTGGTAAAGTAGTTAAGCGTTGGAAGAAAGGTAAGAAATTGACTATTACAGAAGTCTATCTGGAGAATGGTGAGTTGTATGGAAAGGGTGAGAAAACAAAGAAATACCAAAAGTTAAAACGTACTACATATAAGAAATATTTATGAATTAGGAGAGAAAATATGGGAATAAGCGAAATAGTAGAAAAAATTAGAACAGCAGTTTATGCAAGAGATGTAAGAAATGCTATAGCAGATGGAATTGAGAATGCAAACCTTACAGCGACACAAGCTGTTGAAAAGGCAACAGCAGCACAGGGGGAAATAGATAAGGCAATAGCAGGAAAAATAGGAGCCACAATTATTGATTTTGGAAATGTTACGGGAACAGAAGAATCTACTCCTTTAAGACCAATGGATATTATGGGAGATGCTGTATCTAAAGCGAATGGCATGATTCGAGGGGAGAAAAGTGGAAAGTATTTGTATATAATTAATGCAAAGGTTGGACAAAATATAGTAATGCATTTTTATCCCTCAGAAAATGTAAGAGCTGAAATGTTAGATGTTCCTAATTTTGATGATGCACTCATGTTTATTAATAAGATGGGGGGAGTAGTAACCCTTACAGAGGATAAATATTGGTTGCCAATGGTTTACACTGATCATCCTGAAAGTGGCTCATATCTTTTGGATGCAAAGATAATGCTCATAAGGATAGGAGAGGCTTAAAATATGTTTTGGTATTTTAGAGATTGTTTTACAACAGGAAAATAAAGGGTAATAATTGAATAAAAAAGATTATAATTGGTTGCAGGTGGGTTACAAAATTGTCTTTATATATAAATAAAATAGGTAACCTTAACCAAGAGCTATGATAGCTCAGGGTGTTTGCTAATTGCAAATTGAAAGTTAAAAATAAAAGCGAGAAGGGACTTGTAAAAAAGTCCCTTTTTTGTTGCAAAAACCCGGCAGGCGATATTGTGCTTGCACAAAATATCATTTGCCGGGCGTAAGAATAACGAGAATCCGTATCAGCATTGGCTGACACGGATTCTGCTTTTTAGAGGATTTCCCTTTTTAGACACTCTACTTGACAAAGTCTCTTTATAGGAAAAATATATTACTGATTTTCTGGTGTACTTTGTTTGTTTTTATTGTCCGGTATCTTTTTGGTCTGATCAGGTTTTTGAGTAGGATCATCATTGCCGGATTTTATTTTATTCGTTGTTGATTCAGTAGTGGACTTCTTTGTGACATCATTAGAGTTTGCTTTGGTGGTAGTATTTTCTCTGCTATTTTTTGTATAATCATAATTGTTTGAGTAATTACTTGAATGCCAATTACATTTTCCGGGTTCACTGCCGGATTTGTAATATTCTATATGCGTTTTTGGGCAAACTCCCTTGATTGCAACTTTTCCTGAAGAATCACAAATCTCTACAGAATGAACATTTTTTCCACGCTTAAAATCTTTCTTTTTATAATTTTTAGCTTCATCAATTCTGGACATTATTTTTGACCATAAACGTTCGTGAAAAGCCTGATCACCAGAAAGTGATTTATTTTCATCATATCCTGTCCAGATTGATGCAGTAAGATATGGAGTATATCCAGCAAACCATAAATCATACTCGCTGGATGTTGTACCTGTTTTGCCAGCAGCAGGCATGCCATCTGATAGTTTACAGGCAGTACCAGTACCTGATGTTACTACGCTTTCAAGTGCCTCTGTCAAAAGTGCAGCAGTGGATTCTTTTAAAACAGTACGAGTCTGTGGTCTTGTTCGATCCAATATAACACGACCATTGCTGTCAATTACCTGAGAGTAAAATGCCGGTTTGGTGTATGTTCCTAAATTTGCAATGGAAGCATAAGCGGCAGTCATTTCTAAGTTTGTAACACCATCTGTAATACCACCGAGCGCCAAAGCCTGTTGGATATCGGAGGTGACAGAACCATCTTTTTCTACACGATTATCCACTAGCGTTGTAAAACCAAAATTACACAAATAATCATAGCCTAATTGTGGTGTTATTTCTGTTAATGTTTTGACAGCACAGATATTCATAGAATCAGCGATTGCTTTTTTAACAGTTACAGTTCCACGATATCCTTTATACCAGTTTTTCACCGGGCGGCCATTAGAGTAACTATATGGTTCATCTACAATAGTAGTAGAGAGGGTATATCCCATTGTGTCAATAGCTGGTGCATAGGCTGATAATACCTTAAATGTCGAACCTGGCTGACGTGTAGAATCAGTCGCACGATTTAGAGATAAACTAACATTTTTCTTTCCACGTCCTCCAACAACAGCTTTGACATATCCGGTGTTTTGATCCATTACCGTAAATGAAACCTGAGGTTGCGGATTATAGTAGAGTGTTTCGTATTGAGTGTATCCCTTTTTCTTACTTAATCCTTTTTTATAATATTTTTTCTTTAAATGTTTTTTGTATTCTTCTACAGTAGCTTTAGCGGCTTCTTTTGAAGAGTAAATTAATTGGTAACTGCTGTCTCCTAATACAGTTTTGTGATATGCGCTGATATCACTTTCATCATAGTTATCTACTGTGCCGTCAGGATTTTGTACTGACCATGCCCAGTTTATAGAATAATAAATAGAGTAAGGATAATTAGAATCATCGGAAGTTTCTTCATCACAAATCTGCTGAATCTTTGAATCCTGTGTTGAATAGATTTTAAGACCTCCGCTGTATACTGCATTGTATGCCTGAGTATAAGTATATCCCTTGGTTTTCTGTAAATCTTCCATAACCTGATTGATTACTTCGTCTACGAAGTAGGAATAAATGTTTTTATTATTCTTCTCTAATTTGTTATTTACTTTTTGAATTCTTGAATAAACATCATCTTTGAGTGCCTCTTTATATTCTTTTTTTGAAATATGTCCGGCGGCACGCATATTCTTCAGAACCTTCTTACGACGCTTTGCGTTTTTATTAGGATGAGTAATTGGGTTAAGTGCAGAAGGATTCTGAGTAATAGAAGCAATAACAGCAGATTCAGAAATCGTCAGTTTACTGACATCTTTATTAAAATATCTTAGAGAAGCGGCCTGAACACCTAATGTGTTAGAACCTAGGTTAATTGTATTTAAATATGTCTCTAAAATAGTTTCTTTTGATGTGACTTTTTCAAGCTGTACTGCCAGATATTGTTCCTGTATTTTTCTTTTTACAGAAGCCATAAAAGTTTCATTTGTCCAGCTGGTAAACACGTTGTTTTTTAATACCTGCTGCGTCAGCGTACTAGCACCTTCTGATGCATGCATTGTAGTAACTGCAATAAAAGCAGCTCTGCCAATACCCTGAATATCAATTCCGTTATGCTCATAAAAACGGGCATCTTCTGTGTCAATAAATGCCCAACGCAAATGCTCAGGAACCTGATCCAGAGAAACTTTAATTCTGTTAGAACCTGTCGTAATTAATTTTGCAATCTCTTTGTTTTTAGAGTCGTAAACAGTAGTAGAATACGACGATGGTACAATAGAAACATCATCTATGGAAGGTGCACTTTTTATGATTCCATGGATGATACCAAGAAATAAAAATCCTGCTATAATAATAAAAAGCACTAATATATATAAGAAAAATTTGAATGTTCCTACCAAAGATTTAGAGATTACTTTTCGTTGTATTGATACTAAATCTTTTTGTTTATCAATGGTCTCTTTGTATCCGAAATTCATACAAAACCTCCTATTCCGTTCAATTATATCAAAACTCCTAGATTAAATAAAGGGGAAATAAGGCGAAATCTGGATATACAGGAAAATGTATGGTAAGATAATAAATGCTATGTTTTTAGTGATAATATGTAAAATTTATTGAGTAATTAGGAAAAAGGAAATTTCATGGAAGAGTTTTTTATTGTTGAAAAGGCAGGACAGGGAGAAGTTATAGAAAAAAAGTCCAGATTTATAGCACATGTTCTGCCGGTACAAAGCGAAGAAGAAGCTTTGACACATATTGAAAGAATTAAAAAAGAATATTGGGATGCAAGACATAATTGTTATGCATTTATAATAGGAAGAAATAGTGAAATACAAAGGTTTAGCGATGATGGAGAGCCTCAGGGAACAGCAGGGAAACCGATACTGGAAGTGTTAGTCAATGGAAACATTCGTAACACTTTAATTGTAGTTACAAGATATTTTGGAGGCACATTGTTAGGCACAGGAGGTTTGGTCCGTGCTTATGGGCTGTCGGCAAAAGAAGGGATACAAAATGCACTTGTGATGCGTGTATGCGAGGGTGTCAGCTTTGATTTGAGATGTGATTATAACAGTAGTGGAAAGATTAAATATATTATGGGGCAGATGAATATTTCTGCAGAGGAAGAATATGGACAAGATGTAATTCTTCATATTAATATGAAGAAAAGTGATTTTAAAAAATTCCAAAGTCAGGTGGTAGATGCCACCAGTGGAAAAGCTGTCTGGGGAGAAAAGGAAATTACCCAATATAAGGAAAATATTGAAAAATAAAAAGATTGTGGTAGAATAGGTAAGGCACTTTAGCCAAGTAAGGAAGGGATAAAAGATGATAAGAGAAGATGTTAGAAATATAGCTATTATTGCACATGTCGATCATGGAAAAACTACTTTAGTTGATGAATTATTGAAGCAGAGTGGTGTTTTTAGAGAAAATCAGGAAGTAGCCGAAAGAGTGATGGATTCTAATGATTTGGAACGAGAGAGAGGAATTACAATTCTCTCAAAGAATACCGCAGTGACATACAAAGATACAAAAATTAATATCATAGATACACCGGGACATGCAGATTTTGGTGGAGAAGTTGAGCGTGTACTTAAAATGGTGAATGGTGTTGTTCTTGTGGTAGATGCTTTTGAGGGAGCTATGCCACAGACAAGATTTGTGTTGAAAAAAGCATTGGAGCTCAGCCTTCCTGTTATTGTATGTATTAATAAAATTGACCGTCCGGAAGCAAGACCCGAAGAGGTTATAGATGAAGTATTAGAATTATTTATTGAACTTGATGCAAATGAGGAACAGTTAGACTGTCCATTTGTGTTTGCATCAGCAAAACAGGGATTTGCAAAATTGGATATGAATGATGCAGAGGAGGACATGAAGCCTTTATTTGAAACAATCATTGATTATATTCCGGCACCGGAAGGAGAGCAGGAAGCAGATACTCAGGTGCTTATCAGCACGATTGATTATAATGAATATGTGGGTCGAATCGGTGTTGGTAAAGTTGATAATGGAACAATTAAGGTAAATCAGGATGTAACCTTAGTAAATTATCATGATCCGGAAAATGTAAAACGTGTAAAGATTAGTAAACTGTATGAATTTGAAGGTTTAAACAAAGTGGAGGTTCAGGAAGCAACAGTGGGTGCAATTGTGGCAATCTCCGGTATTGCGGATATTAGTATAGGAGATACTATTTGTTCTTTGGAGAATCCGAAACCAATTCCATTCCAAAAGATTTCTGATCCGACAATCTCAATGCAGTTTATGGTAAATGACAGCCCATTGGCGGGTCAAGAAGGAAAGTATGTAACATCACGTCATATCAGAGACAGATTAATGAGAGAGTTAAACACAGATGTTTCTTTGAGAGTAGAGGAGACAGAGGATATGAACTCCTTTAAAGTGTCTGGACGAGGAGAGCTGCATTTATCTGTTTTGATTGAAAATATGAGACGTGAAGGATATGAATTTGCTGTCAGCAAGGCAGAAGTTATTTATAAAGAAGATGAACGTGGCAAAAAGTTAGAACCTATGGAGATTTGTTATATCGATGTTCCAGATGAGTTCTCTGGAGCAATTATCGAGAAACTAAGCAACCGTAAAGGTGAATTACAGGGAATGGCTCCGACGGGTGATGGCTATACACGTTTGGAATTTAGAATTCCATCCCGTGGTCTGATTGGATATCGAGGACAGTTTATGACAGATACTAAAGGAAATGGAGTTATCAATACAGTGTTTGATGAGTATGATATATTCCGTGGCGAAATTCAGTACAGAAAGCAGGGCTCATTGATTGCTTTTGAAGCAGGAGAGGCTATTACGTATGGATTATTTAATGCACAGGAACGTGGAACTTTATTTATCGGACCGGGTGAGAAAGTTTACTCTGGTATGATTGTAGGGCAGACGGGAAGAGCAGAGGATATTGAGGTAAATGTCTGCAAAACAAAGCATTTATCAAATACGAGAACATCCAGTTCTGATGAAGCATTAAGGCTGGTTCCAAAGAAAGAACTGAGTCTGGAGCAGGCTTTGGAATATATTGATACAGATGAACTGTTGGAGATTACTCCAGAAAGTCTTCGTATACGAAAGAAGATTCTTGATCCGACACTTAGAAAAAGAGCAAATATCAGAAAGCAGAATCAATAAAATTCGGTTTATCAAGGTGACTTTCCTGCTGAAAGAGAATACAGAGGAAATACATTCACCTCATTACTTGAACATTTATTAAAAAGAAAA
>CAJTRZ010000015.1:0-17969 GCA_910578975.1 uncultured Eubacterium sp.
CTTTATTTTTTTTATATAATTATTAAGAGTATTTTTAGATATAAAAACCCTGTCCATAATATCATTTAATGAGATATAATCATCTGATTCCAATAATAAATTAAGTATATATCGAATTCGGTCTTTAGATGTTTCCAGTTCCATGTTGCTTTTATTTTTGTTTTCCAAATCTTCCAAGAATTGTTCAAACAATGTCTCTTCTGTTATTTTTAAATAATATCCATATTTTCTTTTTAATTTAATAACTGCTCCATTTTCTGACAGTACGAAATTGATTTCCTGAATATCATTTCTTATTGTTCTGTCTGTCACACAAAATCTGGATGCAAGCCTTTCAGAAGAAATATAATCATGCTTTCTAATATAATGAAATATTTCATTTAACCTCCCGTATTGAAACATCACTTAGCCTCCTTACAATATTTCTTTATTCTGTCTAATTAACATTTTCTATTTCGTTTATTTCTATTCTTTCTTTAATGTATTTTTCAAAGAAATTTACAATCATAGTATTTTCCAAAAAAAAATGGAAACAACTTGTTATAGAACTATTTATTTTTCCACTTCTTTTTGGAAATATGACGATAATCATTATTATTTTTTCCATATTTAGATGGAAATTGCATGAATTGAATTTTATTTTTTTTCAAAATATACTTAACACATAAACAAAACACTGTTTTATAGAAAACACAAAATCAAACAAGGAGGTTAAGAATTGTTTAAAGAAGAATATATATTTTTTGATGTTAATGCAAACACTAAAACAGAAGTTTTAGAATTTATTAGTGAGCAGGCACTTGCACTTGGTCTGACTGATAACAAAAACGAACTTCTTAAAGATTTCATAAAAAGAGAGGAAGAGTTTTCTACAGGTCTTCAGGACGGATTTGCAATTCCCCATGCAAAATCTTCCCACGCAAAAGAAATAGCAATTATTTATGTAAATTGTAAAAATCAAATCAAAGAATGGGAAACGCTGGATGACTCATTTGTAACAAATTTATTTGCATTAATAGTTCCAAAACAAAATGCTGGCAATGAACATTTAATGATGATTGCAAAATTAGCAACAAATTTATTGGAGGATGAATTTAAAAACAAAGTAAAATCATCTAATAATAAATCTGAACTGTCAGAATATATATTAAAAATTATGAAGGAGGATAACTAATATGAAAATTGTAGGCGTTTCTGCTTGTCCTGCCGGACTGGCACACACACCAATGGCAGCAAAGGCTTTAGAAAAAGCTGGAAAAGACTTAGGTTATGACATTAAAATTGAACAACAAGGCAGCATGGGACAAATCAATACGATTACTCCTAAAGAAGCCGAGGCTGCAGATTTGGTTATTATAGCATCAGATCAAAAGATTACTGACATGGAACGTTTTTCAGGAAAAAAAGTAATTCGTGTGGATATTAATATCTGCATCAAGGCGCCTGAAGCAGTTATTAAAAAGTGCGTTTCTGCAGTAAATAAATAGTAACGAAAACAAATACAGATACAAATTATAAAAAATAATTAACAAAAGGAGATATGAAAACATGAAAAATTTTTTTAAAGAAGCAAAAGGTCATTTGATGACTGGTATCGGCTATATGCTTCCTCTTATTATTGGAGCATCCTTAGTTGTTGCCATTCCTAAAATTATAGCTTTATTTATGGGTATCACTTCTTTAGACCCCTATGCAGACGGAACCGGGTTTTTACACATTTTAAAATTAATTGAAAATGTAGGTTGGACAGGTATCGGACTTATTAATACAGTATTGGCAGGCTTTATCGCATACAGTATTGCTGACAAACCAGCAATCGGTGCCGGTCTTATCGGTGGTGCTCTAGCCTCCAACACTCAGGCTGGATTCCTAGGTGCTGTTATCGCTGCTTTTATTGCCGGCTATACCGTAAAATGGGCAAAGAAACATATTCGTCTTCCGGAATCTATGCAGACAATGATGCCGCTTGTTATTTTACCATTTCTTGCTACTGGTATTGTAGCGATTATAATGGGAGCCATTCTTGCCGACCCGCTTGCTGCAATTAATAACTGGCTGGTCGACTGGCTGAGCGCAATGAGTAAAAGCGGCACTTCCCAGTTAATTATGGCTCTTACTTTAGGTGCCATGATTGCATCTGATATGGGAGGACCAATCAATAAATCAGCATGGATGGCAGGTAATGTGTTATTAGCAGAAGGTATTTATCAGCCTAATGTCTTTATCAACTGTGCAATTTGTATTCCACCTTTAGCTTACGCAATTGCTACTGTTATTAGAAAAAAGAGATTTTCTGCATCCTTTAGAGAAACAGGTAAAGGTAACTGGGTAATGGGATTTATCGGTATTACAGAAGGAGCAATTCCTTTTACCTTAGTGAAACCTCAGGTATTAATTCCAATTAATATGCTGGGTGGTGCTATCGGTACAGCAGTTACCTGCTTACTCGGTGCAAAAGGTGAGATTCCTCCTGTTGGAGGTATCTATGGTTTCGTCTCCGTCACAAATGGATGGGCTTATCTTATCGGTATTTTGGTAGGCGCTATTATAATCGCAGTACTTGCAACAATCTTTGTTGACTTTAATCAAAATACAGATAATGTTTCTGAAGATGTTGATATTAACGAAATTGAACTTTCTTTTGAAGATGTTGAATAAAAAATCAAATAACCCAAAACTTTAAGAGACATGGGCAGAGGCTTGATTTGCCTCTGCCCTGCTTAATTCAGCATAAGCGATAAAAACTTATATCGCTTATATAAAATATAAGGAGGATTTCCCATGAAACATAAAATACATGTTGTACCCCACTCACACTGGGATAGAGAATGGTACTTTACTACATCCCGTTCAAAAATATATTTGATGAAAGACTTAAAAGATGTTTTAGACACGTTGGAAAATGATAAAGAATTTAAATATTTTATGCTGGATGCACAAGCATCCCTTTTAGATGATTATATCAGATGGATGCCTGATGATAAGGAGCGTATCACAAAACTTGTAAAGGACAAGAGATTGATTATTGGTCCATGGTATACACAAAGTGATCAGTTAGTTATTTCCGGTGAAAGTATTGTGCGAAATATGTACTACGGTATGAAACGATGTGAAGAATTTGGCGGCTATATGAATGTAGGATATGTTCCCGATTCTTTTGGTCAGTCCGGAAATATGCCACAAATCTATAAACAATTCGGTATTAATGACACTTTATTCTGGCGTGGTGTAAGCGATGATATGGTAAAACATACTGATTTTAACTGGAGAGGCAATGACGGAAGCATTATCTTTACTACCCAGATCCCATTTGGGTACTATATTGGCGGCAACATTCCTGAAGATAATAAAAAAAGCGATATATTCTGGAAGAAAGAATGTTTTGAAAAAGCTGGTAAAGGAAGCTCTACAAAACATATCTATTTTCCAAATGGTTTTGATCAGGCTCCTATCCGTACAAACCTTCCGAAAATTATTGATGAAAGAAACAAAAAAGACACTGAGAATGAATATGTCATCAGCAGTATTGAAGATTATATTAGAGATGTAAAAAGTGAAAATCCAACATTGGAAGAGGTCCAGGGAGAATTAGTAATTGCCAAACATATGAGAATACACAAATCAATATTCTCCTCACGTTCAGATTTAAAAGTTTTGAATACACAGGTTCAAAACTATGTTACAAACGTAATGGAGCCTTTACTAACTCTGTCTTACAAATTAGGGAATACTTATCCCCACAAAATTGTGGAGGAAGTGTGGAAACTATTATTTGAAAATGCAGCTCATGACTCCATTGGTTCCTGTATTTCGGACACTGCAAATGAAGATGTTTACATGCGTTACAAGCAGGCAAGAGATATCGCTGTTAATATCGTGGAACTTCATTCAAGACTGATTGCTACAAGTATTAAGAATAATGCTGACATGACAATGACCTTGATAAATACCCTGCCTCAAAAACGTAAAGATACAATCCTTATAAAGACATATATTCCAGGTGGTAATTTTGCAATTCTGGATGATAAGGGAAATAAAATTAATTATACCATCATTTCATCAAGAGACCTGACAGATTATGTTCTATCGCAGACAATTAAACTTGATCCGTCAAGAGAATTCTATATTCCTGAGCATGTGTTAGAAGCTGTTTTAGCAATAAAAACAGAAGATGTTCCTGCACTTGGATATGTGCAGTATTCCATTGATATAAATGATAACAGCACTGTTCCAATGAAAAAGAATAATACACTGGAAAATGAGTTTTATTCTATTACTATTGCCGAAAATGGTTCACTAACGATTTTGGACAAAGAAAATAATAAAACCTACAATAATCAGGGTATACTTGTGGAAAACGGAGATGATGGTGACAGTTTTAATTACTCTCCGCCAAGAAAGGATATGGAAATTTTCTCTACAGATTCCAAATTTGAATTTGAAATTGATGGAAATAATATATATAGCAAAGCCCAAATACACTATACAATGATTATTCCAAAAGACTTGGAAGAACGTGCTAAACATTTAACTTCTACTACTCTGCCCATCACTTTAGAAGTTGGTTTAAGAAAAGGGTCAAAGATTATTGATTTCAATGTTCATGTAGACAATAATGGATTATCTCATCGTCTGTGTGTTATTTTTGATAGCCAGATTACAAGTAAATTTAATTATGCCGACCAACAGTTTGGTTTGATTAAACGTCCAAACTATTACGAAAAAGAGATGAATCTATATTTAGAAGGTATAAAAAAACCAAAAGAAGAAAAATCCGGAATTCAGGAACTTGCCAATTGGGCAAACGACCAATCATCCTGGCAGGAACCACCTATATCCATTGAGCCTACACAATCCTACGTTTCATTGACTGATGGCAACACTGGAATTGCAGTGATTCCACAGGGAGTAAGAGAATATGAAATTTTAGATGACAGGAAAGTTCGTCTAACCTTATTCCGCACTTACGGATTTATGGGAAAAGAAAACCTTATTTACCGTCCGGGTAGAGCAAGCGGTGAAAAAATCATTGAAACACCTGATGCGCAGTTACTAAAAGAAATGGACTTTTCCTTTGGATTTATGACATATAATTCTGACATAAATAATTCTAATGTGGACACTCTGGCAAAAGCCTATAATACACCAATTGAAGTATACACTTATGCAGAATTTTTAAACGGAAGACTTATTTTCTCCCAGAAAGAAATTGAAGGCACGCAGCCATTCAGAATCTCTCTTTTTGAAACAGAAAATAATCTTGTTGTTTCTGCAATTAAAAAGGCGGAAGACAATGAAGGTTTCATTATACGTTTATTTAATGGAAAAAACCATAAGAATGTCAGTGACACAATTAAATTCAACTTTAATATTTCTGAGGCTTATTATACGAACTTAAAAGAAGAAAAAACAGAATCCATTGAGATTAATAACAATACTATAAAAGTAAAGGAGCTGTCGCACTGTAAGTTTGCGACAATTTATGTAAGATAATGAAATACGCTATTGCTATTGATATCGGTGGCACAAATACCCGTGTCGCCTTGGTAGACGAAAAATTAAATATAGTTGACAGACATCAATTTGCCACAGATTCATCCAATCCTGAAGTTACTTTAGGAAAAATTAATGATATTATTAAAAAGTACGATTATAATATTGCAGGCGCAGGCATGTCATGCCCGGGACCTCTTGACCTGATAAATGGCAAGATACTGACTCCTCCAAACTTAAATGGTAAATGGCATAACCTGTCCGTTGCAAAAGAACTCAGTAAAATGGCAGGTATTCCAGTATACCTTGACAACGATGCAAACCTTGCCGCTCTTGCTGAAGCAGTACTTGGAGAAGGAAAAGATTATCGCTTTGTTCAGTTTCTAACAGTATCTACAGGTCTTGGTTCTGGATTTGTTATTGACAAACAAATTTATCTTGGGGCTCACGGTTATGCCAATGAAGTAGCCAACTGTATTATGATACAGGATGGTCCTTCCCACGGTTCTATTATCCCTGGCGGTATCGAAGCCATCAGCAGCGGAACCGCTATCACAACCCGTGCATTGAATGCAGGACTTGATGTAAAACATGCAGGTGAAGTTAATGTTCTTGCAGTCTCAGGTAATCAAACAGCAAAAATCATTATGGATGATGCCAAAAATTATCTTGCCAATTTCATTGCATTTATATATGCTTTTGCAGATCCCGAAATTGTTATCTTAGGCGGTTCTGTTGCTCTTAAAATTGATGGATTTGTAGAAGATGTGGAAGCCCTTGTAAAAAGCAAAGTGTATGACAATGTAAAACCGTTTATAAAAGTACGAAAATCTACTTTAAACGAAGATTCAGGACTAATTGGTGCAGCATATCTTGCATTATCAAAATAGATATTTTTTTCGCACTACTACAATCACAAATATTAATAATTAATAAATATATAAAAGAGAGTCCGAAAACGGACTCTCTTTCAAATTGTATCATCTGAATTATTTTCTCTTATATGTTCTAAAATAATACTCTAAATCGAAATAAGTATTCTCTTCACCTTCATCAACCAGTTCCCACTCATCCTGCATTTCATCAAGATTTGGAATAAATGTATCTGCTGCATATTCATGGTCTACATATGTGATATATGCCGTATCACAATATTGAAGCATCTGTCTATAAATGCTTCCTCCACCTATGACAAATACATCTTCTGTATTATATTTCTTTGCCTCTTCCAAAGCTTCTTCTATAGAATAAACTACAGTAGCTCCATCTACTTTATAATCTTTCTCCAAAGCGATTACAATATTTACCCGATTCTTTAATGGTCTTCCTCCCGGAAAACTCTCTAAAGTATTTTTTCCCATAATACACACTTTACCAGTAGTACTCTCCCTAAAGAATTTCATATCATCTGGAATACTTACAAGTAAATCATTTTTGTATCCTATCGCCCAATTTTTATCAACTGCAACAATCAAATTCATAAATCTTTTACCTCACTTCAATCTATTTCACAAAAAAGTCTCTATACATTGACTTCATTTCTTGAGTAGCACAGACATGCTTTCACTAGCAAACTAAGCTTGTTCCTTATACTGCCACTGGTATTTTAATCTGTGGTCCATATTCATAATTAATCAATTTCACATCATCTACTGTAAAGTCATAAAAATTTTTAATCTCCGGATTCATCCATAGCTTCGGAGCTGGATGCTGCTCTCTGGAAATCAATTCCTCTACTAACTCCACATGCTTATCATAGATATGTGCATCTGCTATCACATGTACAAACTCTCCTACTTCCATATCATTTACCTGAGCAAACATATGAACAAGAACTGCATACTGACATACATTCCAGTTATTTGCTGTTAATACATCCTGAGAACGCTGATTTAATATACCATTTAATACAAGCTTTCCTGTCTCTGGATTCGTCGTCACATTAAAGGTCATACTATAGGCACACGGATACAAATTCATTTCTGATAAATCCTGATGCACATATATATTTGTCATGATTCTTCTACTATACGGATTATGTTTCAAATCATACAGTACTCTGTCTACCTGATCCATATCCCCTTCCGTATAATGATGCTTTACATGCATCTGATATCCATAGGCTTTACCTATTGAGCCCTCTTCATCAGCCCATGCATCCCATATATGACTTCTCAGTTCATTTACATTATTGGATTTCTTCTGCCATATCCACAAAAGTTCATCCACACAATTCTTTATTCCTGTCTGGCGTAATGTAATCGCTGGAAACTCTTTCTTTAAATCGTACCTATTTACTACACCAAACCTCTTAATGGTATATGCATATGAACCATCATCCCACTTTGCTCTGACTTTTTCTCCTTTTGTATCTGTTCCGTTGTCTAAGATATCTCTACACATATCCACAAAAACTTTATCTGCGTAACTCATCTATGCCTCCTGAAATTTCTATATAAGAACAAAGAGTTCGCTTGCGAACTCTCTCGCAAGGCGCGGGTTCGTAAGAACAAATACATTTCCGCGCCTCTGCAATCCTGCGGAGCATTTTTATATAATAGGAATTTCCTATTATATAAAAAATGCTATACTCTAATCACTATTTAACATAATCAAGTATAGCATTTTTATTAGAATTAATAAATAAATATTTTTATTATCTGTTTGCTGTAATACCTTTATTTATCCAATCTTTTTTGTCTGTATAGACAATAGGAATAAACTGTCGGTATGATGACTGCCAAAGCAGTAACGATAATTGGTATCATGCTTAGGAAAAAAGCATTTACAATAAATGCAAACCCACAAATTACAAATAAATACCCACTTAGTCTGTTTGTCTTATTCCAGTTTTCTTCATCATCTAATGTCCACGGAAGTTTAATTCCTACAGAATAATTCTGCTTGTTTTTCGGTAAATAATTTCCGATAATAATAAATACGACTCCTACAAGTATATTTACAACAAGTCCTATATTCATTTCGCTGCCCAAAGCCGACAAATATATCGTCATCAGTGTAAACCAACTTACAACAGGAACTATCCAGAACAATATACCAAACATTCTATTACCTATATTCCTTTTTTTCGGATCTGCCATAGTAACTCCCACAGCCAGCAAATGAAGTACTGTTAATATAACCGGCATTCCAAAAACAACAAATTCTCTGCTACTCCATCCGTTAGCCTCATTATTCGCTCCCCAATGTGTCGCCATTGTCTCTGGCAGCCGCTCCCACAAAATCAAACCAACAACCATAGGTAATAAAGTAATAATACATGTTAACAATACTCTTCCTCTATATTTTTTCATATTATTTATCTCCTTTCAAATCTGACAGCCATAACATCACTTCTTCTACAACAGATGTATTTAACTCGTAATAAATAAAATTTTTCTGTTTGGACTCAATCACTAAATCTGCTTTTTTTAACATGTTTAAATGATACGAAATCGTTGCCCCTGTCATATCAAAGTGACTGCCTATTTCTCCTGCGGACATCTTTCTTTCTTTTAACAGCATAAGTATTTCACGACGTTTCACATCTGATAGTGCCTTAAAAGTTTCTGCAAACCCCATTTTATCACCTTTCTTTCAGATTATTTAGAAATATTTCTAAATAGATATTACCATCTTGTAATATAAAAAGCAAGAACTATTTAGATATTATTCTAAATAGTTCTTGACCAAATTTTATATGCTATTTTTTGTCTCCAAACTTAACAAAAGGAAAACGCTCAATAAACTTTGTATCCATTTCCATCATACTTAAAATTCTACTTGCAGCTCCTGATGGTTTATTGGTTCCTTTCTCCCATGCTTCCACTGTTTTATTAGATACCCCCATAAAACCGGCAAATAATCTTTGAGATAATCCAACTTTATTTCTTATTTCTTTAATTTCTTTTGCTTCATACTCTTTTACTGGCTCTATAGTAACTACATGCCTTTGTAAAGTTTTTTTTTCGCTCTGGGCATCCTCGATTGCTTCATTCAAACCCGTCATAATACTGTTGTATAACTCGCTCATAATAATACCTCCTTTAACGCTTCTTATAAACGCTCCTCTAGTAACTCTATTGCTTTTTTAATATCGTTCCTCTCTTTTTGTGATAAATTATCCTTATCATTTTTAGAATACACTGTAATCATATACACTGTTTCCTGTAACAAAAAATCTACATAACACACTCTCGTACTTCCCCTTTTTCCACGTCCAGGTAAAGCCAACCTTACCTTTCTTAATTTTCCTGTCCCTTTTATTATTTTTCCAACTTGAGGATTTTCTAATATATTATTCTCTATTTTTCTTAAATCCTCATCTGTTAATCCTAGTTGCTCCCATTTTTTTGTAAACTCATTTGTCTCTATAAATGTTCTTGTCATATAAATTCCTTTCTTTATTTATGCCCTATTATATAGGGTTTGTCAATCATTTTTTTATTAAAAGAGCAACTTTTTTCATAATTTAATTATAATTTTTTTGTGACATTTGTCAATCAAAAAAAGACTATCGCTTCGACAGTCTTTTTTTACTAATCTCATACTTTATTTTACCCTTGGCTGTATCTGGACAAAAACTGCTGTGTTCTTTCTTCCTGTGGATTGTTAATTACTTGTTTTGCCTCTCCCTGCTCCACAATGACACCACCATCCATAAAAATAACTGTATCTGCTACGTCTCTGGCAAATGCCATCTCATGAGTAACAATAATCATTGTAGTTTTTTCTTCTGCCAGACTTTTAATTACTTTCAAAACTTCTCCTGTCAATTCCGGATCTAAGGCTGAAGTTGGTTCATCAAAACAAAGAATATCTGGTTGAAGTGCCAATGCTCTGGCAATTGCCACACGCTGTTGCTGTCCACCTGATAACTGATGTGGGTAATGCTCCATTCTGTCTGCCAGTCCCATTCTAGTGAGCAACTCTTTTCCATGAGCTTCTATATCCGCTAATATCTGTTTCTTATTTTGTTTATAATCTTCTCTTTCCTGCGCCAACAGTTTCTCTGACAGCATTACATTTTCCAATGCTGTATATTGTGGAAACAAATTAAATGACTGAAATACCATTCCAAAATGAAGTCTCTTTTTTCTCAGTTCTTTGTCTTTCTTCGAACGTGGCAAAGCTGCATCAAATAGATTCTCATCCTTTACTGTAATTGTCCCCCCATTTGGCGTTTCCAAAAAATTCAAACAACGCAGCAATGTCGTTTTACCGGAGCCGGAGGAACCGATAATTGCCAGTGTCTGTCCTTCTTCCAAATTAAAACTAATATCATTCAATACTTTGGTGCTGCCAAAATGTTTTTCTATATTTTTCACTTCTAAAATTGTCATTCCTTCGCACCTCCTTATTTAAAATAATCTAATTTCTTTTCTATGTAATTAAATAAAAGTGTCAGTATACCTACAAATAATAAATAAAAAACTCCAGTATAGAATAATGGCCATGTAATACCATCTGACTTCATAAATGCAAATCCTGTAAAGGTCAATTCATATGCCGCAATAATTCTTGCCAGTGATGTATCTTTAACCAATGTAATGATTTCATTTGACATTGGTGGAACAATTCTCTTAATCATCTGCAATAATGTTATTTTAAAGAAAATCTGTGTCTTTGTCATTCCAAGAACCTGCCCTGCTTCTCTTTGTCCTGCAGGCACACCCTCAATTCCACCTCTGAATATAACAGAAAAATAGCAGGCATAATTTATCGTGAATGCTACGACTGTTGCCATAATTCTTCCCCAGTCATCTCCACTCCATATGTTATATCCCAGCCATAGTCCCGGACCATAAAAAATTATAATCAATTGAAGCATCAGTGGAGTTCCCCTAATAATCCATACAAATATTTGTACAAAATATTTTAGTGGTTTAAATTTACTCATAGAGCCAAATGAAATAATCAATCCTAACGGTAATGCAAACAATAATGTAAAAATAAATATCTCAAAAGTTGTACCTAAACCTTCAAATAATGTCTGTGTAACTTCCCAAAACATAAATTTCTCCTCTTATATCAGCAATCGAGTAGGCTGACTCCTACTCGATTACGCAAACTAACATCTCGAAGCACAGCTTCTCGTTGTTCTTACGCCCGGCAAATGATATTTTATGCAAGAATAATATCGCTTGCCGGACTTTTGCAACATAAAGCAGAGAGCCTTCGCTCTCTGCCTTGTAATATTTATAATGATATCCTGTATCTCCAAATTTATTCAGCTGCAACTACAACTACCTGTGCATTATTACAATATGCATTTGTACATTCCATAGCATTTTTAACTTCATCTGTTAAAGTCATGCCATTCCATACTACATCAATATTCTTTAATTTAAGTTCCATTGCTTTTGTATCCCAGTCAATTACAACAAACTTAACTTCTACACCCAATTTTTCTGCAAGAAGTGATGCCATATCTGCATCAAAACCAATCCATTTTCCATCTTTATCCTTGTAATCCATTGGTTCAAATTCAGTAATACCTACAATTAATGTCCCCTTATCCTGAATATATTTCACATCGCCATCTTTAATCTCGTCGCCGTTTGCTTCTTTCTGCTCTACAATAGCCTCCTGAACACCATACTTTTCAGCAATTTTTTTCATTTCTCCTGATTTATATGTATCAGCAAAGAAATTGTTAATATATGCTGCCAGATTAGATTCTTTTCTACATCCAACACCATATTCTTCTGTAGTAAGTTTATCTGTATACTTCAGATTAGGATAACTAGTTCCCTCTCCAATCATAGCACCAGCCATCAACAAATCAATAATTGCAGCATCTGATGTACCTGATTTTACTTCCATTAAAGCGTCTGCCTGTGCAGCAACAGAATTTGTTTTCCACTTTTTCTCTTTGGCAACTTTTTCACCTGCAGAACCTGCTTCAACAGCATACACTTTTTTATCCTCTTTTTTTGCATCCTTACTTCCACATCCTACCATACATAAAGATGCAACCATCATTACTGATAATAACAAAGCTATTTTCTTCTTCATTTAATAATCCTCCGTTTTTAATTATATTTTCATAAGTTATCGCTTTACTACGCTAAACTACCGAAAATATAACATATATGTCCGACATTGTCAAATCATAATTATTAATTTATAAAAGAAGTGCTTTCCGAAAAAATAATAAACATTTCAGAGCGCATTTTATTACAACTGTTTTACCATTACTGCCGGCATGTATGCCTTCACATAAATTCCGTCTTCCTTATACTCCTCACTAATTAGCTGCCCATATTTACGAATCAAACCTATTTTTCCAGCATCAGCGTAGTCAAACACTTTCTCAACCATCACTCTCATGGATGTTAATGCCTGTTCTACAGCCTCATTTATCTCGTCAATGCCTTTTCCCTTTTTAATAGCAGCATTTACTACATAATCAGCCTTAAAATCTCTCAAAATAGGCTTTTCTATAAGTTTATCCTGCTTATTAAATACAGTAATGATAATCTTATCTTTTACATCAAGATTTTCTAACGTTTCATACACTGCATGAATATTTTTATCCATGGAAGGATTTGAAGCATCTACTACATGAATAATAATATCTGAATATTTTGCTTCCTCCAACGTACTTCGAAATGCATCAATTAAATGATGAGGTAGTTTTCTGATAAATCCTACCGTATCTGTCAAAAGCACTTCCTGTCCATCAGGCAGTCTATAATTTCTTGTAGTCGGATCCAATGTTGCAAATAATTTATCCTCTTCCAAAACACTTGCATCAGTCAATGTATTTAACAATGTAGACTTTCCTGCATTTGTATATCCTACGATTGCTGCAACCGGCACCGGATTGTCCTGTCGTTTCGCTCTGGTTACCTGCCTGTGATTCTCCATATCACGTACTTGTTCTTTTAATTGAGAGATACGATTTCGAATCAGTCGCCTGTCTACTTCTAATTTCTTTTCTCCAGGTCCTCTGGTTCCAATTCCTCCTCCCTGACGTGAAAGATTTCTCATTCCAATCAGTCTGGTAGAACGATATCTGAGCTGTGCCAGTTCTACTTGGATTTTACCCTCTGCCGTTCTTGCTCTTCCTGCAAAAATATCTAAGATTACCAGCGTTCTATCCATAACTTTAACATCTAATTCATCTTCTAAGTTTTTATACTGTGCCGGAGACAACTCATCATCACATATAATTGCTGCCGCATCTGTTTCCCAGATTAGGTCCTTTATTTCCTGTACTTTTCCTGTTCCTACATAAGTAGCATTGTTAATATGCTCCAAATTCTGTACAATGCGTCCTACAACTTCTGCTCCTGCTGTTTTTACTAATTCCTCTAATTCATCAAGTGATTCCGTGGCATCTTCTTCGTTTCCAGTAGAAACAGCCACTAAAATCACTTTCTCTACATTTTCCTTCGTTTCATACATACAATCACCTCCCTCATTATATTTTGTACATTTTTTAATATATTTTTCTATGCGTAACTATCTGCCTGGACAGACTCCTCAATATCTGCCAGTTGATTGTTTGATTTTACTAAATTAATTGTCTTCCATTTTCCCCTTTTATATCTCACTAAACTAAATAATCCATTAAGCAGCCATGTAAGCCCTGTTGCATAAAATACACCATAACTTCCCAAAAACGGAATTAACGTCAACGGATATGCCAGACCCACTCGTCCAATACACTCCACAATACCTGTAAACAGTGAAAACATAGCATCACCTGCTCCATTTAACACATTTCTGGTAGGATATATTAATCCTAAAAACAAATAGAAACAACTGGTAATCCGAAGTCCGTCTACTGCGATTTTTAGAACGTGGCTGTCATCTCCAAATATGGATACAATCTGTGGCGTAAATAACCAGAAAACTGCAATAACTGCTAATGCAAACATCGTATTTAACACATTTGCAGAATTAAACCCTTTGATAACACGTTTCACTTTTCCAGCTCCCAAATTTTGTCCGGTGTACGTAGACATTGCCGCACCCAAAGACATAAATGGCTGCTGAATCAATGTCTCGATTCTTGTTACTACTGTAAACGCGGTCGTAAAATTAGCTCCATAACTATTAACAACCCTTTGCAGAACAATAAGTGAAAATGCTATCAGTGAATTTTGTAACGCTACTGGTATACCAAGCCTTAAACTTTTCTTAAATATCGCACTCTGCAATTTAAAGTTTTGTTTTTTCAAACGAAAATATGTATTGCTTTTATATGCATATATAATGCATGTAATTGCTGATAAAAACTGTGCAAAAGCTGTAGCCACAGCCACCCCTACAACACCCCAGTCAAAAGTCAGTACAAAAACAAAGTCCAGAACAACATTCACTATACTGGCAAAAATCAAGAAGAATAATGGTGTTTTACTATCTCCCAACGCCCTTAAAATACTGGACACACCATTGTAAAGCCCCATACAACATATACCTATGGATGTAACCTTTAAATATGCTACCGCATCTTCTAAAATTACCGGATCTGTATCTAATAAAATAAGTACTGGTCTTGCCGCAAAAAATCCGACTAAAGCCATAATTATAGAACCTGCTGCAATAATCCATATTGCATTTCCGATAGTATCCTTAACCTTTTCTTCATGCTCAGCACCGAAAAACTGTGCCACAATAATCCCAATACCTACAGAAAGACCTCCAACCAATGAGAAAAAGAAAAAATGAAGAGAGTTGGTTGTCCCAATGGCACCTAAAGCATTAGAACTGACATAATTTCCAACAATTATGGAATCCACCATATTATACAATTGCTGAAATATATTTCCGATAAAAAGGGGGACTGCAAATTGTAATAGCAATTTCCAAGGTGTCCCCTGTGTCATATCCTTTACATATTTATTTTGTCTTGACATATTATTATCTCCTATTAAAATGTAAATCCGATTAGATTTCTATAAACCCTTTCAATTTTTATATTAGATAAAATCCAATGATTCCTGATAATATTCCGATAACTGCCCCTGCAATTACATCCCGTGGAAAATGTACACCTACTATAACTCGTATGACCGCCATAAAGCAACCTATGAATAAAATGATAGTCCCTAACACTATATGAATATACATAAATGCCATTCCGATAACAAATGCAGAAAAAACATGTCTGCTGGGCATAGAATCTCCCTTTTTTTCTTTTTGGACTAACGGTATAAACTCATATTTTGTATATGGTCTTTCTGCATTAATAAAATGTCTGATTATACTAACCAGAACAAAAGATATTCCTGTAACAATTACAATCTTTATTATATCCTTATCTCTATGTAATGCCAGATAAACTAACAATGCCAAAAAGGCAATATATACAATATCCGTCAATAACCTGTTGATAAAAACGATTATCCTCTCTCCATAATGGGTTGACCTTATCTTTTCTGTTATCTTAATATAGGTTTCCTGTGTCATTATATCCTCTTCATTTTGTAATAATCAAATCTACTGTTTTCTGGCAATTTTGTATTCATCGCCATAAGAAAAATACGGACATGATGCACGCTTAAACTGCATCAGCATGGCAAGATCATCTTCATCCATATTCACTATACATCCATACTCCTCATATTCTTCATCATATACATAGTTACTGCAAAACTCACAGCTGTACTGATCACTCATATTTCACGACCTTTCATTATGTATCAATTACTCTTATATCCCTGAGACATCCTTTTACTATTTGTAACTGTCTGCCAATGCCTGAAATGCTGGCAGAGCATCTTCTATTTGTTTCGTCTGTACACAGTAAGAAACTCTCACATATCCTGGTGTTCCAAAGCTGTCTGCGGGTACCAGTAACAATTCCTGTTCTTTCGCTTTTTCACAGAATTCATGAGAATCCTTACCCATTGCTTTTACAAACAAATAAAATGCTCCATCGGGATAAACACATTCATATCCCATTTCTGTTAATGCGTTGTATAACAAATCTCTGTTTTTCTTATAAATGGAAATATCTGCAGTATCATCAATACATCTTGCTATGACTCTCTGATACATGCTTGATGCACAGACATAACCAAGCGCTCGTGCTGAACCACATACTGCTGCATATGCATCCTCTTCCTCTACCATATCCGGAGATACAACAATATATCCAATTCTCTCCCCCGGCAATGATAATGCTTTACTATAAGAATAACACACAAATGTATTGTCATAATAATTAATGATGTAAGGAACCTCTGTATCATCATAAACCAGTTCTCTGTATGGTTCATCTGTAATTACAAATATTGGATGACCATATTCCTGTTCCTTTTTCCTCAACAAATTACACATCTTTTTAATTGTATCTACCTTGTATACTACGCCAGATGGATTGTTGGGAGAATTAATAATCACAGATTTCGTCCTTTCTGTAATTGCTTTTTCAAACTTATCCATATCGATCTGAAACGTTTTTTCTTCTGATGTTACTGCAACTAATTTTGCTCCTGTTCTCTCAATAAATACTCCGTATTCAGGAAAATAAGGAGTGAATGCAATACATTCGTCATCTTTCTGTAATATGGCATTCAATACGATGGTTAGTGAAGCTGCTGCACCGCATGTCATATAAATATGATTTGCTGTAATACTTGTTCCAAATCTTTTATTCGTATAATTTGCAATTGTTTCTCTCACACCGGCATCTCCCTGTGCTGATGTATATCCGTGTAAAGCAACAGAATCGAAATTCTCTACCAAATCAATAATCGCCTCATCTACACTTTTCGGTGCAGGAACACTGGGATTTCCAATACTGAAATCAAAAACATTCTCTGCTCCTATTTCCGCTTTTCTTTTGTTTCCATACTCAAATATCTCTCTGATTTCTGAGCGAACCTTTCCCAACTTTACTAATGATTCTGTGTACATTATTCTTTCCTCCATTCCTATACCTTTTGTACTTATGTTAAAAATTAAACTTGTTTTTCTAATATTTCTAAATTAGCGCATCTTAATCTTATAATCTCTCTCATGTTCACGTTTTAAATCACGTTTTCTAATATCATCACGCTTATCATATAATTTCTTACCTCTTGCGAGTCCGATTTCCACTTTCACAAGACTTCCTTTAAAATATACTCTAAGCGGAACAAGAGTTAAACCTTTTTCGTTTAATTTTCCAATTAATTTATGAATCTCATACTTATGAAGCATTAATTTCTTTGGTCTTAATGGATCTTTATTAAAAATGTTTCCCTTTTCATAAGGATTAATATGCATTCCATAAATAATTACTTCCCCATTGTCCACTCTCACAAAAGATTCTTTAATGCTGCAATGTCCTGCACGAAGAGATTTTACTTCTGTACCATGTAATACAATTCCAGCCTCATAAGTATCTTCTATAAAATAATCGTGTCTCGCCTTTTTATTGCTGGCAATTAATTTTTCTGAAGCCATTGTTATTCCTTCCTTTCCGCCATGCACCTCGAATCCGCTCCGCTTATTCTCGGTCTCGGGCTTCGCTTCCT
>CAJTRZ010000015.1:18069-42763 GCA_910578975.1 uncultured Eubacterium sp.
GCTTTTCGCCATGCACCTCGAATCCGCTCCGCTTATTCTCGGTCTCGGGCTTCGCTTCCTGCTTTTCGCCATGCACCTCGAATCCGCTCCGCTTATTCTCGGTCTCGGGCTTCGCCCTATATAATATATAAATCATTGATTCTTACGAAAGCAAGCTTTCGACGCATCATGATTTATATATTATGCATGGCTCATGCCTTCTAGCATATCATAGAGAAGTCAATAGTTCTAGATAACTTATCTGCACTCTCTACTCTTATTTTTACCGGTTGTCCAAGTTTGTAAGTTTTTCTTGTATGTTCACCAGTCATAGAATAGGATGATTCATCATAGATATAGTGGTCGTCTGACATATTAGAAACATGAACAAGACCTTCTATTGTGTTTGGAAGTTCCACATAAACTCCAAAGTTCGTCACACCGGAAATTACACCTACAAACTCTTCTCCTATCTGACTTCTCATATATTCTGCTTTTTTAAGTTTTTCCGTTTCTCTCTCTGCCTCATCAGCTCTCCTCTCATAAGTACTACAGTCCTTTGTGATCTGTGGCAGAATACTTCTGAAATGCTCTGCATGTTTATCTGACATCTTTCCATTAATACACTCTTTTATAATGCGGTGTATCTGTAAATCCGGATAACGTCTGATTGGTGAAGTAAAATGTGTATAATATTTTGCTGCCAGCCCGAAATGTCCCATACATTCCGGAGTATATTCAGCTCTCTTCATTGAACGAAGCGTAACCCTGCTAATCATAGCCTCTTCCGGAGTACCCTCTATTTTGCCAAGAAGTTTCTGAATCTCCTTCGGATGCACCTCATCTCCTGAAACCTTTAGAGAATATCCCATATTGGTAATAAAAGCAGCCAATGCCTTCATCCTATCACTATCTGGCTTTTCATGATTTCTATATACAAAAGGAACCTGCTGCCAGAAAAAGTATTCTGCAACTGTTTCATTTGCTGCCAACATAAAATCCTCAATAATTTTCGTTGCCACATTTCTGTCATATGGCTCAATAGATACAGGATATCCCTTGTCGTTTAATTTAATCTTACATTCCGGAAAATCAAAATCAATTGCCCCTCTTCCATATCTTCTTTCACGAAGAATACTAGAAAGTTCCGCCATTAAATAAAACATGTCCACAAAATCATCATACTCTTTCATGGTATCTTTATCCTTATGAGTGATAATATTATTGACTGCTGTATACGTCATTCTTCTATCCACATTTATCAGCGTCTCTGCTACCTGATGGTCAATAATTTCTCCTTTTTCATTAATTTTCATTATACAACTTAAAGCCAGTCTGTCTTCTCCCTGGTTTAAAGAACAGATACCATTAGATAACTTATGAGGTATCATAGGAATAACTCTGTCTACCAGATAAACGCTGGTACCACGTTTCACTGCCTCTTTATCCAGTGGAGAATTCTCTGTAACATAATGAGACACATCAGCAATATGCACCCCTAACGTATATACATCATTTTCTTTGGTCAATGTAATAGCATCATCTAAATCTTTTGCATCCTCTCCGTCTATCGTAACTGTCTGCCATTCTCTGATATCCATTCGATTGGTCTTGTCTTCCTCAGGTACTTCTGTGGGAATTGATGCTGTCTGTTCCATCACTTGTTCCGGAAACTCTGATGGTATCTCATAACTTTTTACAATAGACATAATATCAACTCCCGGATCATTTGCATGACCTAATATCTCTGTAATCACCCCTTCTGGTTTTCTATCATCAGTTCCATAACTGGTAAGTTTCACAACAACCTTATGTCCCTGCACTGCTCCCATGGTATCCTTACCTGCCACATATATATCACTGGTAATTCTTTGATTATCAGGCAAAACATAACCAAATCCCTTATTTTGCTGAAAGAATCCCACCACTTCCCGAATCTCATGGGATAATACTTTGATTATTTTTGCTTCTTTTCGTTTTCCTGTCTGAACGGGTTCCACAGCAATCAATACCATATCATGATGAAATGCTCCATTGACATTGTTTTCAGGTATGAAATAATCTTCTTCCTCTCCTTCTACCTCAACAAATCCAAATCCTTTTTCATGACTGATAAATAATCCCTCTACATATTGTTCTTTCGGAATGCTGTATTTACCTCGCTTCGTAAGCATTATTTTTCCTTCATTTACCAACTCTGACAATACAATGTCCAACAGTTTTCTGTCTTCTTTGTGAACATTCAGTATTACTGCCAGTTCCTTAAACTTCATTGGTACATAATGCTTATCTTGCATTAACTCTAATATTATTTTTTTCTTTTCATTAATTATATCCACGTCTTTTCCCCTTTTTGTTTCTTGTAACAGTTTTACCAAAAAGGTCGAATATTAAACCATTACACATTGTTTCATTTCGTAAAAGATTCTATAAATAGAAAAAAGGTGTAGAAATCTACACCTTCATCAGTCCACATTAATTCAAATCTTAATATCCTATAAATCCCATATTGAGTACAATTGAAAGTACAAAGAATAATACAACACAAATCTTTGTAATCTTCTCTAACTTACCTTCCATTGAACGTCCCTTGTTCTTTCCCCAATATGACTCAGCTGCTCCACTGATTGCACCAGTAAGTCCAGCCTGTTTACCTTCCTGAAGTAAGATTACTACTGTAATAATAAAACTAATTATCATAAAAACTACTGTTAATATTCTTAAAATTGTCATGAGTCTACACCTCCCTCTATCTATTAAAAGAATTATCTTCTATTTTTCGTTTCATTTCACGCAAAATCAATTTTAACACAACAGAAATGTAAAATCAAGGGAAATTTTTATGCCACTTTAACTTTAATTTTATACTGCTTTCTTGATGTATGTGACTTCTTTTCAAACGTACGCATCATAACAGTAATAGTCGTTGTTCCTTTTCTTAGTGCTTTTATTTTTCCTGCTTGTGTAACCTTTGCCACCTTGTTGTTTGAAGATGTGAATTTTAAAATATCTGTTTTAATAAAGCCCGCCTTCTTTTTCTTAAAAATAAATACTCTTGTCTTTACTTTATGTGTATCGCCTTTTTTTAATCTAAGTTTCTTATTTGATGATGTAATCTTTGTTACATTTGCTGCTCGATATTTCTTTGTCTTAGCTCCTGTTTTTGCAATCACATATGCTTTATAACCATATTGAGACTTATTCCATGGATTAACAACCCTTCTCAAGTAAGATGACTTCGTTATTTTTGCCTTGCTTGGAAAAACATCATAATCTATATAATCAACACTCTGCGGGATTTTTATTTTTTTAATTTTTGTTTTTCCAAAAGCACAAGAGTGTATCGAACGCAGATTGTTTGATAATTTCACACTTTGTAATGACTCGCAACCATAAAATGCATCTCGACCAATAAACTCAACCTTTTTACCTATCTCTACCGTTTTCAGTTTTTTACATTCTCTAAATACACCCTCTGGAATGTATGAAACATTACCGGATATTTTTACTTTTTCAATATTAGTATGAGAGCAATCCGGTATAACACCAGTAAATGTCACATCCTTTAAAAATTTATTTTTTATTAGCATTTGCTGCAAACCATATGCTTCTGTTACTGTTTTAGGAGCAATATACTTCCTATCCTGCTTTGCACCTGGATAACAAAGTAATTTTGTAACTTTCTTATTATATAATATTCCGTCTATAACTTTATATCGTGTGCTGCTGTCATCCACCAAAATCTTTTCCAATGTATCACACCATGCCAATCCTTCGGGTTCCAACATCGTATCCATTATCTTTACAGATGTAATATTAGAAGTGCAAGTAAATCTCTCTGAAAGCTCAGTTACTGCTATCCCATCTATTTCTTTTGGAAATGTTATCTGTCTCTCTGTTCCTACATAATCTTCAATAAGAATATGTTTATTATTTGTAACCGTATCATTATGTATCTGATAGATAAATCCATTCCAATTTAATTCTTTCTCTTCAGCACTTACATCTAATACTCCGACTGTTGCTATTATTAGTGTAAAAACTAAAAAATATGATAATAATTTCCTCATACACTCTCCCTCCTAAAATGCACTTTTTAAAATTTTGTATATTTGCCATCTTCCTGGGTCTGTTTTATTCTTATAGTATATGCCAAAATATATGTAATCACCCTTAAGCTGTATTCCTTCAGTTTCAGCATATGCTCCAACTCCTAAATTACTATTGGTAACTGTAACCAGTTTAGAAAAAGTATAATTACTTTTACTGCCTGTTAATTTTGCAATTTTCGGTGCTTCATTTTGGTTTCCACCTATTATAAATATATTATCTGCATCATTAAACTCCACTCCCTGACAGGAACCATTTGGCAAAACTCTATTACTTCCTGATTGCCTAAATGAACCATAACACGCTTTTTTTATATCTGCATTTGTAAACGCAATATATTTTGACCCACCATTTTTCTCTAACGCATCAAGTTTCGCATTAAGTACTCCTGCATCATAATAACTATACTGTATTTCTCCTGTATCATCCTGTACCCAAAGAAACAATTTTTTTCCATTACTAGACAATGCTGCATCTGCCCTTTTTATTGTTCCTATAGATATTCCATCTCCATTTGCATAACTTAATGAGGAAAATCTATAGACTTCAGTATAATCTATGTCACTCCTAGGTGAATATTGAATCCTTGCCAACTGAGTTGCCCATTTATAGTCTTCATATTTTTCATTGGCCTTACATCCAACCCAAAAATACTCTTTTCCATTATTCTGAAACATCTCCAGTGTTTGCGTATGTCCAAATCTTTTCAGTACCATACAATCCTGATAGTTTGCTCTCGTTCCACTAATTACACATCTTGACAAATAAGAATCTGAACCTACTTTTTGTAAAACATACACATATTTTGAAGTAATATATGTTTTTTGAATTGCATTATTACTTGGCAATCCTACAATAGTATATTCGAGTGTTGCAGTCGCAGTGCCTGTACTGCCAGATGTAGCACGTACCATTGATTGTGAGTCTGGTATCTCTGTATACTGTTGCGGTTCCACTTCTGGATGCTCATCCAAATAGTCTTCATACTCTTCCTGAGACGAAAAGTCATCCTGTTCAAGCAATAAATCATCTCCAAAACCATTTAAATTATTATCATTTGCATATATACTTACGCTAAAAATCAATACAAAGTTCATAAATAAACAAAATAGCTTTTTATTCATATTTTCACTCCTTCCTCTCTCCATAGTTATTTATCTTTTCCCCTTCATCTCCTATAAAAAATCCCTGAGCAACAACCATGCTGATAAGTCAGATTCTATCTGATACATTAATCTGGTTCTGTTCAGGGATATTTGTTTTATTAATGTTTTTCATAATACAATCGTTCTTTTATTCTCTTTTTTTGATTGTATCATTAATCATATATATTTACAATATTTTCCATATAATATCCTTGCACTTCTCAAAAGCCATAACGAATAGTTTTATAATAATTCTTCTATTCTTAACAATTGGTTATACTTAGCGGTTCTCTCTCCTCTACACGGTGCACCTGTCTTAATATATCCTGTATTTAAAGCAACTGCCAAATCTGCAATTGTCGTATCCTCACTCTCTCCGGAACGATGTGACATAATCGCTATAAAACCTTTATTCTGTGCCATCTGCACGGCTTTAATAGTCTCAGTGACACTTCCAATCTGGTTTGGCTTAATTAAAATTGCATTTGCACTGTTTTCCTTAATTCCACGTTCCAGTCTTTTTACATTTGTAACAAATAAATCATCTCCAACCAGTCTGACTCTTGAACCGATTGCAGAAGTAATTTTGCTCCATCCTTCCCAGTCCTCTTCATCCAGTGGATCTTCAATTGAAAAAATAGGATATCTGTCTACAATATTTTCCCACATTTTGATTAATTCATCTGTGGAATATTTTTTGTTTTTCTTAGGCATCAAGTATTCCCCTGTTTTTTCTCCCTTCCATTCAGATGCTGCTACATCTAAAGAAATCTTAAAATCCTCTCCCGGTTTATATCCTGCCTGATCAATTGCCTCAACAATCATATCCAGTGCCTCTTCTTCTCCCGATAAATCAGGGGCAAAACCGCCTTCATCACCCACTGCAATAGATAATGAATTTTTCTTTAATATTTTTTTCAAACTATCATATACTTCTGCACACCATCTTAAACCTTCCTTAAAACAGCACGCTCCTACAGGAAGAATCATAAACTCCTGTACATCAATATTATTGGATGCATGAGCTCCACCATTCAAAATATTCATCATAGGAACTGGCATCTTGTTTCCACAAATTCCACCAATATATTTATAATCTGGTAATTTTAATGCCTTAGCACATGCCTTCATATTTGCCATAGATACTGCGAGAATTGCATTTGCTCCCAGTTTCGCTTTGTTATCTGTTTTGTCAAGCTCAATCATGATATGGTCTACCTTTTCCTGATTCAAAGCATTTACTCCCTCTAAGGCTGGAAAAATTGTCTCATCAATATTTTTTACTGCCTGCTGCACTCCTTTTCCAACATATCTGTCGTCTTCATCTCTTAACTCCACAGCCTCAAACTGGCCGGTAGATGCACCAGATGGTACAATCGCATTTCCGGTAAATAGTTCTCCTGCTTTCCCGTCTACCTTTACTGTCACTTCTGCTTCTACTGTAGGATTTCCTCTGGAATCCATTACTTCTCTTCCCTTGATATTGACTATTTTTAAGTATTTATACATAAAAAACCTCCCAATGTACTATTTACACTTATTTTGTACATTTGAGAGGTTTTTATTACTTTTTAATAAATTTGCCAAAAACTTTTTTTGCCAGATTTTCATAATCTTTATATGTAACCGGGTCATACCACTGAATACTATGCCCTCTTAACATATCTTCAGAATAATCTGTCAGTCTGTATGTATATTGTTGTCTTACAACACCTTCTGCCAATCCCCAGACATAGTGGTTCACTGTTGGAACAACTCCTGCTGACTTCTTAAGTATTCTGGTTCCCTTACCGTCTTTTCTTATCGTAAGAGTTGCCATACCACCTAACAAAGTCTCCCACTTTTGTTGTCCTGATGTATAATTTCCTAATGAATAGTAACACAATGCCTTGTTTCCATTAGAAGATTTGAGCCATTCAATCGTTTCACATACATGAGGATGAGTGCCAATAATTAAATCGGCACCTGACTCTACCATCATTGCTGCCCACTTTTCCTGTTCCTTCGTTGGTTCAGGCTGAACATATTCCTGTCCCCAGTGTGGCAGTACTATCGTAAAATCTGCTATATCTTCTGCTTTCTCTATATCTGACTTTACCTTATCCCAATGTTTATCGTCCATTAGATTTACCATATAAGAATACTCATCTGGCAATATCAGACCATTTAAGCCATAAGTATAATTTAAAACTGCAAACTTAATTCCTTTACATTCATAAATTGGAATATTGTTATACTCCTTTTCATTCTCATTCAGCCCCACCATCATAATCTTATCTTTATGTTTCTTCCAAAATTTCATGGCATGTTTCATTCCATCTACTTTGGTATCTAAAGAATGATTCGATGCACACTGTACAATATCAAACCCTGCATCTATCACAGCTCGTCCCATAGAATCAGGTGTATTAAACAGTGGATATCCCTGATACTCAGACTGATTACCTCCGAGCATTGTTTCCTGATTAATAATTGCAATATCTGCTGCCTTGAAATCTGGTTTCATCTTTTCAAAAACGGAACGAAAATCATACTTTCCTCCACCATTTCTCTTGGCTGTAGCTAATACAGAATCACTTACCAGATTGTCACCAACTGCAATAATAGAAACCTCTATAGGTTTTACCTTCTGCTTTTTCGTTTCCGATTCTGTTTTAAAACTTTCGCCCTCTTTTTGGTTGACATTATTTTGTACAACCTCTACAAATTTATCATCTCTTGATACTAATACTGTAATTCCCATTATTGATAATACTATCAGCACAACCAGCAATACACTGCAGATAACAATTCTTTTTACATTCAGACGTCTTCTTCTAAAATATACAGAATGATATTTTTTATAGTTTTTTCTAATATTCTTTCTTCTGTTTTCCATAATTTTCTCCTGATATGAAGTAACAGTTCAGCCATACGTTGAATAAGTAAAGCAACAATGCTTACGAATTCAAAGTTAAGACTGAACTGTTAAAATGTGTGAATGAAAAGCAGTTTAACAATAAACTATTATTTAATAATTAACGACTTACCTGTCATCTCTTTTGGCTGCTCTAATCCCATTACTTCAATTAATGTTGGTGCAATATCCGCTAAACATCCACCTTCTCTTAATTTCCATGAAGGATCTGCATTTACCAAAATAAATGGAACAGGATTTGTTGTATGTGCTGTATGTGGTGCACCTGTTTCATAATCTACCATTTTTTCTGCATTACCATGGTCTGCACAGATAAACAATACGCCGTCTACATCTTTTACAGCCTCTACTGCCTCACCTACTAAACTGTCTACCCGCTCCACAGCCTTAACTGCAGCTGGAATTACACCTGTATGTCCTACCATGTCCGGATTTGCAAAGTTAATAATAATGACATCGTATTTGTCTGATTTAATTGCTTCTACTAAATCCATACCAACTTCTGGAGCACTCATCTCAGGTTTTAAATCATAAGTTGCAACATCCTTTGGTGAATTAACCAATAATCTGAATTCATCTGTATTAGGATCTTCTACACCACCATTAAAGAAAAATGTTACATGTGCATACTTTTCTGTTTCAGCCAAACGCAACTGTTTCTTTCCATTAGCAGCTAAGAACTCTCCAAAAGTATTCTTGATTTCTTCTTTTTCAAACGCAATTAATTTATTTGGAATTGTTTCGTCATAATCTTTAAAGCATACAAATGTTGTATTTAAAAATTCTCTTTCAAATCCTTCAAACTTATCATCACAGAATGCTCTTGTTAATTCTCTTGCTCTGTCAGGACGGAAGTTAAAGAAGATTACAGAATCTCCATTCTTAACTAATGATAAAGGTTCTCCACTATCATCGGTAATTACTGTAGGAAGTACAAACTCATCTGTCTTCTCATCTGCATAAGAATCTGCCATAGCCTGTACTGCATCAGAAGCTTTTACACCTTCACCTGTCACTAAAGAGTCATACGCCATTTTTACACGATCCCAGTTGTTATCTCTGTCCATTGCATAATAGCGACCTGATAATGATGCAACCTTACCTACACCAATTTCAGCCATTTTTGCTTCTAGTTCTGCAACATAATCCTTACCTGATGCAGGAGGTGTATCTCTACCATCTAAGAATGCATGAACAAAAACTTTTTCCAATCCATTCTTTTTTGCCATTTCCAATAAACCATACAAATGTGAATTATGACTGTGCACACCACCATCTGATAATAATCCCCATAAGTGTAAATCGGAATTGTTCTTTTTACAGTTCTCCATTGCCTGAAGCAACACTTTATTCTCAAAGAATGTACCATCTTCAATATCTTTTGTAATTCTTGTAAGATCCTGATAGATAATTCTTCCTGCACCAATATTCATATGTCCTACTTCTGAGTTACCCATCTGTCCCTCTGGTAGTCCTACTGCCATTCCTGATGCATTTCCTTTTACAAAAGGATACTCTGCCATTAACTTGTCCATAACCGGAGTGTCTGCCATAGCGATAGCATTTCCTTCTGTTTTGTCATTCAATCCATAGCCATCTAAGACCATTAATACTACTGGTTTCTTTGCCATTATCTGCCTCCTATAATATCAATAATGCAGAACACTAAAAGAACAGTGTCCTGCATATTCTATATATTATTTATTGTAATTAACAATCTGTCCAAACTCAGGTTTCAAGCTGGCACCACCAACCAAACCTCCATCAATGTCAGGTTTTGCAAGTAATTCTGCTGCATTTCCTGCATTCATAGAACCACCATACTGGATTCTGATTGCTGCTGCTGTAGCATCATCATAAATTTCTGCGATACATGCTCTAATAGCTGCACATACTTCTTCAGCCTGGTCAGATGTAGCAGTCTTTCCTGTTCCAATTGCCCAGATTGGCTCGTAAGCAATCACTGCTTCCTTTGCCTGATCTGCTGTTACATTCATAAATGCAATCTTAATCTGCTGACGAATGAAATCGATCGTGATTCCCTGTTCTCTCTGCTCAAGAGTTTCACCACAACAGATAATTGGTGTGATACCATGCTCAAAAGCTTTCAGAACTTTTTTGTTTACTGTCTCATCTGTTTCAGCAAAGTATTCTCTTCTTTCTGAATGTCCGATGATAACATATTTTACTCCGATATCTGTAAGCATGTTTGGAGCAATCTCACCTGTGTAAGCACCACTCTCTTCAAAATACATGTTTTCAGCACCGATGTTTATATTTGTACCTTTAGCAGCTTCCATAGCTGGAACTAAGTCAATTGCAGGTACGCAGAATACTACGTCTACTTCATCATTTGCTACTAATGGTTTTAACTCGTTAATTAATGCAACTGCCTCACTAGGAGTTTTGTTCATCTTCCAGTTGCCTGCGATAATTTTCTTTCTCATGTTAAAACTTCCTTTCTACTTGTCGTTTGCTGCAACAACACCTGGTAAATCTTTTCCTTCTAAGAACTCAAGTGAAGCTCCACCACCTGTTGAGATGTGAGTCATCTTATCACCAAATCCAAGGTTATTTACTGCTGCTGCTGAATCACCACCACCGATAATAGTAGTAGCATCTGTTTCTGCTAATGCTTCTGCTACTGCGATAGTACCACCTGCAAGACATGGATTTTCTGAAACTCCCATAGGTCCATTCCACACAACTGTCTTAGCACTCTTAACTGCGTCTGCGAATAACTCTCTTGTCTTAGGCCCGATATCAAGACCTTCTTTATCATCCGGAATAGCATTTGTCGGTACAATCATTGTCTCAATTTCTGCATCAATAGGATTTGGAAATCCATCTGCTGCAACTGTATCAATTGGAAGTAAAATTTTCTTACCAAGTTCTTCTGCTTTTTTCATCATGTCAAGGCAATAATCAAGTTTTGTATCATCTACTAAAGAGATACCAACATTTCCACCCTGTGCTTTCACAAATGTGTATGCCATACCACCACCAATAATTAAAGTATCACACTTCTCAAGCAAGTTATTGATAACATTTAACTTATCTGCAACCTTAGCTCCACCAAGAATAGCAACAAAAGGTCTAACCGGATTATTTACTGCATTTCCTAAGAAATCAATTTCTTTCTGCATTAAATAACCAACTACTGCTGTATCTACATATTCTGTAACACCAACATTTGAACAATGCGCTCTATGAGCTGTACCAAAAGCATCGTTTACAAATACATCGCAAAGAGAAGCAAGTTCTTTAGAGAATGCTTCGCCATTCTTTGTTTCTTCTGCTCTGTAACGAGTGTTCTGAAGAAGTACAACATCACCATCATTCATTGCTTCTACTGCTGCTTTTGCATTTTCACCCACTACGTTATCATCTGCTGCAAATTTTACTTCCTGTCCTAATAACTCTGAAAGTCTTACTGCAACTGGTGCAAGTGATAATTCTGGCTTTGGTTCTCCCTTTGGTTTTCCAAGATGTGAGCAAAGGATAACCTTTCCTCCATCACTAATTAATTTTTTAATTGTAGGAAGTGCTGCTACAAGACGATTTTCATCTGTAATCACACCTTCTTTTAAAGGCACGTTAAAGTCACAACGAACTAAAACTTTTAGTCCTTTCACATTGATGTCATCAACTGATTTTTTATTAAGCATACTGTGCTCCTTTCATATGAAAAGAGGTCCGGGCCATCAAAGCCGGACCCCTTTTGGATCTAATTAATTTTCTGCAATGTTCTATGCTAACTCTGAGAAGTATTTGATTGTTCTAACCATCTGGCTTGTGTATGAATTTTCATTATCATACCATGAAACAACCTGTACTTCATATGTGTCATCATCAACTTTAGCTACCATTGTCTGTGTAGCATCAAATAATGAACCATATCTCATACCTACGATATCTGATGATACGATCTCATCTTCATTGTATCCGTATGACTCGTTAGCTGCTGCCTTCATAGCTGCATTGATTCCTTCAACAGTAACATCTGTTCCCTTAACAACTGCTGTTAAGATTGTTGTTGAACCTGTTGGTGTAGGAACTCTCTGTGCAGAACCGATTAATTTTCCGTTTAATTCAGGAATAACTAATCCGATAGCCTTTGCAGCACCTGTTGAGTTAGGTACGATATTAACTGCTGCTGCTCTTGATCTTCTTAAATCACCTTTTCTCTGAGGTCCGTCAAGAGTCATCTGGTCACCTGTGTAAGCATGGATTGTTACCATGATACCTGACTGGATAGCTGCATATTTGTTAAGAGCATCAGCCATAGGTGCTAAACAGTTTGTTGTACATGAAGCAGCTGAAATAATTGTATCTTCTGCTTTTAATGTCTCGTGGTTTGTATTGTAAACGATTGTTGGAAGATCATTTCCAGCTGGAGCTGAGATAACAACCTTTCTTGCACCAGCATCAATATGAGCCTGTGCTTTATCTTTAGATGTATAGAAACCTGTACATTCTAAAACAACGTCTACATTAAGTTCTCCCCAAGGGCACTTTGAAGCATCTGCTTCAGCGTAGATTTTGATTTCTTTACCATCAACGATGATAGAATCTTCTGTTGCTGAAACTGAATCAGCTTTTTCATATTTACCCTGTGATGAATCATACTTTAATAAATGAGCTAACATTTTTGGACTTGTTAAGTCATTGATAGCTACTACTTCATAACCTTCAGCACCAAACATCTGTCTGAAAGCAAGACGTCCAATACGTCCGAATCCGTTAATTGCAACTTTAACTGCCATTTGATTTTTCCTCCTAAATAAAATATAAAGAATAAATTTTGTTAACTTTCATTAACCTAATGCTTATTTTACATAATTAATTTATAAATATCAAGGTATTTTTATGGTTTTTCTTGGTTTTTTGTTAAATTTTTGTCAATTTGCAACAGTTCAGCCATGCGATACGGCTTAAATATAGCAAATTGACGGCTTGCAGGCAATTTGTTATATTTAAGTTGTATCATATGGTGAGCCATAACAGCGAAAAGAAGCGCAGCGGATTTGAACTGTTAGCTGAACTGTTACATCATTAAAATTCAAATAAATTGGAGAAGATTATGTTTTCAGATTATCATGTTCACAGCGGTTTCTCTTTTGACTCCGACGAAACATTAGACAATATTATTACAAAAGCTATTTCACTTGGTATGAATCAGATTGCTATTACAGAACATCAGGATTTCAACTGGCCTGTTTCTGGTGAAAGTCCTTCTATACCTGTTGCAGATTACCTTTCTGCCATTGATTCAGCAAGAAAAAAATACACTAGGCAAATCCAGATTTTAAAAGGCATTGAGCTTGGTCTAATGAAAGGCACAAAATCCCAATGCCAGAACCTGATTGCTTCCAATGCGTTCGATTTTGTAATTGGTTCCTGTCATATTGTGGACAATATGGATCCATATTATTCAGATTTCTGGAAAAAACGAAAAGACAGAGAAGCTTTTGAACTTTACTTCCATACTTTATTGGATGGTCTGAAAATGTTTGATTCCATCGATACACTTGGACATATGGATTATATTGTACGATACAGTCCAAATAAGTGTACAAATTATTCTATAGCTGATTATATGGATGTAATTGATGAAATTCTAAATTTCATTATTAACAAGAATATCAAATTAGAAATTAACACTGCAAATCTTGCAAAAGGATTTACCTTTCCAAACCCTCATACAGATATTATTAAGAGATATAGAGAATTAGGCGGAGAATTTATAACAGTTGGTTCTGATGCCCATAAGGCATATGATATCGGATATGGATTTGATAAAATCAGAGAGATTGTAGATAAATATAACCTTAAAGTATTTACAAAATAATCCCATTCATATGAAATAGAGACTATTAAGAATGCCCATATTCTAAAATAGTCTCTATTTTCTATGTATTACCAGTATAAATTAATTTGTAATCATAAAACCTGTCTGCAGCGTACCGATAAAATTACCTTTTCCTTCGATAACTATTGTTGCTGCTCCAATATTTATATTATTGCTATATGATACAGTATAATCTTTTCCTTCCTCCAATGTAATACCATTATATTTAAGTATAAGATTTGGTTTTATCTCCTTACCAGTGTATCTTTGACTTTCAATTTCAGATACTGCTGCTTTATCAATCTGTGCTGGTAGCACATTATATGTGGCAGTTTTACTTCCAGTGTATTTTCCTGTTCCAATAACAATATAAGAATATGTTCCAACATCACAATTATAATGCGGCTGAACAGTCACAACATAATCTACATTCTGCGCCATCACTCTTCCTCCTAAAATCACTTTAGGAGTTTTTGAAGGACCTCTGGTCAATCCACTATATATCATATCTTCTATTGGTTCTATTATTGCATACGAAAAATCGTTCGTTATAATGAATTGCTCTGTTCTTGAACCTGCAAAATTATTACAGCCTAACAGACAAATTCTTGCTGTCCCCACATTACGTGCAGAGATTACTGCAATTTCATAATCAATACCTCTTTGCAATGGTCTTCCTAAATACGTTACTGAAAAAATTGGAATAATCGTATCCCCTGTATAACATTGTTCTGCAACTTTTGCTACATAACAATCTGAGATACTGGCTCTTTCTATCGTAAATTCATGGATATATGTGCCTGAATACTCCCCAATTCCTTTTACAATGAATTCAGCTGTTCCGGCATTAATATTATCTTTATAGTTTAATATGTAATCCGTTCCCTCAATCAATGTTTTCCCACTATCTGTTATGGTTATGTTTTGCTTTATTGGCTGACCTGTATATTTCTTTGATATAATTCCTTTTATTTCACAATCTGATATTTTTTTACTGATATCCTCTGTTACTAATTTAATAGAAAAATTTCCTTTTTTATCCGTAAAATTAACTCCTTTATCTTGTGTATCCACGTCAATATAATCCGTAATATTTCCATCACTGTCAACCAAAAAACTTTCTCCTCTATATAACGTAGCCTCTGTCTGATTCGTATAACCAGCCTCTACTCCAATGGATACCCTGTAACTATCTTTCATATAAACCATAATACAACACTTTGTTCCATGTTCTTGTATAATATCCTGTTTTATATCAACTGTATGATATCCCGAATATTGATTTACTTTTTCATCATTTAATTCGACCTTCTGTGATAAATCAGGTATTCCATCAATGTTTATTGGTACATAGAATAACTGACATGATGCCGACGTCGATGTTTCATAATAAGTCACTGACTTCAATCTTTCTTTATTTTCTATATCAAATACATTCATAAAACCTTGTTCGGGTGTTAATAAAATATAATCAGTACTTGCACCGGATTCATCGAGATTATAAACTTTATCATTTTCTTTCATTTTTTCAAAATCGCGGATTGTCATCCGTGGAGCAAGTGTCATGTCTTCATAAGACACCCAGAAATATCCTTTATCCCAATAGCCATCTCCCCAACTATTTCTTACCAGCCATGCTCCATTGGATTTTGGCTGATGTTTGAACCGGCTCTTAGACCAGTTATCATCCCATCCCACAATCAATACTGCATGATTCGTTCTATGAGTTGTCATGTCATGAACATAATATGATATATTATCACTGCCAATATATTTACTCTTTGAGCTTTCTCCCTGCCCATCAGAATAGATTGACGCATATACTGCACCATTATTGTAAACTGATTCCTTTATCCACTGATTAATTTCATCTGCTAACGGACCATTATTTACTCTCTTGCTTGTCATAAACTCAATATCTCTCGCCCGATATTCTGCCCTGCCGAAATCATATTCTGGAATCATTTCTAATTTGTTCTGCCATGGATATTTTTCTGCTGACACAGGACCATATCCTGAAACAAAATATGCAGCACATTGATCTTGATTTCCCCCTGCATCTTTTGTCTGTGCCAAAAATCCGCAATTTCCAACATAAGATGTTTTCTCTATCATATGCTCTGCCGAAAAAGATGTATTGGAAACATTTTCTCTTTTATCTACAGTATATTCAAACAGAGAGGTTCCTGCAAAAGCCCAACAACATTTTAAATCCTTTTGATTATATACCGACTTACTATTATTTCCAAACTTATCAGGTAGTCTACTCTTTAATTGCCCTAAATAAATTGAGGGAACCTCAATATCGTGTAGCGTTGAGAATTCTTTTTCCATTACAGGCAATGTATGTTCCAGACACTCTGAAAATTCTTTAGCTATTACCGTATTTATTACAAATATTGTCAATAAAAATATGATAGCAAAAAGAAGAAAATAGTTTTTATATCCTCTATTCCATATTCTCTTTTTCATATATCATTTTCTCCCTCATCATTTGTAACTTTCTATTCTTGATCTAAATATGAATCCGTTTCATGGTCATGTGATATATCTCCGCCTATCGCTATAAAAAACGCATATAATGTAATATCTCCTGTGCATATATCTGTTTCCCGAACTCTTTTTCCACTATATGATTCTGTAAACCAACCTAAGAAATTATATTCTGTATCTCCGAATGGCTCTCTTTTCGGTTCCGGTAATATTCCATATGGCTTACCTATTTCAAAAGTCATATCTTCTACTTTGGGTCCTCTTCCAGTATCAAACTTCACTGTTGCATATTTTACAGGAACTAACGTTGTCTCTTCCTCTGATGTTGTCTGTTCTTCTGGCTTTGTCGGCAAAACTTTATTTCCTTCTTTTGTGGAATTATTCACTCTAATCTTTACTTTATATGTCTTCTTCCCACATTTTGCTTTAATCTGCGCTATTCCTGCCTTTCGTCCTTTTACCTTAATTACATTTTTCCTTTTGCCCGATATTTTCGTAATTCTTACTACTTTCTTTCCTTTGATAACTTTCCATTTTACTCTCTTCTTTGCATTCTTTAACTTTATTGTTTTCTTTTTTCCAACTTTCATAGTTATCTTTTTGCGGCTCAGTGCAGTCTTTCCGTTCTTTGCCAATATTGTTTTTGGTAATAATGTAAATATTTCAACAAATACTAAGACAATTACTAATATAAATGATGTAAATCTTTTCATACTTTTTCTTCCTTTCCTCTGATATCCGTACACTCTTTTCTATAAATATATAGTAGCACCAATAAATATTATATACAATTAAAATATACAGTATTTTCCTAAACAGTTAAAAGGCAGCTACACCAGCCGCCTTTTATTATTTACATGGAACGCATCTGCATTACATTTTCTTTTAATCTCTGAATTGTATAATCTATTTCCTCTCTTGTATTATCCGCACACAATGTTAATCGAATTGTTCCATAAATATATTGGTCTGGAATACCAATAGCTCTAATTACATGGGAAGGTGAATCATCACCTGCCGAACATGCAGAACCCGCCGACACACAAATTCCATCATTATCCATTAGAACTACCAGAGATGTTCCATCAATTCCTGCAATCGTGAAATTTGCATTTCCCGGTAACCGTTTTGACATATGACCATTTAACTTGACATATGGAATCTCTCCTAACACCCGATTGATTAAATAGTTTCTTAATTCTATTTCTCTTTCCATTCTTTGATTTAGATTTTCCATAGCTTCTTCTACAGCAGCTCCCATTCCTACAATTCCTGCAACATTCTCGGTGCCTGCCCTTCGTCCTTTTTCCTGTCCTCCACCAAAAATCAAAGACTCTGCATTCTCCGGATTTCTTATATAAAGAAAACCAACTCCTTTTGGTCCATGGAACTTATGGCTGCTCGCACTTAACATATCAATGTTCATCTCATCCACATTAATTGGTATATGCCCAAATGCCTGAACTGCATCTGTATGAAATAATATCTTCCGTCTTCTTGCAATTCTTCCGATTTCTTTTATCGGCTGTATTGTTCCAATTTCATTGTTGGCAAACATAATTGAAATTAATGCTGTATCTTTTCTAATATGCGATTCTAACTCATATGGATTTACAAACCCCATTCTGTCTGTACCTACATAAGATATATCCACACCTCTCTTGCTTATATTTTCACATTTATTTAAAATCGCATGATGCTCTATTTCAGATGTTATAATATGTCTTCCATATCTTGCAGCATTTTCCAAAACCCAATTATCTGATTCTGTTCCTCCTGATGTAAAAAAGATATTCTCCGGCTCTGCGTGAATTGCAGCTGCAATGGTCGCTCTTGTCCTTTCTACTACTTCTTTTGATACTTTTGAAAAATTATATATTCCGGAAGGATTTCCATACATCTCATTTAAGTATGGTTCCATTGCGTGTACTGCCCTGTCACATATTTTTGTTGTTGCCGCATTGTCCAAATAAATCATGGTTTACTCCTTTTTAATATTTGATAGTATTTTTTTAAATATTTAGAATAGATTGTATAAACAAGTATTTTTTGTGATTATATGTCTGTAAAAAAACAAATTATCAAAGGTACGATTGTACTTACAACCGCAACTTTAATAAGTAGAGTTCTTGGTTTCTTATATAGAATATTCTTATCAAACCTAATAGGTGCTAAAGGCATGGGAATTTTTCAATTGATTTTTCCAGTGCTTGGTTTTTGTATTGCGCTTAGTTGTGGTGGAATCCAGATTGCCGTTTCCAGATTTGTCGCTGAAAGCAAAAATAAAGCAAACAAGTTTATGGTTTTAATCAGCAGTCTGATTATGTCACTAATGCTTTCTTCTCTGACAACTGTGTGCCTTTATTTTTATGCACAGCCAATTGCAATACATATTATTAAAAATGTACAGTGCTATGAATTGTTAAAATACGCTTCCATTACCATACCTCTGGCAACATTTCATTCCTGTATATCCGGTTATTATCTTGGAATGAAAAAAACTTTTGTTCCGGCTGTCTCATCTATTATTGAACAGATTGTAAAAGTTGCATCCATTTTTATTATCGGATTGGTCTGCGTAGGAAATCATATTAAAATCACACCAATGGTTGCAGTTTACTCAATGATTATTTCTGAATCATTTGGTGTAATCTTCTGTATTATTGCCCTCACAGGTGAGAAAAGTTATACTTTTAAAGCCAAAGAACTTTTTTCATCCATGAAAAAATTATTTTCTGTTTCGTACATATTAACAATAAATAAGATTATGATTACCTTTCTACAATGTTTTGAAGCAATTCTTGTTCCAATTGTATTAACAAAAAGTGGTCTGTCTTCCGACAACGCTCTTAGTATTTACGGAATTCTTACAGGAATGGCTTTACCGGTAATATCATTTCCTTCTGCAATTAACACTTCTGTTTCCACAATGATTCTTCCTACAATTGCAGGAGCAAATACCAGTGGCAACAAATTGCAAGTAAGAAAAACCACAGAAATATCTATCTGGTTTTCTGTGGTTATGGGTATTTTCTTTATTGGATTCTTTTTATATTTTGGAGATTTTATTGGAGGAACTATTTTTGGACACCCCGAAGCGGGAGAATATATTAAAATTCTGGCATGGCTCTGTCCTTTTATGTATCTTTCTATTACTATGGGATCCATTTTGCATGGTCTGGGACGAACCAACGCTGCCTTCGTCCACAATGTCATCGGAACAGCCATCCGTCTTGCCTGCCTTTGGTTTGTCGTTCCACGAGTTGGCATTGCTGGCTACCTTTGGGGATTATTGGGCAGTGATTTATTAATCACTTTATTACATGGAAAATATATAAAAAAAGATATTCATTTCTCTTTTGATTGTGTAGACAATATCATTCGTCCTGTCCTATGGGTTCTTTGTAGTGTGGCTGCCGGATTACTTGTAAAATATATTTTAAGTTTTTCATCATTTCATGGAACAGTCTTTCGCTTCATTTCATCGGGAATCAGCGGATTAGTACTAGTTGGCGTATTCTTATATTTTTTACTACGCCAGATGAAAGAATTGAGAGCCACACAATAATTATTTGAAAAATTCTGGTTCGTCGAGGTGGTCTTAGTATAAAAGGATACACTTGGAAACTGAATTTCATAAACATTTGTAGATATAGTGGCAAACCCACTACTTTTCAGGTTGAATTTCTGTTTTGTAAAAAGAATGACATTTCACTGCTGGGAGAGAATACAGAGGGAATGCAGAAACTTGAATTACTTGATTACTTTTATAAAAAATGCACTACATATATATTTTTCCAAAACTACAAAATATATATGTAAAAAAATTTGAAATCCATGAAAAATAAAAATTTATAACATATCTAAATAATAAAAATGAGAATTAATATATGTAAATCATGATGATAAAACAAGACAGACTATTAAAAATACATATACAAACTGAAAAAAACATATTTCATATATGTAATTCTTAAATATGCTTTATGAAAGGGAGCATCTTTTCCATATATATCACTAATACACTGAAAGAGCCCTACTGGGACAATTGCAATCTATAAATTTGCGATTTATAGTGGTGGGACGATATATAAAAGAGATACACTTAAAAATATTGAATTTTAGAAACATTTGTATAGAAAAAAGAGAACTGAGAGTTAAGCTAAAATCTGATTCAAAAAATCAGATTTTAAGACTTACTTGAGAAAAAATCATCAAGATTTTTTCGAAAATGAAGTCGGTACTTAAAAATTAATTCTCTTTTTTCTATTAACAAATGTTTCTAAAATTCAGTTTCCAAGTGTATCCTTTTATACACAGACCACCTCGACACCTCCAAAATCCAGACGTTAACACGTCTGTCGTGCTACGCACTTATGATTTTGTCGGTATCGCACCAAGAAAAGCAAATGCCTGCTTACGCAGTCGCTTGCTTTTCTTTTGCGTGCGATAAACTGGAATTTATTGATACTGGCTATTATACAAGTTATAATAAAATCCCCTCTGTTCCAGTAACTCCTCATGACTACCCTGTTCAATAATTTTCCCGGCATTCATTACCAGAATAACATCTGCCTCTTTAATCGTAGAAAGTCTATGAGCTACAATAAACGTTGTACGTCCCTGCATCATTTTATTAAATGCCCGCTGGATACGAATTTCTGTACGGGTATCAATGGATGAAGTCGCCTCATCTAATATCAACATAGGAGGTAGATTTAACATAACTCTTGCAATACACAAAAGCTGTTTTTGTCCCTGAGAAAGATTTCCCCCATCCTCTCCAATAACTGTATCATATCCTTGTGGTAAACGTTTGATAAAACTGTGGGCATGACTCTGCTTTGCCGCCTCGATAATCTCATCTCTTGTAGCATCTGGCTTTGCCATAGCAATATTTTCTGCAACAGTGGCATTTCTAAGCCATGTTTCCTGAAGTACCATACCATAAGAATCTCTTAGACTTTTTCTTGTAATCTCTCTAATATTTTTATTATCTACCTTAATTTCTCCTGTATTAACATCATAAAAACGCATCAACAGATTTATAATTGTAGTTTTTCCACAGCCAGTCGGTCCAACAATCGCTACTCTTTGTCCTGGCTCAATATGAAGATTCAAATCTTTAATCAATTTTCTATCTGGTTCATAAGAGAAACTAACATCACATATATCTACTTTACCGGAAACATCTGTCAAAACGGTATCTTCCGTTTCCTGAATATCGACAACCGGCTCTTCTTTCATAACAGAAAATACTCTTGCTCCACAGGCCAATGCATTCTGCAATTCCGTGACAACTCCTGATATTTCATTAAAAGGTTTTGTATACTGATTTGCATAGCTCAGCACCGTCATCAGTCCACCTACAGTAATGCCTCCTGTGATAATCGCCTCAAGTCCTCCGCTGATTGCCACACCAGCGTACACAATGTTATTGACAAATCGAGTACTTGGATTGGTAATAGATGAGAAAAAAGTTGCTTTTACATTAATTTCATTTAACCTGTCATTTGTATCATCAAATGCTGACATCATATTCTCTTCCTGACCAAAAGCTTTTACTACCTTAATTCCGCCAAAAACTTCATCAACAATTCCAGTTTGCTCTCCACGAATTTCTGACTGTTTTCGAAACATATAATAGGTTCTTTTCGCAATAAAACTTGCTACGAAGAAAGAGACCGGTGTAATACATATAACAACCAATGCAATCTTCCAGTCTATCTGTATCATAAATACTAAAGTAAAAAATATCGTAATGACACCAGTAAACAAATTCGAAAATCCCATTAAAAGTCCGTCCGCCAGCTGGTCTACATCCGTAATCACATTATTTACTATATCTCCACTGGAACGGGAATCAATATAACCTACAGGAAGTTTCTGTATTTTCGCAAACACCTCCTGCCTGATGTCGCGGATAACATTAAATGTAATACGATTGTTGCATAATCCCATAATCCACCATGCGATAGCTGCAACAATTGTACATACAAAAATTTGACCAATCACACTCTCTAAACCATCAAAGTTTACTTTTCCCTGTGATATAATTTTATCGGTTCCATAACCAATCAATCTTGGAATATAAAGTGACAATACCACATATATCGATGCAAAGATAACTGATGCAAAAATCATATACCAATACTTTTTAATTCTTGTAAGCAGCTCTCTCATGGCTGATTTTTGTGAAATAATATTTTTCATTTATCTGCCCTCCTTTGCTGCCTGTTTAAACTGAGACTGATATATTTCTCTGTAAACATCACAATCTTTCAACAATGTCTCGTGTGTACCTAAACCAACAACCTCTCCATCATCTAATACGATAATCTGATCTGCATGCATAATGGAAGAAGTCCTCTGTGAAACAACGAAGGTTGTTACACCCTCTATCTTTTTTATTTCTGCTCGAAGTTTTGCATCTGTTGCGAAATCCAATGCCGAAGAACTGTCATCTAAAATAAGGATTTCCGGCTTTCGAACCAAAGCCCTTGCGATTGTAAGCCTCTGTTTCTGACCTCCTGAAAAATTTCTTCCAGCCTGTGCTACTTCTGTATCCAATCCCTTTTCTTTTTCCATAACAAAATCATAGCTTTGAGATTTCTTTAATGCATCAATCAACTCTTCTTCCGTAGCATTGCTATTTCCCCATAAGAGATTGCTTCGTATTGTTCCTTGAAAAAGAAGAGATTTTTGCGGAACAACACCTATCTTCTCCCTAAGCGCTGACTTTTTAAATTTTCTGATATCAGAACCTTCAATCTTTACAACACCTTCTGTTGCCTCATAGAACCCTGGAATCATATTCACCAGAGTTGTTTTTCCACAACCAGTTCCGCCAATTACACCTATTGTCTCACCTGCTTTTACTTTCAGATTTACATTTTCAATTGAATTGTCTCCTGCACCTTCATATTTTAAAGAAACATTATCAAATTCCACTTTTACTGTTTTATCAATACCATTTGTCAATGTACCATTATCCAAATCTGCCGGTATATCAAAGATATCATTTACACGTCTGGCACAGGCAAAAGCCTTTGTCAGATTAATAATAAGACTTGCCAGTTTTATCAACTCTACCAGAATCTGAGACATATAATTTACTAAAGCAACAACCTGTCCCTGTGACATAGAACCGGTCTGAACTCTCTGTCCGCCAACCCAGAGAATTGCAATAATTGCAAAGTTTACAACGATATAAGTTGCTGGATTCATTAATGTGGAAATTCTTCCAACGAAAATCTGAAACTTATTTAAAATTGCATTCTCTTGATTATAATCTTCTATCTCATCATTTTCCTGATTAAATGCCCTGATAACTCTTGTTCCACTTAAATTTTCACGTGTGCTGGACATTACTTTATCAAGCATTCCCTGCACCCTTTTGTAGAGTGGAATTGTAATCAGCATAATCCCGTAAACAATTACAGACAATGCTGGAATAGAAACAACAAATACCATAGCTGTTTTCACATCTACTGTAAATGCCATAAGCATGGCACCAATTACAATAAATGGTGAACGGAGTAGTAAGCGAAGCACCATATTTACCTGTGTCTGAATCTGATTAACATCTGCTGTCATTCGGGTAATAAATGTTGATGCACCATATTTATCTATCTGTGTATATGACAGACTCTCAATATGCCCAAATAAATCATGACGCAATTTTTTTCCAAACCCTGCTGATGCTTTTGCTGCAAAATACTGTGCTGTAATAGAAAATGCCAATCCTACAATTGCTAAAATCAAAAGGACGCCTCCCATTTTCCACACATATGGTATATCCCTTTTTGCAATACCCGAATCAATAATAGAAGCCACCACCAGCGGAACCATTAAATCAAAACATGCTTCCAACATTTTAAATAATGGTGCTAAGACCGACTCTTTCCTATAATTATTTAAATATTTAAGTAATCGAAACATATCTTCTCTCTCTTTATTTTTTTCTAGAATTATTAACTCTTCACTCTTAACTGTTAATAATTCCCTTTTTCCTAGACAAGTATACGTTACATTTAAAAAAAAGGCAAATTCCGGTTTGTAGGGGAGTGACTTTCCTGCTGAAAGAGAATACAGCAGTGAAATGTCGCTCTCTTTACAAATTCGGAATATTCAAATTGGGAGGGACAGGCGTTTTCTGTGCGAACCCCTCGTGTACCCTTGATTATATTTGTCTCTGGT
>CAJTRZ010000016.1 GCA_910578975.1 uncultured Eubacterium sp.
TGCCTGCTTACGCAGTCGCTTGCTTTTCTTTTGCGTGCGATAAACCGGAATTTATAATTATTTATTAAATTTTATTTTTACTTCTCCCATACCACAATCTATATCTATATTCTTACCTGTACCATTAGAAAGTTTTACAGATTGTGATATTCCCTTATATGTCTCTGAACCCAGTTCAATTTCACCGGCTCCAACCTTTAACGTATAATCAAAATCCTTATAGTTATTATCCAGACTGGCTTTTACTTCTCCCATACCACAATCAACATCCATGTTATTCACTGTCGTATGCTCGACATCAAATTCACCAACTCCCACATCGATCTTACATGTATCCAATTGACTATATTCTATCTTTCCTTCTCCTGCACCCACATTAATTTTGAAATTTTCTGCATAAATACCACTGCACTTCATTTCACCGGCTCCGATGGATAAATTCACACTATCTAATTTTTCCTTTGGAATATAAACACAGACCTTTCCTCCATGATTTGTGGAAATTCCAATTCTTCTGGATACGGAAATCCTCAAAACCCCATCACTAACTTCATACTTTACATTCAAAGATTTTGCATTATCCTGTATTCCAAAGCCTTCTTCATTCCATTGATTTATTTTCACTTCTCCATATTTTGCTTTTACTTCCATGGAATGAATTTTGAATTCGTTTTTTTGTAATCTGATTGTTGATTCTTTATCTATTGTATTCATATCGTCATCATAGTCATCAAACCATTTCTCCATATTAATTGACAACCGATTTTCCAAAACATCAGAAAGAACTTCCTCTCTTCCACCATTCACAAGGCCGATTGCCACAAAAATAATACCTACTCCCGCCAATATACCACATATAATTCCTATTATTTTAAACATTTTCTTCATTATGCCTGCTCCTTTCCGTTCCCAAATAGTCTTTTACATCCTTTCACAATACCGGTAAGCAGCCAAGGCAAAAATCTGACACAAAACAGAACTAAAGGAATTATCATAATAAGTGCCAATGCCATCAAAAGCAGTCCGGTTCCCGCTAACACAATTCCACCCGCAAAACCGCTTGATAAAAATGCAGCTATAACCAACGAAACTCCTGCCACACCAAATCCAAATACCAAAGCTCCCAATGTCACTAATGCAGCAAAAAGGCATGCAACTGCGGCAATCACAAACCCTATCCAAAACGGAGAAGATAATACCAATAGTATAATCGCAACAATTTTTGCATCATTATTTTTTACCTTCTCATCTGCAGACTTGGCATTTCCCTGATTATATTTATGATTCTGGAATGAATTTTGCTCTCCTCTTCTATAATAAGGTACATACTCATTTCTATCAGACTTGATGTCTGCATTTTCATTAAAATATTCTTCTGACTGCTCTTTTTGCACAACTTCTTCAATAATCTGTTTCGCAATGTCCTCTGGTGTACCCATTGACTCTGGCACTAACATATCATCCTGTATCATTGCATCAGCAAAATAATCTTCATAATAATTTAATGCATCTGTTTTTTCATTTTCAGGGATTTTTGCCAGCCGCCTTTCCAATTCTTTCATAAATTCCTTTTTAGTCATTATTGCTACCTAGCCTTTCTTCATTATTTCTTTTAAGCGTATCTTCTCCCAGCAAAATATTTGATATTTTTGTAGAATAATTTTTCCACTCTACTTTGTATAAACTTAGTTGGGCACTGCCTTTCTCTGTAAGTTTATAGTACCGTCTGTTTCTACCATCAATTGCCTTGTCATAAGTCTCAAAACACTCTTCTTTTTGAAGACGCCTTAGTACAGGATATAGCGTAGACTCAGATATATCAATAACACTTCTCACGTCCTGTGTAATCTTGTATCCATACGTTCCTTCTTTTTCTTTTGAAACAACCGACAATACAATGGCATCTAATAACGTTGAACCTGTATTAAAAACCATTTTAGCCTCCTTATTTGTTTTTATACAATATTATATATCATATAGTATTATATATGTCAACACCTGCATCATTATTCTGCTATGATATTTTTTCTATTTTATTTATTGCATAATACCAATATTACTACGTATTTTCACTTGACCGTCCCCTATATCGAGTGCTATTATTTAAGATGGTTTACAAAGGTCAAATCGACATATGAACATGTTTATTTGACTTGTTGCTTGCAGAAATAAATTAAAAGAGGTATACGAAAATGAGTAAAAGTTTTGATGATTTACTTGCACAGGTTGCAGAATGTCCAAAGAAAACCGTAGCTGTAGCATGTGCTCAGGATGATGCTGTATTAGAAGCTGTAAAAGCTGCAAAGGACAGAGGAATTGCAGATGCAATATTAGTTGGTGATGAATCCAAAATCAGAACCATTGCAAGTGTTATAAAAATGGACTTAAGCACTTACAAAATTATTAATGTAGAAGATACAATCGAAGCTGCCAGAACAGCTGTAAAACTGGTTCACGATGGTGAAGCTGATATGTATATGAAAGGTCTGATTGATACAAAATCTTTCCTTAGAAGTGTTTTAGATAAAGAAGTTGGTCTTAGAACAGATAAGACTTTGTCTCATGTATGTGTGTTTGAAGTTAAGGGTATTGATCATCTGTTATTCTTATCAGATGTTGCTTTCGTTCCTTATCCTGATCTTGATACAAAGGCAAACATTATTAGAAATACTGTAGAGATTGCTCATGCATGTGGTGTTGAATGCCCTAAAGTTGCTCCACTTGCTGCTGTTGAAGTTGTCAATCCAAAGATGCCTTGTACAGTAGATGCTGAAGCTCTCACAAAAATGAATGAATCTGGAGAAATCGAAGGTTGTATTATTGACGGACCACTTTCATTGGACTTAGCGATTGATTCACAGGCTGCTTTTCATAAAGGAACTACCGACAGAAAAATTGTTGGTAATGCTGATGTATTATTATTCCCTGATATTCATGCAGGTAACATTACATACAAATGTTTAGTTCATACAGCAGATTGTAAAAACGGAAATATTCTAACAGGTACCAGTGCTCCTGTTATTCTTACATCACGTTCTGATGAATTTGAAGTAAAAGTAAATTCTATTGCTCTTGCTGCTATCGTTGCAGAAAAACTGAAATAAACAACCTTGAAATGTTTATTTGATACAAATTAATATAAAGGAGATTTAAAATGGCATATAAAATTTTAATTATTAATCCTGGTTCTACTTCTACAAAAATTGGTGTATATGAAGATGAAACACAGGTTATGGAAGAAACATTAAGACATTCTACCGAAGAAATTGCACAGTATGCTACAATTTACGATCAGAAAGATTTTCGTAAAGATGTTATCATTAGTGTATTAAAAGAAAAGGGTGTTGACTTAAATGAGATTGATGTTGTTGTTGGCCGTGGTGGTTTATTAAAACCGATTCCGGGTGGTACTTATGAGACAACACCAGAATTATTAGAGGACTTAAAGATTGGTAAGCAGGGACAACATGCTTCTAACCTTGGTGGTATTTTAGCAAAAGAAATTGCATCAGAAATCAATGTTCCATCTTATATTGTCGATCCTGTTGTAGTTGATGAATTGCAGGATGTTGCCAGATTATCAGGTCATCCTGAATTGCCACGCATTTCTATCTTCCATGCTTTAAATCAAAAAGCTGTTGCAAAAAGATATGCAAAAGAAACAGGAAAAGCATATGAAGACCTTAACCTAATTGTTGTTCATATGGGTGGTGGTGTTTCTGTTGGTGCACATAAAAACGGAAAAGTTATAGATGTTGCAAATGCATTAGATGGTGATGGTCCTTTCTCTCCAGAAAGAGCCGGTGGTCTTCCATCTGGTGCACTTATGAAACTTTGCTTTAGTGGTAAATACACACAGGCGGAAATTGGAAAAATGATTAATGGTAATGGCGGATTCAATGCTTATGTAGGAACCAACGACATGAGAGATCTTGTAAAGATGGCTGAAACTGATGAAAATGCTAAACTTGTAAGAGATGCTTTCCACTACCAGTTAGTAAAAGAAATCGGTGCCATGGCAGTTGTTCTTGGCGGCAAAGTTGACCAGATTATTTTAACCGGTGGTATTGCATACAATGCAATTACGCAGGACACAATGAAAGATGCCGTAGAATGGATTGCTCCTGTTACAGTATATCCTGGTGAAGATGAATTACTTGCTCTTGCTCAGGGTGCAATCAGAGTCATGAGTGGCGAAGAAGAAGCTATGAAATACTAAGGAGTATTTATGAATAAAAAACTATATAAATCATCTGGAGATAAAATGATATCCGGTGTTTGTGGTGGCATTGGAGTATATTTTAATATTGATTCCACTATTATCAGACTACTTTGGGCATTATTAACCCTCTGTTCCTGTGGCACTGGAATTTTAGCCTACATCATTGCTTCAATTATTATACCGGATGATGAAATCATTCAATAATAAAAAACAGGAATATTTGGTATGTATCTAAAACCTTAGATACATATCAATTAATTCCTGTTTTTTATTTATCAGCACATTGTTTATTACATCGTCAGTTCTTGTTCTTTTCTCTCTTTCGTATTCCTTCTCCTGCTATTTTGTATATCGTAGCAAATATCGGAACACCAATTAACATTCCAAGTATTCCAAATGTACTGCCACCAATGGTAACCGCCGCCAATACCCAGATTCCGGGAAGCCCCAATGAAGATCCCATAATTTTCGGATATATTAAATTTCCTTCAATAATCTGAATTACTAAAATAATAATAATGAACATTAACGCTTTAAAAGGCGATACCGTAAGCATCATAAACGCACCAATGCCGGTACCTACATAAGCTCCAACGACCGGTATTAAGGCTGTAACTCCTAGTAATGTAGATATCATAACTACATATGGCATTCTGAAAATCAACATTACTATGGCACACATTAACCCAATTATGACTGCATCCAATAATTTTCCTACAATGTAATCATGAAAACATTCATCCATAATCCGAATATAAGCTGATAATTTTTCTGTAATTTTCTCCTTTAATACTACATTGGACACTCTTTTCATCTGAGATAATAGTTTTTCTTTACTAGTTAAAATATAAAAAGAAAATATAATTCCCATAAGAATCGTAAACACTGTGGATGCTACAGATGTTGCAACACTTGCTACAGTATTTACGGCTCCTCCTACTCCTGCAAATAAAAATTTGCTTATTTTTTCAATATATGTCGTCCAGTCTAAATCTTTCAATGTATTTAAAGCATTTGCCGGAATTAATTTTTGTATCAGTTTATTTTGTGAAACATCATTGATTAATGGTGGTAGTTCTTCCGTAAACACACCAATACATTTAATAAATTCCGGAATAACCAAATAAATAACCAATGCTACAAACCAAACCGTTACTGTTACTGCTAATATCATACAGATTGTACGTTTATATTCATTAATTTTTCCTTTAAATCCATTTGGAAAAAGTGAACGTTCAAAGAATCCCATCAACAAATTAATAAGATATGCCAGACATGCACCAATAATAATAGGAGTAATACTATGGAGCGCAACTCCAAGTATATTCATAAGAACCTTCCAATATATTGTACACAAATATAAAATGAATAAAGTCACGCCGATTTTAAAACATTGTTTCCATTCTATTTTCATAATTTTCTACCTATTCTTTCTCTAATATAGTAATTCATATAGCAATACATCCTTAGTATATGAATTACTTTGGCTTCCTACCCATTCTATCGCATTACTTATATCAAGGTCAAACTTTTTTTAATTTTTGATTTCAAAACAAAAGAGCCCTCTTTTTAAAAGAAGACCCTTTTTTACTATATATTTAATTTTTAAATTACACTACTAAGAAGAACTTAACAAGGAATATTAAAGAAATAACATATGTAAGTATAGATACTTCTTTTGCCTTTCCTGTAAATACTTTAATTACTGTGTATGAAATAAGTCCTAATCCAATCGCATGTCCGATAGAACCGGAAACAGGCATTGCAAGAAGCATAATTGCAACTGGAACTACCTGAGCAATATCGCTAAAGTCAATATTCTTCAATCCTGTAATCATCAATACCCCAACATAAATTAATGCTGCTGATGTAGCTGCCGGTGGAATGATTGCTGCTACTGGAGCGATAAAGATACAAGCCAGGAAAATAATACCTGTGGTTAAAGCTGTCAGACCTGTACGTCCACCTGCTTCTACACCAGATGCTGACTCCACAAATGTAGTAACTGTTGATGTACCTGTCATAGAACCTGCAACAGTACCTACTGCATCTGCAAGGAGAGCCTCTTTCATCTTTGGCATCTTTCCTTCTTCATCTAACATTCCTGCACGGCTGGCTGTACCTACTAATGTTCCGATAGTATCAAACATATCAATAATACAGAATGTGATAATTAATGTAACAACTGTAAATACTCCAACATCTAATAGTCCACTAAAATTAAATTTAAACAATGTTGTACTTGCCATATCACCAAAAGGTGGTAACCATGAAGCAGTTTTAAGTCCCTCAAATGGATTTATCTTAAAGAAAATTGCTTCACCTGCCCAATAAACAACACTGGATATTAACATTCCAAGTATAACAGCAGCCTTCACTCCCTTTTGTGCCAAGATAATAATTACAAACAACCCAATAAACATTGTTGCAACTGTTAATACCATTGGATTATATCCATCAGCCATATTACTCTTTGCAAGGCTAGGTGTCAGTGCACCAAAGAAATCTCTCATTACATAGAAACAATTTCCTTCTGAATTATATACGCCTGCATTAGAACCTAATCCAATGTTCATCAACATTAAACCAATCGCTGGTGCAATACCAAGTCTTACCCCCAGTGGAATTGCTTCAACAATCTTTTCACGTACATTCAATACGGAAAGAATTAAGAAAACCACCCCCTCAATTAAGATGATACAAAGTGCTGCCTGGAAAGATGCAACATAGGTCATACCTGTAATTGACACAATGTTAGCAACGACAACGGCAAAGAAACTATTAAGTCCCATACCCGGAGCCATAGCAAATGGTTTGTTGGCCACGAACGCCATAACAAACATACCAATTGCAGAAGCAATACATGTTGCAAGGAAAACACCATTCCAAAGTTCCTTACCTTCTGCACCAAAACCTGTTAATAAGTTTGGATTCAATGCAATAATATAAGCCATTGTCATAAATGTTGTCAGTCCTGCAACAATTTCTGTTCTGACAGAAGTGTTGTTGTCTTTCAGTTTAAAGATTTTTTCAAACATTTTTCCTCTTTCGTATAGCTATGCTATACTTTTCCTTTCTTATTATTTGTAACAATTCAGCCATGCGATACAAAATAAATTTAACAAATGACTACTTGCAGACAACTTTCTATAATTTATTCGGTATCATATAGTGAGTAGCCACAGCGACGAAAATCTGTAGGATTTTCGAGCTGATGGCTAAATTGTTACTCTTACTCACTTTTTAATTGTAACAGATTTTAACAATTTTTTGTACTTTTTTTTCATTTTTTTAGGAATTTTGACGAAAACTTTTTTCTTTACTTTTCGAAATGCTTGTTTTCCAACCTTTTTTAATTTTTTGGTTTTTATAATTAACTTCTTTAACTTCTTGCAATTATAAAATGCCTTCTTTCCTATGGTTCTTACATTTGCACCAATCGTTACCTTCGTCAGTTTCTTACGATTCTTAAACGCATTATTACCGATTGCAACTACCTTATAAGAAACCTTCTGATATGTTACTTTTTTCGGAATAGAAACTTTCTTAACCTTTTTACTAACAGTAGAAACCACCTGAACTGTCTTTTTCTTTGCACTCTTTACCCTATAGACCAGTTTACCTATCTTAAATTTAGAACCACCTTTTACAACACTAGAACTACCTGTTGTTCCATGCTTCCAAGTTGTCGTCTCTTCATTTTTGTTTGTTGTATCAGGTACCTTTGTAGTCTCCTGTGGCTCTGTAACCAATGCCTGAGTCGTTGTCTCTGCAGGTGTCGTTATCGGTTCTGTTGTCTGCTCGACCGGCTTCGTTGTCGTTGGCTCCGGTTTATTATAAGTAATAACATTAGACGCCTTACTATAAGCACTATTCACATAATTCTCATTATCTACCGCCGGAACTGCCACAACATAATATGTATATTTTCCTGAAACGTTAAGTGCTGTATCCTCATAACTTGTTCCTGTCACGGTTGCAACTTTTGTCTTTGTTGCTGTTGGAGAAGTTCTATAGACCATATATTTATCTGCATTGTCTACTGCATTCCAATTTACCGTTATTTTATCACCACTCACCATAGCCGTAACATTTGGAGCATCCAGTTGTTCTTTTTGATCAGCTCCTCTTCCGTATAAGCGAACCTCCCAAATAGAAACGCCATATCCACCTACACGTTTTGTTGAGTAGATTCTTACATATCTTGCATCTGTAACCTTTGTAAAAGATATGGACTCCAAACCGGAACTTCTGTTCTCATCACCGTTTTTCTGTCCACCATTACCGTTAGTTCGTGTAAACACTGTAGTCCATTTTTTATTATCCGTTGATGTCTCTATAACATAATCCTTAGATGCGGCTGTCTCCCAATAAATCTTAATTCCTCCGATTGTTTCTATTCTTCCCAAATCAATGGTCAGATACTGCGGATCTGCTGCCTGAGATTCCCATCTGCTTCCGTAGTCTTTATCAATAATTTTATCTCCAGTATTTCCTCCCTGTTCAGAAGAAACATCAATCACTTGTGCTCCAGTTAAGGATATTTCAGGGTAGTCAGTTAAATCTGCCATTGTCAAATCATCTGTCGGTGCTACTGGTGGCTTTGTTCCTTCTTTATATATCTTAATATAATTAAAGTTAAATCCACCATCTACCAATAATAACTTCATCTGATAACTTCCGGCTTTCAAATGAACCGTCTGCTCTGATTTCACATTTTTCCAGCCTTCAACTGTATTATTTAAAGGTGTTGTAAGAATATAATCACTATCATTATCTGTAGTCATCTTAATTGCACTGTTTTTGCTTTTGTCCGTACACTGAACTCTGTATTCCACAACATAATCAGCCTCTTCTTCTACATCAAGGTTATATATGAGAGAATCACCATCATCAATCCAACCAATATAACCACCTTCTGCTTCCCCTGTTGTAGGCTCACATCCAAAGTTTGTATCATAGTCCTCTGCCTCAATTACACCCGGAACTGTATTTACTTTATCTCTGCTTTCATACGGAACATACTCTGTATCTTTTGTTTTGTCCTCATTCTTTGTCGGGTCAACCGATACCAGTGCATGTTTTGGAACCTTCACACTTCCAAGATCCCCCTTTGCGTTTGCAAAATTAACCGTAATTGTCTCATCACTTGGATTCCAGACCTGTGCAGAATATGTAGTCTTTCCGTTCACCGTCTTTTCAAATACCTGATATGATGTATAATTGCTACTCCAGATATCTGTGCAGATATTTCCTTTTGCACACATATTCTGAATGTACCAGTAAGAGTTAAACATCTCATCTGTAGACAATACACCACCTACATAGTCTCCATTATCATTCAAATGTGATCTATATTCTTTTGACCAGCGGTCTGCAGCACCTTCTGCATCACTTAATGACATATATGGCCAAAGAATATGATACCATCCTTCCGGATCAGAATTGCCCTCTGCTGCTACCTTTTTCTGATATGCTTTCTGTACCTGCTCATATTCTGTCCATATCTTATCTGCTGTATCTTTATCATATCCCATATATGTAATTGCAGGTGTGACAGGTAACATATGGATACCCATAATACAACATGGATTTCCTGAGAAATATGTTCCATTGGTGTAACCAAGTCCCCAAATCATTCCAATATAAGGAATACTGTTAACATTGCTGTCACCATAAGCTTTTACACCATAATCAGATGCCCAGTTATGGCTGTCATTTTCTGTTCCTTTATCAACATTAAACCAATACTGTTCAATGGCATTGACTTCTGAAGTATATCCCCAGATACCTGCCTTTTCATACTTTTTGTTTCCGGTAACAAGTCCCCATAAGTACAATCCTGCCCAGCCAAATGTTGCCACTGAAGCTGACTCCTGATTGTTTCCGCTATTATTGTCTCCATATCCACCAGCCCATGAGTGTCCTTCGTACACATCAAAATTTCTCATAAATGGCAGCATATCGTCATCTTTATCCGGATTCATACAATCCCTGATAAGCAGCTCTATCATTTCTCCATAATCTTCTACAAAAGTAGAATCATAAGAAGCCAATACTGCTGCCGGGAATATAAAGTATGCCCAGAGGAAATGATGGTCTGATAAGTTGATTGCCATACCATGGTCACCACCGTCACCGCTGACTGCGCCCCAACTTGTATGATAATACATATAATATGGATAATCATCCTCGCCATCATAAGTAAGCCAGTTCTGCATAATCTTCTTTAATACATCAATTAATTTATCTCTTGTCTCATATTCTCCTAACTGTTCTGCAATCAAAATGCCCATTGCGATTGGATGGGACTTCTTTCCTTCCCAGTAAGGATCTGCCACCCAGTAAGATTTTAATGCAGTATCTGTAAACTGTTTTAAATATGCGTACATCCATTCTGTATCATAACTACTTGATTCACTTGGTGTGGTATACTGTGGAATAATTCCATGAAACTCCTGACTGTAGGAGAAATTATTTCCTTCATGGATTCGCATATCACCTCTGCTGGATGTATAGATTAATACTTTATTATTTACTTTTGTATAAGAATCATCCGAATACTTCCACTGATGTGGCATCATACACATCAATGTTGTATTAGCAATACCTGTACCTGTTCTCTTCTGTGAAACGGTTGTCTCATACTTTGTTGTACAAATTCCCTTTGTTTCATCATAACTATAATCAACAATGGTATCTGTTACATAAGAATATGCGTGACTGTACATATATTCTAACTGTTTCACAGCATCACTATCTCTTAATGATTCCGGATTGGAAATCTTGTCTGTTTCCTCTTTACTTGCAAGCAATGGGATTGCTTCCTCTACTGCCAAAGCTCCAATTACCAGATAATTCTGATTACTTCCAAGTTTAATTTTCAGTTTATTACCTACCTTTGTCACAGTAGAATTCGCAGGCATATAAACACCATAGTAATGGTACTGTTTCTTATTTCCATCTCCCGGTGCTTCACTTTCATTCTGCGTTTCCACAGCAAAATGATCAACAGTCACTGACTTTCCATCTTCTGTAATAATCTGATTTCCGTTCTTATCCATAAACTTAATCAGATTATTTACGTTTAATTCAACAGAATTTGGATTTGCAAATGTTGTATATGCATATGGAGAACCTTTAATTAACGTACTCTCCATTTTTGCTATATCATTATCACTATATTTTACGTCAACAGACCAATCTCCATATCCATCTAATTTTGCACTGGCTTTTCCAGTAATATCGGATGAATTTAATGTCAGATCGAAATATCTGCTGTCTACCCCCATACCGCCATTATCTGCACGATTATAAAGTCCATCAGCATAGTACATGGACAGCCCTGTTGCAGAATATTTATATGCCATTGGAAGTGCCGGCATTGTATCGCTATATTGTGTATATACAATTGATGTCCACCAGTCATTAGACGGTATCGGCGTACTGATTTTTGATGACACATACTTTGGCTCTCTCGGTTGTAAAAGACTTGCGTCATCTATCACATAACTTCCTTTTCCTAAATTTACAACTCTTTTTTCTGGAATACTTTCTATGGTATTGATAACTTTCTCATCGCCCTGCTGATATTCATACACCTGCAATTCTCTGATAGAATATCCAGAACCTCGTCCCATAAGAATCCCCTGCATTCTTACATATCTTACATTTTCCGCATAGCATTTGATATCTTCATCTTCACCATTTCCCTGAAGTTGTCTATATATTGTTTTAAAATTTTTTCCATCTTCTGACACCTGCAAGTCCCAAATATTTCCATATTCTACCTGCCACTGCAAAAGGACACGTCCAATTGTGTACTTCGCTCCCAAATCTACCGTAAGACTCTGGTTACATTTGCTCTGTACATCATCATCACCTTCAGAAAGCCAGTATGAGTCATAATTTCCATCTACTGCATTGCTTCCTGCAAGGGGCTGTGAAGCCCACCATGGTTTGGAATAAGATGTTGCCTCCACCTTTTTACCTAATGCAATGTTCTTCGCATCTGATATCGGTTCATTACAGTTTTCATCACCGATACCATAAATCTCAACCTCTCTAATGGATGCTCCCCAGCCTGATTTTTTATCTGAAGAACCTGACTGTGATTTACTGTAATTAATTAGTATTCTTACATAACGTCCATTTTTCTGTGTCAGTTTATATCCTTCTATTCCGTCTGTACTAATAGAATCCTGGTAATATGTATAATCAACAGTACCATCATCACGAAGTACCTGTTGTTCACTACCACCATTTCCACTTGTTGTTTCATATACTTTTGTCCAGTTAATTTCATCATCTGATAACAAAATCTGGTAAGCAACACCATAACTTGCATTATTCTGCCAGTTAATGACAACCTTACTAATGTCTGCCTTTCCACCTAAGTCTACATCCAGCCATTGGTCTGCCAGATTGGCTGCCGCTCCCCACTGTGTACCAAGTCTGCCGTCTGTAGCAAAGGTTGCCACATCTCCACCATTGGCAGAGGAAGCATACGCTGGTCTATTTGCGGACAACAACCACGGTTTACTGTGGTCAGCTGCTTTTGTGGTTGCTTCACTTATGCTTATTCCACCAATCGCTAACGATAAACTAAGTATAACGGAAACTACTTTTCTCATAACTCTTTTCATGTCAACACTTCTCCTTTTCCTCTTTCTATGTTTCATTTCTGTGGCATAATCACTGAAAGCCATTGGAAATAAACCATGTTGATTCTTTTTTACTTTCAAGCATTCTCCACTTTTCCTTCTAACATATTTTCAGAATAACATAGCAAAAATCAAAAATCCACAGATTCTAGAAACGTTTCTAAAATCTGTGGATTTTAAACAAAAAAAGTATTTTTATCTATGCAACTTTTTTGTTTTTTCATTTTGATATATTTTTTCGTTTTTCCACTATTTTTAAAGGATTTTCCCTGACAAATCCCTTTTATTGTAAGCCTTTTCAAAAAGTCACTTTTAGCAAAATAAAAATTTTTTTATTTGTTTTGTAAATAATTTATTTTTTTGAAGTATCTATGCTTTTCGCCTGCATTTTTATATAATATCACTCATCTAAGTAGTCATGAAATTTCGTAATGTCCATCTCATGATACTTTTAATACATCATATGAAGACACAAAAATACCCTAAAGCATAAACATGTTTAGGGTATTTACATCATATATACTTATTTATTTGCTACTGCTGCCTTGATTGCTTCTGTAAGCTGTGGAACTACTTTGTTTAAGTCTCCTACGATACCGTAATCAGCTACGTCAAAGATTGGAGCATCTTCGTCTTTGTTGATTGCGATGATTAAATCAGACTCTTCCATACCAGCTACATGCTGGATAGCTCCTGAGATACCGATTGCAAAGTAAACCTGTGGACGTACAGTCTTTCCTGTCTGTCCTACCTGTCTATCAACCGGTAACCAGCCGTTATCTGTTACAGCTCTTGAACAGGAAACTTCACCACCAAGAACTTCTGCTAACTCTTCAAGCATCTTGAAGTTTTCAGCAGAACCAACACCACGTCCACCAGAAACTAAAATCTTAGCATCCATGATATCAACTGTTTCTGCAACAGACTTAATGATTTCCTGAACTTCAACATATTTGCTGTTTTCTTCTAATTTTGCATCAAAGTTAATTACTTCTGCCTTAGCACCTACTTTTGGCTCAGCTTTCTGCATAACACCTGCACGAACTGTTGCCATCTGTGGTCTGTGATCCGGACAAGCGATTGTAGCGATTGTGTTTCCACCAAAAGCAGGACGAGTCATAAGTAACTGATTGTGCTTCTGCTCTTTTCCCGGAATTGGATTAATTGGAAAATCACCAATCTCTAATAATGTACAGTCAGCTGTCAAACCTGTTGCTACTCTTGCAGAAACTGTAGGACCTAAATCTCTACCGATTGCTGTAGCACCAACTAACATGATTTCTGGCTTGAATTCATTAATTACTGCTGTTAAAGCCTGTGCGTATGGCTCTGTTCTATATGTTTCAAGTGCTGGATCATCAACAACGATAACCTTATCAGCACCATATTCTGCTAACTGGTCTACAAGACCACTAACATCTTTTCCAAGAAGTACTGCTGTAACTTCTGTCTCTAATGGCTTTGCAAGTCTTCCTGCTTCTCCAAGTAACTCGAATGCGATACCGCTTAATTCGTTATCTACCTGCTGAGCGAAGACATATACGCCTTTATAATCTTCTAAATTAATGTTCTGCATAATTATAATCTCCTCTCTACTAAATAACGTGTTTTGTTAATAACTTGTCCATGATGTATTCTACTGCCTCTTCTGGTGAATCTAGAGCAACCTTTTCGCCTGCACCCTTTCTTACCTTATCAGAAGCCTTAGCAATCTTTGTAGGTGAACCCATAAGACCTAAATCTCCATCATTAACATCTACTAAATCTTTTCTTCCCCAAGTTGTAATCTCAGCATCACATGCATCAAAAATTCCACCCGGAGTCATGTATCTAGGATCATTTAATTCTGAAAGAGCTGTAATGAGAACTGGCATCTTTGCTTTTAACATATGATGTCTGTCTTCATACTGTCTCTTAACGATTACGCTGTCTCCCTCGATTTCAATACCTTCTGCATATGAAATAACTGGAAGTCCAAGATGTTCAGCAATCTGTGGTCCAACCTGAGCTGTATCACCATCGATAGCCTGACGACCTGTAATAATAATGTCGTAATCTTCAATATTTCTAATAGCACCGGCAATAGTTGTAGACGTCGCCCAAGTATCAGCACCACCTAAAACTCTGTCTGTTACTAAGATTCCATTATCAGCGCCCATAGCCATTGCTTCACGAAGTACATCCTCTGCCTTTGGAAGTCCCATTGTAAGAACTGTAACTTCTGCGCCGTACTTATCTTTTAATCTAAGTGCTGCCTCAAGACCTGCCTTATCATCCGGATTCATGATTGTAAGCATTGCAGCTCTATTTAATGTACCGTCCGGGTTAAACTGTACGCCACCCTTTGTATCAGGTACCTGCTTTATACATACGATAACTTTCACGATTAGTACCTCCTATTACTTTAATAAGTTTGCAGAGATTACCATACGCTGAACTTCTGAAGTACCTTCGTAGATTTCTGTAATCTTAGCATCTCTCATCATTCTTTCAACGTCATATTCTCTGATATAACCATAACCACCGTGTAACTGAACAGCCTTAGTTGTTACTTCCATAGCAACTTCTGCTGCATATAATTTAGCCTGTGCTGCCTCTACAGAATATACCTTCTGAGTAGCCTTAGCCATAGCTGCTTTGTATACTAACATCTTAGCAGCTTCTACCTTTGTAGCCATATCTGCTAACTGGAACTGTGTATTCTGGAACTGTCCGATACTTCTTCCAAACTGTTTTCTTTCCTTAACGTACTCGATTGTAGTCTCTAAAGCACCTTCTGCAATACCAAGAGCCTGAGCTGCGATACCAATACGTCCACCATCAAGTGTATGCATTGCGATACCAAAACCTTTACCCTTAGCACCAAGTAAATTCTCAGCAGGAATACGACAATCTTCAAAGATTAATTCGTATGTTGCTGAACCACGGATACCCATTTTCTTTTCCTTTGTACCAAAAGAAAATCCAGGTGTTCCTTTTTCAACGATAAATGCTGAAATTTCTTTCATCATTCTGCCACGTTTCTCAACCTTACCTGTTACAGCGATTACAATGTAAACATCTGCATATTTACCATTTGTAATAAAGCACTTAGAACCGTTTAATACCCATTCATTTGTTGCTTCATCGAAAACAGCCTTTGTCTGCTGTCCCTGTGCGTCTGTACCTGCACCTGGTTCTGTAAGACCAAAAGCACCTAACTTCTCACCTTTTGCAAGTGGAACTACATATTTCTGCTTCTGCTCTTCTGTACCATATGTCATAATAGGATCGATACAAAGTGATGTATGCGCTGATACGATAACACCTGTTGTACCACAAACTTTTGATAATTCTTCAACACACATTGCATATGTCAAAGGATCACATCCCTGTCCACCGTATTCCTTTGGAACCGGAATACCAAGGAAACCATATTTTGCCATCTTTTCAACTGTCTCTACTGGAAACTGTTCATTTTCATCTGTTTCCTGAGCAAGAGGCTTAACTTCTGTTTCAGCAAATTCTTTGAAAAGAGTTCTAGCCATTTCATGTTTCTTACTTAATGTAAAATCCATCTCTTATTCCTCCATGTATATATTTTTATTTACTGTGCATCTACTGGTGTTTTAGTTCTGTCTGCATTATAAACATAGAATCCCTTACCACTTTTAGCACCAAGATTTCCACCACGTACCATCTTACGGATTAATGGACAAGCACGATATTTGCTGTCACCTGTTTCATTATAAAGAACATCCATAATTGCAAGACAGATATCTAAACCGATAAAATCTCCTAACTCTAATGGTCCCATTGGATGGTTCGCTCCAAGTTTCATTGCTGCATCAATACCTGCAATATCAGAAACACCTTCCATTTTGATAAATGCTGCTTCATTAATCATTGGAATTAAAATACGATTTACTACGAAACCTGCTGCTTCATTTACCTGTACAGGTGTCTTTCCAATTTCTTCTGAAATCTTAATAATTTCTGCAACAGTTTCTTCCGGTGTATTTACGCCTGCAATAACTTCTACGAGTTTCATTCTATCTGCAGGATTAAAGAAATGCATACCAATCATTGGACGTGTAAGACCATTTCCAATCTCTGTAATAGAAAGAGATGATGTATTTGAAGCAAAGATACATTCCGGTTTACAAATTTTATCTAATTCAGAAAATGTTGTTTTCTTTACTTCCATGTTTTCAAATGCAGCTTCAACGACTAAATCACAATCTGCACAAAGATCTTCCTTAAGTCCCGGTGTGATACTGTTTAAAATATCATCAACCTTCTCCTGTGTCATTTTTCCTTTTTCTACAAGTCTTGCATAACCTTTTGCAATCTTGTCTTTTCCACCTTCAGCCCATTCCTGTTTGATATCACATAATGCTACTGTGTATCCATCAACCTGAGCAAAAGCTTTTGCGATTCCCTGGCCCATTGTGCCGGCACCAATTACTCCAACTTTCATCTTTTTTCCTCCAAGATTAAATTTTATTTTTATCCACGTTCCGCCTGATTACGATTCGTGGTTCATTACAATTACATATTTTTGAAAGGTACAACCTTTAACTTCTTTTCTTTATCCTTCTCAAGGAAGTTACCCATTCCAGCCTTCTGGTCTTCTGTTTCAAAACAGCTTCCAAATAATTTTTCCTCGATTACAATTGCATCATCCATTGTTGCATCAAGACCATCATTAATAGCCTTCTTACAAGCTCTGACAGCAATAGGCGCCTGCATAGCAATACCTGCTGCCATCTTCTTTGCTGCTGCCAGCAATTCTTCCTGTAGGTAAACTGCATTTACAAGACCGATTCTGAATGCTTCATCAGCCTTAATGTTTCTGGCTGTATAAATCATCTGTTTTGCCATACCTGGTCCGACAAGTCTTGCAAGTCTCTGTGTTCCACCAAATCCCGGTGTAATACCAAGACCAACTTCCGGCTGACCAAAGATTGCATTGTCTGAACAGATTCTGATATCACAACTCATTGAAATCTCACATCCACCGCCAAGAGCAAATCCGTTTACTGCAGCAATTACAGGAATAGGGAATGTTTCTAACTTTCTGAATACATCATTTCCTTTTTTACCAAATGCTTCACCTTCTGCCTTTGTAAGTGTAGACATTTCTCCAATATCAGCACCTGCTACAAATGACTTCTCACCGGCACCTGTTAAAATCAATGCTCTTGTTTCATCAAGATTTACTGCATCAAGTGCAGCATCTAATTCTTCAAGAACCTGACTGTTTAAAGCGTTTAATGCCTTTGGACGATTGATAGTAATAACACCAACAAATCCATCCTGCTCATATGTAATAAATTCCATATTACTTCTCCTTTATAATTATACTACTATTATGATAAAACTATTTGATGTTCGGACTTCAAGTCAACTATTGTAGGCGTTTACCTGAGTTTTCTGTATACTTATATAGAAGACTCTAGTAAACACACAACAAACTGGCTTGAAGGCAGAAACTCCCTCAAACCAGTATATTTTCACTTAGTCTCTTTCAACGATTGTTGAGCAACCCATTCCACCACCGATACACAGTGTAGCAAGACCCTTCTTAGCGTCTCTCTTCTGCATTTCGTGAAGTAATGTAACAAGGATACGGCAACCTGAAGCTCCAACCGGATGTCCAAGTGCAATAGCACCACCATTAACATTTACTTTGCTCATATCAAATTCTAAGTCTCTTGCAACTGCTACTGACTGTGCTGCAAAAGCTTCATTTGCTTCAATTAAGTCCATATCAGCAACTGTTAATCCTGTCTTTTCCATAACTTTTCTTGTAGAAGCAACTGGTCCAACACCCATAATTTCTGGTGCAACACCACCAAGTGCTCCGCCAACAAATGTAGCCATAGGTGTAACACCTAATTCTTTCGCCTTTTCCTCACTCATAACTACAACTGCTGCTGCACCATCATTGATACCAGAAGCATTACCAGCTGTGATAACACCATCAGCCTTACCTGAACAGCATCTTAACTTACCAAGTGATTCAGCTGTTGTTCCGGCTCTTGGTCCTTCATCTGTATCTACTACGATATCGCCCTTTCTATTTTTAACAACAACTGGTACGATTTCATCTTTGAACTTTCCTTCTGCCATAGCTTTTTCGCATTTCTGCTGTGAATTTGCTGAGAATTCATCTAATTCTTCTCTTGAAATATTCCACTGTTCAGCTACATTTTCAGCTGTAATCATCATGTGATAATCATTGAATGCATCTGTTAAAGCATCATTTACCATTGTATCTACAATCTTATTATTGTTCATTCTGTAACCAAATCTAGCCTGCTGTAATGCATATGGAGCCATTGACATATTCTCCATACCACCTGCTACAACGATATCAGCATCTCCTGCCTGAATCATCTGTGCAGCCATGTTTACACAGTTAAGACCTGAACCACAAACAACGTTTACTGTAACTGCCGGTGTTTCGATTGGAAGACCAGCCTTAATTGATGCCTGACGTGCTACGTTCTGTCCAAGGCCTGCCTGAATAACGCAACCCATATATACATGATCAACTGCATCCTTTGGTACGCCGGCTCTCTTAAGAGCTTCTTCAATAACAATAGATCCTAAAACCGGTGCCGGAGTTGTGCTTAAAGCTCCACCCATTCTACCGATTGCTGTACGACATGCGCCTGCAATAACTACTTTCTTTGACATAATATCAATCCTCCATTTATAAATAATTTTTTAAAAGAATTCAACTTTGTTATAATTTTAACAAATTATATTTTCTTTGTCTAGTACAATAAATAAAAATTTTGACGAATCATTTGTTTCTTTTAAACTTCTCTGTATTCATCATATTGTTCTCTGGTGCTGTCATACTGGCCTGTTGCCCCATTGCCCTGTGTTGCATCATTATGTTTAGGTGTCTGACATAATGCAACGTACAATTCTGTTTCTGTCAGATAAACATATGGTGTTACATAAAAGATTGCCAAAACGCCACAAGTAAATGCCGTCAATAAATACCATCCAAGAAATGAAAGATCCAACACAAAAGCATCCATCTTATTATTGTACATCATGTTTTTTGTTCTACCAAATGCCTCGCTCATCTCCATATTTGGATTCTCAGCCAAAAGATATGGTATCATCCGATACTCATACGCTTTTACGATTCCTGGTATAACAAATAACAGCGACCATAGTGTAATAAATAAATTTCTGCAAAACATAATTTTTACAATATTCAGATAACCATCCTTAAATCCAAAAGCAATCTCACCAAACTGAGGATTATCTGTTCTGTTCTTTAACATCCATCTGCGACACCCTACCTCTATCGGTGCCAGAACAAAAGCTGATATTGCCACTGCTGCTATAAGAATTATAAAGACTAGTATCAAAATCATCAACATTGTAGTGTATGAAATATTATCTATAAAATTTATCACTCTTCCTGCAATATGATTATATGAGTTGTGAATATGATAAGTAAAATCATGTCCCAATCCATCTGAAATGACGTCATTTTGAATATTTACCGCTCTTTTATTCATAAAATCACTAACATTGAACACACTGTCTACTCCTGCACCTCCCAGACAAATAGATAGTATTAGTCCAACCAATACTGCTCCCCAGTAATTCTTTTGTAATATCTGTTTCGCACTTGTTTTAAGCTCTACCCTGCTCCACATTATTTCCTTTCTCCTTTTGTCTCTTTTTAAAATAAGTCCGCCTACTAATATATAAGCGGACTTTTAAATTTATAATATTATTTAATCTCAACTAACCAGCCTTCTGGTGCTTCGATTCTTCCCATCTGAATTCCTGTTAATGTATCATATAATTTCTTTGTAACTGGTCCCATATCATCCATTCCACTAGGGAAACATATTTCATTTCCATGGTCAACAATCTTTCCTACTGGAGAGATAACTGCTGCTGTACCACAAAGACCACATTCTGCAAAATCCTTTAATTCATCTAAGTAAACTTCTCTTTCTTCAACCTCAAGTCCCCAGTAATCCTTTGCAACTGTCATCAGCGAACGACGGGTAATTGAAGGAAGAATACTATCTGATTTCGGTGTAACTACTTTATTATCTTTTGTAATAAATAAGAAGTTTGCTCCACCAGTCTCTTCAACCTTTGTTCTTGTAGCAGCGTCTAAATACATGTTTTCATCATAGCCCTCTGCATGAGCTGTCATGATTGCATGCAGACTCATTGCATAGTTAAGTCCCGCTTTAATATGTCCTGTACCATGTGGTGCAGCTCTGTCAAAATCACTTACCTTAATCGTCAGTGGTTTTACTCCGCCTTTAAAATAAGGTCCTACCGGTGTAGTGAACACTCTGAACTGATACTCTTCTGCCGGCTTTACACCAATAACCGATGAGCTGCCAAACATATAAGGTCTGACATATAATGTAGCACCGGAACCATATGGTGGCACATATGCTGCATTTTCTTTAATAGTCTGTACTACTGCCTCTACAAATCTATCCTCTGGGAATACCGGCATCTCTAATCTTCTAGCTGAATCAGCCATTCGTGCCGCATTTAAATCAGGACGGAATGTGACGATGTGTCCATCCTCTGTTGTGTACGCCTTCATTCCTTCGAAAATCGTCTGAGCATACTGTAATACTCCGGCACATTCGTTAATGACTACGTTTGAGTCCTCTGTTAACTGTCCATCATCCCATTTGCCATCTTTGAAGTTTGCCACAAATCTCTTGTCAGTATCTACATAACCAAAACCAAGATTTGCCCAGTCAATGTTTTTCTTGTCCATCTTTCTATTCCTCCTGTATCTTTATTATAAAAAGGACAGCCAAAACTGTCCCTTTCCTAGCTTGAGCCTTATTTTATTATATCACTATTTTCTCTTCGGTCAATAAGACTATTTGAATTTTTCCCATTGATATTTATACATTGCCTCATCATAATCATCTATGGATACTTTCTTTTTCTTTCCTAAAACAAGACATTTTTCTTTTGTATTGTGCGGCATTTTAATACAGCCGGTTAAATTCACTTTATCCTCTAAAACCTGATAAAACAAAATTCTTGTATACACATTTGAATCCAAATCTATATCTTCCGGCTCCCAATAGGTATATGCCCAAAGATTGTTCCCTGCTTTTTTGCAAACATTTCTCGTATCCATAATCCCATTTGATGAAAATTCATCTGCTTCATAATCATACAGCATAGCAGATACCTCTGCATTACCATCCCAGTTTTCAGGCAGTCTGAAGTAAACTGTTTTTTTATTACTATTTGCTTTACTATCCCCATCTCCACTGAATGTAAGCGTCTGTTCCCAGTATATCAGGTCTAGATTCTTATATTCTGTGTCTAATATCTTGATTGTGTTCTTGCAGCTTTCTGTTATCGGAATGTTAATATCTAAATACTCATCTCTGGAATTACTGCAATAAAAATAAAGTGTATAGATTTTGCTTTCTGATTTAACTCGTTCCTCACCCAAAGTTTCATAATCTTTTACAACCGCATCTTTAATCTTTCTTATCTTTTCTACTGTATCTGTTATCTGAATCTGTACATCTTTTTTTGCTCCAATTTCTATATTTCGAACCTCGTCAATTGGTACTTTTTTTAATTCTTCTATCAGACCGTTATAATATGTCAGACCTTTAGATAATTTTCCAACTTCTTCTTCCGTATAATTACCTATATATTCTCGATTAATGATATCTCCATTTTTTAACTGATATGAAATTATTACTTCACCAGCTATATAAATTCCTTCATCATCAGCCACACGGATATTGCGATCCATCGGATAGGTTCCCTGTTTTACTGAAATTTCTTTTTTTACAATTTTTTTGTGTGCTTCTATCGTATTTTTAATCAGGTCCTTATTATTAATATAATTTTTTCTTATGTCGTTTCCATTTACATGATAACTTCCTTGTCCATCCAAAGTTACACTTACCGCCTGGACATCCTGAATATCCGGAACTCTTTTATCATATCCAAATGCTCCGGTAATAATTATCACAACAAATATTGCTGCCACTACAACATCAACAGCACCTATGAGCAAACTGGATATTATATTCGAAACTCCTCTATGATAAATCAAATGCAGAATCGTTGCTGTCAAAAATGCTCCGATACAAAGTCCCACAAAAAACCATACATACTGACTTTTGTAAGATTCATTACTATTTCCACCAATTTGTGCAAAAATCCAGCCCATTCCAAATCCAACAGTAAATCCTGAAAAGAACTTTATAATCTGTTCTACTATTATAAAAACAAATGCATTTTGGGCTGTCTCAGACTTACGCTTTTTACTCAATACATAACAAACTCCAATTAATATTGCAGAAAAAACAATCCACCAGACAATATATAAATTTTTCTCATTTTCCCATATTCCGGCAAATGGTGCAAACATGGGACTTAATAATGTATACAGCGAAAAACTCATATTATCTTCAATCCCAAACCCAGGTAGTATACTTGCAGGAAACATATTGCATATCAAAATGCAGATTGGATAGACTCCATTAATAACTAAAAAACTGACAATCACATCTACTACGGTACCACAACATAAAGACAGTGCAGCAATAAAAGAAACAATTCCTGTTATTCCTAATACAAGCATTGCTACCATTTTCATAGAACTTATGAAATATTCGCTTTTCAGTGTAAGCAATGCTCCCATCGTTCCTATTAATACTACCGGAACTATCGTTTGTGCCAGTACTGATATATACCGGGTAAAAAATAATGTTCTTCTGCTTACCGGAAGACTGCCAAACAAATCAACACATCTTTTATTATGCATATAAGAAAATATCACAATGGAAAATATTGTTGTAAATACAATTGTCACAAAAACAAATAATACCCCAACAACATTAAGTGCTGCCATATTGATTACTCCGTCTGAAGTAAATCTATCCTTATTTTGAAAGATAACTAATATTTCTATTAATGGAAATGTAACAAAAAGCATTGCAATATATGCAATGGATATCCCTTTATATCTCTTCGTTGTCCATCCAAACATGCTCAATGCCTTTTCTTTCCAAGTCAAACATGTGTTATTTTCCATATCCAACACCCTCCATTTCATTTATAAATACTTCTTCAAGTGTTGACGGCATCACCTCTATAAATGCCGGTCCCAACTCATTTAATTCTTTCATGATTAATTCTAAATCACCTTTTGCTATAATTACATAATAATTTCCAACCTGACTGACAATTTCTCCATGAATTTTATTAAATATTTTTTTGTCGGGCGCGTTTGTGAATGCTAACTGTATCTTGTGCATTTTATTTTTCAATTCATCAGTCGCTTCATTTTTTACTAAAGAACCTTTATGTAATAATACAATCTTGTCACAAATATCGTCAATTTCACGTAAATTGTGAGAAGCAATAATACAAGTCATATTTCTGTCTGTTACATCTTCAATAATAATCGATTTTAATGTTTTTCGAATCACCGGATCTAAACCATCAAAAATCTCATCTAAAAACAAATACTTTGGACAAGTAGCAAATGCAAGAATCAAAGAGGCCTGTCTCTGCATACCTTTACTCATGTTGATAATTTTCTTATTTGTTGCAATGGGAAACATAGAACACAATTTCATATACCTGTCCTCATCCCAGTTCATATATAACTTCCTATATAATGCTGCCATCTTTTCTACGGTACTGTCATTAAAGAAATATGGATAATCTGCAATATAAGCACATCTTTCTTTAATTTTATGATTATCGAAAGCATCTTCACCATCAATAAAAACACTGCCCTCATCCGGTTCATAAACTCCCGATAAAGTTCTCAACAGTGTACTTTTACCACTTCCGTTACTTCCTGCCAGCCCAAAAATTGTACCTTCTGATATTTCACACTCTAAATTATTTATCGCTACTGTTTTGTCAAATTTTTTTGTTAAATTTCTAATTTCAATCATTTCCATTCCCTCCACCAGTTACTTCCTTTACCATAGAAAGCATTTCCTCTTTCGTAATGCCTCTTTTATATGCGTGCTCTATGGTCTGCTTTAAATCCTTTCTGGCCTTAATCTTCTCAGCTTCATTCTGATCTAATTTATCTGAAATAAAACTTCCTCTTCCAACTGTGGAATAAACGTACCCATCCAATTCTAACATCTTGTACGCTTTCTGCACAGTATTGGGGTTAATTCCCAGTTCAGTTGCCAATGTTCTCACTGGTGGTAGTTTCGTATGGCTTTTTAATACACCTAATGATGTCAGCCTTACTACATCATCATATAACTGCTGATACACAGGTGTTCTGGAACTGAAATTTACTGTTAACATATGATTCCCCCTTTCTCTATTTTTTGTATTTATTGTATTAATCTAAATAGTACATAAAAATTATATAAAAAAAGCAGCTGATATGTCAACTGCTTTTTTGTATACTTTTTTCTTTACTCCAGACTTTCTAATAATGCGATAATTGTATCTATCGTATCAAAATTATCTTCATTGCGTTCATCATATGGAATATCAATATCATATTTGTCTTCTAGTGTTACAATCAATTCCATAAGCTGTTTTGACTCTAGGAATTCTGCAATACTCATATCCTCATCATCCGGATCCCACAATGAATTTATCTCGCATATAATTTCTATAATATCATCACGCATAGCCTCTTCCTCCTACTAAATATTTATAAGAAATTAAACACTCATCTATATTTATCATATTATGTCCTACTGTTCAATATATTACTTCCATTTTTCTAAAAATTGTTCCTCGCTTAATATCTCAATTCCTAACTCCTTGGCTTTTTTATTTTTAGAAGAATTCGACATAACATCATTATTAATAAGATAATTCGTTTTTGAAGTAACAGAACCAGTCACTTTTCCTCCACGTTTTTCAATATAATCTTTTACAGCATTCCTATTCGGAAATTTTTCTACACTGCCTGTCACAACAAATGTTAGTCCTTCCATTGTTTGGACATTGTCATTCTCTTCCGGCTTTAGTATATTTACCTGCTTCAAAAGCCGGTCTACTCTGGAATTGTTTTCCTCATCCGAAAAATATGCTACAAATTTTTCAGCCATCTTATCGCCAATATGATTGATTTCAACTAACTCTTCTTCGGTAGCATTTCTTATCCTGTCAAAATCATTGGCAAAAAATTTGCAGATTAATTTTGCATTTGCAACTCCAATATTGGGAATTCCTAAACTATACAAAAAAGCATGTAATTCCACCTCTCTTGCATTCTTCAAAGATTCCATTAAATTGTCATAAGATTTTCTACCAAATCCCGGAGTATTAACGATTTCTTCTTCATATCTGTCAAGCTGAAAGATATCCGCAAATTCATGAATATATCCTGCATCAATAAACTTTTCCAATGTCTCTTCTGACAATCCATCAATATTCATTGCATCTCTGGAGACAAACAATGTATATAATTTGATATGTTTCGCCGGGCATTTTTTATTCGGACAATATAATGTCTTTACTCCATTATCATTCTTTATTTCAGTTCCTTCTCCACATGCCGGACAAATATCCGGAACATCTTTGACCCCTGACTTTGTAAGATTTTCTGATATTTGTGGAATAATCATATTTGCTTTATATACTTTAATTTTATCACCGACACCTAATTCTAACTCTTCCATAATACTAAGATTATGAACACTTGCTCTGGTAACCGTTGTCCCCTCTAATTCAACTGGTTCGAAAACTGCAACCGGATTAATTAATCCAGTACGGCTCGGACTCCACTCAATATAATCAAGAACTGTCTCTGCCTGCTCATCTTCCCATTTAAAAGCAATCCCGTTTCTTGGAAACTTTGAAGTGGCTCCGAGAGATTCTCCATATGCAATATCATCATATAATAAAACTAATCCATCTGATGGATAGTCATAGTTCTTTACCTTATCAGAAAAATATGCCACAGTCTCCTCCATATTAGCTCCTGTAACTATCTTTCTCTCTACTACTTCAAATCCTTGATTCTCCAGCCATTGAAACTGCTGTTCTATGGAATTATGAAAATCTACGTCCTCTGCCTGAATCAGTGCAAAAGCAACAAAATTGACATTTCGCCTAGCTGTTACCTCGCTGTTCAACTGCCTAACTGAACCAGAACAAAGATTTCGTGGATTTTTATATTTAGCATCAGCCTCTTCTATTTCTTCATTTATTTTTTTGAAGTCTGAATATTTAATAATTGCTTCCCCACGTAACGTCAGGCTGCCCTGATGTGGAATGTTTAGTGGCACATTTTTAAAAACTTTTGCATTATTGGTAATAACTTCTCCGACCTGTCCGTTACCTCTCGTAACTGCCTTAACCAGTTTCCCTTTTTCATAAGATAAAACAACCGTTAATCCATCTAATTTCCACGATAATAGACATTCTCTTTCTCCTGCAAACTCCGCTAGCGCTGTGACATCTTTTGTCTTATCCAGGGACAACATCGGACTGTCATGATGCTCTTTGGGCAGTTCACTGACAACCTCATACCCTACATTAATTGTAGGACTGTTTGCCATCACCATACCGGTCTCTTTTTCCAACTCTGTCAATTCATCATACAGCCTGTCATATTCCAGATTTGACATAATTTCATTTGCATCCTGATAATATGCTTTAGATGCTTTATTTAAAATTTCTATTAATTCTTTAATCCTGACTGTTTTATCCAATTTCTTTCCTCACAATCATTACCTATATTTTTTCAGATTAATATTTCATAATTTGTGAAAGTTCTTCATCTGTCACATTTCGATACTGTCCTATAGGCAGATTGCCCAGATGAATATTCATAATTCTAATCCGTTTTAATTTCTGCACCTTATATCCCAGAGACTCACACATACGCCTTATCTGTCTGTTAAGTCCCTGCGTTAAAATAATCTGAAATGTATGCTTATTTACTTTTGTAACCTTACATGGTCTGGTCACTTGGTTTAATATCTCGACACCAGAGGACATTTTATAAACAAACTCATCATCTATTGGTTTATCTACTGTTACTACATACTCTTTTTCGTGGTAATTTGCCGCCTTTAATATATGATTTACCAAAGACCCATCATTTGTTAAAAGTATCAACCCCTGAGAATTTTTATCCAGCCGGCCAATTGGATAAATACGTTTTGGATAACCGATATAATCTACGATATTATCCGGATTTGCAACATCTGTTGTACATTCAACCCCTACAGGCTTATTGAAAGCAATAACAATCTGTTCTTCTTCTCTTGTAACTTTTTGTCCATCTACTTTTACAATATCTTTCAGCGTTACTTTCTGCCCCATCACGGCTACTTCATTATTAACAGTAACCTTTCTGCCTTCAATGAGACGATCGGCTTCTCTTCTGGAACAAAATCCTGAATCACTTAAAAATTTATTTAACCGTATTTCTTCTGTAATATTTTTTTGTTGTTTCAATCTTTTTTCTGTCATATTATTGTCTCCCGACAAGATAATTTCTATTTATCTTTACCAAAATATTTTACACAGAAAAAGAATCTGTTGCAACAACAGATTCTTTTTTAACATACTTTTATTTGCTATTTTTGTTTCTTTTTGACAAATATTTTTGTAATTAAATAAACAATCACACCTACAGCCACACCTGCAAAAGTTATTATTCCAACAATTCCCCAGTTAGCTCCGCTGATTCTTGTAATATCAAAACCATCTGACGACTGAATTCTCTGAAATAAATACAAAAAATCTGTAACGATCGCAATGCCAAAAATTAATACACCGTTCAAAACCGCCATAATATTATCTGATTTCTTTCTTGTTACCGGTCTGTCTAATTTCAAATCTACTGCATTTGATATCAATGCGATCACATATACTGTCACAACAGTTTCTGGTATCATATATGCTGCATTATAGACTAAAGAATAAATAGCTCCGTCAACAGTAGGAATTGATACTCCTGCCCACACAGTACATCCAACAATAACATGACAGATAAGCCTGATTACACATACCACAACAGTACCGATTACCAATACTCCTGTCTGATGTCTGTTTCTCTTAAATATGCCAAGCAGACCTAATACTGTGAATGCCCCAATATAATCTAACATTACGATTGCAATACCTGCCGTCGCTGAAGTTGCATATGATAGATTGGAAAGCCCTATAAGTAACTGTAACAAACTATATGCAAAACCAGTAATGATACCCCATTTAAAACCATGCCTGTACCCTGCTACAATAATCGGTGCCATGCTTGCTGCAGTTACTGAACCACCAAAAGGCATATCAATAATCTTAATAAAGCTTAATACAAATGCCATGGCAATTAGGATAGCACATTCTACAAGTTTTACTGATGTCTTTGTTTTTTCCATAAAAAAATTCCTCCTTTGATTACAATAATCGCCAGAGAATTTCCCTTATAAAATATAGCTTCCTTACGACGGTACTAACCGTATCAAGTAATGAGGGTCGATATACATCTCTCAGCCAATCAAGGCACCCCTAGCGAATGTATTTTGTTTTATGTGTGATAGTCTATCTGCTTTTCCAGTATTTGTCAAGAAAAAATCTTTTATTTGATTGTTTATAAATAATTTTTATATGACAATCAACAGACTTCCCTTTTCCACGGATATTGTTACTTCTTTTCCTATAAATGAATTACTTGTTCCCGTAGGATTATCCGGCGCCAACTCGAAATCATGCAATAAATACATTGCATCTTTTATATTCACTTTATGCGCAATCCCACCCAATGCAAATATAGAAAATCCGCTTTGACTCTCTCCTGTAATTTGAATTTCTCCATCTGTAATAACATAATATATGTTTGTACTATCTATCATTTCTATAGATGCACCTTTTCTGGAAGCATACAGCATAGTCTGAATATTAGACAATGTATGGTCTATTCTTCCACCAGTCCCACCATATATTTTTATTTTATGATAACCCATTTCCAATGCTTGTTTTACTGCCAGCATCATATCCGTATCATTTTTCATTACTTCATGCTGAATCACATTATTTCCCTTTGGAACAAATCCCAAAGAGTCAAAATCTCCCATAATCAGATCTGGCTCAATATTTAGTTTTTGAAGCCATAGCAAGCCCCCATCCGCCGCAATTACATAATCGTTTTTTCCCTTTAAAAAATTAGTGCCAGCATTGTCTCCGGCACCAACGATATAACATATTCTCTCCATTTATATTCCTGTCACATTCCTTTATTTTTTATCACTGTTGACTGTTGTGTTATGTGGCACTGTAGTTACTGACTGCGTTTGAGATACCTGTGTCTGCTGCGTAGTAGTTTCTTCTTTTTTCTCTGTCACTTTTAACTTATCAAAAAACTCTTTTAATCTGGTGTCAGATGCTTTTGCATCCTCAAACTCTTTTTCTACATCCTTTAATAACTGTTGTACATCTGCATCTTTTGTAACTTTGTCCATGTATTTCTGTATTTCTTCTCCACTGTCATTCTGGATATAGACATTGCCCGTTTTTGTATCTCTTACAACGTACAATCTGTCAATGCAAGGAACTGTTGTCTCGATATTTTTAATTCCCATTTGATAGTATGCATAAACTACATATGTATTCTCATAAGGACCTTCTTTTGTATAACATTCTATTCCACTATATCCTGATATATAAGTCCTTTGCTTTACACTATTAATATCATACAGATTTCCTACATATTGCGCAATTGTCTCTGCACGTTTCTGATTATCCTCAATTAAAAATGCATTTAAATAATTCTTTACAACATCAGATATCTCGGGATATTTCTCATCTTGTAATGGATTCTCAGCTACTGCTTTTTCTTCTTTTGTTGGTGTGCTTTTTACAAAATAAATTATCGCCGCTCCAACACCAATTACTAAAACAACAGCCACAATTGCTGCTATAATCATATCTATCCTAATATTTGATTTCTTCTTCTGATTACTTACCTTTTTTACAGGCTGTCTGTCCCGTTCAACTTCCTTTAGCAAATCTTCCAACTCTGATTTACTTAACTTGTTTTCATCATTTGCCACGTTATACATCTCCTTCATCTTTTTGTCTCTCTAATAATATCAAAAACACTATTAAAATTCAACTTTGTTAAAAATATATATAAATTTCATATTGCCTGATTCCATCATCTGGGGTAGAATAGATAAGAATTCATCTGCACCTGTAGTCTAATGGATAGAACATCGCCCTCCGGAGGCGACAATACCGGTTCGAATCCGGTCAGGTGCATTTCAGAACAAAGAGTTCGCTCGCGAACTCTTTCGCGAGGCGCGGATTCGTAAGAATATCTACCTATTCGCGCCTCTGCGATCCCGCGGAGCGTTTTTATTATATAGGAAATTCCTCTGAATTTCCTATATAATAAAAAGACTTCAGAAGTTTTTTCTGAAGTCTTTTTATTACTCAATTACTCCTGTCTCCAGTCGGTAAATATAAGCATGATCAGATAAAATCTCAACCGGATCCAACTGTCTTCGATTCACATCCTTAATCAAATCATTTATAGTATCTATAGAGCATTTGATGTCAGGAATTAATATCAGTTCATGAATGGAACTTGGTATAATATACACATCGCAATTATGTTCTGCAGCAAAATCTTTAATTGCTCCAGGATATGTAATACAGACTGCTCCATTTAATTTCATCGTATTGGACATAACATACATGTTTAAATCGTCTATTTTGAGACTTTCTACTTCTTCCCTCACAATCCCTTTTAATTCTCCATAAGTGTATTCTCCGTATTCTGTGTCCTCACTAATAAAATCATCATCGTCATACTCGTCATCATATGCCTCAACCCATTCTTCATCTCCCAAAATATCATTTAAAATCATTTCTGAAACAATATCTTCCATCCGCCTGACTACAACCGGATAGTTATTCCACATGTTTTGAAATGCAATATCTCTTAATTCTTCCGGTGTTATTTCCCAACCTGCAATATGCTGATTATAAATAAGTGCTGTTGCCTGCCCTTCATCATCCTTTGACATAAGAATGTAAAATACAATAGCCAAATCTAAAAACTTAAAATGTGGAATTTTTGAAAGAAGTGTTTTATTCATTTCATAATTAACAACCTTATAATAAATCACTTCTTTCATTTTTTCCAAATCAGATATGTCCTGAATATTTATATCTGTCTTAAAATTATCTATACCACGAAGATATATTTCAAAAATTTCATTGCAGATACTTTTAATGGTTCGTCCCCGCTGATAATCTTCATAATAATTTTGTAGATAAATTGTCGGCGTAGCCTTTTCTTCCTTTCTCACAACACTAATCGCCTTCATTCTTATATTGTTATTTTTTAATACATTCCGAACAACCACAATGCCATCGTCGAGCTCTTTTTCAATAATCTCTTTTACACCCCTTTGTACCTCCTGAACAAACCCCTCATAATTCATACTTTTATCCTCCATACGAATTACGATACGTTACCTAATGTTTATGATTAATGTATTAATATTATATTACTTTACAAAATATTTTTCAAGTATCATATTGTATTTATTTGTTTCGAATTGCTTCTATTGGTTTTTTCGATGCAATTCTATAAACTGGTACAAAACTTGCTACTGCTGCAACTGTAATACTAATAACCAACAATAAACCTACTTGTCTGAAACCGAAATTTAAAATAGTAATCAGTATTCCTACTTCTTTTCTCATAGCACTATTAATAACAGATGTAAGTACCCCTGTTGATAATACTGCTAAAGAGAAGTTAATCATTGCAATAATAAAGCTTTCGGAAAAGAATATTTTAAATACATCATTACTTCTGGCACCAATTGCTCTAAGTATACCAATTTCCTGTTTTTTATAAGAGATACTTGTCGCAATAAAATTCGATAACATAATTGCTGCAAAAATTGCAAAGCCAAGACCCACATACAGGAATACTTTTGATAAAACTTTTAAAACTTCATCAACTGTGTCTAACTCGTAAGTTACTGAATTCTGCATTTTATATTTTGTATCTCCCTTTGCTGTATAGCAATACTCCACCAAGTCACGAATGTCTGCTTTCAATTTTGGCATAGATGCCACTGCGAAATTATATTCTCCGTCCTTATCTGACCAATTTTTATTATACATTTTGTCTGGTAAAATATATACTTCATCCTCAACATCTGCAATTCCAACAATCTTCCATCCATTCTCCGTTTTATCCTCATCAGAATTATATTTGCTGTAACTCAATGTAAAACCTGGATTCTCTTTTAAATAAGCAATAAGTTCCTTTTGTGTCAGACGATTTTCGTTATGATACATTGTTCCTTTTGATATGATTAACTCTTTCTCTCCAAGAACCTTCTTTTCACCATCAATCCATGTGATTTTAGACAAATCATAACTAGATAGCTTATCAATATACATGCCGCCTGCCATATAGTTACCACTTTGAATATTCATATAAAACTGATTCATTTCAATCATTGTACTATTCCGAGACTTCATCTGTTCCAGTTTTCCTTCTCCTACTACGGCAACACAGGAAATACTATACTGCTTTATTCTCTCTAACTCACCGGACAATGCAACAGTTGTCAAAAGTTCAGCTGAAGATTTGCCTGTTGGATTCTCTATAATAGATTTATATCGGTTAAAATCAACTTTTGTATCTATAATTCCTACAATCTGATACTGTTCCTCTCCAACTTTAAGATTTTTTCCTACTAAATCCTTATAAGAACTGATTTTCTCTTTCTTTCCCTTATCATCAACATACCCTGCTTTTTCAAATGTTTTATACATATACTCACTTATTGCAATCTCAGCTTTATCACCTTTAGGTAATCTGCCTGATGCAACTTTATATCCCATTTCTTTCAGTTCTGATTCATTGATTTCAATATAGCCCGAAAAACCTGTTGGATACAATTCAATGTCTTCTCTCTCTGAAAGTTTTACATTCGTATCATAATTTTCCAACACCGGAACACCACTGGTTGGTACATAAACGCCCTTGTATTCAACACCTGTCTCTTTACTGATTTTTTCAACATCTTTCTTGGACAGTTTGTAACTCCAATCATCCCAATAACCATAATCACCATCTATATATTTTGACTTTATTACAGAAGCATAAGAAATCTTTGTATCCGATATAGAATTGGTACAAGTCTTAATATGATCGTAATTACCAAAAGTATCTGCCAGTGCAAACATAGAAAATGCTGCGAAAGACAATATAATTGTAATTGCAAGTCTTATTTTTTTATATTTCAGACTACTTGCTCCGATTTTAAAAGCATTCTTGAATGGAAGTTTTGATTTAATTAGTTTGAAATCTCCCTGATTTATTGCAATTTTACTTTCATCTGTTTTTCCAAACCCAACCTTACGATTATCTCTGACAACTGCCTTTATATCCTGCTCTCTGCCTTCCAGATAAGCATTTATCATTTCTCTGTCTTTTTCTGTCAGATGATAGTTTTTTCTGATAATAAATTCATCTTTTCCAAATACAATGCCTTCATTATTTTCTTCAACATCACTGATATCTTTTTTCTCTACATCTGACAGAACATTACCATCTGCAAGCTCGATAATTCTGTCGCCATAGTACTCTGCAAATTCTCTGTCATGAGAAACGACTACTACCAGTTTTTCTTTCGATAATCTTTTTAATGTGTCAAATACCTGCTTCCCGGTATTTGAATCCAAAGCTCCTGTTGGCTCATCTGCCATAATAATTTGTGGATTTTTGACTAAAGCTCTTGCAATCGCTACTCTCTGTTTCTGACCACCTGATAATTCATTCGGCTTTCTGTCTCCAAACTCTTCCAAATCTACTTCTTTTAAAATTTTATTTATTTCATCATTTGTAGCTTTTCTTCCCTGCAGTTCAATTGCCAACGCTATATTTGCTCCAACTGTGAAATCTTCCAATACATTGTATTCCTGAAAAATAAATCCTACATATGTATTTCTATAGGAATCAAAATGGCTCTGTTTAAATTCTTTTGAAGAAACTCCTTTTATAATAATTTCTCCATCATCATATTTATCCAACCCTCCCAGCAAATTTAAAAGTGTTGATTTACCACTTCCTGATTTACCAAGCAGAAATACCATTCCTTTTTCCGGAAATTTAATAGATACTCCTTTTAATGCCTCTACAGACACACCTTTTTTCGTCTTATAGACTTTTTTCAACTCTTTTGCTTCAAGCATTCTTTATTCCCTCTTTCTTTCTAATTGTACTATTCTAATCAACACATTTTGTATTATATACACTAGAACAATTATTGTCAAGTTTTTTCACTTTAAATATTATTTATAATTATTGTACGAGTTATATTTTTTAAGACTCCTGTGTTTTTTCAGAATAAAGAGTTCGCTTGCGAACTCTATCGCGAGGCGTGGGTTCGTAAGAACAAATACATTTCCACGCCTCTGTGATCCTGCGGAGCATTTTTATATCATAGGAATTCCAAATGAATTTCCTATGATATAAAATAGAATATCCTTTATTTCTTAACAGAAACAAAGGATATTCTTAAGATTTTATGAAATTATCACCAATATTTATTACCCTATGTCAAAAAATATAAGAGTATCAAAAAGTCTTATTTTTGTACTCTGATATTTTACATACAAATATTTTAAAATATTATTCTGTCATTCTTACAATGTTTGTTATAAATCTCTTCCTCATAAATACTATTTTGTATCTGGCAGATAAATTCCCATTCTATCATAACAATGCATGAATTTCGTATCGGCATCATCAAAATCATCCGTAAATGTATTTAAACTGCCTGAGGGATTTACTGCCATCTTAGTAAACACAAGATATGTATCATAACACTCAACTAATATTTCATAAGCCTCCTTAAATTCTTCCTGTGGATTAACAAGTTCTTTTATCAAAGACCTAACTATTTCCTGATTTTCCCTAATATTATTTACCTGTTCCTGAAAATCAGAATCTTCATACAGATTGTCTAAAGCATCATTAAAATCCGCAACAAAATATCCATTCGGTTTTGTGTACTTATCGGTAGCATTATCTTTTTTTTCATATATAGCATTACTCCAAACCTGTCGTATGAGGTTACAACAACTTTCAGCATCAGCCGCTCCTGACAGCATAGTGTATGTTACCTGTTCAAGTTTTTTTGAGTATTCATTTCTTCTCCGTATTTCTTCTTCTGTTGCTTGCTCTTGCTGTTTACGGATTTTAACCGCTTCTTCATTCTTTTTTACTTGATAACAGGTTATTCCAAATGCCACAGCAATGATTGCTGCCACCAGAGTAATTACAATAACTACAACCCATCTTAGCCTTTTGTCTTTCTTTTTACTCTCTGGTTGTTCTATCTGCTGCAAATATTTTTGTTCCATAATCCTATTTCCTCCACGATTCATTTGCTATATTATGTTTCCTCATACGTTTATATAATCTATCTGCTTACAATCTGATAACGCCGGAATCGTTCCCTTAATATTACAAATTTTATCATATAAACGGTTTAGTTCTTCTATTAAAGATTGTATACTCTTATCACTGGAACTCTCATTTGTATGAACAATGGTAGTTACCATTGCAAATTTATTTTCACCGCATACATCCATAAAAGCTATCACATTATTGTCACACCCATAAAAATAAATGTTTTCCTTTACTCTTTCTTTTTCCTCCTTTTGGTATGTTTCTTTATACTGTTTGTAACGTTTCTTTTCTTCTTCATTCTGACAGTCTTCCTTATTCCAAAATCGCATAAAGTATTTAACACGTTCCCTCGTTGCATTTGCCACTAACCTTTTTAATCGTTTGTAAGCATATAGATTATGCTCTATGGAACAGTTTAAAATTTTTTCTGAGTACGGACTGTCGTTTTTTATCAAATAATTCAGTAGATTTGTCATATATGGAAATAGAAACTTGTCCGTTCGTCCAAACTGATTTGTTATTTCAAATGTTTTCAAAAAGTAATTTAATACCTCTTCACCCGCTCCTGCAATACAAATCACTACCCCCTTATCATAATAACTGTCAACATCTGTTCCATCCATTAAGACTCTGTGATATGGGTTAAAATTTAACAGGTATAATGGAAAAATCTCTCTTGCCCGAAGCTGTTCTAATAATTCCACTTCATCATTCTCGATTGCTAAAACAATCATTTTTCTTCTTAAATCATCAGAACCGGTAAGTGTATATTGTAGTTCATCTTTTGCAATCCTAGTCAATCTTCCTGATTGCATAAACTCATCTGACGGATAAAAATGCCAACGGATATCTTCCTCTCCCACAGGTCTGCGTTCAATTCTTGTTCCACCGTCAAAAAGTGTCCACATGTCTGATTCTTTTCCACCATTTACTTCGCCTACAAACCAAATATACCCATGCTCCATAAAATATTTTAATAATTCAAAATTTTTAAACTCTAATGCATAATCAATAATCGTTTTTCCATACTCATCCGTATTCAAAATTATTTTGTCTTCTCTATGAATGTAGGTTTCCCAGATATCTTGTTCTTTCGTAAAAGCAATATCATAGTTTGTTAAATGATTACTTGTCGGTCCAAAACATTCACCTGCACTTAAAATTTCTTCGCATGATATTTCCAAAAGTCTGGTAAATACCGGAATATCACTCAGTTGTACAGATTTCTTTCCATTCACAATCTGTGATATGCGATTACTCATGTTATCTATTAGTCTTTCATCTTCTCTATCCCTGCCTTCTGCTTCGATACATTTTTTACTAAACTGTCGATAGCTTTCGTATTTTTGAATAATTAACTCACTTAAGTACTTACCTATTTCTTCATTTCCGTTCAATTTAAACATTTTATCCTCTTACCTCCCTACCACTATTTTACTACTCTAAAGTAGAAATCGGTATACACATTTTACATATAAAAACTTACTACCACCTAATTTTTTTCTTTCCAATATATGCATATTGCATATGCGCTCTTTCTCCTGGCAAAAAAATGTAATATACCAACTGTCGCTATTCTTTAATCTACTAATTTTCATATAGGGAGCGTAATCATATTCCCCTGCGTAGTTCCTGTTCTGCCTGATTTTATTTATATTTGTACTTATCAAAATACAAGACAAAGACGCTAATTGGACATCATATATTGTTTCAAATTTATGGTAATTAAATATATATTACATAAATGTTTTGAAGTTTCATGAAGATGTAAATGTAAAATATTTTCTCCTGCAATATCCTTTAAACAATATTACATATATGTTTTAAAGTTTTGATAAAATATATATGTAATGTTTTTTCATATGCAACATATTTTAAGAACTTTTTACATATATATTTTTTAATATGAAAAAAGTATATGTAATATAT
>CAJTRZ010000017.1 GCA_910578975.1 uncultured Eubacterium sp.
AGCAAATGCCTGCTTACGCAGTCGCTTGCTTTTCTTTTGCGTGCGATAAACCGGATTTTTCGAGTATTCGGCTATTGTTCTTTTGTCTCATGATATTCTTTATCAGTATTTACATTCCACACATTTGTCTTATCATGAATCTCCCCTACAATATTATCTACTGCCTCAAATGAAGTAACCATAGAATGATCCATATTGTTGTATCGATGCTGCCCATTTCGACCAATACAATATAAATTATCAAAAGTATTTAGGTAATCAATAATCTCATCCATATGCTCATATCCATCAAAATATGCCGGATATGCTTTTTGAATACGTTCTCTATGAGAATCAATAACATCTTCTTTATTGATAACTTCCATTTTTACAAGTTCATTAATAGCCAATTCAATGCACTCCTCATCAGACATATTCCAGAAGTCATCTCCTTCTTTGCAGAAATACTCCAAACCAATCCAAACATACTTATTCGGCTCCTCAACCATATATGGAGACCAATTATTAAATATCTGGATTCGTCCCAGTTTCACACCTGTATCCTGCACATAAATCCAACAATCAGGAACAATGTTATTCAATGTTTTTAATTTAGTTTCATTCTTCAAATTCAATTTATTTAATAAAAGACCTACCGTAACAAAGTCTCTAAATGGCAAATCCGCCGCTGATTCCTGAACTAATTTAGGAATGTCACTGCCTTGAATCCCTGCCACTAAATCATTTACCGGCATGGAAGACATAAAGATATCTCCTTCATATGTAACTTCGCCACCTTCTTCGATGCAGGTAATTGCTGTAATTTTACCATTCTGTGTGTGAATGTTTTTGACTTCACTATTCATTACAATAGTTCCACCCATGTCCTGAATATCCTCAGCAACATTTTCCCAAAGCTGCCCCGGACCAAACTTAGGATATATATACTCTTCAATTAATGAAGTCTCAACTTTGGCATTTTTTCTATCAGGAAGTATTTTTGAAAACACATCTTTTAAAACTGCTGTAATAGACAGACCCTTTACCCTCTGTGCTCCCCAATCTGCCGATATCTCTCTTGGATGGCGTCCCCACAATTTTTCTGTATATCCTTCAAAAAACATTGAATAAAGAACGCGCCCAAACCGATTGATATAAAAATTCTCTAAATTATCTTCCGGCAATTTTCTAAATACAGAGTATAAATAACTAAATCCGGCTTTCATAGTTGTAACAAATCCCATGTTTTTCAGAGTATCCCACTTTAAAGAAATAGGATAGTCAAAGAAATGCTTTGAATAATAAATCCTTGACACTCTGTTTCGAACAAGCATAACCCTGTCTGTCTTTTCCGGATCTGGTCCCCCCGGTGCAAAACTCTTCTCCCTGTCTAATACTTTGTCATCATAAGAAGGTTGTCCCTGTGTCGGCATAATATTCTGCCACCACTGATTTACTCTCTCATCTTTAGAGAAAAATCTATGGCCACCGATATCCATCCGGTTACCTTTATATTTGACAGTCTGGGATATTCCACCAATGCGGTCAGTCTTTTCTAAAATAATTACTTCATAACCCTCCCTTTTTAACAACTCATAACCTGCCGTCAATCCTGCCGGACCAGCTCCAATAATTATAACTTTTTTCATTAATTTCCTCCTAATTGCTTATTAGAAACTTTTATATCAATGTAAAATTAACATGTACCACAAAGTCTCCAAACCCTCTTTATTTTATTTATAAAGCAGCATTTTTCTTGCCACAAAATTCCATATCAAAACTAACGCTGCCGCAATAACCTTTGCTATCATATATAAGATTCCTGCCCTCAACAGTACCCACATAATTCCTTCTGTAAAAAGCAGTCCCATAACACCAATAACACCATAGGCAATAAATTCACCCACAGTGCCTGTTTTATCAGACCCTTCCTGAAACACAAATATCTTTGATAAAATGAAATTCACAATCAATCCAAAAACAAATGCTATCGCTGTAGCAATGTATACATTCATATGAATTGCTTCATGCAGGGACACCATCATTCCCCAGTCAGCAGCAAAAGCAATTCCCCCTACGAAAACATATCGAAATAACTGTACAAAAAAATTATCGGTCTGCTCATAGAAAATAATATTTATTTTTAGCGTTTTTAATCTATCTATTAGTTCTTTCACCGGTTTTCTCCCTTTACTTTTACAGACTTTTTATAAATTGTAAAGCAGACTAAACAATCCTATTGTATTTACACACACATATGCTGCCAAAAAGCATTTTAATATGTTCCAAATCATTAGATTTCCTGATTTATGAACACATTTAATTTCTCCTATACCAGCAGCCATCATGCTAAATATTAATACAATACTAATCAGTACATAACGTACACTTGCTGTACAGACACTTGGATAGTCAAAACAAAATTTTACATAGGAAAGCAACACCATACCTGAACTTCCAAGAAGCAAAAATTTAATAACTTTTCCACAATTTGCTTTTCTAAGCCATACAATGAATAGTGCAATAGCAAATATAAATAAAACTAATATCATTATATACATCAGTGTACCAATAAACTTTGACCACTGTGTTGTCGGGAAATATCTTGTCTCTCCAAAAGCACAGTACTTAGTAAATAACACGCCAATATTATAAGTAAACTCTTCTGTTCCTCTCATTTGCGGAAGCCATAAAGGCTTCAACTGTGCCCATGTCACTTCAAATAAACGCTGGGGAACTGTATATATATTCCCCATATATTGTCCCTGCTCCCACCCAATTACCGGCACATAATTAAGCGGAACTTTATATAAAATCAAATTCTTAATCGGGAACCATATTCCCAAAGGAATTGAAAGCACTCCAAAAACCAGATATTGTTTGATGTAAAACAAAAGATTTGTCTTATTTTTTATTATTTTATAGACAAATACACATGCCATTGCCGGCGCAAGCATAACAACCGAAAGTTTTGCCATCATGCCACAACCTATAGCCAAAGCACATATTATGATATTTTTCCAACTCGGCCCTTTATACCAGCGTATCATATATAAAACAGTCACAAGACCTAACAACGTGCTAAGAGTATCATTGTTCACTGCCCCTGCATACTCTAAAAGATATGGGAAAAAAGCAATCACAAGGATTCCTGCCAAAATTCCTTTTTGACTCTTTGTAATTTCTTTCATAATCTTATATGCAATAACCAAAATCATTGTGGAAAAGAACAACGCCAGTACTTGAAGATTCTCGGCTATAACTTCTTCTGTCATTCCAAACAAACCATTAATTTTTGCCCATATCCCCATAACAATATGTGAAAATGGTGGCTGGTAATACTGATACTGCTCCATTGGATTTCCCTCTGGCAATGCTGTATGTTTATAAATCTTATATATATATCCAAGATGTCCAAGACTTCCCTCTGAGAATGTTCCAATATCATTCTGCTGTTGCATAACATTCGTCAAAAAAACCTGAAACTGTCTTAGAATATAACCAGCAAGCATTGCAGCCCAAATCCAATTTTGCATCTTCACGGTTTGAATCTTTGACATAACAACTTTCTTTTTTGCCATCCATATCGGTAAAATAATACATATCATCAGCACCAAAAAAATGACTAAGGTAATTCTCACATTTTCAAGATGAACTGCCTTATTTTCTTTCAATATTCCAAATACCATCATCATCCATAAAGAAATACATTGTACATATCCTGCAATGATGTAATAACGATACTGATCTCTAATCTTATTAGACAAAAAAGTAGTAGCAATCATAAATGCACTGAATAACCCTGTCAAAAATATGCGCTGTGTTTCTCCAACACTTTGAAATACCCAAAATATTGCACATAGCAATAGCAAAATTCTGGTTTCAATATTATGCTCTTTCATTTTTCTTCTCTTCTCCGTTTTTTTATTGTTATTATAACAAAATCACGCATAAAAAGATACTTTTTAATAATTTTTATATTTACTTTGTATCGCATAGCTGAACTCTTACCACAAAAAAGGAACTGCCAGTGATACAGACACCACCAAATAATCGATGTCTGTATCACCAACAGTTCCAAATCAAACTATAAACTTTTATAAAATTGTTTCCTAAAAAACTGTATCAATGGTCCATTACAAAAAGCATTAACTAATGTACCAATTCCAATAATCGTGCCTAATTTTCCATGCGAAAGCGTACAAAATGTCACACCAATAAGGACACATGCAACATCTGAGATAACTCTTGCCATACGAAAAGATATTTTATCCTTTGTAACCTTTGTTATAATAAACGCAACACTATCATAAGGTGCAATCCCAAGTTCTGCTGCCATATACATAGCACAACCAAAAGAGGCAAACAAAGTACCTATCACTAAAAATCCTATTTGTATTGGCAGCGTAGTTGTGAAACCTATTTTATCCTGCATTATCCAGCATAAAAAATCTGCTATATATCCAACACAAATCATATTGATAATTGTTCCTACTCCAATACAGTGTCGCACTGTAAAAAACACAACCACTAGCAAAATAACATTTACAATCAACTGCCATGTTCCAAATAACATTCCATTAAACCCACTGATTCCAAGATTCATACACGTAAATGGATCAACACCGAACCCGCTCATTCTATATGCTGCTACACACATTCCGATTAACACAATTCCAATCAGCATAAATGTAACTTTCTTAAGACTATACTTTTGAAGAATCCGGCTATTATCAATACCTGTCTTTTGTCTTTGTACCTTTACTATCACATTCATTTCCAATCTCCCTGTTCAACAGCTTCTAATATATAAATACGAGATTCAAAATCTGTACATGGTTTCTGATCTGAAGGAACTTCTCCCGCAGTCACATCAGTTGTAATCAGCCCCAAATTCATCAGTTCATCACCATAATTCTCCGTTTTATTTAAACTGTTTTTGTAACGGTAATCTGGATTCAACCCCTTAAGTTGTACACGCCTGTATGCATCATTGACCACATTCAACGTACGATACCATCCAACAATTGCAATTTTCTTATCTTCACTTACGACCATCCATACCGTCTCATTTCCCTCAAAAGGGCTTTTCAAACGATAGAATGTACCAAACTGCAAAATACTGCGGTATTTTTTCATAAAGTTAATCTGTGCTTTTACTTCGTGAATTTCATTTTCTGTCAGTTTGTTTAAATCCAATTCATATCCAAAAGTTCCAAAATATGCAACATTTGCCCTTGTATGAAGAGGCGTATTTCGATACACCTGATGATTTGGAATTACTGAAACATGACTTCCAATACTGCTGATTGGATAACAAAAACTCGTTCCATACTGAATCTTCAAACGTTCAACAGCATCAGAATCATCGCTTGCCCAGCCTTGCGGTGCATAGTATAACATGCCCGGATCAAATCTTCCTCCACCACTGGCACAGGATTCAAACAAAACTTCCGGAAAAGTACTGGTTAATCTCTCATATAAATCATATACACCAAGAATATATCTATGGAAAACCTCTCCCTGTCTGTCTGCTGGCAGTTCCTTGGAAAAACATTCTGTAATACTTCTGTTCATATCCCATTTAATATAGGAAACCTTTGCCTCACTTAAAATTTTTGCCATCATATTATAAATATGATCTACAATTTCTTTTCTTGAAAAATCCAGAACATATTGATATCTTCCATGGGACTTATTACGCCCCGGTACAGAAATAATCCAATCCGGATGCTCTCTATACAAATTTGAATCTTTATTTACCATTTCAGGTTCAAACCAGAGACCAAATTTCATTCCAAGTTTTTCTATCTTTTCGGCAATTCCTACAACGCCATTTGCAAGACGTTTTGGATTTGCCACCCAATCTCCAAGACCTGCCCTGTCGTTGCATCTCTCACCAAACCATCCATCGTCAAGAACAAACAGTTCCACACCACACTCTTTTGCCTTCTTTGCAATCTCTACCAATCGCTCTTCTGTAAAATCAAAATATGTAGCTTCCCAGTTATTATTCAGAATCGGACGCTCTTTATCTCTCCAATAACCTCTTGCCAATCGTTTCTGATATAGTCTATGGAAGGTCTGACTCATGCCATTCAATCCCTGCCCGGAATATACCATGACTGCCTCAGGGGTCTGAAAACTCTCATTTACATCTAATTTCCAATCAAATCCTGCCGGATTAATTCCGACAAGGACACGTGAATTTGTATGTGTATCTACTTCTGCCTGAATCAGGAAATTCCCACTATAAATTAATGAAAATCCAATTACTTCTCCCTGATGTTCATCTGCCGTAGGACGCTTCAGCACCATAAAAGGATTATGTTCGTGAGAAGAATGACCTCTCATACTGTCTACCGCCTGAATCCCCTGTTCTAAACGACGTACCTTTACATGCCGCTCCCTTGACCATGCTCCAGATAACTGAACCCATTCATAATCATAATCCGGCAGATCAAGGCTCAGACTCATAGCCTGCAGTAAATGAACCGCTTCATCTCCTTCATTATAAAACCGACTGCTTCTGGCAATGATTCCGCCACTTGCAAATATCGTATACAACAGCTGAATCCTTATTCCTGTCACTTCATCCAACAAATCAACAATTAATGTCTCCGCCTCTGAATCATCTTCTGTATAAGTTGCCGGAAGCCCTTCTAATTTAGGTTTTCCATGCTCAATGACATAAGATTGAAACTTAAAATCCGATATTCGACTTCCATTGCTCTGTAATATTTCTACTGCCGGATGTCGATAGTCTGTAGAACCATATACCGGATACTCCTGTTTTAAATATTCCAGCGAAAAAGTTCTGTCTCCTTCAAAAACATAAGACCCCATCGGTCTTTGGGAAACTTCCAACAAATACGAAAAGTCTTCTTTGTCATGAATTCTCTTTCCAAAGTAGAGCTGCCCCAAGTGACCATTCTGCATTATTATCATGATATAACTAATCTCATCATTAAACAGATGAAATGTTTTACTGCTTTTGTGATAAATAATATTCATACATAACTCCCTTCTGCCAGATTATTCTGCCTTGTGAATCTCATTTAATTTCATTTCGATTTCTCTCATTTTTTCCCCTTTTAAATTATACTTTTTCTTATATATTAATAAACTGAATACTGCTAAAACAATTGGAACGACAATCATTAAAATTCTAATACCCAGAATCGTTCCTGCTGACTGTGCGGCAGCTTTTGCATTATAACCTACAAGTTGGAGTCCCACACCAGTCAGACCTCCTGCTGCTGCCATTGCAGCTTTCATCAGAAATGTCTGTGCTGAACATGTAACGCTCTCATTTCTAGTTCCAAATTTCACCTCGCCATAATCAATAACATCTGCAATGCAGCATGTTGTAACACCAAGGGAAAGTCCTGAACCAAAGAAAATAAATGCACAACTAAATGCAACCAATACTGCATTCGTTGGAGCAGCATATCCAAACACCGCAAGAAGTATAAATCCGATAATTGGAAGAACACACGCCATCGTATAAACTTTTTCCCTGCTTATCTTTTCTGCTATTTTCGGGAAGCATATCAATCCGAGCATTTCTGCTACAATTGCAAATCCAAAAATTGAATACAGATATTCATTGCCACATACTACTTTAAAATAGTAAACTGCAAAACTTTTAGCAATCTGTGTACAAAGATTAAATGTAAGAAGCAATCCAATAAACGCAAGTAACTGGTCATTCTTAAAAATAACTCTGAATGCATCTTTTAAATTTGTTTTCTGTGCTTTCTCCCCCAATGTTGATTGTTCTTTGACATTAAACACTGTAATTCCGATTGTTACAATAAAAATTACTGCAATAATAATTGCAAAAATTGTATAACCGATTTCACTGTAATCTTTCTGTCCTGCCATCTTATTCAATCCATTTATGATATACAGTCCAAATGTTGCTACGGAAAATCCAGCCAGACTTGCAAAAAATCGAGGAATTACCGAAACCTTTTCTCTTTCCCTTGGATCATTCGTTAAATTTGGCAGCCATGACCAATAAGGTACATCCATTACCGTATATGTCATTCCATAAAGTATGTACATCACAGAAACATACACATAAAGTGCTGTTCCTTTTAAATCGAAACTATAAAACAATAGAACAAATACAATCGAATTTATCAAAGTTCCAATGACAAGCCATATTCGAAACTTACCATATTTCGTATGGGTATTATCAACAACCATACCCATCATCGGATCGTTCACTGCATCCCAGATACGTGCTACAAAGAACAGTATTCCTACAAAAGCCGGTGCAAGATATAACGTATCTGTAAAATAAAGCATCAAAAAAGCTCCTACCAGATTACAAATCGCATCTTTTCCAATTGCACCAATGCCAAAACAATACTTTTCCCGCGCTGATACTTTTTTATATTGTGCCATTTCAGCACTCTGCGTCTGTTTACTCATAATAATTACCTCCAATACTAAATTGTTATATACTGTCCGAATTTCCAACGAAAACCGTGCACGTTTTTGTTTCATTCTGGTATTATTATAAGCATGATTCTTCTCTATCCGGTAGAAACTTTCGTTTCATGAATCAGTCAAAATGTTTCATTATATAACTGCTCAATATTCTTTCCACATTCCTTCAGTCTTTTTCTTACCTCTTCAGTATGTTCTCTCCGATAAACGCTCGGCGGCACTCCCATCTGTTTCTTAAATGACTTTGAAAAAACCAACGCATCACTGTAACCACATGATATCGCAATTTCTTCAATAGATAGTTCTGTTACTGTAAGCAACTCCTTCGCTCTCGATATTCTGAACCTGGACAAAAATTCCTGAGGAGACATTTCGAGGCTTTTTTCAAACATTTTATATAAATAACTTCTGTTCACACATACATATGATGCAATATCTGCCACTTTAATAGGCTTTGAATAATTATTTCTAATATATTTCACTGCCTGTTCCACATAAAGACTCTCTTTTGTTTTTTCATCCTTTCTCTCTATCTCAATATCTTTAGTCAATACATAAAAAAATTCCAAAAGAATGCTTTGTAACAAATATTGATTATTTGAAGAAGAATTATTATTTTTCAACATTTTCAATACTAACTGTTTCAGTTCCTTTCCATTCTCTGATTGAAAAGATAACTGATTACTGTTTAGTCCAATATCACTGACATATTCTTTTGCACGATTACCGCCAAAACCAACCCATAAATATGTCCATGGTTCTGTGTCATCTGCCTGATAAAATGTCAGTACTTCAGGTTCAATCAAAAATCCCTGTCCTGCCTGTAGTTCATATTTCTTCTCTCCAACCTGATAAATGCCTTTTCCATCCAAAATAAAATGAATAATATAATTCGGTCTTGCCGCCGGTCCGAAGCTATGAAGCGGCTGACACTGTGCATAACCACAAAAACACAAAAACAGATCCTTAAATTTTGAATCGGATAATTGTAAAACATACGCATTCTCCATAACTATCTCCTTTCATTGATTATTCATATAACGCAATCATTAAACAAACTACTATATTCTTCATTAACGATTACTATTTTATAATCCCACAAGACTCCCGCTCAACAATTTCACAAGACATTTTTGCTTTAATAGGTGTTGACAATGTAAGATTTGAAGCTGCAAATAAATAATTCACACCATATTGTCCCATATCATATGCAGGAGCATGCACGGTTGTAAGAGTCGGTGTTGTAAACTCACACAAATCCACATCATCAAAACCAATGAGCGAGATATCCTCCGGTATTCTTAATCCCTTCTCTTTAATTGCCTTCATTGCCCCAATTGCAATATGATCACTGGCTGCAAATACAGCAGTTGGAATATTCTTCTCCTGTATCAGTTCTGACATCATCTCGTATCCCGCTTCTACTGAATACGTTCCCTCTTTTAAATATTTATTACTATCAAGATGATGTTTGTTACAATATTTCAAATAATATTTTTTTCTATCATCATCAAATATAACTCCCTGCTCAACAAATTCCTTCCCGCCCAAAAAACCTATCTTGTTATGTCCTCTTCTCTCCAGATATTCCATAACATCATACACTGCCTTTTTAAAATCCAATGAAAAAGTCGTTACAGAATATTCCTCTATCTCCATATCTAGAAATACAATGTTATTAGATACTTTCATAAATCTGTTTACTTCATCCGAACTGAATTTCCCGATACATATCAATCCATCTACGTTTTCTAATTGTTCCATATAATTCACATCAGATTTGAATGCTCTTACAATTTGTATGCAGTTCTTAATGCAAAAATCCTCTATCCCTTTTCTTATCATAAAATAATAACTGTCTTTTGTTTCCTGCTCCGGAGAAAACCATTGTACAATTCCCAGTTTAAATGCCGCCTTTTTCTGCTTAACATTTTTCTTATAATTTAATTTTTTCGCAGTCTCTAATACCTTTTGTTTCGTTTCAAATGATGTTTTTAACGAAACATCATTATTCAATATTCTTGAGACTGTTGATGCACTTACGCCTGCCATTTTTGCTATATCACGAATTGTTGCCATAATCTTCCTCCAAGAACTCTTCTTTTAAGTTATGAATTAATTATAACACACCACTAGTAAAATTGTTACTTTTTTTAGTAAATCTTTGTGCAGTTTACTCAAATTTTATGTTTTGATAAAAAAAGTCTTGATTTTAAAAAGAGATAGTTGTATTTTTTTAGTTAATAACATTTTTGTTTACTAAACAAAAGGAGGTATATATTTATGGAAATTTCTAATTTATTACAAAATCAATTTCTCAATCATGATTTTGTTGATAAGCTGAAAGACATTTATGGAAACGATGAAGAAACGCTTGTATATCAAATAAATCGTTACAGTAACGCAATTCAAAAGTATCACGAATTGTTCGGAACAGATGAAATAGAACTCTACAGTGCTCCCGGCAGAACCGAAGTATGTGGAAACCACACAGACCACCAGAATGGTATGGTTCTTGCCGCTTCTATTAATTTAGATGCTATCGCTATTGTAGGAAAAAGTATTGATAATACCATAAAAGTGAAATCCGAAGGTTATCCGCTTATTCAATTTAATTTGAATAATCTTGAAGTCATTGAAAATGAAAAAGGTACTACCACAGCTCTCATCAAAGGAGTAGTTAGTGAAATGAAAAATAAAGGTTATCAAATTGGACCTTTTAAAGCCTATATTACTAGCGATGTTTTCAGCGGTTCCGGTCTTTCTTCTTCCGCCGCTTTTGAATCATTAATTGGAACAATTATTTCCGGATTGTACAACAAAATGTCAGTGTCCCCTATTGAAATAGCTATGATAGGGCAATATGCTGAAAATGTTTATTTTGGAAAACCTTGCGGATTAATGGATCAAATGGCATGCTCTGTTGGGGATTTTGTTCATATTGACTTTAAAAATCCCACAAAACCTATCGTGAACAAAATTGAATTTGACATTGCAGATAAAGGTTACAGTTTATGTATTGTAGATACTAAAGGTTCCCATGCAAACCTGACAGACGATTATGCGGCAATTCCAACAGAGATGAAAGAAATTGCTGACTATTTCAATAAACAATATTTATCAGAAATAACAAAACAGGATTTTATAAATAATCTTCCAAACCTTTATGGAAAAGTAAATGACCGCTCTATATTAAGAGCATTTCACTTTTTTAACGAAAATGAGCGTGTTGAAGCTGCTGCCCAAATGCTGTCAGAAGATAATTTCGAAGCATTCCTAAGCATAATTAAGGAATCAGGTACTTCTTCATTTCAATTTTTGCAAAACGTTTATTCAAATACATATGAGCAGACACAGCCCGTTCCAATAACATTAGCAATGAGTGAATATATTCTTGGAAATAATGGTGTATGCCGTATTCATGGTGGTGGTTTTGCTGGAACAATTCAGGCTTTTGTAAAAACAGATTTCGTTCCTGAATATAAGAAACAAATTGAAAAAATCCTTGGTAAAGATACCTGTCACATACTTAAGATAAGAAAATACGGAGGTGTGAAAGTCTTATGAATATAGAAAATATCATGTTAGATAAAAATATAAAAAAGTTAGTTCAATATGGTATTGATAAAAATTTAATACCGAAATGCGAACGCAACTATTCTATCAATATGCTATTAGACATCTTCAGAAAAAACGATTATGTAGACGCAGATATAACTGGTGAAGATATATGCTTAGATGATATTTTAAAAGCCTTAACTGATGAGGCTTGCGGATTACAAATAATTGAAGATAGTATCACATACAGAGACTTATTTGACACAAAACTTATGAATTGCATTATTCCCCGTCCTTCACAGGTAATTGATGAATTTTGGCACAAATATCATATTTCCCCTTCTGTTGCTACAGATTTTTACTATGAATTCAGCCAAAACAGTAATTACATCAGACGCACCCGTGTAGAAAAAGATTTAAAGTGGACCGCTCCTTCAAAATACGGTGAACTGGATATTACTATAAATCTTTCCAAACCAGAGAAAGATCCAAAGGCTATTGCTGATGCCAAAAATGCCACAGTTTCAACTTATCCCCAATGTCAGCTTTGCATGGAAAATGAAGGATATGCGGGAAGCGTTTCACATCCTGCACGCCAAAACCACCGTATTATTCCTATAACAATCTGTGGCTCACAATGGGGCTTTCAATACTCTCCATATGTATATTATAATGAGCACTGTATTGCATTTAACGGTCAACACATTCCAATGAAAATAGACAAGTCAGCATTTTATAAACTTTTTGATTTTATTAAAGTGTTTCCTCACTATTTTATTGGGTCTAATGCAGATTTGCCGATTGTCGGTGGCTCTATATTAAGCCACGACCATTTTCAGGGTGGAAATTATACATTTGCAATGGCAAAAGCCGATATGGTTAAAACATTTAGCATCACAGGTTTTGAAGATATTCAATGTGGAATTTTAAACTGGCCGCTTTCTGTTATCAGATTAAGAGGCAGAGACTCTGACAGACTTGTAGATTTAGCAGACCACATTCTTACAACATGGCGCTCCTACACCGATAAATCAGCCTTCATCTATGCAGAAACTAACGGTGAGGCACATAATACAATTACACCAATAGCAAGATTTCAAGATGACCTGTATGAACTTGACCTTACTCTTAGAAATAATATTACAACAAAGGAACATCCTCTTGGATTATTCCACCCTCACAGCAGACTTCATCACATAAAAAAAGAAAACATCGGCCTAATTGAAGTGATGGGGCTTGCCGTCCTTCCTTCCAGACTGAAGCAGGAAATGGAACTTTTATCAGAGTACATTTTGTCTGGAAAGAATATCAGAGAAAATTCAGAAATTGCAAAACATGCAGACTGGGTAGATGAATTTCTTCCACAATATAACGCTATCACAACAGACAATATTATGGAGATTCTCAAAACTGAAATTGGTAAAGTTTTTGTTCAGGTATTAGAAGATGCCGGAGTATTTAAGTGTACGGAAGAGGGTCTCAATGCTTTTATGAAATTTATTAAAACTTTGTAACCCACTATGACACGTTCCTTTCCCCAATCGAGTAGGCTGACTCCTACACGATTACACAAACCTCTGCAATCCATAGTGGAGCATTTTTAATATATAGGAAAGTCAGAAGAATTTCCTATATATTAAAAAAAGATGTTCTATCGAACATCTTTTTAATGCGGGTGACAGGACTTGAACCTGCACGGTCTCCCACTAGAACCTAAATCTAGCGCGTCTGCCAATTCCGCCACACCCGCGTAAGTATTTCACAAAATATAAAGGCTTCATATAACTTCGACTTGCGAAATCAAAGATTTCGAGTCTCACCTAAATTCCGCCACACTCGCGTAAATATCTTGCGACCTTTATAATTATAACTATTTTTTGTATTTTGTCAAATGAATATTGCATTTTTAAACACATATTACATAACAATTCAGCCTTCAGCTCAAATCGCTTCTCTTCTTTTCGCTGTTATGGCTGAACTGTTATCAATTTTCTTTACTTATTTATCTTTTATTTCATTGTGAAGTGTTTGTAATGGTTTCAATTCACCTGAAGCGTTCTTCTTCAAATAAGCAATACCCTCTGCTGTAGCCTTTGCAGCTGCAATGGTTGTCATGTATGGAGTCTTTGCCTTAATGGCAGCCTTTCTCAAATAACTGTCATCATGAACACTCTCTTTACCTGACGGTGAATTAATAATCAAATCAATCTCCCCATTTGTAATTGCATCCAATACATTTGGTCGGCCCTCATATAGCTTATTAATCTTCTGTGCCGGAATATCAGCTTTTGTAATTAAGTCATATGTAGTTCCGGTAGCAAGTATTTTAAATCCACTTTCATGTAAACTACGTGCCACTTCTTCAATATGTTCTTTATCTTTTCTATTAACAGAAATCAATACAGTTCCCTCTAATGGAAGTTTTAACTGTACACCTTCCTGTGCCTTATAGAATGCCTCGCCATAAGAAGTAGATAATCCCAATACCTCACCTGTAGAACGCATTTCCGGTCCTAATACCGGATCAACCTCTTGGAACATATTGAATGGGAATGCTGCTTCCTTCACACCGTAATATGGTATATCCTGCTCCTTCAATGCCGGAACAGGTGATGGTCTTCCTGTCAACTCACTTGTAATAATATCTGTAGCAATCGGAACCATTCTTGTATTACATACCTTTGAAACTAAAGGAACTGTACGTGATGCACGAGGATTTGCCTCAAGCACGTATACTTTTCCTTTTTCGATTGCATACTGCATATTCATAAGACCTTTTACATGCATTTCCTCTGCAATTTTCCGTGTATATTCTTTAATTGTCTTAACATTTTCTTCTGTAATATGAACAGAAGGAATGATACATGCTGAATCTCCAGAGTGAACTCCAGCCAACTCAATGTGTTCCATCACTGCTGGTACAAAAGCGTGTGTTCCATCACTGATAGCATCCGCCTCACACTCTAATGCATTGTTTAAGAATCGGTCTATCAAAATAGGTCTATCCGGTGTCACACCGACTGCTGCCTTCATATAATCTGTCATGCTGGCATCATCATAAACTACTTCCATACCACGTCCACCCAGTACATAAGAAGGACGAACCATTACCGGATATCCGATAGTATTTGCAATCTCAGTCGCTTCTTCTACTGTTGTAGCCATTCCTGACTCAGGCATAGGAATTTCTAATTTTTCCATCATTTCACGGAACAAATCTCTATCTTCTGCCAAATCAATTACGGATGGAGAAGTTCCAAGAATCTTCACGCCATTCTTCTCCAAATCTGCTGCCAGATTCAAAGGTGTCTGTCCACCAAACTGTGCGATAACACCCAATGGTTTTTCTTTTTTATAGATACTTAAAACATCCTCCAATGTAAGAGGTTCAAAGTATAATTTATCAGAAGTATCATAATCTGTAGATACTGTCTCCGGATTACAGTTTACAATAATTGTTTCAAATCCTAACTTCTTCAATGCAAGAGAAGCATGTACACAACAGTAATCAAATTCGATTCCCTGACCGATTCTGTTCGGTCCACCACCGAGAATCATAATCTTCTTATTTTCTGATACCGGATTCTTATCTTCTGCATTATATGTAGAATAATAATATGCGTTATCCTCTGTACCACTTACATGAACACCTTCCCATGCTTCTTCTACACCTAAAGCAATACGTTTATTTCGAATATCCTCTTCAGGAATCTCTAAAATCTGACTTAAATATTTATCAGAAAATCCGTCTTTCTTTGCCTGTATTAACAATTCATCTGATGGAAGTGTTCCCTTATATGCAAGAAGGGCCTCTTCCTCTTCTACCAATTCTTTCATCTGTTCAATGAAGTAATGTTTTACTTTTGTAATCTCAAAAATTTCATCTGCTGTAGCCCCTTTACGAAGCGCTTCATACATAATAAAGTGACGTTCGCTGGAAGGTGTAATCAACATCTTCAGTAACTCTTCTTTGGATAAAGAATCAAAATTCTTGGCATGTCCTAAACCATAACGTCCCGTTTCCAAACTTCTGATTGCCTTCTGGAAAGCTTCTTTATAATTTTTACCAATGCTCATTACTTCACCGACAGCACGCATCTGTGTGCCCAGTTTGTCCTCTACACCCTTAAATTTTTCAAATGCCCAGCGTGCAAATTTAATTACAACATAATCTCCGTCAGGAACATACTTATCCAGTGTTCCATATTTTCCACATGGAATATCCTTCAATGTCATTCCTGTTGCTAACATAGCAGAAACTAAAGCAATCGGAAAACCTGTTGCCTTTGATGCAAGGGCTGAAGAACGTGATGTACGTGGATTAATTTCAATAACAATAATACGGTCTGAAACCGGATCATGTGCAAACTGTACATTTGTTCCACCGATAACCTGCACCTTATCAACAATTTTGTAAGCCTGTTCCTGAAGTCTCCTCTGACATTCTTCTGAAATCGTCAGCATTGGAGCAGAACAGAAGGAATCGCCTGTATGCACACCCAATGGGTCGATATTCTCAATAAAGCATACTGTAATCATATTTCCTTCACAGTCACGAACGACTTCTAATTCTAATTCTTCCCAGCCTAAAATGGACTCTTCTACAAGCACCTGCCCTACAAGGCTTGCCTGAAGTCCTCTGGCACAGACTGTTTTTAATTCTTCTTTATTATATACAAGCCCTCCGCCTGCACCACCCATCGTGTATGCCGGACGAAGAACTACCGGATAGCCTAATCTATCAGCAATGGCAAGCGCTTCATCTACTGTGTAAGCAACTTCACTGCGTGCCATTTCGATACCCAGACTGTCCATTGTTTTCTTAAATTCAATTCGGTCCTCACCACGCTCAATCGCATCTACCTGAACACCGATAACCTTCACATTATATTTGTCCAATATCCCCTTTTGATAAAGTTCTGAACAAAGATTTAACCCTGACTGTCCTCCAAGATTTGGTAGCAATGCATCTGGACGTTCTTTTGCAATAATCTGCTCAAGACGCTCCGCATTCAATGGTTCAATATATGTCACATCCGCTGTTTCCGGATCTGTCATGATTGTTGCAGGGTTTGAATTTACCAGCACAATTTCATAGCCAAGCTTTCTGAGAGCCTTGCATGCCTGTGTACCGGAGTAATCAAATTCACAAGCCTGTCCAATAATTATAGGACCAGAGCCTATAATAAGTACTTTGTTTATATCTGTTCTTTTTGGCATTTATCTATCCTCCTACTTAATCCTATCCTATATTATAATAGATATATGTCGTGACACAAGTTTTTTTTAACTTTTTTGTCTATTTTTTGACTTTTTAATGAAAATAATTAATATATAAACTTTTTTTAATGTATTACGAAATTGTATCTCCTATTTTGTATCTATATAAATAACTTCGTTTTACTTTTTTGTTTTTCTTAATTCTAACCATACAAACTTGTCCTATTTATTACATTTTATCTTTTATTTTATTTTTTAAAAAACCATGCTCTAAAATAGCCTATATCAGTTTTATACGAGGTACATACAAGTGAACACATTTGCATTGAGAATTCAAAAAATGTATGGTTATACAGATTATGAAATGGCAGTTATCAAATATTCAATTACTGCATTATTTTCAGAGCTTAGCAAAATATTCATTCTTAGTATTTTATATTTGTATATTGAGAAATTTAATTTTTTTATAGTTTCATGTGTTTTATTGATATTTCTCCGGAAAAATGGTGGTGGATACCATTGTAAGCATTATATAACCTGCCTTTTGCTTACAGCTTTCATATCAACCGCAGCGATAGTACTACTCCCATTAATAAACATCCCAAATTTTTCTATCATTTTACTAACATTAATAATCTGTTTATTTACAAACTACTTTATTGGACCAGTTTCATCCCCTTTTCGTGCGGAACCTAATGCTTTATTAATTAAACGTTGTAAAAACAATGTTTTTCTTACAATATTTATTTTTATTATCATCGTTAGCATTTTCAATTCCAACATTGTAATAAGACCATATCTTATTGTTGGATTTTGGACTATTATATTACATACTTTACAATTGATTGTTGCTAAAATACTAAGGAAAGGAGAATTTTATTAATGAAAAAAATTTTATATTCACATATGCATAAATTATGTGGTTTATTTTTAGCTTTTGGGTTTATGACTCATTTTCGCGGTGTGAGTTTTTTCTTTTTTGGCGAGCCAGAATATCCTACACCTGAACAATATAAAGGTTAATAAAAAAACAGTTCATCTTCAAATTAAAAATAAGATGAACTGCTTTTCTATTTATTTTCTTTTATTCTAAATTCTATCCAGCGATTATTATTTTCTCCATTGATAGATGTATAAATAATATATTTATATTTCTTTTGATATTCTTTTATTTTACCTAAGCCAATTCCACTACCTGATATTTTTGTTGTGTATCCTTTTTCAAAAAACCTTTCAATATCTTTATATGAAATGTTACAAACCGCATTCTTAATACTTATATCTAATCCATTATAATCATTTAATACAAATTTTATCTTTTGGGGCAGTTCACTATCTACTACTGCCTCGACAGCATTATCCATTAAAATCCCTATAATTTCAACCAAATCATATATAGCAATTATCGTGTTTCCAGTAAACGATATGTCATAGTCAACTTCAATGCCAACTTGCTCGGCATTAACAAACTTTGTGTAAACAAAACCTGCTAAAGTTGAATTTTTTGTGCAACTTAATACCTTCGTATATCTATTTTCATAAATTAAATTGTCACAATATTCCTTTTGTTTCTTTATTAAATCCTCTAATGATTTTGCCGTTAAATGCATGCCGAATATAGCATCTATTTGATTATGTAAATCGTGTTGCTTACATCTAATATTTCCAATTAAATCTTCAAAAACTCCATTATAAACATTTGCAATGTTCAGTTCTTTTTCCTTCCTCTCTAATTCATATACAGATTTTTGCCAGCGATAAACAAAAATTAATAATATCACCATAAAGATGCTAATCAAAATAAAAATATCAATTTCTATTATTTCACTTATTTTTAATTGATACATAAAATACACGATAATGGCTATGCATATAACAAAACTCATTTTTAATATGTAATCATTTTCTTCACAAAAATCAATCATACGTTGGAATATATTGCTTTTTCGAATAAGTATTAAGATTATAAATATAATAAAGTTCATAATTATAACTATGATTGTTTCATGTTGAATAATCGGACTAACAAAGTACATCGGAATATAAATAATAATTTGCAATCCTCCCATAATAAGCGTTACTAAGAAACATTTCAATATCGTCCTCTGTATTGTATCTTTAAACTTAATATATGCATATACAAAATAAATCAAGTAAACTGCAAAATATAATTGTTTGGATACAATGTCATCTCGAATCATCTGCATAAATGTCAATTCAATCACAATGAAACCGACATTATAAATATCTAGTTTTACTTTTTCTCCGCTGAGACTATGCAAACACAATACTAAGGCTGATATTTCTAACAATCTATAGATTATTTCGAACATTTTGCCATTCCCTCCAGAAAACTACGTTTCAAACGCAATCCCAACTCTAATGTTCCATGTCCGTTTCTTAATTTAATATATCGATTGATAGCATCCGTATTTTCTACAAAATCTGCATTTACAATTGTATTTTTATTACATTTAATAAATCTTTCAGAATTCAACTCAAGTAAAATAAGCTTACTTGATTTATATGGTGCTTCTATTACTGTTCCATCTACACAATGAATAAAAACATTGTAACTATTATTTTGGAAATATACAATATCCTGCACTTTTACAGTGTAGTAAATACCGTCCTTTTTATAATTATAATATCTGCTTTCCTCTTTTGCAGTTTTAAAATCTAGTGTTTCTTTAACAATTGTAACAAACTCCTCATTGTCATATGGCTTTTCAAAATATCTATAACAGTGCAATTGAGCATATGCATAGAAATCTGCATCCTCTAATGAAGTTGTAAATATAATTGGTGTGAATTTGTATTTTTCTATTTTCCTAATACTTTCTACAAACTTTGTTCCTGCCACATCTCCTGGTCTATTTGTATTCAATATAATGTCTACAATAAACAAATCGATGTGGTATTCTAAAGCATAGCGATATGCCTGTTCGCTATTTTCTGCTTTATGAATAAATACCCCATCGATTTTACTGATAAGTTCACATGCCTTTTCCATACACCGCTTGTTATCTTCGATTATTAATATTTGTTTATCTGATGATTGCATACTATATATCTTCTCCTTAAGTACATTATTTTATTTTTTCTTTAAGTATACATCAAAATCATATTGTGGACCGCCGAATGCCTGTTTTGCTATCTCAACAAATACCTTTATCTTTTCTTCATCTGTTTGACATTGAAAATCATAAATATATTCCTCCTCATTTTCCACTTCACCTAAAAGAATATAATTCGGTGTAGCTCCAAATTTCTCATATATTCTTTGCAAATGATTTATAGTCACCTTACTTTTCCCATATTCAATATTCTGATAATGAGTAGTTGAGTGTATTCCTAATATCTCTGCCATTTTTTCTTGAGACAGTCCATGTTTCTTTCTCACTGCACGAATTCGCCTACCTATTTCTTTGTTCATCACTACTTCCTGTTTCATATTAATACTCCAATACTTACCACTTAATTTTAATCTTTTTGTTGCCATCCCACCACTTTTCTATGGAGGTTATTAACACTATATAGCAGTGTATTTTAGCATTAAAAATATAAAAAAAACCTCTATACCATTTGTTTGGTATAGAGGTCTTTTTTGTTACTAGATATTATTTTTTTACTTTAACTTTTTTAGTTTTTGACCACTTTCCTGTATATGTTTTGCCCTTTACAACTTTAATTGCTCTAACTCGAACATATAACTTCTTCTTGTTCTTAATCTTCTTTGAAGTCAGTGTAAATCTTACTTTCTTCATGGTTTTCTTAACCAGAATATTCTTCTTACTAAATTTTTTGCTCTTCGAAATCTGTACCTGATACTTAACACCTTTCAATTTCTTAAGTGTAAGCTTAACTTTCTTTGCTGCTTTCTTCTTTGTAGCAGATTTAACACTCGCTTTTGGAACAGTTATCTTTTTAGATGCTGCTGTTGGCGTTTCCTTTGTCGTATGAATTTCTTTTGTTGTGGTAGGAACTTCTTTTGTTGTAGCCTCATCCTTCTTAACTTCAATCCTGTGATTACTAACTGTGAAATCTACATCCTTTACTTCACCAGTTTCGCCTCCACCAAATATCCATATAAAATCAAAAACTTTTTGATCTGCTTTAAAGCTCTTCTTGTATGTTTTCTTTTCACCTGCTTTAACTTGGATTTCTTCAATGGCTTCTGCAAATTGAATTCTTACAACCATATCCTTTGTAGCAGAAATGTCGGCACTATACGTATATTCCACTCCCGGATTTACAATAATCTTTTCAGAAGTTGCCTGAATTCCCCATTCTCCTCCATTCCAATTACCACCAGTTGTAACAAAACTACCACTAATATTTCCTTCTGACTGTGTCAATTCACCATCACAATATGCCCAATCGCCCACATATAATTTCCAATTCTGCTGTCCCATATAGTTTCCATCTGAAGATACTGTAGGTTTTAATTCTGCATTTTCATATTCAATTGATATTTTTTCTGATTCTAAACCTGCTTTTGCCTCTACAGCAGTTACGGAGACTATATATTTTCCAGCTGGTTGTAATGCAAAATAGTCAAATGCATTATATGATGTCGTTGTAATCGGCTCACTATTAATGCGATTATCATTAACATATAAATTATAAGTTACTGAATCATCTACAGCCTCCCATGTAAAGTTGTAATTATCCTTAATATTTTCGCCTTTTTTATTACTTAATCCTGTTGGTGCAACCGGAGGATGAGGACGCATTGATTCTGGAACATTACCTAAAATTGCAATTTCTGTAACCTGCATTCCATAACCAACAGCTTTTGGACATGAAACTTTGACGTATCTTACTGTACCTTCATTAACACCAGATACATCTGCTAATATACCAAATGGAGCTGTCTTCTGTGCATCATGCTGCTTATTAAATTCAGCCTGGGAAATTGTCGATACTTTAGTCCAGTTTTCCTTGTCTGTAGAATATTCAATCAACATTCCACCATCTCCCGGATAGCATCCTCCTACATCTATTCTGTAACATGTATAAATGCTGTCAATATCAGCCACATTACATTCTTCGCCCATATCAATAATAAAATATGAGCCATCTGTTCCTTTTGTAGGTGTAGCATAATCATCACCACTAACAACACCATTCGTAATGCTGCCTTCACCTTCTGAACTCTGACCACCCATTAATTCCCATGAAGCCATATACGCAAAATTCTTTGTGTAATCTGTGAAATCATCAAGAACAGTCTTCACTTCAACTTCTGGACTGACAAGACCAGCTGACACAAAACCATTATTCGTTGATACAACCTTAATGGTATGTTTTCCTGATGTAACTCCTGTTATTGTATAATCTCTTCCAGCCACGCAATCTGTTAATGAAGGGGTCGTTTCATTATCAAGATATACAGTGTATTTATAGTTTTCCTGATTTTCACCTGCTGTTATTTGAAACTTGATTTCACCAGTCAAAGATTGACTCTTCTGTGAAGATACATCAACTGATGCTGCGTTCGCACTCGGTTCACTAATTTCTGTTTTTGTAACTGTGAATATTTTTCCTGCACCAACTATGGAACCTAGTGCCTTAATAACTTTTATATTCCCCTCCGCATCTGCTATAGCGGTATCTGACCATTGTGAGCTTACTCCATCAATCTCATATTCAATCTGATATGCATATGTCTTTCCTGACTCTAAACCTGTAAAGATTTTTCCTAACTGAAGTCCCCATTCTTGATTTGCTGCCTTCTCTACATAAACAGAGATTGTATCCTCACCATCTTTTCCACCTTTTGCCGATGCAACGATGCCAGACCAACTATTTCCTGTATAAATATTCCATTCTGAAGCCGGCTTATTAGCATCACTGATTGTATACTGAGTCTCTGTATCCATTGGATGCCAATCCTCCGTATCAAGCGCAACATAACCATCAAGTTTTGTGCTGACTACTACTTCATCACTTACAAGTCCTGTTGAATAACCGCCATTATAAATTGAAATCACTTTAACAGTATGTTTTCCTGATAAAACTCCTGTAATTGTATAATCTTTTCCTGCTACACAATCTGTAAATGAAGCTGTTTCTGAATTATCAACAAACACTGCATACTTATACCCATCCTGATTTTCACCAGCTGTAATATTAAACTTGATATTACCGGTAAAATCTTTGCTCGGCTCCGAAGATACATTTACTTTTGCCGGATTATCAGCTGGTTTTACCTCTACCGGTCCCTGTGGATTTTCTGAAAATACCGCAATCTCTGTTACCTGCGCACCCCATCCAAGTGACTGCGCAATATTAATTCGTACCTTTCTGACATTACCTTTAAGATTTTCTTTATCCAAAGTAGTTGCCACCATATACTGTGAACCGTCAGCCTGTGTTCCATCTGCGCCTGCAGGCATCTTTGTAACTTTTGATACTGTATCGAATACCAAATTACCAAATTGAATATCAAATCCATTCGAAGGATAAAGATTATTACTTCCGTTTCTGAACCACACAACTACCTGATCAATACTGGAAGCTGCATATTCCTGACCTAAATCTACTTCAAAGTATCCCGGAGTATGTATGCCTTCATAATTTCCGTTCCACTTATCCCATACTCCATCAGTAAGAGAGCCAACTCCTGTACCTTCTTTATGACTACTTACTGATGCCGTCTTCTTGAACGCTAAATTTCTATCAGTTTCAAGCCATGAAACGTATTTTGTCAATTCTTCCTCACTTGGATCAAAAATTGCCGTCTTAATTACCTTAAAGGTCTTTCCTTGTCCTACTAAAGAACCTAATGCTTTAATTACTTTAACCTCGCCCTTTGTATCAGCCGTTGCAACTCCTATCCATTTTGCTGCCGCACCATCAATTGTATAATCAATTCGATATGCGTACTGTTTTCCTGCCTCATGTCCTTTGAATACTCTTCCTAACTGAAGTCCCCATTGTTCATTTGCTGCCTTTTCCACATAAATAGATACAGTGTCTTGATCATCCTTTCCATCCTTCACTGATGCGACTACACCAGACCAACTATTTCCTGTATAAACATTCCATATAGAAGCCGGCTGTGCATCATCACCAATCGTCGTATCTACTGTTTCGCCCAACGGATGCCACTTTTCTTCTGTTAAATCATTAAACCCGTCAGGAGCTGCTGCGCTTACTTTTGCCTGATAGCCCGCCATACTGGCAACCGTAATAACTACCACACATATGTAAGCCATTAACCTTTTCATTGTTTGATTGAATCTCATTTTGTTCTCCTTTCTATTTTATAAATTCACTCGATGGTTATTACACCCCAATGATATTAATACTGTATCACAAAATCGTTTTTAATACAATTGTCTAAAAGCAAATGAAAAAATCTCAACTCCTACTCTTATTTCCATTTTTTCCTCCCAGAACTTTTTTATTATTAATTCTTTTTATACAAAAAAAACGATATTCATTACTTATCGTAACAAATATCGTTTTCCCAAGTGAGGCACGGGGGATTCGAACCCCCGACAACTTGATTAAAAGTCAAGTGCTCTACCATCTGAGCTAGTGCCCCTTATTATTTATTCTATTATGAGTATCTAACCCATGAAACTGGGCTAGCTGGATTCGAACCAGCGAATGCAGGAGTCAAAGTCCTGTGCCTTACCGCTTGGCGATAGCCCATTGTGTAAGGTGGCTAGAGGGATTCGAACCCTCGGCCTCCAGAGCCACAATCTGGCGCGCTAACCAACTGCGCTATAGCCACCATGCCTCTGGTTTAATCCAGAAAGTGTGCCCGAAGGGATTCGAACCCCCGACCCACGGCTTAGAAGGCCGTTGCTCTATCCAGCTGAGCTACGGACACAAGCTATATATTTCATATAGAAGCGGGTGATGGGAATCGAACCCACATATCCAGCTTGGAAGGCTGGTGTTCTACCACTGAACTACACCCGCATATATCGGGGTGACAGGATTCGAACCTGCGGCCTCCTGATCCCAAATCAGGCGCTCTAGCCAAGCTGAGCCACACCCCGGATTGCTATGCTTATTTTTCACAGCGCAAGAGTTATTATAAGTGAAGGTTACAATAAAGTCAAGCAAAATTTGTAAATTTTTTTATTTTTTTTTAATGCCTTTTTTCCTGTAAATCTTTTTGCCTTTAAAATCGCTGGATTTACAGGAAAAAGGCATCTTTTTATTAGAATAATTTATTCGAAAATACTATTTTACTCTATATTTTTTTACAGCCGAATACTTGCCATATATTTTCTTCTTTCCAACCACTTTATAAGCTCTTACTTTGATGTAATATACTTTTCTCTTCTTAAGTCTTGCTTTAATATAGCGGTTCTTATTTCTTCGGATTGTTTTTCTGATTTTAAACTTTCCTTTTTTACCAATGCGAATTGCTACCTGATAACCACGTACTCCTTTAATTTTTTTCCACTTAATATTAATTTTTCTACGAGTTTTCTTCTTAATCTTAAGTTTTTTAACTTTTTTCGGTGGTTTTACTTTCTTTGTAGTAACACTTACTTTTGTTGTAGTCGTTGGATTTTTACTTTCTCCACCACCAGTCACAAGCGGAGTAGTCGTTTCATCTGTACCATCGCCTGTTACATCCGGTGTTGTCGTTTCATCTGTACCGCCTCCTGTTGCATCTGGCGTTGTCGTCTGAGGTATATCACCTCCACTTTCTGTAGTTGTTTCGACAGGTGCCGGTGTGGTAACAGGTGGAACTGTCGTCTCCGGTTCTTTATCATAATAAACTTCCAATTCCAAAGAATTATCTTCCTTTACTACACCTGTCAACTTACTTTTCACTGTATTGATAATGTATCCGTCAAAAGCTTTCACTTTTGCCACAACAGCTTCGCCAATAATACCTGTAAATTTCTCTGATGCATCACTCTTTTCTTCATATCCACTAAGATCTGATTTCTGCAGGTAATAACGTACACGATAATCTGCTTTTTTCTTCTGCGCGCTCTGATCTTTTAGCTCTGCAACAGAAACCATAATCCAGTCTGTAAATTCCTGATCCTGAATATTAAAGCGGTATACTACATACTGACCGTCCTGAACTGTTCCTATATTCTTTTTAAATGCTGTTCCTTCTTTATCCATATAGTAGCCCGGCATTCCTGCACCATTACTTGATACTGCACTGTCAAATACACTCTGTGCATCTGCCTTATTGTCACACAATTTATAATATACCAAAGCCATGGATTTATCCTGTGCATCATTAATTACAAACGTAAGACTATTATCAGCCCCAACAGATGCTCCCCTGCCTTCTGTTAACTCGCCACTATTTCCTTTTTCTAAATCATAATATAAACGTAGAACCAGTTTATTACCTGCTAACACAGTACCCTCTGTTACAGAATTAGAATTTAATACATATCCATCATATGTTTTTATCTCAGCTGAAACTTTGGTTCCAATAATGCTGCTAATCGTCTTCGTATCTCCAGAAACAATTTCATATCCATTTCTTTCTTCTTTCTGCTTATAATACTCTACACTATAACTGGATATCGTTGATTCATCTAAAAACTTAGCATAGAGTACCAGATTCCCTGCTGTCGCCTCAGTAATTCCCGTAATCTGGTTTTCATACTGTGCATCTGTATACCAGCCTTCAAAGCGGAAACCTTCTTTTACAGCCGGATTTAAGGCAATCGTGCTTCCATACCTGTAAGAATCAGGATTATTTCCACTAATTGTACCACCAGCTAACGAATACTGAATAGTATAACTATTACGTTTATAATAAACTTTTATCGTTCCTGAATTATCTTCTTTTACTGGTGCTGTTAAAACATTATTTGCATTTTTCGCATCAAATGAAAATCCACTGATATTCTGTGGCTGATATGTATAAGTTTCTGTGTCTGCCTTTACATTAATCTGTCTGCTACTCTTGTCATAACCTGTTCCCGCATAGTTTTCCAGGTAAACTTCCAAGTTTACTTTCTGTGTATTTCCTAAAAGTTCACTTGCATCTGTTTCCGGATTTTCGCCATTTCCTGTTTTTGGTCCTTGATAAACTGTGTTTGCTGGTGAATCGACATATGTTCCATCTGAAAAATATACTCTTTCGTCAGAATTTGTGTGATTTTCCACAACATATGTTTTTACACCATTCTTGTTCAATACAAGTGCAAATGGTGAACTTGCAGTAATTGAAAAGTCCTGTGTTCCATATTTCTTCAAACTGGTAATATAACCTAAAGTATGGGCTCTAGACTCACCATTTTCTATTCTTCCATCATCACTGACATCGTACATCTTTAATGCTGCATCTGCATCATAAAAGGCATAATACTCTGCCACAATATCCTGATTAACATCATGGTTAGTAAGCATATCCATACCACCGGCAAATCTATCTACAATTGCATCTTTATTATTTACAAAATTTTTCCACTGCGTACTATTTTCACCGATACTGTCCACCACTGCTTTTACTTTCTCAGGATATTTTCCCAGATAAAGAGAGGCACCTGTAATTGGCAGCATGGAGATTGTTGATGCTTCAATAGGATTTTCCGTCCACCATGCTGTGTGGTCATAACGACCTCCAAATAATCTTGAAACAATTTGCAAATTAAAATTGTCTTTATCTTCATACTGATCAGTGAAAATCTCATCATGAACATCATAGAAATAATCTTCGATTGCCGCAATTTCCGTTGTATACATATAAATACCAAGGTCACGTATCTGCTCATCTCCTACTGCTTCTCCCCACAAAATAAGAGATGCCCATGCATTCACCGCTTCTGATGATGATTCCTGATTATTTCCACCACTAAGGCCACCTTTTTCCGTTAATAATTTTCCATTCTCATCATATTCATAATTTGCTACGCCTGATGCCCATGAATGACCTTCATAAATATCAAAATTTCTAAGGAACGGATATTTTGCAGGACTGTTCTTGTTAAAGCTGCTTCCATCACGGTTAGTATTGGCAAAATCACTAATCATTTCATAAACCATGCCTCCCCACTCTTTTGCCCAGTCTGGGTCTTTCATGGCAACTGCTGCTGCCGCCTTAATCCAGTATCCATAATGAAAATGATGATCATTTAACTGCTGATCTGTCGCATAAGACGCAGGATAGCCAATCAATGTTCCATAATCTTTATTGTAATAGAAATAATCATCTATAAAGTCACCACTGATATATGCTGAATACGGATCAAACCAGAACTGAAGATAATTTTCAACACCTGCAACCATTTCATCTGTAATTACCTTCATATCTTTATCATCGTCAAATTGCCCTGAAAGCCATATTGCATCTGCTAAAGTATTTAAATTCTTTCCTATCCAGTATGTATCATATCCACCATATTGACCTTCCAAATTGCAAATCCATTTCGGATCATCTTTATTCTTTCTATAATCATATAAATATCCTAACTGGTCTTTGATTTGTCCTATGACAGTTTCATCATCTGTCACTGGAAGTCCTGTCAATATTCCATTATATGCCATCTGCGTAACATATTCTGTTCCAACAATAGTTTTCATTGTTCCACGAATCGTCTGATACGTATAATTGGTATACGTTTCTTCCGCATAACGCCACTGATGCGGATACAACGCAATAATTGTATCTCCACCAACTGCTCCTGTTTCCATATTTGTTGTTGTAACACTATACTTTGTAACTAATTTCGAAGAGTTTTTAAGATACTCCCACTGTACTTTCGTGTCAGTAATAAAATTAAACGCATACTGATTATATAATCGAAATGCCTCATCACTGCCATCTGGTAGTATTGCAACGGACAGGTATTTTGCATTTGCCGGCATATTGGCTGTCAGTTTTCCACCTGCATTTGTCCATGTTGTTCCTTTTGGTGCGTTCAAACTATAATAATGTGTTTTACCATCTTTTTTATTTTTTAAACTAACACCCAGGCAATTAGATGATGTGGTATTCTTATATATTGCCAAATCTGTTGCGCCTGCCCCTAATGAAATTGTTGCTTTTAAATTTTCAAAAGTATAATAGGCATAAGGTGTTCCCTTTGCCAGAATAGCACGCATAGAAGATGTACCAGCATTGTTTTCCATCAGAATTTCATAAGTCCAGTCTGTAGTCTTATCCACTCTGGCATCTTTTGCAGAAAATCCTTCTCCACCCACTACTAGTTCAACCGTATCATCATTTAGATAACTTTCTACCATCGGCTCATTATCAACACTGTTTTTTAAAGTTGTTACTGCTGGAGCTGCCATCTGCATACCATTGCTCGCAGCTCTATACGCCAATGGATGTGCATATAAAGATTCTGAATACTTATCAAAAACAACAGAACTTGCCCAGTCGTTCGTAGGCACTGTTCCAACTGTCTCCCGATAGTTATCTGTCAGATATGTCACTGCCGGTGGCAGTTTTTCCTTTCTGTCTGTCCATGTTTGTCCCCAGTCATCGGTACCTACACCGTAAACTTCCGTTTTGAATCCGCCTTTATCCAGCATAACGGAACTTTCCTCTGCGTAAAAATCTACTGTTGCCGCTTCTGTTACATTTCCAGTAACTGGCATTCCTGTCACAACCATAGCTGTTGCACAGAACAATACCATTGCTTTTTTCAGCATTTTCTGCTTTCTCATAATTCTTCTCCTATCTTTTTTAATTATTTGTTTGTAACAGTTCAGCCATGCGATACAGAATAAAAATAACAAAGGACTGCTCGCTGGCAATTTGCTATTTTTATTCTGTATCATATAGTAAACCAAATCAGCGAAGGAAATCTGAAGGATTTTCGAGCTGATGGCTGAACTGTTACATTTGTTTCATTTTGAAACGTTTCATCCCCTGAAAAAAATAAGCAGCTATACATAGCTGCTTACATTTGTCCATACCTAAACTTTATTATATTAAGAATAATACCTTTTCACAAGTGTTATAATTTTATTTTAGTTCGTTTTTTATACATACTGTATTCTTATATCTGTTTTTCCCTTATTGTCAATTCTCATCACTGCATAAGTCGGTTTATGGTTCAATTGTCTCGGCCGACTCACACTCCCCGGATTTACAATAATAACCCCGCCATAAACAGAATTATCTGGCACATGCGTATGACCATACATCGCAATATTACACTGATTTTCTTTTGCCGCATAACATAACCTGTCTATGCCAAAATTCACACCATAGTGATGTCCATGAGTAATAAAAATTCTATTATTTCCTATTTCCACAATATCCGTCAAAGGATTTGATGACATATAATCCCCATTGCCTTTTACCATATAGATAGGACAATCACAAATGACTTTTAACTGCTCTTCCTGACCAATCAAATCACCCAAATGTATAACTTTGTCCACATGTCCCTCGTTTTCCATAATTTTACGAACATTATTTAAATTCCCATGAGAATCACTGATTATAACCACTTTCATCATTGGTTCTAAAGTCTTCCTTTCAAGATTTCTTTCATCTGCTCCAAAGCCTTTCCTCTATGACTAATACTATTCTTCAATTCTGGTGTCATTTCTCCTGTTGTCATTTCATACTCCGGAACATATACAATCGGATCATATCCAAAACCATTCTTCCCTTTTTGCTCATAAGCAATCAAACCTTCAATCGTACCTTTACATGTAATAACCTCCCCATCAGGAAATGCTACTGCAATTGCACATACAAATCTAGCACTTCGTTCCTTTCCCTTTGCATCCTTTAATTTATCAATAATATAATTGTTCTTTATGTCATAACTGGTATCTTCACCTAAAAATCTTGCAGAATATATCCCGGGTGCACCATCTAAATAATCTACTTCTAATCCGGAGTCATCTGCAATCGCGATTTCACCTGTAATTTTCATAACTGTCTTTGCCTTAATCACTGCATTTTCTTCAAAAGTTGTGCCGTCCTCTACAATATCTACATCAACTCCTGCTGCTTTCATTGTACAAAGTTCCACATCAAAGTCTTCCATCATCATATTAACTTCCCTGACTTTATTTTCATTGGTTGTTGCAAAAATAATCTTCTTCATAATATCCATCCTTTGTGTTTTTATTTTGATTAATATTTCTTTAAATTATAATTTTACTGATTTACCTGCTAATTGGATGTGTACGCCTTCAGACATATATTACACCCCTGTTTTTCAGCCGACTGCCAGTTCAGTCCACCGGCACTGAAATATCCTTCTCCATCAGACAGTTCTACTGTTCCTTCCATAGATTCGGTCTCCATTTCAACAGGAATCATTTTAAAAACTTTATTATCTTTATTATTTGTCACTTTCACAATAACACTAAATTTCTGATCTTTTGCTACATCATACTTTTTATCCAGCTTAATTGTATAGTATCCCTTATTTTTTATTACTCCGGAAGCAGCTATATGATTTCTATTATTTAATGAATTAACGTCTTTATATTTCGGACAAATAAAAACCTCGTATTCTAAATTCGTGGTCGTAGCGTAAAAACCTACAGCCTCCACTTGTTCCTTTTCCACAGCAGTATATACATTTGAAAAATAAACTGTCTGCTCATCTTCAAATCCCATAGAACCGGTCCAGCCACACAAATCACTCTGATAAATATTTTTATAATTATCTGTATTTTCTATCCTTGTGTAACATACGTTATTCGTCCCTATTAAATCATCATAATAAGATACATAAAACACTCCATGATATCCAAAATCATCTCCCCAGCTGTTCATGCAGATAAATGCTCCATCACCTTCTATTGTCTGGTCATTAAACAACTCTTTAGAATAATTGTCATCCCATCCTATAATGACCACATCATGATTTGGTTTGTTCTTTCCCTTATAACAATAAGCATATTCCGTTTCATTATAATAAACTGATGACATATTTCTACTGCTCATTGACATATACATCGAACTTTCTACACCACCATATTTATAAATCATATTTTTTATCTGTTTATAATCCTTTTCTGGAATAATCTGAGCCTCCTGTACATGCTTTACACTGTTCCATTTTTTTTTATTGTTCTTAGAACCATAAGGATCATCTTTCTCCAGAACAGGACCTTTCCAAGACATCAGATAGGACATAGACATCATATAATCTCCACCGTCCTGTATATCATCTGATAATTCATTATTGTATATCAGATTGTTTTCAGAAAAATCATAATTTTCTTCCGGTGTTAATGATGTCTCCAATGCAGTAAGCGTCGCAAAAGCCCAGCACGTTCCGTAGTTTCCCTGATCTTTCACTGGTACAGAACGCTTTTTATCAACATAACTATATCGTTCCGGCAAGTAAGAATCTGACAGTGCATTATCATTCAGGCTTGCCTCATTTCTCCTGCTGTCCCACTCATATGTGTAGTTAAAATACTCACTAAAAACTGTAGCAGGAATATACACAACATCTTTTTTTGTAGTGATTTTATCTTCCAGATGATATTCATTATCATTGAAAGTTATACGTTTTTCACCAATATACATAATAGCAATATTACTTCCTTTTTCAATAACAACCCTATTATTATGATAAATATTTTCAGCACAATTCAATGTATCTTTTATTATATTCAACGGAATCATCAGATTCATATTTTTGCTCATATAAATCTGATTCTCATCCAATACAATCTGTCTGTTATTCACTTTCAGATGTATCGGTCTCTGATTTGCACTTTCTGCCATAATCTGATTCCAGTTTTCTTTGGAATCCACATTTTCTCCCGCCAGGCTTTTCTGTACTGTCTGTCTGGAGAATATAAAAAATAAAACTGCCAGAATAACAAATAAGATTAATATTGGCAAATATATAATAATTAACTTCTTTTTATTCATTTACTCATCCTTAAATTTTCTCTTGGGTGGTTTTGCCCCCATAAACTGATAAAAATACGTCTTCAGCATTCCATTATATATCTTACGATTTTTTGTAGCTTTTATGCCCATATCCTTTTCAGCATTTTCATATGAGGTTATAATGAAAGCCGACCAGTCATCTAAAGACTTATACCTCTCACCAATTTTTGTATACAGTGGTTTTAAAGCAGCTTTTTCTTCTAGTCTTTCACCATACGGCGGATTAGTAATAATAAATCCATATTTTTTACTATGACTTAACTCTTCTAAAGGTCTTGTCTGAAAATGTATCAAATGCTCAACTCCTGCATTCTTTGCATTTTTTCTGGAAAACTCAACCATATCAGGATCAATATCATATCCCTGAATATCAACATCAATATCTTCATTAATTAAATCACAAGCCTGATTGACTGCCTCATACCAGTCTTTCTTTGAAATAATATTTGTCCAGCTTTCCGCTGTAAATTCACGATTCATTCCAGGAGCAATATTGGCCGCAATCATTGCTGCTTCTATAGGAAAAGTTCCACAGCCACAAAAAGGATCTACCAGTATTCTATCCTTCTTCCATGGTGTAAGCAGAATTAGGGCTGCCGCTAACGTCTCCGATATCGGTGCTTTCGCCGTATATTTACGATATCCTCTTTTATGAAGTGAATCTCCTGTCGTATCCAATGCAACAATAGCTTCATCTTTAAAGAAAAAAACACGGATAGGATATTCCGCCCCATCCTCATCAAACCAATTAATGTGATACTCTGCTTTTAATCTTTCCACAATTGCTTTTTTCACAATTCTTTGTATATCCGAAGGACTAAATAATTTACTTTTAATAGAACTGGCTTTTTTTACCCAGAATTTTCCGTCCTTTGGAATAAATTTCTCCCATTTCAAAGCTTTTACAGCTTCAAACAACTGATCAAAAGTCGTTGCCTGAATTCTTCCTACCTGTACTAAAACTCTCTCTGCTGTGCGCAAAAAAACATTTGCTCTGCATATTGCCAGATTATCTCCCTCAAAAGTTATTCTTCCATCCTCTACTTTAATTATTTCATATCCTAAATCCAGGATTTCTCTTTTTAATACCGACTCTACGCCAAAATGACAAGGCGCTACTAATGTTAATTTTTCCATTTATCTTCCATTCTTATATTGTTTATTTTATCATTACCCATTCCATAATAATCGTATTGATTTACAATGTCAATGAAGTTATTCTCATTATACAAATAGAATAGAGACTTCTTACTCTCTATATCCACCAACCACGGCTAAAGCCTTATAACCGTAATCTGATAATTCACTTGCTAATTTAAAACTAAAACTACCTCTTCTGCAGTACAAAATCCATGTATGATCTTTCTTACCAAATTCTAAAATTTGTGACACATCCGCAGACGGTATATTAATGGCATTTTCTATATGAGATTTATAAAACTCCTGAGAACCTCTTAAATCAACAACAATATATCCATCATCCAATGCAAGTCGTCTGGCTTCTTCCATTGATATAAAATTAAATTTTCCCACAATACACTCCAAAAATTTTATTATATAATACTCTATTAATTCTATACTATAAAGTGCATGTACTTAAACTAAAAGATAGTATTCTGAGAAATCAGAAATTTTATTTAATATGTAAAAAGCCTACGGCATTCATCGAATACCATAGGCTCACACTTCAATAACTATCTACAATTTGTACTATCGCTAGTGCTGTTCTTAGATGTGCTGTTTTTAGATGTACTGTTTTTTGAAGTACTATTCTTTGAAGTGCTGTTTTTAGATGTGCTGTTCTGTGCATCTGTTGCATCACTATAATTAGATGCATTCTGTGAATTTGAATAATTCTTTGACATAACTACCTCCTAAACATAAACAATTGTTTTGTTACATCAGTAGTATGTCATAAATAAATTTTTTTATTCATTAAAAAAGACTCCTGATTCCTCAGAAGTCTTTAACGTGCGTGAAAGGATTCGAACCCTCGACCTTCTGGTCCGTAGCCAGACGCTCTATCCAGCTGAGCTACACGCACTCAACTGTCGCATAAATTAGCGACATTGCATATTTTACAACAATAAAATTTATATGTCAATCACTTTTCAAAAGAAATGCACATTAAAGGACTACTCTTTTTATATTTTTACTACTGTACAATATTCAGATTCAAATCTACTGCTGTCTTTATACCACTTACTTTTCCCTTAGCAGAGTACTGCCACATCTGCACATTTGGAATATTTCCATCATTAAAATTCTTTGTGCTGTTAGTCCATCTGGCAAGCCATATTCCATACTTAGAAACTTTTTTATAATCTACCGCTTTATGAAAAAAATCCATATATGAGTAAACACTCGTATCAAATCCTTTCTTTTCGAGATAATTACAATATGTAGTAATTATCTTTGTATTAGATTTCTTGTATTTCATCTTATTTCTATATGGATTTTCAAAATCAAAGGCCATAGGAAAATCTAACTTATTATACTTTTTAAGCATTCTGTAAGTAAATTTTGCTTCATTTCGTGCCTCCCTCACATTATCTGCATAACTATACAAATAAAATCCTACCTTTATTCCATTTTTTCTTGCATTTTTATAATTATAATCTAAACAACTATCTATAATACCGCCTTTTGAAGTACCATACCCCATTCGAATCATCGCAAAAGAAATACCAGCTTTTCTGACCTTTTTCCAATCTATCTTTCCATTATGATAAGATACATCTATTCCCTTTAAATCACCTACATTTACAGATGTAGAATATACACTAATATAATCCTGGCCATCTACATTTTCTATTGCAGCTACTCTATACTGATATTTTCCAGTCATAACAATATTATAATCCTCATACGCATCTGTATTTTTAGCAAGTGTTACTATTTCTTTCCAGCCTTCATTATCTTTTTTACGTAAAATTTTATATCCTGATGCCAACTCATTCAAATCCCACGAAACATATTTGTGATCTTTAAAAGTAACTACATGAACATTATCTACACCATAAGGTTTTGCCAGATATGAATCACTTGCAACACTTCTCTTCTCATATATTCTTTTATTCTTTTTATAATAAAACGGTTTAATCTGGTAACGATATGATTCTCCCGTTTCAATATCTACATCAGTATATTGTTTCTTACTGACTATATCTACTTCTTTAAATTTACCGTTATTAATACTTCTATATATAACATATCCCTTATACTTTTTCGATGTATTCCATTTTATCTTTGTTCCTGTTTTAGTACTTGATACTTTTGTAAAAGAAATACCCTCCTTTATTTGTTTATCTACTGTCTTAGTTGTTGAAATATCAATATTAGTATTTGCCTCTGCTGTTATAAATCCCATAAAACAAACTACTGATGCTATAAAAGCTGTTTCAATAACTTTTCTCATTTGTCTAATAATCTTTCTATTTATAATATATTTTTTATTTTTTTGTTTTTTCTCTTGATTCTTCATATCCTTACACTTTCCTCTTCCCGTATTTTTTATCTGATTATATCATTTTTTTACCATTTCAATTACAAGTAGTAGTATAACAAAAAAGAGTATCACAAATGTGATACTCTTTCATGCCGGTGACCGGAATCGAACCGGTACTGTGTTGCCACAACAGGATTTTAAGTCCTGCGCGTCTGCCAGTTCCGCCACACCGGCGCATTGTACATAATATGTACAAATGGGACCTACAGGGCTCGAACCTGTGACCCCCTGCTTGTAAGGCAGATGCTCTCCCAGCTGAGCTAAGATCCCATATTCTAGATACAAAAATATCTGCTGGTTATTCATAAATATTAATTAGTATAATTCACTAATCCTAGTGGACCTGCGGGGACTCGAACCCAGGACCGACCGGTTATGAGCCGGTTGCTCTAACCAACTGAGCTACAGGTCCAAATAAAAAGCCGATGAACGGACTCGAACCGTTAACCTGCTGATTACAAATCAGCTGCTCTGCCAATTGAGCCACATCGGCGCATTTAAATGACTCCTACGGGAATCGAACCCGTGTTACCGCCGTGAAAGGGCGATGTCTTAACCGCTTGACCAAGGAGCCAAAATTGTACAATATCGTACAAAAAAACTCCCCGAGTAGGGCTCGAACCTACAACCCCTCGGTTAACAGCCGAGTGCTCTACCATTGAGCTATCGAGGAATATTTTCATCAGGTACCACCTGAAATATGAATGTATTGTACACTCAAAACCACATACTGAAATTTCTTACATCCAGAGGAT
>CAJTRZ010000018.1 GCA_910578975.1 uncultured Eubacterium sp.
TTGATAAATCTAGGATTTGTAGTGGTGGGACGAGATATAAAAGGGATACACAGGGGAACATTGAATTTTAGGAACAAATTTGTATAGAAAAAGAGAACTGAGAGATAAACTAAAATCTGATTTTCAAAATCAGATTTTAAGACTTACATGAGAAAAAATCATCAAGATTTTTTCGAAAATGAAGTCGGTGCTTAAAAATCAATTCTCTTTTTTCTATCTACAAATGTTTCTAAAATTCAGTTTCCCTGTGTATCCCTTTTATATTCGAAACACCTCGGCACCTCCAAAATCCAGACGTTAACACGTCTGTCGTGCTACGCACTTATGATTTTGTCGGTATCGCACCAAGAAAAGCAAATGCCTGCTTACTCAGTCGCTTGCTTTTCTTTTGCGTGCGATAAACCGGAATTTATTATCGACTGCGTTTGATACCAAGTCGTACAATAGGCCAGATGACACATGCCAATGCAGTTCCGGCAAGTGCAGCATATAACTGCGTTAATGAGTAAGTGGCAGCAGCCATTTTATACATTTTTGGAGCAAGGTTTAAACCAAAGGTAGGAAGTATCCATTTAACAATAGTGAGAGTCATAACGCCCCATTTGGCAAAGGAGCCGGCTACCAGACTTAATGGTAACAGATTAAGTTCTAATTTCTTACATCTTACAGCCCAGACAAATAGCACTATAACAATATTTCCAATCATAATAAATGGTAAAATCATAGGTACAGCAGCGATGATAGGAGACTGGGTAATGATAAAGGATGTAATAGGTGCTACTGCGGAAATAATAATTCCACTTAACAGACCACAATATAGAGTATCAATAATTATAATCAGATTAATCAGTCCACCTGTTATTGGTATTGTTCCCGGATTTTTAAATAACTGTACGACGACACAAAGTGCAACCATAATAGCGGTAACAGTAATTGTTCTAGTTCTCATCTTCATTTTTATATAATTCCTCCTTCGTTATTAAGTGTAAATATTTTAAGAAATCTGAATGTGAAGGCTTTTCAAATTCTGATTCTTTTTTTTGTTGTTCAAGAGCGGCAGTAGCTTTCTTTACATCAGCCAGTACTCCTGCACCACCCATACATCCGCCAGGACATGCCATACCTTCTAAAAGGTATCCATCATACTTTCCGGCTTTTGCCATGGCAAGCATTTTTTTACATTCTTTTAATCCTTCAGCCTTTACAGTTTTCACTTCCATATCTGGTTCAACACAATTGATAGCGTTAACTACCGCAGCGGCAACACCACCGCCGGAAGCAAAACCCTTTCCTAAAGAACTGGATGTTTTTATCGGTTCCTCTACTTCTAATTTATCAAATTCAATTCCTTTGGCATCAAAGATACCAGCCATTTCTTCAAAGGTTAAGACAAAGTCGATATCACTTCTTACGGAAGTACGGCTGGCCTCTAATTTTTTTGCGGCACAAGGTCCGATAAATACAACCTTACAGTTAGGATGCTGTTTTTTTGTCATACGTCCTGTAAGAACCATAGGAGTTAAAGTCATGGAAATATGTTCTGCATATTCGGGATATGTCTTCTTTGCCATTACTGACCAGGCAGGACAGCAGGAGGTACCAAGCCAGGAATGTTTTGCAGGAACTTCTTTCAAGAAATCTACAGCTTCCTGAACAGCACATAAGTCAGCGCCGATTGCAACTTCCACCATATCTTCAAATCCTACAGCTTTTAATGCCGCACGAACTTGTTCCGGTGTGACATTGTCACCAAACTGCTTGACAAAAGAAGGAGCAATGGCGGCATAAATAGGAGTGCTGCTTTTCAGTGCTAAAACTGTTTGAAATATCTGGCTTTTATCAACAATCGCACTAAATGGGCAGCTGACCAGACACATACCACAGGATACACACTGGTCATAGTCGATATCTGCTCGTCCATATTCATCAGATTTAATTGCATTCATACCACAGGCAGCAGCACAAGGACGCTCCTGCTTAATGATTGCATTATATGGACAGGCACTGACACATTTACCACATTTAATACATTTTTCCTGATTAATTACAGAGCGTCCGTTTTCCATATGAATAGCATCTTTAGGACAGACTTCGATGCAAGGATGTTCAATACATCCTTGGCAGCCATTTGTAATCAGGACACGTTTTTCCGGACAGGAATGACATGCGAATTTGATAATATTAATCAGTGGTGGGTCATAGTATTTTTCATCAATAGCAGTAGCATCAATTCCGGCAGATAGTGGAGCATGCTCTGACATATTTCTGATAGGAAGACCAATGGTTGCACGAAGACGTTCTCCGATAATCGCTCTCTCAAGAAAGATATTGTCATAGTTTTTTCCTATTTCGCCAGGAATAATTTCATATGGAAGATCTTCAATATAAGATAAAGGACGATCTTCATATGCCATGCGGGCAATTTCTGTAAATACTTTATGACGGATTGCTGTTTTATTAGAATATATTCCTCTCATTTTTTCTCCATTTCTATTAACGATAAAAAATATTACATATAATTATATTTTGTCATAAAAAAACAAACTGCAAACAGTTTATATAAATTATAACATAGCAGTCCTAAATGGTACAAGTACAAAATAGTTAAAAAATTAACAAACTCATATTGTTAAGTAAAAAGATTCTATAATTATGTATTGTTTGTGATATCAATTGTTTTTTCGGGAAATTTTGACAGTTTTATAAATTTTTGCTTGAAATTTCAGGATATGCAGTTGTATTATATGTGTTGGCGATAATGATATTTAATAGAAAGTTAAAGAATGACCAGAAGTGAATTGGTCAAGTGAGGATTAAGTAATGTCAAAAACATATGAAGAAAAGAATCAGGGTAATCCCCTGGGAACGGAACCAATAGGAAAATTACTTCGGAAATTTGCTGTACCAAGTATCATTTCCATGGTAGTTATGTCACTATATAATATTGTAGATCAGATTTTTATAGGACAGACAGTAGGAGAATTAGGTAATGCTGCTACGAATGTTGCATTTCCATTAACAACTTTGTGTATTGCTACGGCATTGACTTTTGGTATTGGTGGTGCATCTGGATTTAATTTAAATCTTGGTGCCGGTGATGAGAAGAAGGCACCATATTTTATAGGAAACGGTACAACAATGATGTTTGCCATTGGTCTGATTTTAACATTAGTTACAAGTGTGGCAATGAAACCACTATTGTTGTTTTTTGGCTCGACTGAAAATATTCTTCCATTCGCAGTTGAATATACAAGGATTATTGCAATTGGTTTTCCGGTAGCAATAATTTCAGCAGGTGGTGCTCACTTAGTAAGAGCTGATGGAAGCCCAAAGTTTTCTATGGCATGTAATCTGGTTGGTGCAGCGATTAATGTAGTTCTGGATTATTTATTTGTAATCGTTTTTGACTGGGGAATGTCCGGAGCGGCAGCAGCTACTATTATCGGACAGTTTGTGGCGGCTCTTATGGTAGTATGGTATTTACTGCGGTTTAAAACAATTCAGCTGAAAAAAGAACATTTTGTTCCGAAGGCAGGTATATGTGGAAGAACATGTCATTTAGGAATGGCACAGGGATTAAATCAGTTGGCAATTATGTTAGTACAGATTGTTATGAATAAGACATTAACTCATTATGGTGCATTAAGTGTATATGGTGCAGACATTCCTTTAGCATGCACCGGTATTGTAATGAAGGTTAATCAGGTTTACTTTTCTGTATGTATTGGTGTGGCGCAGGGTATGCAGCCTATTGCGAGCTTTAACAGGGGGGCAGGAAAGATTGCCAGAGTGAAGAAGACATATCATCTTGCATTGATATGTAATACAGTTATTTCTTGCATTGCTTTTGTTGTGTTCCAGACTCTGCCAAGACAGATTATCAGCATTTTTGGCTCCGGTAGTCCGGAATATTTCCGCTTTGCAGAAAGTTTTTTCAGGATATTCCTGTTTATGACTTTCTTAGATGGGATTCAGCCAATCACATCTACTTTTTGTACAGTTATTGGAGAGCCTAACAAAGGAACTTTTTTGTCTCTTACAAGACAGGTGATATGTTTTATTCCATTAATGTTGTTATTCCCGGTTGTATTTAGCTATTTTGGTGGTGAATCCTATGGAATTGAAGGTGTTATGTATGTAGCACCGGTGTCGGACTTTCTGGCAGCGGTATTATCATTAATAGTAATAAAGAAGGTATTTAAAAAATTAGGATAATTATTTACAGATAAAGCTCTCTGGTGTAAAATAGAACTATAAAAAAGAAGAAAAGGGGAGCGAAACAATGATTCAAAAGAGAAGTATTGGTATGTGTATTGTTTTAAGCATTATCACATGCGGTATTTATGGTCTGTATTGGTTTGTCGTTCTGACAGATGATGCGAACAGAATGGTGGAGGATGCACAGAATGAAACATCCGGAGGTATGGCACTTTTATTTAAAATTATTACTTGTAATATTTATGGTCTGTACTGGATGTACAAACAAGGTGATAAGATTGACAGAATCAAGAATGCCAGAGGAATTCCTTCGAGCAACACAGGTATTTTATATCTGATATTAAGTTTCTTTGGTCTTTCAATTGTATCTTATGCATTAATGCAAAACGAATTAAATAATCTTTCGTAAGTACAGAGGAATATGAAATTATAAAAGAGTTTTTCATGAACAGAATCAGTAGTGTATTATGCACTGCTGATTTTGTTTGCTTATTGATAATAGTTATAAAGGATAAAGCCACAAGAAAGACTAAAAAGATAGTATTAAAGGAAGAGTTTAAACGAATTAAAGAAAAGTATAGTAAACAAAAAGGGTTTAACGAAAAAATTTATATGAGATATAAAAAATAATACAAATTAATTTAGATAATAAATACATTTTTATAAATAAATCTCTATTTTACTCTGTACAAAACGGAATATATTGTGCTATAATTCAAAAGGCAAACACAAGATATTGTGTTTTGGCAAAATAATACATATTTCGCAAAACCCATGAAATTAGGGTATATGCGCAGGATATATATTTATCAAGGATTATTACATCAAAAAAGGAGAGAAAAAATGGATGTAAAAGTACAGAAGGTCATTAAAAGAAATGGGGAAGAGGTATCATTTGACGTTAATAAGATTCTTAACGCCATCAGAGCAGCGAACAAAGAAATCGAACCGATTTATAAGCTGAACGAATATCAGATTGCAGCTGTTGGAAAAAATGTTACAGCTCAGATTGAAGCTGCACAGCATGCTGTATCAGTGGAAGACATTCAGGATATGGTAGAGCGTGGAATTATGGAAATGCGTGGTTATGAAGTAGCACAGAAGTACGTTAGATATCGTTATGTACGTGAATTAGCCCGTAAATCAAATACAACAGACGAAGGAATTTTAGCTCTGATTGAACAGTTAAATGAAGAAGTAAAACAGGAAAACTCTAATAAGAACCCTACGATTAACTCTACACAGAGAGACTATATGGCTGGAGAGGTCAGTAAAGACTTAACAAAACGTATTTTACTTCCGGAAGAGATCGTGCAGGCTCATGAACAGGGGATTATCCATTTTCATGATTCGGACTATTTTGCTCAAAAGGAGCACAACTGTGATTTAATTAATTTAGAAGATATGCTTCAGAATGGTACATGTATTTCCGAAACAAAGATAGATAAGCCACATAGCTTTTATACAGCATGTAATGTAACTACACAGATTGTGGCACAGGTTGCAAGCAATCAGTATGGTGGTCAGTCATTTTCTTTAGCACATCTGGCTCCTTTTGTACAAATTAGCCGTGAAAAAATTACAAAAGAAGTCATGGCTGAACAGGAAGAAATAGGATTAAGGTATACGGATGAACAGATAAAGAAGATTGTTGAAAGAAGATTAAAGGATGAAATCAACAGAGGTATTCAGACGATTCAATATCAGTTGATTACATTAATGACATGTAATGGTCAAGCACCGTTTGTTACTATGTTTATGTATCTTGATGAAGTTCCGGCAGGTCAGACAAGAGATGATCTTGCAATGATTATAGAGGAAGCACTAAAGCAGCGTATGCAGGGTGTAAAGAATGAAAAAGGTGTTTGGATTACACCAGCATTTCCAAAGATTATTTACGTTTTAGATGAGGATAATGTAACACCAGATTCACAGTATTGGCATATAACAGAGTTAGCCGCACAGTGTACAGCAAAAAGAATGGTTCCAGATTATATATCCGCAAAAGTAATGAAAGAAATGAAAAACGGAAACGTATATACATGTATGGGATGCCGTTCTTTCCTTACAGTAGAAGACAGCCAGAGAAATGCTGATGGCAGCCACAAGTTTTATGGACGTTTCAATCAGGGAGTTGTTACGATTAATCTAGTTGATGTAGCATGTTCTTCCAATGGAGATATGGATTTGTTCTGGAAGATATTGGATGAAAGGCTGGAACTCTGTCACAGGGCTCTGAGATGCAGACATGAGAGACTGCTTGGAACACCATCGGATGTGGCACCAATTCTTTGGCAGAATGGCGCATTAGCACGCTTGAAGAAAGGTGAAACTATCGACAAATTATTATACAATGGATATTCAACAATTTCTCTTGGATATGCAGGACTTTATGAAATGTGTGTGAGAATGACTGGAAAGTCTCATACAGATCCAGAGGCAAAACCGTTTGCAATCAAGGTTATGCAGAGACTTAATGACAAGTGCAAAGAATGGAAAGAGGCAGAAAATATCAGTTATTCTGTATATGGAACACCAATGGAGTCTACTACTTATAAATTCTCTAAATGCCTGCAGAAGAGATTTGGTGTGATACAAGGTGTTACTGATAAAAATTACATTACAAATAGCTATCATGTACATGTAACAGAAGAGATTGATGCGTTCAGTAAATTGAAATTTGAATCAGATTTCCAGAAATTATCACCGGGTGGAGCTATCAGTTATGTAGAAGTTCCAAATCTTCAGGATAATATCGAAGCGGTTATTGAAGTAATGAAATTTATTTATGACAATATCATGTATGCAGAGTTGAATACGAAGTCAGATTATTGCGAATGTTGTGGATATAATGGAGAGATTCAGATTATTTCTGATGAAGAATCAGGAAAACTGGTTTGGGAATGCCCAAGCTGCGGTAACAGAAATCAGGATAAGATGAGTGTAGCCAGAAGAACCTGTGGATATATAGGAACACAGTTCTGGAATCAGGGAAGGACACAGGAAATTAAGGAAAGAGTGTTGCATTTATAGTTAGTGGACAGTTAGGCGAGATAAAATTCCAAAAGACAGCAGTGCACTGGGATTTCATATGATGAAATCCCAGTTAGGCTAAGCGCACTATAAAATAAGAAAAAATAGGACTGAAAATTCAGTGAACTGATTTTCACTCCTATTTTTTCTTATTTTGCACTGCTTTTTAGTAATAAAATTGTTTCATATTTGCTTTTGAGATGTTATAATAATATTTAGTTTTTAAGTACGGAGAATAGATATGATAATTAAACATTTAAAGGAACACTTTTTTAAGGAGTTAACCAAAGAGGAACACCTGGAAAAGATAAAGGAGGGGGCATTACCATATAACCGCTTAATGTCATATTATAAGTGTGCCATTATGGAGGTGGAAACAAAATTTAAAGTTTTAAATGAGCAGTTTTCTTTGAAATATGATGAAAATCCTATTGAAACAATAAAGTCCAGATTAAAGTCTCCTGATAGTATTATGAAGAAAATGAAAAAAAAGGGAATCCCAATGAATACAGATGCTATTGAAGAGCATATTACGGACATTGCAGGAATCAGGATTATCTGTTCTTTTGAAGAAGATATTTATAAAATGGCAAAACTTTTACTGCAACAGGATGATGTTACACTGATAGAACAGAAAGATTACATAGCGAGTCCTAAAGAAAGCGGATATCGAAGTCTTCATCTCATTGTTGAGGTACCGATTTTTTTAGAGGATGAAAAACGTCCAATGAAAGTTGAAGTACAATTTCGAACGATAGCTATGGATTTTTGGGCAAGCTTGGAACACAAGTTGAGATATAAAAAAGACATTAATCCTGAATTGATGGAACAGTTGGCGAAAGATTTGACAGAATGTGCAGAGCAAAGTGCAGCTCTGGATCATCGTATGGAAGCTATCAGAAAGAGAATTAAAAAGAAAAAGTAAATATAAAATGCGATGAAAATATTCTAAATGAAAGGTTAAGGGATGAACGGATTATCATTTTATCATGAGAGATTAACAGACGAGAAGGCAGTATATTTTACGGAAGAGTTTTATGATATTAAAAGGGATGGAACAGTAGATGTCAGCGAGCAGTTGCAGAAAGCCATTTACTCTGTTGTAGAACAGCAGGGCTATGGTGTCCTTTTTGTGCCGGAAGGAAAATACTTACTCAGCAGGACAATCTATATGCCGAAAGCAGTAAGAATGATTGGCTATGGAAAGAACAGACCAGAGTTTGTTTTAAAAGACAATGCGGATGGTTTTGATAAACCGCATCCCGAACAGAAAGGTGGATTTAAGTATCTGTTTTGGTTTACCAATATGATGCAGGATGATGAAAATCTTATTGAGGATGCAAACCCAGGGACTTTTTATAGTGCGATATCTAATATTAACGTAAGAATGGGAAAAGGAAATGCTTATGGAGTGGCATTTCGTACACATTATGCCCAGCATTGTTTTATCAACCATATTGATATTTACGTGGAGTCTGGAATGGCTGGTATTTTTGATGTAGGTAACGAGATGGAAGATATTTATATTAATGGCGGACAGTATGGAATTATTACGACGAAATGTTCACCAGGCTGGCCCTTTGTTATGGTGGATACCAGATTTTGTGGACAGAAAGCCGCTGCCATAAAAACAAGAGAAGCTGGACTTAATATTATCAGGGCATATAGTGTGAATACGTCAAAATTTATTGATGTGGAAGAGGGTTATTTTGAAAAACTCATTATTGAAGATTCTATATTTGAAAATATGGATATTTTGTTAGACATTGCTCAGGAAAAAAATGAACTGACTCAGATTAACGTAAAGAACTGTTATTTGAAGACGGTAGAAAATATTGTAAGATTTAAAGATACAGATAAGAAAATTGGCAGTGAGGATAATCCCTGCAAATTAGAAAAGTATATACATGGAGTGGTTGTCAGCGATGAAAATCCAGAAAAACAGTTCCATGATGAGATATACCGTTATTCCAGAGAAATTGATTATAATATTTTAAAGACAGATTTACCTGCACTTCCTCAGATGGATCAGTGGATGAATGCGAAGGAAGCAGGGTTACAGGGAGATGGAGTTACGGATGATACAGCAGCATTAAAAGCAGCCATAGAAAAGTACGAAGTAATCTATTTTCCACAAGGGGAATATATCCTTACAGATACAATTGCATTGAAAGAAAACACTGTTTTCATTGGAATGAATCCGGTTTCAACACAATTAATATTAAAAGAAAATGCAGAGAGATTTACCGGTTTTGGAAAGGTCAGACCGTTTATTAAGACATCAAACAGGAAAAATATTATGTTTGGACTGGGAGTGAACACAGGAGGGAAAAACCCGAGAGCCTGTGGTGTATACTGGCAGGCAGATAAAGATTCTTATATGAACGATGTGAAGTTTTTCGGAGGCCATGGAAATCTGGTAAAAGGAACAGGTGCTTTTGAAATGCCATATGATGAAGGCAGGGCAAGAGATGCGAGATTAGACAGAATCTGGGATTATCAATATCCAAGTCTTTTCATATATGGGGGTGGCGGTATATTTAAAGATATCTGGTCTGCCAGTCCGTATGTGACAGCGGGAGTGAAGATACAGAATACAGAGGTTCCCACAAAGATATACTGTTTATCTCTAGAACATCATGCACGGTGTGAAATCAGAATGGTAAATGCAAAAAACGTTACGATATATGGATTCCAAAGTGAAGAGGAAAAGGCAGAAGGAGAGTTTGCTCTCCCAATAGAACTTCATAATTGTGAAAATATTACATTCGCATCAACCTATTGTTTTAGAACTGTCTTTGTACAAAAACCATTTCCTTATTGTGCAAAAATATGGGATTGTAAAAACATCAGGTTTTTAAATGTACATAATTATTCTCAGATGAAATATACAATAGACAATTTTTTATTGGATGTGAATTCAGGTACAGAGATAAGACCTTGGCAGGCTTCACGTATTGAGATAAAAGGGTCTGTAGATATAAAACAAAGGCAGAAAACAGAGATTAGAGCCGATGCCAAAAATAAATATAGTGTAGAATTATTATATTCAGGCTTCCGATTTGCAGATGGCGGATGCTGTGATGGAAGAGGAAACTTTTATTTTCTGGATAGTATGGATAAGAAAGTCTACCGACTTGATGGAAAAACACTGAAACTTTCCATGATTTTTGAATCACCATTTAAAATAAATTCTCTTGGATTTGATACGAGAGACAATATCATTGTCATTGGTGAGTATTCCATTCCTATGGAAGCTACATTAAATGGAAAAGAAATTGTGAACCAGCTTCCGCCAGATAGTTTTGGTACTTCTTATGGATTCTGGTATGACAATCGCGCAAGTGTAGTAGCATTTACGATAGACAAAGACGGCAATATTGCAAGACTGGAAAAGATAAATATTGGAGATGTCGAACCGGAGCGGGTATTGTATCCGGGAAATCGCTGGAGAGACAGTACAGATTTTGGAGAGGTGTGTAAGTATAATCCGGGAAAAGCATTTATCGCGCCGGATGGTGCTACCATAATACCATGTCATTATGATTTGATTCGTGCCAATAATCTTTCTAGATCAAAGCCAGGACGTAAGTTGTACTCTGTCGATGAGATGTACAAGCGTGTCTGGCAGTGTGACATTACAAAGGAAGGACTGCTGACAAATCCTGTGCCGATTATAGAAGAAGGAGATTACAAGGTACGTAAGTTTAACCATAGAATATATGTGGGAGATGATAATATTAAAGTGTACGAAAATGGTAAATTGTCAGAGATAATCCGTATCCCTGAACGTCCTACAACTTTTGATTTTGGAGGCGAAAAACGAAATAATTTGATTGTAACAACGAGGCATGCAGTTTATTTGGTAAAGAAATGTTAAAAGGAGAAAGATATGAGAAGATATTTAATAGCAACCATAATCATATTGATGGCGGCCATGTGCTTTGGCTGTGAGAATGACAAAACAGATAATAAAGAAATTTCTGTTGTTTCAGATGAAAAGACAGGAAATCAAATAAAGTATATTATTGATGGTGATACAGTAACAGATGATTCTGTTTTAGGAAAGAATGTTTATGTTTTTGATACAAAAGACAATGCAGAGGATATTCAAAGTAAAGTAACAGAGATTTTTAAAAAACAGGAGACAAACCAGTTTGGTGACGAAAGATATGCTCTTTTATTTAAGCCGGGTACCTATGATAAGTCATTGCTTGTAAATGTAGGATATTATACGCAGGTTGCAGGTCTTGGAATTTCGCCGAAAGATACAAATATCAATAAACTCTGGGTAGATGCAAACTGGATGTATCATAATGCTACATGTAATTTTTGGAGAAGTGCAGAAAATTTTAGTATTAATGAATATTGTATGTGGGCGAATTCTCAGGCAGTTTCTTTAAGAAGAGTGAATTCCAGTGATGGGATTGTTTTAAGTGATGGAGAGGGATGGTCCAGCGGTGGATTTATTGCAGATTCTAATTTCGACGGAATGGTTTCATCCGGTTCCCAGCAACAGTATTTATGCAGAAATAATCAGTGGAGATTCTGGGAAAATGGTGTGTGGAATATGGTATTTGTGGGAGAGGATCCTTCAAGCATACCTTCAGGAGTCTGGCCGTATGCACCTTATACTACGGTAAAACAGGCACCAAAGGTTCAGGAAAAACCGTATATCTGCTATGATGAAAAGAATGGTTATGGCATTATGGTGCCGGAAATCAGAAAGGATGCACAGGGAATTTCATGGAAAGATGGAGTAAAAGGAACATTTTATAGTTTGAATACATTTTATATAGCAAATCCAAAGGATAATGCAGATTCTATAAACAAAGCTTTAGAAAGTGGAAAACATATTTTGTTTACTCCAGGCATTTATAAGTTAGATAAGGCATTAAAAGTGTCTAAAGAAAATACAATTATGTATGGAATGGGATTGGCTACGCTTGAGGCGGCAGATGGAAATGCATGTATGGAAATTGCGGATGCAGATGGTATTAAGGTTTGCGGACTCTTATTTGATGCGGGAGAAAAAGAGTCAGAAACTCTTTTGAGAATAGGAGAGGAAAAAACAGATGTGTCTCACGCAGATAATCCATTATGTTTTAGTGATGTTTACTTTAGAGTAGGCGGTGGAAAATATGCAGGAAAGGTTAAGAACTGCGTTATTGTCAACAGCAATGATGTAATAGGAGATAATTTCTGGGTATGGAGAGCTGACCACAGTACGAATGTAGGATGGGATGTCAACACTGCTCCAAATGGTATTATTATTAATGGAGATAATGCTATTATGTATGGATTGTTTGTGGAGCATTTTCAGGAGTATCAGACAATCTGGAATGGTGATAATGGAAAATTATATTTTTACCAGAGTGAAATGCCATATGATGCACCAAAGCAGGAAGCATATATGAGCCATGATGGCAAAGTGAAAGGATATGCATCCATTAAGGTAGATGATGGTGTAAACAAATTTGAAAGTTATGGTATCGGTGCTTATTGTTATAACAGAGATGCAGATATAGAGATTTTCAGTGCTGTAGAAGTACCGAATAAGAAAGGGGTTAAGTTACATAATACATGCACTGTAAAATTAAATGGAAATGGAAAAATTTTGCATGTTATTAATGATAAAGGTGATGCTACTGAATTTGGAGGGAATGCATCCCGGATAATGGAATATGAAAACGGATTGATACAATAAGGGATTGAATAATTTTAAAAACAAATGTATTTCTAAAATATAAGGAGGTCGAAATGATATTAAATGAAACTTTTACATTAGCAAACGGAGTGAAAATTCCAAAGATTGGGCTTGGGACATGGCAGATACCAGATGGGGATGATACATATAATTCCGTGATGTTTGCGTTAAAAAATGGGTACCGTCATATTGACACTGCGAAAGCATATGGAAACGAGGCAAGCGTAGGAAGAGCGATTAAGGATTTTGGAATTGCAAGAGAGGATATATTTGTTACGACAAAACTTCCGGCAGAATGCAAAGGATATGATATTGCAAAAAAATGTTTTGAGGAGTCATTGTCAGATTTGGATCTTGGATATATTGATTTGTATTTGATTCATGCACCATGGCCATGGGACAAAATGGGAATGGATTGTACAGAAGGGAATATTGAAAGTTGGAAAGCATTAGAGGAAGTTTATGAAAGTGGAAAAGCAAGAGCGATTGGAATTTCTAATTTTGCACCAGAGCATATACAGCCGATATTAGATAACTGTAAGGTAGTTCCAATGGTAGATCAGATAAGTTTTCATGTAGGAAATAGACAGGAGCATATTGTATCAAAATGTAAGGAGAACAATATACAACTGATGGCATACTCACCATTGGCTACAGGTGGATTAGTAAATGATGAATATGTCGCAAAGATAGCTGAGAAATACAATGCAACAATTCCACAGATTTGTGTGAGATATTGTATCCAGAAAGGCGCAGTAGCGATTCCTAAATCAACAAAAGAAGAGAGAATTATCTCAAACGTTCAGGTTGATTTTGAAATCAGTGACGAAGATATGGCATATCTGGATAGAAAATAAGGTATCTCATGATATAGATAGTAATTTATTCGTATTAAAATATGAATTATATTTACCTGATAAAGAAGAATTACAAAAATTAGTTGATAATATTTTAGAAAGAAGATAAAAAAAGGGGCTATCGCACTAGAATTTTTAGTGTGATATGCTCCTTGTATGTATTTTTAGAGATTTTACAATATGTTGTTTTTATACTGTCCAGCCACCGTCTAAAGTAATAATTTGGCCGGTCATGTATGGGCTGGCTGTAAGGAGAGCACAGACTGTCTTTGCAACGTCAGCTGGTGTTCCTAGACGTCCGGCAGGAATCTCATCTACAATTTCATTTATGTCTTCGTCGGTCAGATGGGCGTTCATTTTTGTGTCAATAATGCCACAGGCAATAACGTTTACCTGAATATTTGATGGGGCCAGTTCTTTTGCAAGAGCTTTGGTAAATGTATTGACTGCACCCTTTGTTGCAGAGTACGCTGCTTCGCAGGAGGCCCCACGGTTGCCCCAGACGGAAGATATGTTGATGATTTTTCCACCACCTTGTTTCAAAAAGACTGGAATTACTGCCTGACTAAGAGAAATGGCAGAGGTAACATTGGTATTCCATATATTGTTCCAGTATTCTTTTGTTAAGTCCTGTAGTAATCCTACAATGGAGATGCCTGCATTATTAATTAAAACTTCTACTTGAAATTGTTTTTCTTCTATATAAGTAAGTAAATCTTTTGCAGCATCAAAATCTGATAAATCACACTGAAAAGGAAAGAAATTATTTCCAAGCTGCAGAGCTAATTCTTCAATAAATTTTTTGTTTTTGCAATAAGTACCTATCACATAATAGCCCTGAGTTATTAATAGTTCAGATATAGCTGTTCCAATTTCCCCTGAAGCGCCGGTTACGATAGCTGTTTTTTTCATGATAATCTCCCATTTTGTATTTCATCTAAAAATAATATTTCTACGTATAAAATACCATAAATAAAGAAGAAGTGCCACAGTATGATTATAAAATAGGTTGACATAGGTTGTCTGCAATGTTATGATTGTAATAAATTTGTAACATTTAGGCTATAAAAATAAATAACGGAGGCGTATAAGAATGAGGCGCTATAATGTGGAAAAAATTATTAGTGGAGTGCTTACAGTAGTAATGACTACTACACTTGCACAGCCAGTGTTTGCAGAAGAATTAAATACTGAAATACCAAGCGCAGGTGCTACTGTTGCGATAGAAAAATATATTTCTAATGTTGGAAGTGAAGAAGATTTATCAAAGTATCTTCCGGCACCGGAGCAGAAAACACAGTCTGTTCAACAAGTGGAAAATAAAAATGAAAGCAAAGAAAGTAAGATGTTTTCTGATATTGCTATTGCACGTGTAAGCGGCGGTCAGGAAGATTATGTAAACGTCAGAAAAAAGCCAAACGCAAAATCAAAGCGTGTGGGTAAGATATATAATAATTGTGGAGCAAGAATTGTTGAAACGACAAAAAGCGGATGGTACAAAATAGTATCAGGGAATTGCAGAGGATATATTAAGGCTGAATACTTTGTGACAGGAAAAAAAGCACAGTCAAATGCATTAGACAATGGATATGTGTTTGCCAATGTAAAGGATTCTGGTGTACATGTAAGAAAATCAGCCAATACTAAGGGAAGTATTGTAACGAATGTTTACCACAATGAAAATTATGTTATTAAAAAATTCAGTGATGACGGTAAATGGGTAAAAGTGAAAATCGGCGATGGTGTGAGTGGCTGGGTATCTTCTGATTATGTAAAAGTAAGTGTAGATATGGAAACAGCCATTACGAATGCTGAAGAGAGAGCAAAGATTAAAGCACAGAAAGAGCGGGAAGAAAGAGAACGACAGGCACAATTAGCAGCAGAGGCTGAACAGAATGCCCAAAATAATCAGTCTGATGATAATGATGAGCCGGCTCAAAATAATAATGTAAACGCAAACAACAGTAATAATAGTAATCATACATATACACCGCCAAAGACAAATACACCAAAACCTACATCGAAGCCATCTTATGGTAACGCATCAGGTTCCGGTGCTTCAGCGGTTGTAGCATATGCAAAACAGTTCCTTGGAAATCCATATGTGTATGGAGGTTCCAGTTTGACAAATGGAACAGATTGTTCAGGATTTACAATGTCAGTGTATGCACATTTTGGATATTCGTTAAATCGTTCATCTTATACTCAGGTATATAATGGAAGAGCAGTTTCTATGAGTGCATTATTACCAGGAGATTTGTTATTCTACAAATATAACAGTTCCACAATCAGCCATGTAGCTATGTATATCGGCGGTGGACAAATTATACATGCGTCAACACCTTCTACAGGTATTATTATCAGTGGAATGGGTTCACCATGTGCTGCTAGAAGAATTATAAATTAAAAAACAATTATAAGAAAAAGCTATTACGATGAAACCACTTTCATTGTAATAGCTTTTTCTTATTTTATACGTGTATATTGCAATGCGTTGTCAAGAACTTATGTAGAAAATGCACAATTTCATGACATGTAGACAAAACGTTTGTTCTTTTTTGATTCGACAAAGATTTACATAAAAAAACACGAAAAAAGGTTAACAATGTTAATAACTCGGTTAATAACCCATATTTTCGAGAAAAAATGCAGAAAAAAATATGTTAATAACTTGAGTTTCATACAATTATGTCAATGATGGTCGAAAAAGGAAAAAATGCATATTATTGTGTAAGTTGCACAAAAAGTTAGTTAAAAATATAACTAATGAAAATTTTGTGTTTTTCATTGTTAAACATATGCAGAGTATGATATAATTTAAATACTAGATAAGGAAAGGAAGTGGTACCATGAAAATTAAAATTTTCGGAAAAAATATTGAAGTTACAGAGGGCATCAAAAGTGCTATTGAAGAGAAACTAGGTAAGTTGGACAAGTACTTTGCAGAAGAGATTAGAGCTGATGTAACTCTCAGCGTGAACCGAAACAATCACAAGGTGGAGGTAACAATTCCTGTAAAAGGCAATATTATTAGAGCGGAAGAGATTAGTGAAGATATGTATGCTTCTATTGACATGGTTGAGGAGACAATAGAGCGTCAGTTAGTAAAGTATAAGAACAAACTGATTGATAAGAAAAAATCATATCGAGATAATTTTACAGCGGACTATATTGATGCTGATTATGAGGATGACGATGATGCAGTAAAGATTGTAAGAACAAAAAGCTTTGGTGTAAAACCTATGGATGCAGAAGAAGCTTGTGTACAAATGGAATTATTAGGACATAACTTCTTTGTTTTCTTAAATGCAGATACAGATGAAGTGAATGTAGTTTACAAGAGAAAAGGTGGAACGTACGGATTAATTGAACCAATTTTCGACTAAAATAATATTTATAAGGTGGTGCTAAAGTGGCACCGCCTTTTTTGTGGCAAAAGCCCGGCAAGCAATATTGTGCTTGTTCATGGAAAGTTTACAATATTTACAATAATATAAAATCTAAGATGTTGAATTACTATGACGAAAATGGTAATATATTGATTAACGTGTGAAATAGATTTCACAAATATAAAAGAGGAGATTACCATGAGTGTAATTAGTAAGATTATAGGTACGCATAGTGAGCGTGAATTAAAAAGACATAATGGGACTTTAGAAAAAGTTCTTGCATTTAAACCAGAAATGGAGAAGCTTTCTGAGGAGCAGATGAAAGCGAAAACAGAGGAATTCAAGAAGAGATTAAAAGAAGGCGAGACATTAGATGATATTTTGCCAGAGGCATTTGCTTTGGTTAGAGAAGCAACAAAAAGAACGTTGGGTACAGAACATTATCCATGTCAGATTTTAGGTGGAATTATCCTTCATGAAGGGCGAATCGCAGAGATGAAAACAGGTGAAGGTAAGACACAGACTTGTTTACTGCCTGCATATCTGAATGCATTAGAAGGAAAAGGTGTTCATATTGTAACAGTTAATGAGTACCTTGCTACCCGTGATGCGGAATGGATGGGGCAGGTTCACAGATATCTGGGACTTTCCGTTGGTTGTGTTCTGGCAGATATGGAACATGAGGACAAGAAGGCAGCATATAACTGTGATATCACATATATTACAAATAATGAGTTGGGATTTGATTATCTGAGAGATAATATGGTTGTCTACAAAGAACAACTGGTTCAGCGTGGATTATCCTATTGTATTATCGACGAGGTCGACTCTGTTTTAATTGACGAGGCAAGAACACCTTTGATTATTTCAGGACAGAGTGGAAAGTCTACAAAGTTATATGAAATGTGTGATATTCTGGCAAGACAGATGGAGCGTGGTACTGCAAATCCTGAACTTAGTAAAATGGATGCCATTATGGGTGTTGATATAGAAGAGGACGGAGATTTCCTTGTAAACGAAAAGGATAAGATTGTTACACTTACACAGGATGGTATCGCAAAAGTTGAAAAGTTTTTTCATATTGACAACTACGCAGATGCAGAGAATCTTGAATTACAGCACAATGTAATATTGGCTCTTCGAGCACATAACCTGATGCATAGAGATCAGGACTATGTTGTAAAGGATAATGAAGTTTTAATTGTAGATGAGTTTACTGGACGTATTATGCCGGGTAGAAGATACTCAGATGGATTACATCAGGCGATTGAAGCAAAAGAACATGTAAAGGTAAACCGAGAGAGCAAAACACTTGCAACAATTACATTCCAGAATTTCTTTAATAAATATGAAAAAAAAGCAGGTATGACAGGTACTGCTTTAACAGAGGAAAAAGAATTTAGAGATATCTACAGCATGGATGTTGTTGAAATTCCAACAAACAAACCAATTGCAAGAATTGATAAAAATGATGCTGTATTTAAGACAAAACGTGGAAAATTAAATGCAGTGGCAAATGAAATAGAAGAGGCATACAAAAAAGGACAGCCTGTATTGGTAGGTACGATTAACATTGATTCCTCAGAAGAGATTAGTGCAGTGCTTAAGAAACGTGGTATTCCACATAAGGTATTGAATGCTAAGTTCCATGAGATGGAGGCTGAGATTGTAGCAGAGGCTGGACGCCATGGGGCAGTGACGATTGCCACAAATATGGCTGGTCGTGGTACTGATATTAAACTTGATGAAGAGGCAAAGGAAGCAGGTGGATTAAAGATTGTTGGCACAGAGAGACATGAATCCAGACGAATTGATAATCAGTTGCGTGGTCGTTCTGGTCGTCAGGGAGATGTCGGTGAATCCAAATTCTTTATTTCTTTAGAAGATGATATTATGAGACTGTTTGCTTCTGAAAAGTTAATGTCAATCTTTAATGCGCTGGGAGTTCCGGAGGATGAGGAACTGCATCATAAGTCTCTTACTAATACAATTGAAAGAGCACAGAAGAAGATTGAAGGAAATAACTTTGGTATTAGAAAGAACCTTATGGAATATGATAAGGTAAATAATGACCAGAGAGAGATTATTTATGCAGAACGAGCAAGAGTACTTAATGGCGAAAATATGAGAGATGCCATTATTAAAATGGTAAATGAAGTCATTGAATCTCAGGTAGACATGTTCATCCGTGATGAACAACAGGTAAATGATTGGGATTTGGCAGGGCTCGCTCAGTCTTTATTTGAAATCATACCTTTTAAACTTTCTATGAAACAGGAAGAAATGGAAGACTTAAATAAATCTGAATTTAAACAGATGTTAAAAGAAGAAGCATTGAAATTATATGAGGCAAAAGAGGCAGAGTTCCCAGAGCCAGAACATATCAGAGAGTTGGAAAGAATTGTTCTTTTGAAAGTTATTGATAGAAAGTGGATGGATCACTTAGATGACATGGAACAGTTAAAGCAGGGAATCGGGCTTATGGCTTATGGCCAGAAGGATCCTGCGATTGAATATAAGATTCAGGGCTTTGAAATGTTTGGATTTATGATTGAAAACATTAAAATAGACACAGTAAAGACTTTGTATCATATTCAGGTGGAGCAGAATGTAGAGCGTGAAGAGGTAGCAAAGGTTACTGGCACAAACAAGGATGATGATAGTGGAGTGAAAAAGCCAAAGCAGAGAGAAGAGGCAAAAGTTTATCCAAACGATCCATGTCCTTGCGGTAGCGGTAAAAAGTATAAAAACTGCTGTGGCAGAAAAGCATAAGACAATTTTTGATAAAAAATAAATAAAGGTGTTGCCGTACAAAGAAAATATTTCGTGCGACAGCACCTTTTTGAAGATTAGTGATGAGGTATTTTTGTGGTTGAATTAGAGCAGTACAAATACGAATGGAGTCAATATGAAAGCAGAGTAAAGGAATTAGCAGACTCGTTTCATATTGATAACAGGCAGGCGAGAATTGAAGAAATTGAACAAATGATGGAAGAGGCGGGATTTTGGGATGATATTGAAAAATCAAGTGAAATCATGAAAGAGTTAAAAACGCTCAAAGGCAGTCTGGAATTGATTGATCATCTGCAGAACCAGTACGAAGACTTAGGCGTATTAATAGAGATGGGAAATGAAGAAGAGGATCCAGATATGGTGGAAGAGGTGGAAGCAGAGTGGAAAGCCTTTGTAAAGGAATTTGATAAGGTGAAAATTGAGACGCTTCTTTCTGGTGACTATGATAAGTGTAATGCGGTTTTGAAAATTAATGCAGGTGCAGGAGGAACAGAGTCCTGTGACTGGGCAAATATGCTTTATCGAATGTTTAACAGGTGGGCAGAATCGAAGGGGTATAAAACAGAGGTCCTTGATTTTCTAGACGGTGATGAGGCAGGACTCAAATCAATTACATTTCAGGTATCTGGAGAAAACGCCTATGGCTATTTGAAATCAGAGAAGGGAGTACATAGACTGGTAAGGATTTCTCCTTTTAATGCGGCAGGAAAGAGACAGACTTCTTTTGCATCTCTCGATGTTATGCCTGACATTGAGGAGGATTTAGATGTGGAAATCAATGATGATGATATTCGAATCGACACCTATCGCTCCAGTGGGGCCGGTGGACAGCACATTAATAAGACATCATCAGCCATTCGTATTACCCATTTTCCAACAGGTATTGTTGTTCAATGTCAGAATGAGCGTTCCCAGTTGCAGAACAAAGACAGAGCGATGAAGATGCTAAAATCAAAGTTGTATATATTGAAGAAACAGGAAGAGGAAGAAAAACGTTCCGGCATCAGAGGAGAGGTAAAGGAGATTGGCTGGGGAAATCAGATTCGTTCATATGTTATGCAGCCATATACTATGGTGAAAGACCATAGGACAAATGAAGAGGTTACAGATGTGAACAAAGTATTAGATGGATATCTGGACCCATTTATTAATGCTTACCTGAAATGGATAAATCTTAATAAAGATAATGAAATTAGTTGATAATTGTATGTAACCATGCTAAAATTTACAAGTATAATTTTTAAAGGGAGTTGAAATACTCTTTCATATGACATTAGGAGGAGAATATGATTAAAGTTGCAATATTAGGATATGGAACTGTGGGTTCAGGAGTATTTGAAATAATAAATGAGAATAAGGATTTAATTACTGCCAATGCAGGAGAGGAAATTGAAGTTAAGTATGTGCTTGATTTAAGAGATTTTCCGGGAGACCCTTGTGAGAGTGTTTTGGTTCATGATTATAATGTGATATTAAACGATCCGGAAGTGGAAGTTGTTATAGAAGTTATGGGTGGATTAAAGCCGGCATATGATTTTGTAAAGTCAGCATTAGAGGCTGGAAAGAGCGTTTGTACATCAAACAAGGAGCTGGTTGCAAAATATGGTGCAGAGTTAATTAAAATTGCTCAGTCAAATAACAGAAATTTCTTGTTTGAAGCTGCCGTAGGCGGTGGTATTCCTATTATCCGTCCAATTAATATGCATATCACAGCAGATAAAATCTGTGAGATTACCGGAATATTAAATGGAACAACAAATTATATTCTCACGAAGATGGATAAAGAAGGTGCTGATTTTGACAGCACATTAAAGATGGCACAGGATTTGGGATATGCTGAACGTAACCCGGAAGCTGATATCGAAGGTTTTGATGCAGTAAGAAAGATTGCGATTCTAGCATCTCTTGCAAAAGGTAAGACAGTAGATTTTGAAGAAATTTATACAGAGGGGATTTCAAAAATTACAGCAACTGATTTTAAATATGCAAAGGCTATGGGACGTTCAATTAAATTACTTGGAAAGTGTAAAAATGAAGATGATGCAGTCGTTGCATCTGTCGCTCCTAGATTATTAGCACCGGATCACCCATTATACAATGTAAGTGATGTTGTCAATGGTATTCTGGTTCGCGGAAACATGGTAGGAGATTTAGTATTTATCGGCAGTGGAGCCGGTAAACTTCCAACAGCCAGCGCAGTCGTATCTGACGTAGTGGATAGCGTAAGACATCTCAATGTTTCAACGACAGTAATGTGGGATGAAGAAAAATTAGAGTTAGAGGATTTCGCACAGTCAAAGAAACAGTTCTTTGTAAGAGCGAATGCGTCAAAAGAAGAAGCAGAAGCAGTATTTGGAAATATAGAATATGTTGATGCGGGAATTGACGGAGAAATTGGATTTATCACAGCGAAGATGAGTGAAAAAGATTTTGACGAGAAAGCAGACAAACTTGGAAAAGTTATAACAAGAATCAGAGTCGAGGCGTAGGCCGGCTCTGATTAGTTGCGTTATAATATTATTAATTATATAACAGTATAAGAATAGAATTTATAATAATTTATAAGTCGCATTTCAGCAGAATGGAGTAATATATGAAATATATAGTTGTTTTAGGTGATGGTATGGCCGATGAACCAATTGAAGAATTGGGAGGAAAAACACCATTAGAATATGCAGATACACCAACTATGGATAAAATGTCAAAACAGTCAGAGGTTGGTTTAGTACATACAATACCAGAAGGAATGAGTCCGGGAAGTGATACAGCAAATTTATCCGTTTTAGGATATGATCCAAAAAAATATTATACAGGTCGTTCTCCGTTAGAGGCATTAAGTATTGGTGTAGATATGAAAAACACAGATGTGGCACTCCGATGTAATATTGTGACTGTATCTACAGATGATTTACCATACGAAGAAAAGACGATTGTAGATCACAGTTCCAGTGAAATTGGTACAGAAGATGCTGCTGTATTATTAGAAGCAGTTCGCAAAGAGTTAGAAACAGATGTGTACAAATTTTACGTAGGAACTAGTTACAGACATCTTACGATATGGGATTGCGGAGAAGTTGTAACACTTACACCGCCTCATGATATATTAGGAAAAAAGATTGGACAGTACCTGCCACAGGATGAAATTCTTCGCAAGATGCAGGAAAAAAGTTATGAAATATTAGCGAACCATCCAATTAATATTGAGAGAATTAAGAAGGGATTAAATCCTGCGAATTCTCTATGGTTTTGGGGAGCTGGAACTCGTCCTTGTGTAACTTCTTTTGAAGAGAAGAATCATAAAAAGGGTGCAATGATTTCAGCAGTAGACCTTTTAAAAGGAATTGCTATTGGAGCAGATATGAAAGTCATTGAAGTAGAAGGTGCTAATGGCGGATTGGATACTAATTATGAGGGGAAGGCAGAAGCGGCAGTAGATGTTCTTCTGAATGAAGGATATGACATGGCGTATGTGCATGTAGAAGCTCCGGATGAAATGGGACATCAGGGAAGTGTAGAGAGAAAAATAAAGGCAATAGAAAATCTAGATTCCAGAGTTATTAAATTGATAAAAGATGCGTTGGACAAAGCAGAGGAGGATTATCGTATGCTTGTTATGCCGGATCATCCAACACCAATATGTGTGAGAACCCATACCAGCAATCCGGTTCCATATATGCTTTTTGATAGTACAGATATAAAAGAAAGCACATTAGATTATAATGAAAAATGTGGTAATGAAAGCGGCTTGTTCATGGCTAATGGATATGAAATGATGAATTATTTATTATCAAAGTAGTTGACTTAATTGAGAATGTACATAAAATATAATAAGAGAAGATGAGAAAGGAAAGATTGAAAGTTACTTTCAATCTTGGGTTTGTGCTTCAACTGGAAGTGCAGGCATTTCTGAATGAAGCAATAGGAGGCAAATAATGAAAGAGACAAAGGTTGTAAAATTTGGTGGAAGCTCGCTTGCTGATGCAAAGCAGTTTAAAAAGGTTGCGGATATCATATTAGAAAACCCGACAAGACGTTTTGTAGTAGCATCAGCACCAGGAAAGCGTTTTGTTGAAGATATTAAGGTTACAGATATGCTGTATAATTGTTACGAACTTGCATCTGAAGGAGAAGAGTTTGAGGAACAGTTTCAGTCAATAAAGGATAGATATAATGGGATTATTAAAGAGCTTGGTCTTACAGATTTCTCATTAGATGAAGATTTTGAGACAATTAAAGGGGCGTTTTCACATATGGCAGGCAGGGATTATGCAGCCAGCCGTGGTGAGTTCTTGAATAGTAAAGTTTTGGCAAAATATTTAGGATTTGATTTTATTGATGCAGCAAAATATATCTTCTTTGATGAGAGAGGAAATTTTGACTGGGATAAAACAGCAGAGAAATTAACACCAAAACTTGCAAAGACAGAGTATGCAGTAATACCTGGATTCTATGGTTCTATGCCAAATGGAACAATTAAGACATTTTCCAGAGGAGGCTCTGATGTTACGGGTTCTATTGTGGCAAGAGCAGCAGATGCAAAGATTTATGAGAACTGGACAGATGTCAGTGGATTCTTAATTTGTGATCCTAGAATTATTAGCAACCCAGAGGCAATTAATACAATTACCTATGCAGAACTTCGTGAACTTGCTTATATGGGAGCTACAGTTCTTCATGAGGATGCAATCTTTCCGGTAAGAGCAGCAGGTATTCCGGTAAATATCAAAAATACAAATTGTCCAAAAGACAGAGGAACAATGATTGTTTCAGAGACAGCAGAACCTTGCGAGCATATTATTACAGGTATTGCAGGAAAGAAAGGTATGTCTGTTATTAATATAGAAAAAGATAAGATGAATAGTGAAGTAGGATTTGGTAGAAATGTACTTCGTGCTTTAGAAAAAAGTAATGTAAGTTTTGAGCATATGCCTTCTGGTGTTGACACAATGAGTGTTGTTATTCAGACGGATGCTTTGGCTGGTAAAGAGACAACAATACTGGATGAAATTCGTTCCAGAGTTCATCCGGATCAGTTATTTATTGAAAGTGATTTGGCATTAATTGCAGTGGTTGGCCGTGGTATGAAGAGTGCCAGAGGTACAGCAGCGATTCTGTTTACAGCATTGGCAGAAGCACGTGTAAATATAAAAATGATTGACCAGGGTTCTTCAGAACTTAACATTATTATTGGTGTTGCTGATGAAGATTTCGAGGTTGCAATGCGTGCAATTTATGATGCATTTATTGAAGTAAAGAAATAAAATTTGATTTGTAGAAGTATACGAATTTAGAGTTTTTAGAACTTCTTGACAGATTGATAATATAGTATTAGTATGTATAAGAACAATTTAAAATAAATTCTTCGGGGCAGGGTGCAATTCCCTACCGGCTGTGTTTGCAGATGCATAAGTCAGCGAGCCGTAAGGCATGATATGGTGCGATTCCATAACCGACAGTATAGTCTGGATGAGAGAAGGTAAGGGTGATGATTAATTTGACAGAGGAATATCAGAATTTTATGATATTTGTGTTATGTAATCATTACAATTTTGAAGTGCCATAGGCCCCGGAAAGTATCCGGGGTTTTTCTTATGTATAAATTAGTAAAAATATTCAACTTTGGATTTCATGAAAATGATTAGGAGATGCAGACAAAAATCATGACAGATAGAGATTTTATGATGAGAGCAATTGAACTAGCGAAAAAAGGTGAGGGTTGGACGAATCCGAATCCTATGGTTGGAGCAGTGATTGTCAAAAACGAAAAGATTATTGGAGAAGGGTATCACGAAAAATGTGGGCAGTTGCATGCAGAACGAAATGCCATAGCATCCCTTACAGAATCCGCGGAGGGTGCAACCATTTATGTAACATTAGAGCCATGTTGTCATTATGGGAAGACGCCTCCATGCACAGAAGCTATTTTGGAACAAAAAATTGTCAGAGTTGTGATTGGCTCAAGAGATCCGAATCCTAGAGTGGCAGGGAAAGGTGCTGAAATTTTGCGTAGAGCAGGTCTTCAGGTAGAGGAGGACTTTATGAGAGAAGAGTGTGATGAACTGAATCCTGTTTTCTTCCATTATATTACAAATAAAAGACCGTATGTTGTAATGAAATATGCGATGACTGCTGACGGTAAGATCGCGACTAAAACGGGAGCTTCAAAATGGATTACAGGAGAAAAGGCAAGAAATGAAGTACAACTGATGAGACATAAGTATATGGGCATTATGGCAGGCATAGGAACGGTGCTTGCAGATAATCCGTTGTTGAATACTCGTATCAAAGGAAAAAAAAGTCCTATCCGTATTATATGCGACAGTGAATTAAGAATTCCCCTTGATTCCCAGATATGCAAAACAGCGAAAGAATATAAAACGATGATTGCCTATAGTGTAGGAGAGGAAGAAAAAGTAAATCAACTCGTTGAATTGGGAATACAGTTGATTCAATGTCCGGGTAAAAATGGAAAAGTTGATCTAGAAAAATTAATGAAACATTTAGGAGAGCAGGGAATCGACAGTATTCTTTTAGAAGGTGGAGGAACTCTGAATGACAGTGCATTACAGGCAGGGATTGTTCAAAAACTTATGGTTTTTGTGGCACCGAAATTGTTTGGTGGAGAAAAGAGTAAAACACCTATAGAAGGAGCAGGGGTCAATGAACCGGCAGAAGCAGTCAAAATGAGCTTGAAAAGTGTAAAGCAAGTCGGTGAGGATTTATTGTTGGAATATGAGATGAGGTAAAAAAGATGTTCACAGGAATTGTTGAGGAAGTAGGAAAAATAAAAAATATCAGTATCTGTGGAAATTCGGGGCAAGTTGCAATATACGCATCGAAAGTATTAGAGGGAACACAAATTGGAGACAGCATTGCGGTCAATGGAGTATGTCTCACAGTAACTTCTTTACAACCGGATGGATTTACAGCAGATATTATGGCGGAAACTGTACGAAGAAGCAGTTTCTCTATTGCAAAGAATGGAGATAAGGTAAATTTGGAACGTGCCATGCCTGCAGATGGAAGGTTTGGAGGACATATTGTTTCAGGGCATATAGATGGAATTGGAACAATAACTGACTTTAGGAAAGAAGAAAATGCTGTATGGGTCACGATTAAGGCTTCTCAAAAAATTTTACAGCTCATTATAGAAAAGGGATCTATCTGTATTGACGGAATAAGTCTGACAGTAGCAATGGTAAGTGATGGAGAATTTCAGGTATCGGTTATTCCACATACTGGGGAAGAAACTACGTTGTTGAAAAAGAAACCCAGGGATATGGTTAATTTGGAAAATGATGTGATTGGAAAGTATGTTCAAAAATTATTAGGAATAAATACAGAAGTGCAGGGTAATCAGGAACAGGGCATTACGATGGAATTTTTAGAAAAATATGGTATTTAGAGGAGGTTCATATGAATTATCAGTATAATACAATTGAGGAGGCATTGGAAGATTTAAAAGAAGGAAAAATAATTCTTGTAACAGATGATGCAGACAGAGAGAATGAGGGAGATATGATTTGTGCAGCTGAATTTGCTACACAAGAAAATATTAATTTTATGGCATGTCATGCAAAAGGTCTTATCTGCACTCCTATGAGCGCCAAGATAGCAGCGAAATTGGGATTACCACAAATGGTATCAGAAAATACCGATAATCATGGCACAGCATTTACGGTTTCCATAGACCATGTGGATACAACAACAGGAATTTCAGCTGCGGAGCGTTCGTATACGATGATGAAGTGTGTTGATGATGACACGAAACCTGAGGATTTAAGAAGACCGGGACATGTGTTCCCACTGGTTGCAAGAAAAGGCGGAGTTCTTGTGAGAAACGGACACACAGAGGCAACGGTAGATTTGATGAGACTGGCAGGATTGAAAGAGTGTGGGATTTGTTGTGAAATTATGGAAGATGATGGGACAATGATGCGGACACCAAAATTGTGGGAACTGGCAGAAAAGTATCATTTAAAGTTTATTACAATCAAAGAACTTCAGGATTACTGTCGTGTACATGAGAAACATGTTGTTCAGGAAGCAAGTGCGAAGATGCCTACTTTATATGGTGATTTTCAGATATATGGATATGTGAATGATATTACAGGAGAACATCATGTAGCGCTTGTAAAAGGAAATATTGATGATGGAGAAGATGTGCTTTGCCGTGTGCATTCAGAATGCCTTACAGGTGACACTTTTGGTTCCAGACGGTGTGATTGTGGGGAACAGCTGCAGAGTGCTATGCAGCAGATTGAAGAAGAAGGCAGAGGCATCCTTCTATATATGCGTCAGGAAGGCAGAGGCATTGGTCTGATCAATAAATTAAAGGCATATGAATTACAGGAAAAAGGACTTGATACTGTAGAAGCAAATATTGAACTTGGATTTGATGCAGATTTGAGAGAATATTGGGTAGGAGCACAAATTTTATCAGATCTTGGAGTGAAGTCACTACGCTTATTGACAAACAATCCGGACAAAATATATGGTCTTGAGGGATTTGGGTTGACAATTAAAGAGAGAGTGCCTATTGAAATTGCACCTCAGCAGTATGATTTTAGATATATGAAGACCAAGCAGCAGAAAATGGGGCATATATTTAATAAAATAAATTTATAATCGAAAACAGGAGGAAAAGAAATGAAGAATATTCAGTTATTAGAAGGAAAAGTCGTAGCAAAAGAAGGAATGAAGGTGGGTATTGTAGCAGCCAGATTTAATGAGATTATTGTAAATAAACTTCTGGGCGGCGCGGTAGACGGATTGGTTCGTCATGGTGTAGAAGAGGATAATATTACAGCAGCATGGGTTCCGGGTGCATTTGAAATTCCTGTTGTTGCATCAAAAATGGCTCAGTCCGGAAAATATGATGCAGTCATCTGTGTAGGAGCAGTGATTCGTGGTGATACAACTCACTATGATTATGTTTGTAATGAAGTTTCAAAGGGGGTTGCTCAAGTTGGGCTTAGTACAGGAGTTCCAGTTTTATTTGGTGTGATAACTACTGAAAACATTGAACAGGCAATTGCCCGTGCAGGAAGTAAAGCAGGAAATAAAGGTTATGACTGTGCTTTGTCAGCAATTGAAATGGTAAATTTGATGGAGCAGATGTAGGATGGAAATTACATTAGTATTCGATTATGACGGAACACTCCATAATACACTTAGAATTTATGAAAGAGCTTTTCGTCAGTGCTATCAATGGCTTATATCAGAAGGACACATGGCAGAGCAGTATGTATCAACAGAGAAGATTTCCAGATGGCTTGGAATGAACAGTAAAGATATGTGGAATTCGTTTCAGCCGGGACTTCCAAGAGATATTAAAGAAAAAGCTGAAAATATTATAGGAACGTCTATGGTGGAAGAGATATTAAATAATAAGGCCACATGGTACAGAGGAACTGATTACGTATTGGACGAACTTAAAAAAATGGGTTATAATATGGTGGTTTTGAGTAATTGTAAAACAGCATATAAAGAGGCAAATTGGAAGCAGTTCTCCATGGCGCAATGGTTTTCTAAATTTTATGATTGTGAGACTTTTGGATTTGAACCAAAAACAGAAATTATAAAAGCAGTGAAAAAAGAAAATTTGGGAGATATTATTGTTATTGGTGACAGGGATAGTGATTTGGATTGTGCAAGAGCATGTGGTGCAAAATTTATAGGCTGCCTATACGGATTTGGAGCAGATGGAGAGTTGCAGGGGGCAGATGAACTGATTTACTCAATTAATGAATTACCTGATAAGATAAAAAAATTAAGAGAAAATATGGATAAAGCAAAGGAGAAAAAATAATGAAAAAATTATTCACAACAAAAAATCTTGTACTAATGGCTATATTCGCAGCATTAGCGTCAGTTTTAATGCTTTTAGAATTTCCGTTGCCATTTATAGCCCCTTCTTTTTATGAGATTGATTTAAGTGAAATTCCAGTATTGATTGGCTCGTTTATCATGGGACCGGTAGCAGGGGTGATTATAGAGGCAGTCAAAATATTGTTGATCCTTCTTATTAAAGGAACAGATACTGCATATGTTGGAGAACTTGCAAACTTTATTATAGGTTGCTGCTTTATAGTGCCGGCAAGTGTTATTTATAAGAAAAATAAAACAAAAAAATCTGCATTAATAGGTATCACAATAGGAACATTACTTATGGCAGCAGCAGGAGTTATTCTAAATTACGCAATTTTAATTCCGTTTTATGTGAAAGCATTTGGTATGCCTTTAGATTTGATTCTTAATATGGGGGCAAAGATAAATCCCTTAATTTCTAATAAATGGACATTTGTCTTGATTTGTGTAGCACCGTTTAATATCGTAAAAGGTTTCATTGATAGTTTGATTACAGCCCTTGTTTATAAGAGAATTAGCACATTTATCAAAGGCATTGGAAATAAAAAATAAAGAATAGCATTTGAAAAACATAGGAATATTGTTTATACTTATCAGAGTGAGCAGTATTCCTACTTTTAATATATTAGGAAATTTAAAAATTATTTTAAAATTAAAAAGGCTCATGGAGGCAATATGATTTTTGAAACAATGTCAGAAGAAGAGACATTTGAATTGGGCAGGCAATTAGGCAGGGGAGCAAAGGCTGGGCAGATTTTTTGCCTGGATGGAGACCTAGGTGTAGGTAAGACTGTCTTTACTCAAGGGTTTGCAGATGGACTAAACATTGAGGAAAGCGTCAACAGCCCTACGTTTACGATTGTACAGATTTATGACGAGGGAAGAATACCGCTGTATCATTTCGATGTATATAGAATTGGAGACCCGGAGGAGATGTACGAGATTGGATATGAAGAATACTTTTTTGGTGAAGGGGTCTGTCTGATTGAATGGTCAAAGTTAATTAAAGAGTTGATTCCAAAAGAGGCAGTTAAAGTAATCATAGAAAAGAATCTGAAAAAAGGATTGAATTATCGCAGGATTACGCTCAATGGATATGAAAACATTGATAATACAGGAGAGAGTATATGAGGATATTAGCGATTGACAGTTCGTCAATGGTAGCAACAGTGGCTGTCACAACAGATGGGGTGTTAAATGCAGAATACACAATTAATCATAAAAAAACACATTCCCAGACATTACTGCCTATGATTGATGAGATTTGTAAAACAATTGAATTAGAAATGGAGAGCATTGATGCCATTGCTATTTCAGGAGGACCTGGTTCTTATACAGGGCTTAGAATCGGCAGTGCTACAGCGAAAGGTTTTGGTCTGGCTTTGAATAAGCCAATTATAAATGTTCCTACAATGGATGCACTCGCATATAATATGCTTTCTTCACAGTATATTGTCTGTCCTATAATGGATGCAAGAAGAGGACAGGTGTATACTGGAATTTACCGATTTGATGGTACTGAGATGGTAACAATTAAAGAACAGTGTATTATTATGATAGATGAACTGATGTATGAATTAGATAAAATCGGGATGCCGGTAATGTTTCTTGGGGATGGTGTTGATACACAAAAAGAAACAATTGAGACGAAGATGAGTTCAGAACATTATTATGCACCGGCATCAATGAACAGGCATAAAGCATCTGCGTTGGCGTCATTAGCAGAGATTTATTATCAGAATGGTAAATATGAAAATGCAGGCGAACATAAGCCGGAATATCTGAGATTATCTCAGGCAGAAAGAGAATTAAAAGAGAAGATGTCTAATCCGGATAAGTAAAAACAGAATATAAGGTTTATAGATATAGGAATGGTGTAGACATGGTTCAGATAAGAGAAATGACATTGGCAGATGTGGGGCAAGTATATGATTTAGAAAAAAGTATATTCTCCATACCCTGGTCCAAAGAATCTTTTGAAAACTCTATTAAAGGAAAAGATACATTATTTATTGTGGCTGAGGAAGAAGGAAAGATTTCAGGTTATCTGGGAATGTATTTAATGGGAGAAGAGGCGGATATTTCTAATGTTGCTGTCTCAAAAGAATGTAGAAGACAGCATATTGCACAGCGCTTATTAGAATATATCTTCGCTCAGGCAAAGACCAGAGGGGTACGGAATGTAACGTTAGAAGTTCGTGAAACCAATGTGGCAGCAATTTGTTTATATGAAAATATGGGATTCTGTGAGGCAGGAATTAGAAAGAATTATTATAAAGAACCAATAGAAAACGCATTGATTATGTGGAAACAAAATCTATAAAGGGAATTACTTTCCACTATTATTTTTTTCTGTAAAAATGTAAAATGAAATATATTTCGTAATTGTTAAAAATGGCTATGGCTTTGAGTATGTCATATGAATTGTGATAACAATCTTTGCATTAGGAGGAAAGTATGAGAGTATATAAGGATGAACGCTTAACAGAGTTATATTGTAATAAGTGTGGAAAACAAATAAAGATTGAAAATGAAGTAATAAGAGAGGGCAATTTTTCTGTAGACTATCGGTGGGATTATTTTTCAGGAAAAGATGGAAGAAGACATAAGTTTGATTTATGTGAGTCTTGCTATGATGAAATTATTAAAAATTTTGAATATCCTGTTGAGGAAGCAGATTATAATGAATTCGTTTAAGTTGCCCGCCAGGAGGCAGGAATGTTAGATGTTTGTTTATTAGGTACAGGAGGGATGATGCCCCTTCCGAGAAGATGGCTCACATCCTTAATGTGCCGGTATAACGGAAGCAATATATTAATCGATTGTGGAGAAGGAACTCAGGTTGCGATTAAGCAGAAAGGCTGGACTTTTAAGCCAATTGATGTAATATGTATTACACATTATCATGCAGACCATATTAGTGGTCTGCCTGGGCTATTGTTAACCATGGGAAATGCAGAGAGAACAGAACCACTTACCATGATTGGACCAAAGGGGTTAGAACGTGTGGTTAATTCTTTAAGAACGATTGCACCGGAACTTCCATTTGAAATTCGGTTTATTGAATTAAACGATAATACACAGACGATTCAATTCGATGAATATAGAATTAATGCATTTAAGGTAAAACATAATGTTATCTGTTATGGATATTCCATAGAGATAGACAGAAGTGGAAAGTTTGACGCAGAGAAAGCAAAGAAATTAGATATACCTATTACTAAGTGGAGTGTTCTGCAAAAAGGTGAAACTGTTGAGTGGGAGGGAAATGTTTATACTCCTGATATGGTTATGGGGGCACCGCGAAAGGGATTAAAGGTAACATACTCTACAGATACCAGGCCTGTGGACTCTATTGTTACGGCAGCAACAGGGGCAGACTTATTTATTTGTGAGGGAATGTATGGTGAACCGGATAAAGAAGCTAAGGCGATAGAGCACAAACATATGACATTCAAAGAGGCTGCCACGATTGCAAAGACAGCGGCACCAAAAGAAATGTGGCTGACTCATTACAGTCCCTCACTGGTGAAACCATGGCTCTATATGGATGAGGTGACGGAGATTTTTCCAAATGCAAAGGCGGGGAAAGATGGAATGTCTGTAGATTTACGGTTTGAGTGACAGTTCAGCCATGCGATACAGAACATATACAGCAAATGACTGCTTGTAGACAATTTGCTGTATATGTTCTGTATCATATGGTGAGCCAAATCAGTGAGAAGAAGCGAAGCGGATTCGAGCTGATGGTTGAACTGTTACATATTTGAAAATTAGATAGAGGTGTTATTTTGAAAGAGGTAAAAATATTAGCGATAGAAAGTTCTTGTGATGAGACGGCAGCGGCGGTTGTTGTAAATGGGAGGGAAGTATTGTCCAATGTGATATCTTCCCAGATTGATTTGCATACACTGTATGGAGGAGTTGTACCGGAAATTGCGTCGAGAAAGCATATTGAAAATATAAATCATGTAATCGAGAAAGCATTATCTGATGCAAAAGTAACTTTAGACGATATTGACGCAGTAGGAGTTACTTATGGACCCGGACTGGTAGGGGCACTGTTGGTAGGAGTAGCAGAAGCGAAAGCGATTTGTTTTGCGAAAAATATTCCGCTGGTAGGAGTGCATCATATCGAAGGACATATATGTGCTAATTATATAGAAAATAAAGAGCTGGAGCCTCCGTTTGTTTGTCTTGTTGTTTCAGGAGGGCATACACATCTTGTGGTAGTTGAAGATTATGGCAAATATAAAATTTTGGGAAAGACCAGGGATGATGCAGCAGGAGAGGCCTTTGACAAAGTGGCAAGAGCGATAGGTTTAGGATATCCGGGTGGACCGAAGATTGACAAAGTGTCTAAGGAAGGAAATCCTCATGCATATGAATTCCCGAGGGCAAAAATTACAGATAGTATCTATGATTTCAGTTTCAGTGGCTTAAAGTCTGCAGTGCTAAATCAGTTGAATGTTTCCCAGATGAAAGGCGAAGAAATAAAACCTGCGGATATTGCGGCGTCATTTCAGAATTCTGTTGTAGATACATTGCTTACCAGAGCTATGCTTGCTATGGAAGAGACAGGGATGAGAAAACTGGCGATTGCGGGCGGAGTAGCTTCTAATACTGCTATTCGAAAAGCATTTCAGGAGGAATGTAAAAAAAGAGGAATCGAGTTTTATCATCCATCTCCTATTTTATGTACAGATAATGCAGTGATGATTGGCTCGGCAGCGTATTATGAATATATCAATGGCGTAAGACATGGATGGGATTTGAATGCCATTCCTAACCTGAAATTAGGGGAAAGATAATAAAGTATTTAAATGAATGGAGTGCAATATGAGAAAAGTGACAGCGATAGTACTGGCTGCAGGTAGTGGCAGTCGTATGAAGAGCAGTACAAAAAAACAGTTTATGGAACTAAAGGGGAAACCGATTTTGTGGTATTCCCTTTTTGCATTTGAAGAATACGGCGTTGATCAAATTATTTTGGTCACAGGGAAAGAAGATATTGAATATTGTAAAAAAGAGATTGTTGAACAATATGGATTTGAGAAAGTAACAGATATTGTGGCTGGCGGAAGAGAACGTTATGAGTCAGTATATAATGGACTGGGAAAAGTCACAGGAGATATCGTATTAATACATGATGGGGCGAGACCGTTAATCTCGCAAGATATCATAAAGCGGTGTATAGAAGGCGCAATAAAGAATGGAGCATGTGTTGCCGGGATGCCAGTGAAAGATACCATTAAAATTATTAATGGCGATAAGATAGTAATAGATACACCAAATAGGAATTATTTGTGGATTACACAGACACCTCAGAGTTTTATGTATGAATTGGTAAAAACTGCATATGATAGAATGCAGGAAAGTGATTTTAGCAATATTACTGATGATGCCATGGTAGTAGAACAGTTTACGAAACATAAAGTAAAATTTGTGGAAGGAGATTATTCTAATATTAAGATAACAACTCCCGAGGATATTTTGGTAGCAGAATCATTGTTGAAATTTTGAAAGTTCAACAGTTCAGCCAACAGCTCGAATTCGCTTCGCTACTTCTCGCTGTTATGGCTCACCATATACAGAAAAATAAGGACTCAAAGTCCTGCAAGCAGTCCTTTTGAGCCTATATTTTTCTGTGCATGGCTGAACTGTTGTAAAAAAAATGAAAAATGTTGTTGACAGTGAAAAAAAATAGTGATAATATAGTCAAGCACGTCACAAAAGGCGTGTCACGGAGAGGTGTCCGAGTGGTTTATGGTGCCGGTCTTGAAAACCGGTGTGGTTAGTCCCACCGTGGGTTCGAATCCCACCTTCTCCGCTTATATATTGTTTATTCTTGGTTGAATGATAATATATATTTTTTATAAGTAAAAAAGAAGTCAACTACTTGGAGAAGTACCCAAGTGGCTGAAGGGGCTCCCCTGGAAAGGGAGTAGGCCGTTAATAGCGGCGCGAGGGTTCAAATCCCTCCTTCTCCGTTTGAAAAGCTTCTTTAAAAACTTTTAAAAAAGTTCAAAAAAGTTGTTGACACTCAGTAACAGTTATGATATATTAGACAAGCTGTCGCTG
>CAJTRZ010000019.1 GCA_910578975.1 uncultured Eubacterium sp.
TAATATTTATAATTATCATATTATGAATATTTACTATATTACTTAAAATAAATGTGTAAAATAATAAAATATTATATTAAAAAAAGATAATGTTATACAAAACCAATCAGTTTAACATTATCTTTTTATACTAATAAAACTTTACACCTGCCATTGTGGCTTTTTATCATTTAACACTTTTATAATTTCTGTTGCTGCATTGTATGCCATGCGGTCCATTGAATCATATGAATGTGCTGCGTTATGAGGTGAAACAATCAGATTATCTAATTCAAATAACTTATTGTCTGCTCCTGGCGGTTCCATCTTAAATACATCTATGGCTGCTCCTGCAATTTTATGATTTTTTAAAGCATCATATAAGGCATCTTCATCGACATTTCCACCTCTCGCCATATTAATAAAATATGCACTTTCTTTCATTAAACTCAATGTTTCTTTATTAATGATATTTTCTGTATCAGGTCTTAGTGGCATATGAAATGACACAAAATCACTCTGACTAAACACTTCCTCTATATTTTCTGCTTCCTGCGCATACTCCGGTAACGGTGTATCCCTATGTGTCCGATAAATTAACACGTTCATATCAAACCCTAGCACTGCCTTTTTTGCCACCAGACTGGAGATACGTCCAAACCCTATCAGCCCTAAAGTTTTACCTGACACATCAACAGTTTTTTCAGTATCTCTTTTCACCCAATCACCTTCACGTGTAATTTTATCAAAATACGGAATATTTTTAGCACATGCCAGCATTAGAGCTATGGTATGTTCTGCCACAGAATTCGAATTTGCGCCGGGAGTATTTGTTATTATAATACCTTTTTCCCTTGCATAATCCAAATCTATATTGTCTAGTCCTGCTCCATGTCTGGCCACTATCTTTAGTTTTGTTCCCTTTTCTAAAACTTCTTTATTAAAATCCGCCGTCCTTGCAAGAATTGCATCGCAATCTCCCACATATTTACACATATTCTCAACAGAACAATCATCTAAACAGATACATTCACAATCATTTGCTTCTAAATAATCTATAGCTTTCTCTGATACTTCCTGCGGAATTAAAACCTTATACTTCATAAGTACCTCCTATATAACTTTTGAAAAATATCATATTAAACAACTCTCCAAAAGTCAAATAACCTTTTATGAATACCTTTAAATCCACAGACATATATTTTTAATTATATAAAAAAACAAGCGGTTAATAAAACTTTTTTATTTTTTGTTTCATTAAACCGCTTATTCATTATTTTGTATTATTTTTTAATTTTAACTTTCTTAGCTTTTGACCATTTTTTCGCACCTACTGCTCTGACACGAACATAAAGTTTTTTCTTGTTTCTAAATTTCTTACTGCTAATTGTAACTTTCACTTTCTTAACAGTTTTCTTTACAAGAACTTTTTTGAATTTCTTTGTTTTTGAAACCTGAATTACATATTTCTTTGCACCAGCTACTTTCTTAAAAGTAATCTTAATCTTCTTTGCAGCTTTCTTCTTCACTGCTGTCTTTACTTTTGTCCTCTTAAGCACTTTTACTTTATTCGGTGCTTTTGTTGTAACACCTGGCTTATTTGTTCCCGGATTATCTATTCCCGGTTTATCTCCTCCAGGTACTGTTGTTGTATCCTCTCCCGGAGCAGTTGTTTCATTACCTCCCGGCTGTGTACCCGGATCAATCGGAGTAGAACCTGTTCCTAATTTATAATCACCATACAGATTATCATCTGCACCATCTGTTTTTACATCTGGATTCTTATCTGGTTTTTCATCAGCTGTTGAACTTACCATCTTTTGATATACACGAACATAATCTACCTGCATCGTTGCTGAAGAAAAACTGCTATCCGGAACATATCCGCTATCAAATGTTCCACCTGCTGCAAGGTTTAAAATTAAGTAAAATCTCTGATCAAATGGTGCATAAGCATTTCCTCTGTCAGAGCCTGAATACCAGTCAGAGTAGGTGCATTTAAAATAACATTTTCCATCACAGTAAATCTTAATCGTCTCTGCTTCCCAAACGACACTATATACATGCCAATCATCAATACCTGTTTTCTTATTACCATCCTGTACCATATCTAATACATCTGATGTGTTAATATTGTTAGGCCACTGTGCACCATAATGTAATGTACCAAATACCATATCTGGTGTACGTCCACGTCCTTCAAATACATCAATCTCACCTGATAATGGCCATGATCCATATCTTGAATCATTTGGAAGCATCCACATAGCAGGCCATACACCTACACCTGTAGGCATCTTCGCTCTGAAATCAACACGTCCATATTTTACTGAGAATTTATGCTGTGTTGTAATCTTTCCTGATGAATACTGTGCCGTAGCTTTCTTAGAAGGATCGTTCTTCTGAGAAAATTCTTTTGATTCTTTTTTCATTAAAATGTTTAAAGAACCATCTTTTACAGACACATTATTTCTTGTATACCACTCTAACTCCTGATTTCCCCAACCAGCTGTATTAATGTCATTTTCATCTAATAAGAAACCTTCCTCATAACCCCATTTTTTAGGATCAAGAGTATTTCCTTCAAACTCATCATTCCAAATCATTTTCCAACCATCTGGTGTGTATGGGTTTGAACTGTCTTCTACCTTAATATCAGTCATATCTGGTGGCAACTGTGGCTGATATGATGTGTTTCCTTTAATTGTATAGTCAACATAATTGCTGCTTGTATCGCCACCTTTTTTTCCATCAATCGGATAACTGATACGAATCTGCGTGTCCTTCTTCACTGGCTGGAACCACAAACCGAATACGTAATCTGCAAAATATCCCCACTGCTGGCTGAGAGAATTTTCATTATATCCATTTCCTTCATAAACCCAGCCGCTTGCTCCTGTATCAGCCAATGATATCCATTTTCCGTCTACATTCACTTCATATTTGAACAAATCTAAATCTTTCTTTGTTGCATTTGTTCCATCAATCTTTGGAAGAGGAATGCCTACAGATGCTGTTGCAGAAGAGCTCGCATCATAAGATGTTGCATCAAATGCTGATATTTTATAACTATTTCTAGTCGGTTCTGTATATGTAACCTTAACATCCTGATAAATACTGCTGTCTGTCTTTTTCTGGAATCTCAGTGTAAATGACCAGTTAATATTCTGGAACCAATATCCACCATCTCCATCTGTATAATAACCAAAGTTCTGATCCCAAAGGAATCCAGAAGCAGCATTCCCTAAGAATTTTACAAATCCTTTTCCGTCATTGTTATCTACTAAAATTGTAATATCATTTTCTACCTGCTTATATTTAATACTACTATCTCCATTAAATGTCCAAGCACCCCAATGTGTAGCTGATTTACCAGTAGTATCCGCTGCGATATTTGTCTCTGTGGTAGATATACTCTTCAACTCATACTTTGGCAGATTTGTAAAGTCCATTGTATAATCTAAATTAATATTGTTCGTCTTACCATGGAAACGGAATTCTGTTGTCTCTGTCAACTTCATCCAGCAAATCCAGCCTCCGTTACCGCCTCCCCAGTCCTGATATTCCCAAGCCCAGGTATCATTCCATTTGAAATAACTAACCTCTTCAATCTTTTTCCATTCTCCACTTGTTCCGTTAGCCTGTTTCACATAAACCTGTAAATCATTCTCTACGTCAGAAATGGAGAGTTCTTTACTTGTTTTTCCATTAAACTTTGGCATAACAAACCCAAAACTTGCTTCATCAACACCTTCTCTTTTTATAACAGGCCCATTTGCACTATCATAACATTCCATTGATGTGATTGTTGTTGCAGCCGCTGAAACATTTGTAGCACTGCTTATTGATAACCAGTCAATCATCCCCATTGTACTAAGTACAACTGCTACTGCTACAATAACAGCTGTAATTTTTGAAAATAATCTTTTCATAACCTTTTCCTTTCTCTCTTTCTTTACGTTGATATAGGAGGGCAACAGCACCTCCTATATTTCCTCATACGCAATATATTATAAAATTGTAATGTCATAGGTTCAACTCCCTCATTTTTTAGTAAGTATGTTTTTTATATTTTCATAACTTTTTTATTATATCTTTTATAACTTCACTGGCAATAATTAATCCTACTACTGAAGGTACAAATGCATTACTTCCGGGCGTCTGTCTTTTTCCATGTATTTCTTCTTCCACAATCTCTTGTGGTGTTAGAGCTTTCTCCTTTGAATAAACAACCTTTAACTTTTTTATCCCTTTCTTTTTCAACTCCCGTCTCATTACTTTTGCCAGAGGGCACACAGAGGTCTGATAAACATCTGCTACTTCAAAAGCTGTAGGGTCCATTTTATTGCCAGCCCCCATAGAACTAATAATTGGGACTGAACTCTCATTTGCCTGCTCTACTAATTGCAACTTTCCTGTTACTGTATCTATGGCATCAACTACATAATCATATTGGGAAAAATCAAACTGTTCTGCCGTTTCTGGAAGATAAAATGTTTTATATATATTTACTGTTGCTTTGGGATTAATGTCCAATACCCTGTCTTTAGCCACATCTACTTTATATTTTCCAACAGTGCTTGTTGTAGCTATAATCTGTCTGTTAATATTTGTAAGGCTTACTTTATCATTATCTATCAAATCAAGAGTACCTATTCCACTTCTTGCCAATGCTTCTACAACATATCCACCAACACCACCAACACCAAAAACAGCCACATGGGCATTCTCTAGTTTTTTCATATTTTCTGTTCCAATTAATATTTCTGTTCTTGAAAATCTATTTTCCATTTTTTTATCCTTCTTTTAAACTACAACTCTCCAATCTGTTCATAACCCTTATCATCTAATTTAACAATAAGAATGCCACAATTTTTTTGTAATCCTCCAGACCAATATTTATCCAAACCATGATTTAACACATGACACATAATACCTTTATTCATTGCACCATGTCCTGCAATTAATACTCTCTTTAATTTATATTTTTGCGGCTCAATTACCTGCTCCATAAATTCTTTTGTTCTAATACAAACCTCTTTTAATGATTCTCCGTTTTCTGGTGCAATATAATTTGCCGGATCATCAAAAAATTTACAAAAAGGATTGCTCTTATCTTTCTGAAGTTCAATTGCACTCTCGCCCTCGTTTACTCCAAAGCTAACCTCTCGCAGTCTGTTATCTTTTATGATTTCTACATCTTTACTGCCGCGAATCAAACAAGCAGTCTCATAAGCTCTGGATAAAGGTGAACTGTATATGACATCAAAGTCAACATCCTTTAACTGTTCTCCCCGATATATTGCTGCTTCTCTTCCCTCTTTACTTAATTCAATATCTCTGCTTCCCTGTAATAATCTTGATTGATTCCATACCGTCTCACCATGACGAACAATATATATATCCATATAATTCTCCTATTTTTTACATTTATATAAAATTTTCTTCTATATATATTACCACAGTATTTTATACAATTAAATAAAGAGTTCGCTTGTAAACCCTTTCACGAGGCGCAGGTTTGCAAAAACAACTGCCTTTCTATGCCTCCGCGAACCTGCGGAACATTTTTGTATAATAGGAAATCCGAAGTAATTTCCTATTATACAAAAACAACCGTCTCACTTTTTCAAATGTGAAACGGTTGCATATGTTTTATCTCAGAACTATTCCTGAGACATTAATATTTTGTACGACTCCCGGTGACTCAATACCATTCAGCACTGATGTTACCTTTACAGTTGCCAATCCGGCACTGATATTTTCAATTGTATAATATGCACATACTACTTCGTTTAATTTCTTTTCTCCGTTAATATATACATTATATTTACAGCCACTATTCATTCGATCTTCATCCTGTCCCCATACAACTCCTACTGTATTATCTGCCGGACAAGATGCAACCATTCCTATTACTTCCAATGGCATTTTTCCTGAAACAACAGTTGTTGTAGGCTCCGCTGTAGTAGTTACAGGCGCCTTTGTAGTAGTTGGCATTTGTGTCGTCGTAGGCACTGGTGTGGTAGTTAGTGTTTCTGTTGTTGATACTGGTGTTGTTGGCACTTGTCCATCACCCGTCACATTGACCATCTGTGTCACTCCGACTGTTTCTTTTCCATTCAGGGTTGCTGTTACCTTTACGTTAACATTTCCTGCTGGAACGTTATCAATTACATAGTAATTACAAATTACATCATTTAATACTTTCATGTCGTTAATATACACATTGTACTTATACCCACTGTTAATTCGTTCGTCATCCTGTCCCCATACAACTCCTACCGTATTATCTGCCGGGCAGGATGCTACCATTCCGATTACTTCCAGTAAATCTTCATCTGCACTAGTAGTAGTTGGAACTGGTGTTGTCGATACCTCTGTAGTTGGTATTGGCGTGGTAGTCGGCATCGGTGTTGTCGCTGGAACCAGTGTTGTTGGTGCCTCTGTTGTGGTGGTCGGCATTGTGTTTCCAACGTATGTACGAATTTCTACTCCTTCAGACTCATACCCATTGAGACATGAGGTAACTTTAAATGTATGTGTTCCTGCAGATAATCCTGTAATTACACATACTGTTGCTGATGAAACCGATCTATCGAACTTGCCGTCCACATAAAGATTATAGGTATAACCCTTTGATAATCTATTAGCATTATCCTTCCATGTCACGACAGCACCTCCAGGGAAAGACCAATTTGCCGTCATGTTCAATACATCAGACGGTTTTTCTTTTTCATTTAAAATATCTTTATATTGTATTGTATCATGATTATATCCATAAACTTGCAACTCTGTTAATACTACATATGTATCGTTATCAATATATTCTGCCTTTACATATCTGGCTTTTTGTTTTTCAAACTCAAAAACCTTACTAACCTGTGCTTCTTTATCTCCTCGTGCTATCTCCGTCCAATTTTCGTTATCTTCCGAAATTTTTATCTGATATCCTGTAGTGCTAAATCTATCATAGCAAAGATTTATTTTGTCAATATCATATACTTGCCCCAAATCAACTTCAACATACTGTCCTGCACTACTTCCCGTAATAATCTTTGAGCGAGTATCCCCATCTACTAAATTTGTAATCGGAAAATCATCAGAATTGTATAAACTTGATGCTGTTACATTTTTTTTATATGCAAGATTCTGATATGGTTCTGATTCAAATTTAAACAAGGTGTTTGGTGTATAGTCAACCGCATACTGTACACTCTTAGCCGCATTGACAATTCCATATGGAACTTTATCTTTTGAGATATCTTCCGCTAAATCTGTTGCTGTATTTGCCATAATTCGTTTCACATCAAAATAATTTAAATCAGCATTGACGGAACACATCATAGCTGCTACTGCTGCTACTACCGGCGATGCCATAGATGTTCCGCTTCCATACCATGTCCCAGAATTTTTGTTTAACATAAACACCGAAGATCCTGGTGCACAAATATCTTTCTTGGAACCAAAATTAGAAAATTCAGATATTTGATTTTTCGAATCTGTAGAAATTACCGAAATACATTTTTCATAATCTGATGGATAATGATTATATCCTACGGAATTGTTACCCGCTGCACATACTACAATAATTCCTTCATCTGTCATTTTGTTTATCGTATGCTCTTGCACAGCATTCGGGATGTATCCTCCCAAGCTCATATTTACCACTTTCACCCCTTGCTCAAAACAGTAATTGAGTGCTTTTAACTGATTTTCCATTTCAAATACATAATCTTGTTCTTTTTCTGAATATGTAGATGCCTGTACTGCAAGTATTTCAACAACATCATTATTATAACAGCTTGCTACTCCTGCCATTTGTCTGTTATTATTAGCTTCTGCTGCTATAATACTTGCAACCCCTGTTCCATGATCATGTTTTGCCGGCTCTTCACAATCCTTAAGTAAAACTGGTGTATCCCCTGTCACATCTGCTGAATGTGGCGAAAGGACATTCTTCATATCAGGGTGATCGATTTGAACTCCCGTATCAATGACTCCTACCAGCACTTTATCGTGAGTATGACTTGAAACATAATCCCAAGCCTCTTTCACATATATATTATCTAAATAATACTGATTCTTAATATCTGGATCATTTGTTGAGCCTAGTACGCTTTCTTCTACGCCATAATAATCATTGCTGTCCACTGCCTCTGTAATACTATACTGACTATATGCTTCTGATGCCATGTCTACAGTCTGTCCTAATGATATAGAGATTTCTGCAACGTAATCTCCTGTAAAATCTTTATAAATAGATTCTATTTCTCCATTCTGTGCTTTACAGACTGCATGAATTTCTTCTTCTGTCGCCTCACTATCAAATATGGCTAATACTTTTCCTGTTTCAAAACCATTCTCATCACCTTTGGCTCTTTCTTCTGCTGCTTCCTCATATGCCTCTACAACTTCCTCGCTACGTCTGTCCGCTACCTTCTGAAATTTCTCTAACTGTTCAAAATCTTCTGTCTCATAATAAGATGTCAATGCAGAATTTAATGCTGCATTATAATCTGCCTCATCTTTATACTTATTCACTTCTTCTGCAGCTCTTGCTCCATCTTCCAGAGCCACTTCTGCAATATCATCTAGTTTATTTTCTGAGATATTAACTTCTTCAATCTGGTCAAAAACTGTCACTGCTTTGTTCTCAGCTTTTGTTGTTGTGCTTTTAACAATATTGGCACTACATAATGATACCAGCATTGTCACTGCTAAAGTTACACTTGTTAATTTTTTTAATTGTTTCCTCATAACTTTCTCCTTTTCTATTAATAATTAACAATTAAAACGTAACAGTTGAAACATTTTTTTGCAATATATAAAAATGTTTTTATCTACATTTTTCTCACTATTTATGGGGATTTTTGGCGAAATAAGTCGAGGAAAGTCGATAAAAATAAAAACATTTTTAGCACATTGTCTTTTAAGTAACAAAGAGTTCGCTTGAGAACTCTCTCGCGAGGCACGGATTCGTAAGAATAACTACCTTTCCGTACCTCTGCAATCCTTGCAGAGCTTTTATTGTATAGGAATTTCGGAAAAATTTCCTATACAATAAAAAAAGCTGTACAGATTACAACTTTAATCTGTACAGCCTCTTTTAAAAACTTACTTTATTTTAACTCTTTTCGTTCTGGACCAGACCCTTGTTCCTTTCACTCGTACTCTTACATACAATCTTTTCTTATATGCAAATTTTTTATTTCTAATAATTAATTTACACTTTTTCACAATTTTCTTAACAAGAAGTTTATTAAACTTTTTATTTTTTGCAATTTGAATCTGATACTTTTCTGCCCCTTCAACACTTTTAAAAGTAATATTTATTTTTTTTGAAGAGTTCTTTTTTCCTGCTGTTAAAACCTGAGAAGACTCTGATGTACTTCTTGCCATCATTTTTGGTGTTTCTTTTTTAAATTGAATGGTCGTAATTTTCGACTCTCCACCATCATTTACCGCCGTTACTCCAATGGTGTAATTACCATCTTTTGCATCCTTAAAGAATTTCTCAGCATTGTATGCAGCATATGTACTGCTGCCTACATATTGTCCATTAATATAAAAATTATATTGTGTCGCTTTACTTACGCTTGCCCATGCAAAATAATATGGAAGAGAACCGTCTCCTGCAGGTGCATGTGTTAGTCCTGAAACGGATTTCGGTGCATTAATGCCAATATCATGTGTTGGCATCTCTGTTGTAGTCTGAACCGGTGCTGGTGTAGTTAGTGCTGGTGTCGGCTTTTCTGTAACCTGTTCCTGGGTCACAGTCTCTGTAGGTTTTGTTGTCATGTCTGCCCCACCTATTGCTGCATTTCTAAATAGAATTTCACCTTTTCCACCTGCATATTCAATTTCAATTACATTTATTTGCTTATTTAACGCTGACAAATAAATAACTGCTCCAGCTCCCTGAATTGCTGAACCTGATGTTTCCATTCCATTTACCGTTACCCTACTAATCGCCGCTGGTACAGTTACATAAATTCCTTCTTCTGCTGCAAAGCCAGGTTTTTGAACATTTACAATTCCTGATAATGTATGATTTGCATTATAGAAAATTGTGCTACTTCCAGAAACAGCTTTCCACTCTATATTTCCACTGGTTGGAGCCTCTGTTGTTTTGTCTTCAGTCGGCTTTTCTGTCGGTGCAGCTGTTAGTTTTTCAGTAGTTGGAACTTCTGTCGGCTTTTCCGTAGTAGGCATCTCTGTCTTTTTCTCTGTTGTTACCTGCTCTGTAGGTCTCTGTGTCGTTGGTACCTCTGTTGTTATCTGCTGTGTAGGTTTCTCTATCGTCGGTGCCTCTGTTGTCACCTGCTGCGTTGTTGTCTCTATCGTTGGAACTTCACCACTTCCGAACTTTGATAAAAACGCTTTATTCTCTCTTGCAAAACTATTATCATTCTGTGCATTATCCCAGTTAATAGACCACGTCATAATTCCACCCATACCTGGATAAGCATTGTTAAGTTCTGTAAAAGCTGCCTGCAACTCAATATTGGAAATTTGTCCACTTCCTGCTGCATTTGCTGATGAAGGAACACCAATAACAACCTGATCTGGTCTAAGTGGTGCAAACCATGTGGCATCTGTTGGTGCAACGCCGACTCCTTCTCCAACATGGAAACCATCTAATAACATTTTACACATTGCAACGACTGCATCTTTACTTCCCATACTATATGATTTGCCATCCGGCGCTGTAATTGCAATAGAATTATATAACTGAACATGAACAAAAGTTGTAATGTCTCTCAACGCATTAATCATCGGAAGATATGAGCCTGCTCTAGGATCACACCACTGATTAATACCTGCATAATAGGTGTATCCCATCTGCATATAAAATGTTTCTGGTGCCCAGGATAAAATAAAATCTTTACCATAACTACTTACAATCCTTCTTATAGCAGTTGTCATATTCTTTAACTGTGGTGAAGTAATTTGTCTAATATCTCTATCATTTCCCTGACTAAAATTAACCGAAGACTGTTCTAAATCAATATCAATACCATCAAATCCATACTCATTGACAAAAGACTTAATATCATTGACAAACTGATTAATTGCTTCTTCTGAGTTCAGAGAAAAATATCCCTCATAACCGCCAATGGATAATACAATCTTCTTTCCCTTAGCCTGCAGTGCTTTTATATCTGCCTTAAAATCATTCTTTGTGTAATCTGATGTCAATCCGGAAATATTAAACTGCATTTTGCCATCTGTGCTGCCTGCTGAAACTGGCTCTGCAAAAGATATATTAATAATATCCCAATTGCTGTCAACATCCCTTAATTTAATAAATGCATTTCCCGAATTATGCCATGTATGATAATAACCAATCAATACTGGTGTCTTTTTATTTCCTGGATTTACATCCTTCGTTGTAACCTCCTCTGTAGTTACAACTGATGAAGTCGTAACATTACTGTTTTTTACAATATAAGATATTGTTGTCTGTTCTGATTCTCCACCTTCGTTTACAGCACTTACACCAATCGTATAAGTACCCTCTGATGAAAAGAATTTTGAATCTAGGTTTACGCTTTCACCGATTACTGTTGCAATGTAATTTCCATTCACGTATACCTTATAGGATTCTGCGTTTGCTGCTGCCGTCCATGCAAAATAATATGGTAAATCTGCATTCCCTACATATGTCAAACCGGTTGGGGCAGATGGTCTCTGAACAATATCCTTTGTTGTATCATTTTCTATTGTTGTTGGCTGCTGCTTTGTTGTAGTTATCTGTGTTTTTGTTGTTGTCGGTTCTTTTGTTGTAGTTGTAATGCCTGACTTTGGCAGAGAATCCATCAATGAATCCATCGCTTTTGCCCATGCATAACCATTTGTCGCATCCCAGTTAATAGACCATGTCATAACACCACGTAATGTTGGATATGCATTTGGAGGCGTAAAAGTTCCTGAACTTCTCTTATAAACTAATGAATTTACTGCTGTTGATACGATACCTGGTTCAACATATCCACTACCAGCTGCCTTTGATGTCGAAGGAACACCAATTGCAACCTGATCCGGTCTTAAACCACCTTCTAATAAAAGTGTTGATAATGATGTAAGAAAATCTGCATTTCCCGGATTTACGTTTGCTCCACCATATCCAATCATTCCACCAGAGTTATAAAACTGCGGATAACAAATTGTTAAAATATCTTTAATTTCAAGTGCAAGTCTATAATAAGCTGTTGTAATGTCATTCGCCGATATTCTGTCTGTCTGAATATAATATGTCTCGGGTGCCATTGTTATAATGAAATTATCACCAAAATGATTGTGAACCTTTCTCAATGCACTTGCAATATAATTTGTTCCTGATACTGCTGCTCCCTCAAAATCAATATCAACGCCTTCAAATCCATATTCCTCAATCATTGAAATCAGACTCGAAGCAAACTGCTCTGATGAAGCTGCATCATTAATATATGTCGTACCTTCTGCACCACCAACCGAGATGATGACATGCTGTCCTTTTGCTTTCAGTTCTTTAATTTCCTGAATAAACTGCGCTTTCGTATAACCACCAAGTGCATTAGACAAATCTTTATCCAGTTCAAATGTAACTTTACCCGGTACCGTTGATGAATTCGCAAATGATACGCATATCATATCATAATATGAAGGTACATCTGATAATTTTAATGCAGTTGAACCATTTAAGAAGTTATGCCAATAACCCGTTACCATATGCTCTGGTAAAGTCGTATTAACAGTATAATTGTTTACTGTTGTAGTTTCTTCATGACCCGGATTCGTTGAACTTCCTGTTGTCTCCATATTGATTAAATCAGTTCTTTCTTTCCAAAGTGTGAAAGCTTCGGTCGGTGTCCATGCCACATTAGAATTATGTGCATATGTACATTCATACACTTTGCCATTATAAGAAACAATTGCTCCTAAAGCATAAGCTACATTATTTGGTGACCATGCAGGATAACTTCCTGTTCCCACTGTGGAATCTGTAGTCGTCTGTATCTTCGTTGTGTCTGACTCCTTTTTCGTTGTAGTTACCGGTGCCTTTGTTGTTTCATTTTTTGTTGTAACTACCTGAGTCTTCGTTGTAGTTTCTTCTTTCTTCGTTGTAACTGTCGGTGCCTTTGTTGTAGTTATTTCGCTGGAATCACTATATAAAACCGTTGTTCCTAATTCCTCGCCTGCTGAAACAGCTCTCGTTGTCATTAAAACCTGTGCAATATTCGCTTTATCTGCTGTTGCAGAAGATTTTAATGTAAATGTCATTGTTGCACCAGGCTCTAATGTTTTTCCTGACCATTCCGGAGGTGTAATAATTGTATAACCATCACCTGATGTAATCGTACCACCGGAACTATAATCTCCTGTAAGGATTTCACCACTCTTTGTCTTAAAATAAAATCTAGGATATACTACAGATTTTCCAAATTTCTCAGCCTGTGGCAGTGCCGGCTTATCTCCGCTTCCCGGAAGTGTTGCCGCGCTTGATTCCACAAGACGATTATTATTTTTTACTGTAAATGTATATGTGTTACCAGAAGCATCCACGTCGATGGAAACGTTTTCTTTTTCAGGTATAATAATCTTTTGCGTAGGAATTGAAGAATCACCATATAATGCATTCTTCATTGTTCTTGTAACAGAACTTGTACTGTCCAATGATGCCATCCATGAAATCAGTCCACCAAGATGTTTTTCTCTGACATACTGACCTTTTGCTGCAACAGACCTCTCATTATCACAGGTAAAAAAGTAACCTGTATCTGCACTGTAATAATATGCAGCCTGTGCTGTTTCATCATAATATTCCTTTAAATTATATTTACTTATGAGAGAATCAATATCTCCATAAGCAAATGTCCCCGATGTAGTACCATCCGGTGCTTTCACACTGTTTGGCTCTGCAGTAGCATACAACCCCGGATTTTTAGGGTCTTTACCGTCTGTTTTAACGCCTGCCCATCCTCTTGTGTATGGGGCAACACCCACTACAATCTTTGAATAATCAATGTTATTGCCATATGTATCTTCCAGATATTTTATACATGTATCAACTGAAAACTGTCCATCTTTCTGCGTTTCATGATCATATGAATCATTAGTATAAAGTGCTGTCTGATGGCCTGTATAACCGTTCCATGCACCATTTAAATCGTATGTCATCATATTTGCAAAATCAACAATTTCTAAAACTTTATCGTATTCTATTTTTGACATCATTGCCGGTGATGCTGACATCGCACATGATAACTCATAATATTTTCCATCTACTGTACCATAATAATCTAATTGTTCTCTAATGGCCTGCATAAGAAGTGTGAAGTTTCTTGTATCAGCTTCAGAGCCCTTACATCCCTTATCCACTGTAACACCATTTCCATCTGGATCCGGATCTCTGTCTGCTGTAGGATACTCCCAGTCAATATCTACAAAATCATATCCATAATAATGAATAAATTTTGCAATATTCTTTGCGAAATTCTCTCTTGACTCCGCCTTGGATGCTAACTTAGGAAAATCTCCTGATCTGGTCCATCCACCAACGGAAATACCAATTTTCATATTTGGGTACTTATTTCTTAATAAAAGCATTGCCCCCAATACTCCACTATATAAACTGTCATACCCTACTGAATATCCCACATTTGGATTCTCATAATCAGCCCATGAATCGCAAACATTTAAGTTTCCATCTGCATCCACGTCCATAAAAGCAAAATTCAAATGTGTAATTAAACTGCCATCAATTTTGTCCGGAGTAAAATTTTTCTGCCCCGCATAAATTGACCACTCACCATAATACATAACATTTCGATATGGTACCTCTTTTGTGTTCTGTTTCACTTCACTGGCCTCTACTGGAGCTGTATATCCGGTAAATAAATTAATTACCATAATAAGCGCCATCAAAAAACCACTGATTCTTTTTGTAACTTGCATATAATTTCCCCTTTCATAATTAATATGCAAATGATACCATTTAGCCATATATTACCTAAGGAGCCATTTTTTATTTTAGGTACTTATATTTATGAAACGTTTTTTTTGAACAATTTTTATTACATTTTTCCGGTTTTTTAGTCCAATTTCAACCCTCTTAATAAGCTTTCTAAAGATGTTCCAATATTCTCAACTTCGGGAATATTGTTCTTTATTTCTTCTTCCTCCTGTTTCCGTTGTTCTTCAAGTAAGTCCCTAATACTCAGACTTATTTTTCCGTTTTCATTTTTAATTACCTTAGCCTGAACCATCTGACCTACTTCTAAAACTTCCTTCGGAGATTTGATATGACTGGTAGATATCTGGGAAATATGTACAAGACCTGTTACATCATTTCCTAAATCTATAAACGCTCCATATGACTGGAGAGATTCAACTTTGCCTTCCACAACAGAACCCACTTGTATCTTAGATACAGCCATTTCCTTCTGCGCCTTTCTGGCTGCTGCTGACTCTTCCCTCAAAATTTCTCTTGCAGATAACACCAGTTTACTTTTTTCCATATCAGCCTCAATAACACGTACTCTGATATCTCTTCCAAGCCAGACATTGGTATCTTCTACATGATTAATATCCAGTCTGCTGACAGGAATAAATCCACGAACACCTTCAACTAAAGCAATGACACCTTTATTTACAATACCTGAAACAGTAACCGGCAAAATTTCTCCTGTTTCTTTATACTTATTAATTTTCTCCCACGCCAGCAGTGTGTCTGTATCATACTCTCCATTACCCATATAAGCATATGATTCTTCCAATGCCTGTCCTAAGTTTTCCATGTTTTCCTCTTCAGTTCCCACTACATTTTTTGTAATTTTCTCTTCCATGATAATTCATCTCCTTTTCGTCTTTTTTGTTTTTATTTTAATTTAAAATTCATAAATACTGGCTGATGATCCGAATAAGCATAACCTGTATCTACTATTTGATAACCTTTTAATTCCACATTATCAGAAATAATAAACCCATCTAATGTGCATACATAAGTCTTCCCCGGAATGTACTCTGTATCATTATTTCTGTTAGACTCCGGCATTTTCTCCATTGTTTCCTTATCCAACTCATCCATCGCAAATCTGACACCTTCAGGCATCCTGCTTCTTGGAAACGGAAATGCCCAACTCTCACAGTTATCGCTGTCTTTCTCATCTGCTTTCAAATCATGATTAAAATCACCACCACAGATAATATAATTGCCTTTTTTCATTTCCTTGTTCATATCGTCAAATAACATTTTCAACTGTCCTTCACGGATTTCATCACTATTTCCATAAGCGGATAAGTGAACATTTATTAAGACCAATTCTTTACCGTTTTCTACCTTTATGCGATTAATCGAATAACATCTATCCAGATCGAGAAATTTCGAAAATCCTTTGGATATTGGAAGACTTCTCCTTAGGGAATCTGTTATTTCATATTTTGAGTATGACGCAATTCCCGAATAAGAGGCTCCTATCGGTTCGTTAAACGGATAAAATAAATATGCTGAATCGTAATTCACTGCGAAAGTCTCATAATAATTGTTAAAGATTTCAGTTATCAGATTTTCCTGATTGACATGATAACTTCTTGTAGAATCTCTGTCTACCTCCTGAAACATCATAAAATCCGGCTGATAGTCCAGTGAAAGTCCTGCTGCTCCTTTGATGGCATTTGCACCGCTCTCACCACTATAACATCTCGAGTACTTTCCTCCATCCATAAAAAAACTGTAATCCGGCAGATATGCTCCAAACCCTACATTGTAAGTTCCAATTGTATAAGTTTTATTTGGGGTTAATTGACTGCTGCCAAAGTTTTCTAATTGTTGCTTGGGCGAATTGACTGTTAATTTTTGATTATCATCTATTCTGCTGTATGATAAGAAAACATATGCGAGGTAAATTATGAAAATAAATAAAAATACTGCGAGTATGACACCTATTACTTTGAGTATCATTTGAATCCTCTGTCTATTTTCAACCATAAAGTCTCACTCCTTTTTAATGTACTTTTTTATATGCATATTATAGTCATTTTTTTAATTATACACAATAAAAATAATAATGCTTTTAACTATGTTCATAAAAAGCAGTTCTCAATTTTAATATTTTTTAAAGTAATGTATTTTAATAGGCAGGACACAAAAATATTTTTTAACTCTTTGTGACCTGCCTATCTCTTTCTAAATTAATTTAATTTCAAGCAATTTTCTGCAATATAATAGATGCATGATTTACTGCCTGATTATCAATTCCTGTTCCAGCAAGATAATCTGGCGTTGAAGATTTATTTCTCAGTACAACTGTTGATCCTGCTTCAATTGAAGTAATAAAAATACCTGTTAATGGTATACGTTCTGCACTACTAACTTCATTCGAATAAGTTCCAAAAAATGATAGTGGATTCTCCAAATTATTTATAGCAACCGCATAAGCAACATTTAAAAGCCCTTTAACCGGACGAATCAATAAGGAATAGTCTATACGATAAATCCCTCCTGAATTAACTACTATTTTTGCTGTATTAGGGGTAAATGAAAAGTCACCTGACTGATATGCAAGTAAAAACTTAACATCTCCTTCCGGTTCAACATCTTGAAATCCTCCTTGCATTACAGCATTAAAATATGCCGGTTCTATTCCTTTCCCAGGTGGTCCCTGTGCTCCAGTCGGACCCATTTCTCCACGTGGCCCAGGCTCCCCTTTAGGTCCACGTGGTCCCGGCGGACCAATCTCCCCTTGGGGGCCGGCTGGACCTTCACAACAACAATCACAACACAATTTATGGCGATTACTCATTTGCTTTTCCTTTCATTATACAACATATTTCTAATTTATATTATGTATATAAGTCTATAGTTGTGAAAAATGTCAAATAAACACTATATTTATTATTGTACAAAAAAATTTCTGCTATCCTATCACGATAGCAGAAATTCTATAAAAGAATTAGACTCTATATCTTCTTTATTTATCCAACTGTTTCATTGTCGGGAACAATAACACATCTCTAATCGCCTGTGAATCTGTCAACAACATACACATTCTATCAATACCAAATCCGATACCTCCAGTAGGCGGCATACCGATTTCTAATGCATTCATAAAATCCTCATCTGTTGTGTTTGCTTCCTCATCACCTAATGCTAATAACTCTTCCTGTGCCTTAAATCTCTCTCTCTGGTCAATTGGGTCATTAAGCTCTGAATAAGCATTTGCCATTTCCCAGCCATTCATAAAGAACTCAAATCTTTCAACATACTCCGGATTTTCCGGTTTCTTCTTTGTCAAAGGAGAAATCTCAATTGGATGGTCCATAATAAATGTAGGCTGAACTAAATGCTCTTCTACAAACTCTTCAAAGAATAAATTCAAGATATCACCCTTCTTGTGATGCTCTTCAAATTCCACATGATGCTCTTTTGCAAGTTCTTTTGCCTGCTCTACTGTCTCCACTTCATTCCAGTCAACACCTGCATACTTCTTCACTGCATCTACCATTGTAAGTCTTTCAAATGGCTTGCTTAAATCCATTTCAATACCATTATAAACAATCTTTGCACTTCCACATACAGTCTCTGCCAAATGTCTGTAAAGGTTCTCTGTTAAATCCATCATTCCATTGTAATCTGTATATGCCTGATATAATTCCATCAATGTGAACTCTGGATTGTGTCTTGTATCAACACCTTCATTACGGAACACACGACCAATCTCATATACCTTTTCCAGACCGCCTACAATTAATCTCTTCAAATATAATTCAAGAGAAATACGAAGTTTCACATCTTCATCCAATGCATTAAAATGTGTCTCAAAAGGACGAGCTGCCGCTCCACCTGCATTATGAACCAGCATTGGGGTCTCAACTTCCATAAATCCCTGTCCATCTAAGTATCTGCGAATCTCACTGATAATTTTTGAACGCTTCACAAACACTTCTTTCGCTTCCTGATTCATAATCAAATCTAAATATCTCTGACGATATCTTAAATCTGTATTTGTAAGACCATGATGCTTTTCAGGAAGAATCTGAAGACTCTTAGTAAGAAGAGTAACTTCTGTTGCATGAATACTCATCTCACCTGTCTTTGTTTTGAATGGATATCCCTTGATACCGACTATATCACCAATATCCATTTTCTTAAAATCTTTATATTCATCAAAAGGTTCTTCGCAAACTTCGTTTCTAGCTACATAAACCTGAATATTTCCTTCTAAATCCTGAACATTACAAAAAGATGCCTTACCCATGACACGCTTTAACATAATACGTCCTGCAATGGATACTAATTTCGCAGGATCCTTAACAAGTTTACCTTCCTCGTCATGTTCTGCCTCTAATGCTTCAAAATTATTTTTAATATCCATACTGTGATGTGTCACATCGTACTTTGTAATCTGAAAAGGATCCTTTCCTCTTTCCTGTAAATCAGCTAATTTTTCGCGACGAACCTTTAATAACTGCTTTTCATCCACCTGTGGCTGATTATTCTTATTATTCTGCTCTGCCATTTTACTACTCCTCAATCAATTGTATTTTAAAATATTTTAACGACAGTTCAACCATCCGCTCGAATTCGCTGCTCTCCTTCTCGCTGTTATGGCTCACCATATACAAAAAAGAGTAGGAATTCAAAGTCCTACAAGCAGTCCTTTTGAATCCCTGCTCTTTTTTGTGCATGCCTAAACTGTTGCACATATTATTTTCTTGTCTTAATATCAATAACCTTGTATTTAGAAACAACTTCTCCCATCTCTACTTCCACTACATCACCAATTTCATGACCGATTAAAGCCATACCAAGTGGAGATTCATTGGAGATCTTTCCCTGTAAACTGTTTGTCTGTGTAGAACCTACAATACTAAACTCTAAATCTTCATCATATTCAAAATCATGGATTACGATATGGCATCCAACACTAATCTTCGTATCATCTACATCATCTTCTCCGACAACTTCTACATTCTTAAGGATTTTTTCGATTTCTTCAATACGAGCCTCAATATCTCTCTGCTCATCTTTTGCAGCATCATACTCAGCGTTTTCTGATAAATCACCCTGTTCTCTGGCTTCTTTAATCTTCTGAGCAACTTCCTTACGTTTATTTAACTTTAAATCCTCTAACTCAGCCTCAAGTTCCTGTAGGCCTGCATAGGTAAGTATATTTTTCTTTGTGCTATCTGCCATTGTTACTTCCTCCAATCAACACTCTATCAAAAGTTTTACACTTTATAATAGCAGGGCATAGCATTATTGTCAACCAAAACGCCTTTAATAATGGGGTTCCCCTCCCTGCATATCCACAACTTTTGTAGATTTTCTTCTATAATCTGTCATCTAGTAATTTTTGTAATTCTTCCCAGTTTTCCATTTCATTGCATTTACGCCTTAGTTCTGCTGAATGTGGCAGTCCCCCGGTATACCATGCAATGTGCTTACGCATTTCATGAACGCCTGTATATTCTCCTTTACACTCGATTAACATCTGTGCATGTTTCAATATCAAAGCTTTAATTTCCTGTGGCGTAGGTTTGTCTATCAATTCTCCCGTTTTCAGGTATTCATTGATCTGTTTAAATATCCATGGATTTCCGCGTGCCGCCCTACCTACCATCAGTCCGTCACATCCTGTGTATTCTTTCATCGCTTTTGCATCCTGTGGTGTAAAAATATCTCCATTACCAATTACAGGAACACTTACCGCTTCTTTCACCGCTTTAATAATATCCCAGTCTGCCTTTCCGCTATAATATTGCTCTCTAGTTCTTCCATGAACTGCTATTGCTGAAACTCCACAGGCCTCTGCAATCTTTGCAATCTCAACCGCCTGACTTTCACCCTCTCTAAAACCTTTTCTGATTTTAATAGTAATCGGTTTAATACTGGCTTTTACCATCTTTGTCAATATTTCTTCCACTAACTTTGGCTGGGTTAAAAGATAAGAACCCTCATGATTATTCACAATCTTTGGCACCGGACAGCCCATATTCACATCAATAAAGTCACAGGCTCCATATGCCACTCCTGACGCGATTTCTGCCATAATATCCGGCTCCGAGCCAAACAACTGCACACCTATCGGATGCTCGTCCTCATCAATCGCCAATAAATCCTTTGTCTTTTTATTTTTATATAAAATTGCTTTAGCACTGACCATTTCCGTGTACATCAGTCCACATCCCTGCTCCTTACAAAGCAGACGAAATGGCAGGTCCGTTACACCTGCCATTGGTCCTAATGCCAAACCATTTTCGATTTCAACATTACCTATCTTCATATCTTTTCTTATTCTTCTCGTAAATAATCCTCATTCCCTGAAGTGTCAATTCATTATCATAAACATCAATACAATCTGTATTCTCATAAATAACTCTTCCCAGTCCACCTGTTGCAATTACTTTCAAGTCTTTAATACCACTCTCTTTTTTCATGCATTCAACAATATACTCTGTCTGTCCTATATAGCCAAACACAATCCCTGCCTGCATGCTGGAAATCGTATCTTTGCCTAAAATTGAATCTGGCTTTTTAATCTCAATCTCCGGAAGTTTCGCCGTACAGTCCCACAATGCCTTTGCACTAATCTGAATCCCCGGTGATGTCACACCAGCCTCAAATGTTCCTTCTGGCCCAATCAAGTCGTAAGTGGTTGCCGTTCCAAAGTCTATAACAATACATGGACCTCCATATATTTCATAAGCTGCCACTGCATCTACAATACGGTCTGCACCTACCTCCCTTGGATCTGTACGATTAATCTTAATGCCGGTCTTTGTTCCTATTCCTACTATAATCGGCTGTATACCAAAATATTTGATTATGCCACTATTCAGCGAATACATCACTTTGGGTACAACAGATGCGATAATCACATCTTTAATATTTTTAATATTTATTCCTTTTCGCACCAACATCTCAGCAATCATAGAACCATACTCATCCGATGTTCTGACTGCCTGTGTATTCATACGGAATGTAACAAAAACTTCCTTTCCTTGAAACAAACCTAATGTAATATTGGTATTTCCTACGTCTACTGTTAATAACATATCACGTGCCTTCTCCTAAAATAAGAACTCTATAGTACATTTCCAGAGCCTCTAACAACTCCCTTTTGTCTAACTGAATCTGATGAATTTTGAGTCCACTGCCAATCTCATCATACAAAATATCATCTTCATTTGCATCAGTAATCAACTGTAAATATCCGTCTTCATCATATTCTAAAACCAAAGTTCCTCCTACCTCTTCTGTAAACATCACACACATAATCTGCAGTTCCTGTTTTACCTGCTCCGGTAAGTTTTTAAACTTATCATTTAAATAGAACTTTTTTTCATAAGAATTCGCTCCACATAAAACTCTCTCTTCGTTATACATAATCCTGAACTCACTAACGTCCCAGACGCTCTTTCTATTTGTTTCCTTATCTTATAACCCTTATGCTTTAATTGTCTCTGCCAATGCTTTTACACTGCCTGCAATTCCCTGTATCTCAGATGGAATGATAATCTTTGTAGCCTGACCATCAGCCGCAGCAACAAAAGCTTCTAAACTCTTCATTGTAAGAACAGCCTCATCTGCGCCGGCTTCTTTAATCGCTCTGATACCATCCGCTGTAGCCTGCTGTACTTTAAGGATTGCTGCTGCCTCACCTTCAGCCTCAAGCATCTTTTTCTGTTTCTCAGCATCAGCTTTCAATACTGCTGCTTCCTTGTCGGCCTCAGCGTTAAGAATTGCTGCTTCTTTCTTACCTTCTGCAATAAGAACTGCAGAACGTTTTTCACCTTCTGCTCTAAGAATCTGCTCACGCTTCTCACGCTCCGCTCTCATCTGTTTTTCCATTGCTTCCTGAATATCTCTTGGTGGAATAATATTCTTTAATTCTACTCTGTTTACTTTAATTCCCCAAGGGTCTGTAGCAACATCTAATTCTGTACGCATTTTTGCGTTAATTGTCTCTCTGGATGTAAGTGTCTCATCAAGCTCTAAATCACCAACAATATTTCTAAGTGTTGTCGCTGTCAGAGATTTGATTGCTACAATAGGATTTTCCACACCGTAAGCAAAAAGTTTCGGATCTGTAATCTGATAAAAAATAATTGTATCAATCTGCATTGTTACATTGTCTCTCGTAATAACCGGCTGTGGTTCAAAATCTGCAACCTGCTCTTTTAAATTCACTCTTCTTGAAACTCTGTCAAGAAACGGAACCTTAAAATGAATGCCTACAGACCATGTTTCTTTATAAACTCCTAATCTTTCAATAACATATGAATGTGCCTGTGGCACAATTTTTACGCAAGTTGATACAACTGCAATCGCTAAAACTAAAATAATAATTAAAAATGGCATAATTTTTCCTCCTAATAATTTATTTGTTATTTCTTCTCTGCCTCTTTTACTATAACCTTAACACCTTCTACTGATACTACCTCCACCAAAGTTCCTTTCTCAATGACTTCGTTCTGTTGACTCCTTGCAGTCCACTCCACTCCATCTATTTTTACCATTCCTTTGGCATTGATATTATCAATATCAGTTATTACTTTTCCAATCTTACCTTCAATAGACTCTACATTTGTTTTCTCCGCTTTGTTATTAATATGCTTCACTGCTATCGGTCTTAATAAAATAAGAACAACTGCTGTCACAACAACAAAAACAAATGCCTGTATAATCCAGTTTCCTGTAAACAATGATGTAACACAAGCTGCCAACGCACCTATGGCAAACCATATGCAGGTCATTCCCAATGATACCAATTCCAATGCTGCAAAGATTACAAACACAATTAACCAGCCAATATAATTCATACGTCCTCCTTTCTCTTAATCACTAGTATGCATGATAGCATAAGTATAGAACAAAGTACCCTTCAACGCAAGCAAAAAAGAAACCCTGATTTCAGGATTTCCTTTCGTTTATTTTTTAATTTCTACAAATTCTGTTTTCACGAATCCATTGTTCCCATTATAATCAATTTCAATCCATTCACTGTCCTGAGATATAATCTGAAACATCTCACCCTTATCAACAATCCCCAATGCTTCTGCTTCTTGTGACGCCTCACTTCTTACATTCAATGCATCAACCCGGATAATAACTTTACTGCCTGATTCCTGCTCTCGCTTCTTTGTCGATGTATTGACTTTCTCATCTTTTGCTGCAACCTTATAAGTATCCTTGTCTTTCATGGCAATGGACTCTTTTTCCGTAACTGCAATCTGAGAATTATCAATAAAAACAACTTTATCATTTCTACTAACAACAGATGCAATAGTAACAATGGAAGCTATGGCAAATATTCCAACATATATCATCAAATTGCCATGTTTATATATGTTTCTTTTTAATCTTTTTTTCATATATTTATTCATTCAATCTACCTGTCACATAAACATTCCGTATATACAAATACTTTACATAAAATATTAACAGAGTTTCGACACAAAGTCAAATTATTCTACTTTAGTTTTACATTTTTTTCCTATATTATGTTTTTTTATTATTTATTTTGTTGTAATTATTTACAAATGAATTTCTTAAACTTAATTTGTATTCATATATTTTTATTATTTTTTTACAATATCTGAATCAATTTTGTAGACTTTTCATAAACTTTTTCTAAAACATTGCATATTTTAATATGTAGTTGTATGATACATTTTGTGAAAAACATTCATATTATTGGGTTGATAAATACGAACTCATTTTATTAGACTTGAATCGACCTACTTAAATTTAAGGAGGATTAATATTATGGCAATAGCAAAGAAAGACGCTGTAAAAACAACAGCTACCAAAACTACTGCAAAAAAAGTTGAAGAAGCGCCAGTTAAAAAAGCTGAAACAACTGTTAAAACTACAAAAAAAGCTGAAACTAAGGCACCTGCTAAAACAACTGTTAAAAAAGAAGAGGCAAAAGCAGTTACTAAAACTACTGTTAAAAAAACTGCTGCTAAAACTACTACAAAGAAGACTGCTGCTAAAAAAGAAAATAACTTATTTGTTCAGTTCCACGGAATGGAATTTGATACAAAAGCAATCGAGAAAGCAGTAAAAGAAGATTACAAAACAAAAAATGGCAAGAAGACAATGACTTCTGTATCAATTTATGTAAAACCAGAAGACATGAAAGCTTACTATGTTATTGATGGAATCATCGGAGATGTAGCTTTATAAAAAACATATATGTAAAAAGAACCTTACTATTTGTAAGGTTCTTTTTATTTACGCGAAAATCAATTTTCATTTCAATTTTCTATAAAAAAATACAATGATTATTTTTCTTCCTCGGATGTTTCTACACTTTCTACAAAATCATTTAATTTCTTTGCCAGAACATCAGCATCAAGTCCATGTACCATACATGCCTCTTCTAACGTTTCTCCCTGTGATGCAGGACACCCAATACAATGCATTCCCTCATTTAACAAAATCGGAACACAACCCATATTTACCTGAATAATATCTGCAATAATCATGTCTTTTGTTATCTTTGCCATTTTACTAACCTCCTAAATGTTGTTTTTATTATATTACCATTATCGATATTTTTTATTTACGCTTGTTCACAGCTACCAAAAATCCTTGGCCATTTTATACAGTCTCCGGCTCCTGATATTCTACTCCAAACATCTCTACCGTTACTTTCTTCATTTTCTGTTCTTCTAATGGTTTGTCCATATAATCTGTCGCCACAGATGCAATCTTATCAACCACCTCTATGCCTTCAATGACTTTACCAAACCCTGCATACTGTCCATCCAAATGAGGTGATGTTTCATGCATAATAAAAAACTGAGAACCGGCAGTGTCCGGCATCATGGTTCTTGCCATAGATAAAACTCCCTTTGTATGTTTTAAATCATTTTGAAAACCATTTCCTGAGAATTCTCCTTTAATGGAATATCCCGGACCGCCTACACCGGTACCCTCTGGATCTCCACCTTGAATCATAAAGCCTCTTATAACTCTATGAAAAATAATCCCATCGTAATATCCTTTCTTAATCAGGCTGATAAAATTATTTACAGTATTCGGTGCTATTTCAGGATATAATTCTGCTTTCATTATATCTCCACTTTCCATTTCAATAGTTACAATTGGATTTTGTGCCATATCTTTATTTCCTTTCTACTTATCATTAATAATTTTCATCTATAAATATAATAAAAAACTAACATATTTCTCATATACCATAAATATATGCCTAGTTCTTTATTATAACGGATTTATTGTAACACACTGATATCATTTGTTCAATTCCTCTTCATCTAATAATCTCATTCCTCCTAACTATTTACTATATTTTTTATCTGTATATAATAAATCAAATAAATTTTAGAGCATTTAACTAGAAAAAGACCAGTCCTTGCAGACTAGTCTCTTCATCTATCACCGTTTTACTTAACGACCAAAACGGTTTCAAAACTCATTTAACCCCGATAGAAACTATATCATTATTTCTATGTGGTTACAACTATTTTTGACCGACTTGTTTCGACATAATATGCATTGTGATAATTTACATCTTGTTCATAATCTTTTTACAATGAAAACACTCTTTTTTCACGAATTCAAATTATGATATAAACATAAACAAAAGTTACTATACATTTTGTTTATGTTTTTCATAATTTTTTTAGAATCGGATTTATCCGATTCCCTCCCTTTTTTATTATTAGAATATATTTGCGGAAAGGATGCAGAAATGCATCCTTTTTCATGTATAATTCAAGCTCTTCTAATAAAGTATATTCTTTTATTCTAAACACAATACTGTCTACAGATTATATACACCATGTATATAGCATATATTAATACCAACAATATACCTTCTTTTCTTTTTATCGTTTTTTGTGTATACGAAACGATAAATACAATTACTGTAGTAACCAGCACAATCACGGCGTCCATCACATTCATCATTGTAACCGATACTGGAGATATCATTGCTGCTGCCCCCAATACAAGCAATATATTTGCTATATTAGATCCTACTACATTACCAATAGCAAGATCTGCTTCTCCTTTTCTTGCCGCAACTACTGAGGTTACCAGTTCTGGAAGTGATGTGCCAAGAGCTACAACAGTTAATCCCACTAACGTCTCACTCATTCCAGCTGCAAGAGCTAAACTTTTTGCACTATCCACAACTAATTCACCGCCGGCTACTATGGCAAGTATGCCTCCAATTATAAAAATTGCACATTTTCCATTGGATAATATCTCCTCATCCTCTTCTTCTGCCACTCGTTGTTTTAAAGCATATCTAACTGTCCATATAATAAATCCTACAAACAAAACCAGCAAAAGAAAACCATCTATTCTACTTACTTCTCCAACAAGCATATTACCATTTTTGAAATTAAAAATATTTATCTTTTCCAAAATATTATCAAACCAAAACAAATCTGCTGTTAAAAAAATTAATACTGCCGATATTATCGTTAAAAGTGGAAACTCTCTCTGTAAAACAGATTTTTTCACATTAATATTAGTAAATAATGCTGTTATTCCCAAAACCATTAACAAATTAAAAATATTTGATCCTACAACATTACTTACAGCAATTGTATTTGACTGCTTTAATGAAGCCAAAGAACTAACAGCTAATTCGGGTAATGATGTTCCCACTGCCACAATCGTCAGCCCAACTACAATTGATGGAATCTTTAATTTCTTTGCAATTGCCACACTACCATCTACAAAATAATCTGCCCCTTTTATCAACAAAACAAATCCAGCTAATAAAAAAATAGTATCAAACAATATTTTCATCTCTCTTACCTTCTTTAATCATAATAGTACCATTCTATCTAATTCACTTATTTTATGCAATATAAAACTTGTCTGATTAATAACACAAAAGTGTTCTCAGCAACTATTATAACTAATTGTTGTCGACTTTTATACATTCTGACTTTTAATCGAGTAGGCTAACTCCTTCTCACATCATTTTTATAAAGTTCAGCCAGCAGCTCGATTCCGCTTCGCTCCTTCTCGCTGATTTGGCTCACCATTCCCCCTCACATCTTTTTTATAAAGTTCAGCCAGCAGCTCGATTCCGCTTCGCTCCTTCTCGCTGATTTGACTCACCACTCCCCCTCACATTTTTTCATAAAGTTCAGCCAGCAGCTCGATTCCGCTTCGCTCCTTCTCGCTGATTTGGCTCACCATATACAAAAAACATCAGGGATACAAAGTCCTGCAAGCAGTCCTTGTGTATCTCTGATGTTTTTTGTGCATGGCTGAACTTTATAATTCAAATATAAGGTCTCCGTATGTAGGCATTGGCCACGCTTCTTTAGGCATTACTACTTCTAGTTCATCTGCCGGTTTTCTAAGTGCTGCCATAGCAGTCATAACTTCATCTTTATAAGCAATTGCAGATGCCTGCGCATCTTCTGCATTTGCTGCCTTCTCTGTAATATCTGCTAAATCTTTTACTGCCTTTTTCATTTCTACTAACTTCTCTGACACTTCTGACAACATTTCTGTTTGTACAGTTGCATCAACGCCTGCCTCTTTTACTGCCAAAACAGTATCTGCCAGTTTCTTTGTATATTTCACTACTGCCGGAATCAGCATCTTATTTGCCATGTCAACCATGGTTAAAGCTTCAATGTTTCTCACTCCTGCATACTGTTCGAAAAGAATTTCCTTTCTTGCTTCTAATTCAGCCTTTGAAAGAACGCCAAATTTACCATACATCTCAATTGTTGTTTCATCCAGCAATGATGGAATAGCATCTACAATGGACTTACAGTTTGGAAGACCTCTCTTTTCAGCCTCAACTGTCCATTCTTCTGAGTATCCATTTCCATTAAAGACAATTCTTGCATGCTCTTTCATCAACTTAGCAGTATACTCTTCTACTGCTTTGTCAAAATTCTCTGCTCCTTCTAATGCAGCAACAGCCTTTTCAAACTGCTCGGCCATCATAACATTAAGGACTGTATTTACATCACCAATGGTATTAGATGAAGCAACCATTCTAAATTCAAATCTGTTACCTGTAAAAGCAAACGGTGATGTTCTGTTTCTATCTGTAGGATCCTTCTCTAATTTAGGAAGTTTCTTAATTCCAAAATCAATCTCGCCAGATGAAAGGCTTGATGTAGCCTTACCATTCTTTATTATCTGCTCAACGACATCTCCAACCTGATCTCCTAAATACATTGAGATAATAGCCGGAGGTGCTTCGTTTGCTCCAAGCCTGTGATCATTTCCTGTATTCGACGCAGCAAGTCTTAAAAGTACTGCATGAGTATCAACAGCTGCCATTGTACAAGCCAGCACTAGCTGGAACAATTTATTATTTTCAGGCTCTTTACCCGGCTTAAATAAATTAATGCCATCGTCTGTTGTAAGGGACCAGTTATTGTGCTTTCCTGAACCATTAATACCATCAAATGGTTTCTCATGAAGAAGACAAATCATTCCATGGGATTTTGCCGTTTTCTTTAATAAGTCCATTACTAACAGGTTATTATCCAATGCTACATTTGAAATAGAAAAAATTGGAGCAATCTCAAACTGACCCGGAGCAACCTCACAATGCTGTGTTTTCGCTGTAATTCCTAATTTCCATAACTTCGTATTTAAATCCTCCATAAATGCCTTTACTCTTGGAGGTATAGAGCCAAAATACTGGTCATCCATTTCCTGCCCCTTTGGTGCTTTTGCGCCAAAGAGAGTGCGTCCAGAATAAATAAGGTCAGGTCTCTTCAAATATTTTTCTCTGTCTACAAGGAAATATTCCTGCTCTGGTCCAACATATGAATAGATTCTGTTTGTCACTTCATTTCCAAATAATCTCATCAGTCTTACGCCCTGCTTGCTCACTGCATGCATCGCTTTCAATAAAGGTGTTTTTGTATCCAGAGATTCTCCTGTATATGAACAAAAGGCTGTAGGAATACAAAGCGTATCTTCTTTAATATAAACAGGTGATGTAATATCCCATGCTGTATAACCTCTGGCTCCACATGTCTCGCGAAGTCCACCGGATGGAAATGAAGAAGCATCCGGTTCTCCTTTTAATAATTCTTCTCCTGTGAATGTGTTCTCAATTCTTCCATTTTCCGGTACAGATGCAAATGAATCATGTTTTTCAGCTCCTACTGAAATAACATATGGCTGGAATACATGTGTATAATGTGTAGCACCTTTTTCCAAAGCCCACTCTTTCATCGCCTGTGCGACAACATCTGCCAAGTCTTCTGTTATCTCTCCACCTTCGTGCATCAATTTTTTTACTGTCTCAAAATCACTTTTTGGCAAGCGGACTTTCATCACTGCATCGTCAAAAACGTTTTCTCCGAATACTTTTTCAATATTTACTCCCATAGTCCTTGTTCCTTTCCTTAGCTAACATATTTTCCGCCTAATCCATTTCTTTCCAAAAGAAAAAGGCACTTCTCCAAATCATCATTTTGAAGAACGCCCTTGTCCTTAATCTCATTTAGCGGTGAGGTTTCCCTCATTCGCACATTAATTTACACTATATCTTTAGAAAAATCAATAGCATAGACTAGTTTATCTAATTTTTTAAACCTTTTTCTTAATAAAATTAAGTATTTATCAATATATCTTACATTTTCACTCTTTTTTTCTATTGTATTCAATAAATGTATTTTACAAATTTTAACATTAATCTACAACTTCTTCCCCACGATACATACATACAATCTGCCTGTTTCCTGAATTATCAACACATGTGGAACACATAATTACTTTATCATCTATTTCCGGAAGTCTGTTATCAAACTTATATCTGCTCTTACTACTAACCGTGTTGAGCCACTTCTGATAATCATTGTCATCATCAAACCCAAACTTATAAACATCTTCATTATCATCTTTTGTAGCAAAAGCAGAAAATACATAATAAATGTAATGACGATAGCCTACATAAACATCAAAAGCCTGATGCTTTTTTGCAAAACTATCCTCACGATAATTCATCAGTTCTTTAAACATGGAGCCATCCATCATATTATGTCCATACAATATGCACATTCTTCCATCAAGACCACCTGTTCTATAATCAAGAAAGATAGCCCCAGCACCATTGCTTACTTTATCTGAACCTCTCTTTAAATAAAAATCGTTGTCCTTATGTTCAACAATTGGATACTGAATTCTGGTTCCATCTAATTTGATATAGCCTTTTGCTTCATCATTATACTGTAACATCGCCTTATAATCCCATACCCATGTTGTGAGTGATGAAGAATAATCCATAGACTCCTTCTTCTTTTTCTTATTTGGGCTATTGCCGGCACTTTGCTGATGAAACATTTCATTGATCTCTGCATATTTGGCTTCATCTTCTTTATAATTCAAATAGGAATTTGTCAAACTATATGAAGTATAAATCAAAACAACTGCTGCAATACCAAGAACTATATATCTGATAATAGAATATGTTTTATTTGAAATGTGAAAATTTTTTATTTTATCAACTTTCTTTTCTTTATTAATACTCATTTTATTCATCCCTTATCTCAATATTAAAATAAGTATAAAATTAATCAAAAAAAAAGGCAAGATATTTTTGAGATACCTCTTCTTAATAAAACGCACCTTTTCTCGCTAAAGCAATCCACAAGAAGATTCGCTCCTCGAATCTTCTTGTCGTGCGAAACGCACTATATAATAAAAGAATCATAAGTACTCGATTTCGTGAACGAATCTCGCACCTATGATTCTTTTATTATGCATTGCTTATTCGATGTCGCATATTTATTCTGCTTTTCCTACAGAACCGAAAAGTTCCATCTTTTCTTTTACAGTAGCCTTAATAGCATCTGCACCAGGAGCAAGAAGTTTTCTAGGATCAAATCCCTTTCCTTCTAAATCTTTTCCTGCTTCAACATATTTTCTTGTAGCTTCTGCAAATGAAAGCTGGCATTCTGTATTTACATTAATCTTTGATACTCCAAGATCAATTGCTTTTTTAATCATATCTTCAGGGATACCTGTACCACCGTGAAGGACTAATGGCATTACTCCTGTCTTCTGCTGAATAGCATCTAATGTTTCAAAGCTAAGTCCTTCCCAGTTATCAGGATATTTACCGTGAATATTACCAATACCTGCTGCAAGCATGTCCACACCAAGGTCTGCTACTGCTTTACATTCATCTGGATCTGCACATTCACCCTTGCCAATAACTCCATCTTCTTCACCACCGATTGAACCAACTTCTGCTTCAATGGATAATCCAAGAGCATGTGCTACATTAACTAATTCCTGTGTCTTAGCAATATTTTCTTCAATTGGATAGTGTGAACCATCAAACATAATTGATGTAAAACCAGCCTTAATACACTGATAACATCCTTCATATGAACCATGGTCTAAATGAAGAGCAACTGGAACTGTAATTCCCAATTCTTCATCCATAGCCTTTACCATAGCAGAAACTGTCTTAAATCCTGTCATGTACTTTCCGGCACCTTCTGATACTCCTAAAATAACAGGGCTTTTTAATTCTTCTGCTGTTAAAAGGATTGATTTTGTCCACTCAAGGTTATTGATGTTGAACTGTCCTACAGCATAGTGTCCTGCTTTTGCTTTTTCTAACATTTCCTTAGCTGATACTAACATAATGTACCTCCATATATTTCTTTATTGTTAATTTTTAAACAACTACGATTAGTATACCCCATTTTATGGCAATTGCCAACATTATTTTATAGTTATTTTCTTTGCACCGCTCCACTTTCCATAAATTTTTTTACCTCTGGAATCTATCGCATAGGTTCGTGCTTTTACTTTATATGTCTTCCCGGATTTAAATTTTCCAAATGTTAGAACTTTTGACTCAGCAAAGTCTGATTTCTTGCCTATCTTTACCTGAATTCCGTCATATGTTCCCTTTGCACTTATTTTTACTGTAGCATATCTTTTATAATTTTGTTTCGGTATAACAATTTTTACCTTTTTTAATTTTATCTTTTTCCACTTCGGAACAATCGTCATATTATTATAAGCTCTGGCACCTTCTTTTATTTTCTTTTTTCCATAATACCAGCCCTCAAACTTATATCCTTTTTTCTTCACTTTAGGAATAATATAATTCTCGCCATCTAATACTGTCTGCCTTGATACTTGTTTTTTTCCATTTTTAAAAATAATATTACGTTTCGGCACTGATTCTCTGTTTTTATCTGTCCACTTTGCAGTCATTGTGCCTTTATCACCAGCTTTTCGATAGACTCTGACATAATCTATCATCATATCTGCCGACTGAAAGTCTTCATCTGGCGCAAAATACGCTAAATTCCCACCCACTGCACAATTGATAATAAAATAAAATTCTTTTTTCAACTCAGACTTATCTGAGCCTTTTAACTTATATGTGCCATATACCTTATTATCCAAGGTAAACTCAATCTTCTTTTCATCCCAATTCATTCCATAAATATGCCACTGGGTTTTATCCTTCATCTGTGTAGAAAATGCATTATATGTATCTCTCCCCGGCTTTAGCAACTCGTTTTCCCAATGCACTGTTCCCTGAGCAAATTGTAGCGTATTCCATGTTTCAAGAATATCTATTTCTCCACAATAAGGCCATCCTTTCGGTTCATTCTGTCCCAACATCCAAAATGCCGGCCATAACCCTTTTACTGACGGAATCTTTATTCTTGCTTCCATTTTTCCATATTTAAAAGATGCTTTACCACTTGTATTTAGTCTTCCTGATGTATATCTTGTTGTTTTCCCATTTTCATCTTTTTCTGCTCTTGCTGTGATAATCAACGAACCATTTTGCACCTTTACGTTTGCTTTATCATCTGTATAATATTCCAACTCATTATTGCCCCATCCTGCCACATTATCTCCATTTCCATAGTTGTAATTCCATATAGATGTGTCTAACTCATTACCATTAAATTCATCACTCCATACAAGCTTGTACATGTCTGACTGCCCAGCCGCTTTTGTACAAAAACTCGTAATTATTCCGCCTGCCAAAATCAGTACAGTTGTAATCACCATTGTTTTAATAATCTTTCCTGTTAATTTGTTCCCTTTCATTTTTACCTCCTGATATTTCCTATATAAATGTATAGCTTTCTCATTCGATATAAATCGTTAATAGAAATCTATTTTTATAGGAATTATATTCTTATTTATAATATCAAAACCAGGGCAATTTTAAAAGAGTGGAATTTACTTATTACAACTCATAAATTCCACTCTTTATTTTATTTATTTACATTTACATCCGCTTGGATTAAATGCATAAAAGTTTTTCTGATCTAATTCTTCTGTCAAAAGTCTGAGGGCCTCTCCAAAACGCTGGAAGTGTATGATTTCTCTCTTTCTCAGGAATCTGATAGGTTCGCAAACCTCGTTATCTTTTACTAATGACAAGATATTATCATAAGTTTTTCTCGCTTTCTGTTCCGCAGCCATGTTTTCGAACAAATCTGCTATCGGATCCCCTGATGACTGAAATTCCGTAGCTGTAAACGGCACCCCCCCTGCAGCCTGTGGCCATACACCTAATGTATGGTCTACATAGTATTTCTCAAATCCGGCAATATCCGCATCATCACATGGAAGGTCTTTAACCAGCTGATGAACCATTGTTCCGACAATCTCCAAATGAGAAAGTTCGCTCGTGGTATAACTATATCATTAATATGTATGTTAATAGATAAAATACAATATTAAACTGTTCTTTACTTAAAAATAAGCCCCCAGGATTTCTCCTGAGGACTGCTTTGTGTTAACAACCACATGATGAATGTACTTCTCTTCCTTTTATAATTGTCTTATGAAGAATCGCATTACAATCACGACACTTACTATAACTATATGTTATATACACATATATTGTACAAGTATTAGTACCATATCTATGCGTAACGATTCTATCAAGCCTTTCTTCTACGCCTGTTAGCGGTGTACGAGGATGACTACATGCTGCTAAAACTGGCTTTGGTGCTACTGTTGTAAATAATACTGCTGTCACCATTACAACTGCACAGGCTTTTTTAATTACATTTTTCATAGTTTTAATTCCTTTCTTTTTTGATAATTCCTACTAGTTACAACGTGTCATGCATAACATTTATAAAACTCTCTGTATTGGTTGCGCTACCAAAAGAGTTTTATCTGGATCTGTTATCATTATTTTATAATCAAATAGCACTTATAACAAGTTGTTTCTTTCGACGAGTTTCGACAGATAAATAAAATTATTAATACTTTTTTCATGTATTAAGATTATTTTTTTGTGACACTATATATAGAAAGAAAACGGTAACTAAACTGTTATTTTAGCTAACAGTTCTTTCTGTTTTTTTATTAAAGCAAAAAACACCCACGCTCCATAAGAAACGTAAGTGTTTTTCAGCCATAATCAATATGGCTATCTCTGTTTTAGTATAGTACCATATTTTAAAAAATATTACAACAATAATTATTAATTTTTAT
>CAJTRZ010000020.1 GCA_910578975.1 uncultured Eubacterium sp.
TTTAATAAAAATATTTTTTTGGCGCTATAACTAAAATATTTTTTATTCTTGAGATATGTTAATAAAAAAATTATAATATAAGAGATTAATACATTAGGAGGAAACATCATGAGAGGTTTATGGAAGAAAGTTATATCTGTTGCTTTAGTGGCAACAATGATAGTAACGATTTGTCCGCAGGGAAAATTATTTAATATTAATGCGGATGATATTAACGAGCCATATAATATTTCATATGGCAGACCGGTATATGCCAGTACACAAAATGGTAATGATGCACCGGAAAATGCTGTAGATGGCGATGATAAAAGTAGATGGCAGGCAGCACAGAGCGATAAAAATGAATGGTTTTATGTCGATCTTGGAAAGGAAGCAAATATAGACCATTTATATATACATTGGGAAGCTGCAAGGGCAAAATCTTATGAAATTCAGTTTTCAAATGATGAAGAGAACTGGAATACAGTATATACAAAGGGAAAAGGTCAGCAGACGACACCAAGTGAACCTACAGGTATGAGCATTTCTTATGAGGTGCAGAAAATGACTGACGGGGTAGGGACAATATTGGCACATTGGACCAGTGTTGACAATGCTACATATGCGGTTTATGTAGATGAAATTGGTGAGGAACATTATGCTAAGGCACCAGACGGATATAAGTTTTCGAATCATGGACCGAATCAGGGGCAGATGAATTTAAGTCAGGGAATACATAAACTTATTGTAATTGCCTTAGACAAGGATACAAAGCAGGAAGTCGGCCGTGGCGAGATGGACATTGAAGTAGAAGAAGGTGCTGGCGGGGAAGAAGAGGAAGAAACATCTGGTGAAACTGTAGATAAGTCAAAAGAAACAATTACTTTTGACGATTTAACAACAGAACAGAAAAGAGCAAGATACGTAAAAATTGTATGTACAGAAAGAAGTATTGATTATGGTTGTTCTTTCTATGAATTTCAGGTTTACGGTACAGATGGTATGGTAAAACGACCGGAGAATTATGGTGAAAATCTTGCATTAAATAAGACGGTATCAGCGAAATATAACGATATCATACAAGATGGAAATGTAATCAGACAAGTAAATGTAAGAGATGAATGGTGGATGTATGATAGTGACGGTAATTTAATGGATGGGGCTTATGATAATGTAAAACCTGAAAATGCCGTAGATGGAAATTCAAATACTACATGGACATCATATCAGGGGGATGACCAGTGGATTTATGTAGATTTGGAGAAAGAATACACCATTGGACGAGTGGTTCTTAACTGGAATGGAGATGCAGGAAAAATATATGATGTAGAGGTATCTAGTGATGCGAAAAACTGGAAAACAGTACATAGAGTATTAAAAGGTTCAGCTTACAAGAAAGATAACTTTACAATGTATCAGGAGAATGTAAGATACGTTAGAATATTTGGATATACGAAAGTAGAACATGGAAGTGGTTTTGGTGTGTCAGATTTTGAAGTATATGAATACAGAGAGGGAGACAGCAAAGCAAATGAAACCATTCCTGAACTTCCAAAGAGAGAGATTATCAATAATCCAAATGGTAAAGGATCATATGTATCAGGAGAAATGTATAATGAGAAGAATAAACTTCCAACTTTTGTGAATCCGGATACAATTAAAACTCCTGTAGACTCAAACAGCTGGTGGTCATCAGCTATGATACAGGTATATAGTAATTTGTTGTGTTCAACTCCGCTTAAGACTAGTTTTTCAAAGAAAGGTCTTGGAGTACTTACAGCAACAGCAGGATGGGTAGGTGTTAGAACAGAAGATGATTTGGGAACAGATCAGAGTACAGAAACAGGAAGAGATTTCTATATTACACCAGAAAATTTTGAAGCAAACTCTGGATATGATAGAGTAGAAGATTATGGTGACTATTCTGTAAAATTAGGATTGATGGATGACGGTGGACTTCAAATGATGTCAACGGTTGTAAAAGGTTCGCCTTATATATTTAGTGAATTCTGTAATAATACAGTAGCATATATTAGTGGTCCGACAATCACAGAACTTTTTGATGGAAACGGAAATCCAATTTTAGCAAATAAGGGAGATGTGGTTACAACAGATCATATTGGATTTAAATCCGTAGATGAAGAAAATGCAAAGGCAAAGAATGACGGAGCATATTATTGTGTAAATGTTCCTGAAGGAACTCAGTTTAAGGTGATGGTAGCTGGTTCGAATTATAAGATTAAAGTTACATTCCCTTCTACAAATGAGAATTATATGTCAGTGGCTGCAATGACAAAAAAAGCAGATATAGACAGTTATTACAAACATGGATATGCATTTGTAACAGATACACATGTAGATTATTCTTATAATCATGACAATTCTAAGATTATTACAACATATACAGCAACGACAGAAGTTAAGAGGAATGGCTTCTCGAATGAAACAATGCATTGTATGTTTCCGCATCAGTGGAAACACACAGATGAAGCAGACAATCCTGCTGTGGTTTATCCGTCTATTCGTGGTGATATGAAGTCAATTTGGGCAAATGTGTATCATACAACGCAGCAGTTTTCAGGATTACTTCCAACTTTTGCAAAGCCGGACAGTGAGATGTTTAACAATGAAGAAATGATAGATTATCTCAATCAGGTAGTGGCTTCAAAAGTGAATGCAGCGCCGGTATCAGATGCATACTGGGAAGGAAAGAATGTTCATCCACTTGCAATTAGTGCAATTATGGCAGACCAACTGGGTGAAACAGAAATAAAAGAAAAATTACTTGCAAAATTAAAGAGTATTATGGTTGACTGGTTCAATTATGATGGAGAAGATGATAGATGTTATTTAATATATAATAAGGATTGGGGAACCGTATATTATCCGGATAGTGCATATGGTGCTAATGCGGCAATCTGTGACCATCATTTCACATATGGATATTTTATGTTTGGTGCAGCAGTACTTGCTACATATGATAAAGAGTTTTACAACGAGTACAAAGACATGGTGGAGATCCTAGTAAGAGATTATGCATGCCCGGATGATGATGACGAATTGTTCTGTAAATTCAGAGCATTTGATCAATATTCCGGACATTCATGGGCCGGTGGATATGCTGACAGTGATTCTGGTAACAATCAGGAATCGGCATCAGAGGCGTTATTCAGCTGGGTAGGTATGTATCTCTGGGGAGAAGCTACACAGAATAAAAAATATATTGATGCTGGTGCATATGGTTTTACAACGGAGATGGATGCCATTGAACAGTATTGGTTTGATTATGATGAGACAAACTGGCTGCCGGAATATCCATTTGAAGGCACAGGTCAGATATATGGTGCATCCATGGGATATGGAACATTTTTTGGTGGACAGCCATTATATATATATGGTATTCAGTGGCTTCCAATTTCAGAATATCTGACTAATTATGGAATGAATCAGGAAAAATGCGCAAAGATTTATCAGGGACTGTGGGATGATACAAATTATGCTATAGATATTGAAACAAGAATCTATAACAGATTGGTTGCTGAAGGTAAGGTGGAAGAGGCTGAAACATGGCATAACCCTAAAACTTATGCTACGCCAGATAACGGATGGCAGCATATTACATGGCCATTCCTTTCACAGACAGATGCCAAAAGTGCATATGATAAATTTGAAGCAAATGTAACTAAGGTACAGACCGAAGACAGAGCAAATACATTATGGTTTATTGCCTCTATGGATGCTTATGGGTATAGAACAAATGACTATATGGTTGTTGGAGACATTCAGGGTTCAGTATACGTAAAGGATGGAAAGTACACTGCCCAGGTATGGAATCCGACAGAGAAGACACAGACAGTAACAATAAAGAAAGCTGATGGAACAAAAGTTGGTACGGCAGCAATCGGCTCAAAGGCGACAGTAGCATTTGAGATTAAAGAAAATTCTGAATTGCAACAGGCTGCAACACCAAATATCAAAGCAACATCTGTAGCAGAAGGAACAGTAACAGATAATATATCAGGAATTGTAACTTTTGATGATACGCAGATGGTAGAACTTTCTACAACGGATGAAGGAGTGACGATATACTATACAACGGATGGAAGTACGCCTACAACGGAATCTGCTGTATATGAAGGAAAATTCCTTGTTTCAAGTAACACAACAATTAAGGCAATTGCAATTGGTGATGGATATATCGATTCAGCATATTCTTCAGCAGTTATCAAGATTGATGGAGATAAAGTTGAAAGCAGCGAAAACCTTGCGCTAAATAAAAAAGTTTCTGCTTCATCTACAGATGGAGGCAAGGTTCCTGAAAATGCAGTAGATGGCAACGAAGGCACAATGTGGCAGGGCGATTCAGCAGATGATGAATATTTCCAGGTAGATCTTGGAAGCGTACAGGCTGTCAATACTGTTAATATTTTGTGGGAAGCTGCTTATGCAGAAAAATATGAGATTCAGGTATCAGTAGATGGAGAAGAATGGGAAACAGTAGCAAAAGAAAGTGGTATGGCAGGATGGATGACTTCATCATTTGCCGCTGTGAACGCAAGATATGTGAGGATGCAAGGAGTTCAGAGAGGAACGCAATATGGATATGGAATTAAAGAGTTCGAAGTATATGGGGCGCTTCAAGCTGTAGCACCGGTTATATCACCTATGAGTGGAACTTACGAAGGAAATCAGACCATTACGATGTCTACAACAGTAAAAGGTTCGGAAATTAAATACACACTCGATGGAAGTGAACCTACAGAAAAGTCACTTACATACACACAACCAATTACAGTAGATAAATCAACTGTAGTAAAAGCATCAACCTATAGAAAAGGAATGATGCTGTCAGATATTACAGAATCAATTATTATTGTTAAGGGAACAATTGCTCTTAATAAGCATGAAGTAAATATTGCAATTGATAGAACCGTACAGCTTGCTGCTTATACGGATATGGATGTGACATGGAGAAGCAGCGATGAAAGTATTGCTACAGTAGATGGAAATGGACTTGTTACAGGCATCAAGCCGGGTAATGTAGAGATTATTGCTACAATTCCAAACGGAAAGAGTGAAACATGTAAGATTACAGTAACACCACCAGTACATATTGAGAGTATTTCTCTTTCAGCTACGACATTGGAAATGAGAAATAAATCTACGCAGACGTTGTTTGTTACAGTGAATCCGCAAGATACGACAGATGATACAACAGCAACATGGAAATCATCTGACGAAAATGTATTGATTGTTAATGAGAATGGAACAATTACAGCCAAGAGTGAAGGAACAGCAACAGTTACTGTTACTGTTGGGGCATTTACTGCACAGTGTGAGGTGGTTGTCGGACCGGCAGCAACAGTAAAAGAAATGATTGTAGATGAATTGTATAACGCTGCGTTAGGTAAAGAAGTTACTATTTCATCTATCTATGCAAATGAAGGTAGCCAGACTACAGATGTTCTTACAGATGGAAATATCGATGGTTCTTATGTATCTACGGATTGGGATAAATCACGTACATCAGAATATCTGTTAGTAGATTTAGGTGCAGATTATGAAACCAAAGGTCTTGACATGTTAGCATTGAAGTTTGTGGGCGAAGCAACTCTTTGTAATGATTATGAAATTCAGTATTCAGAAAATGGTGTTGATTTCAAGACGGTAGCAGAGGTGAATGGTGTCCAGTATTCAGATACGGATGAAGGGCTTTACAGCGTGAAAATAGATGCAGAGCAGGCTGCATTGCAGACAGCTAAGACCAGATATGTTAAGGTTGTTATGAAAGGAAATAAGAACTGGGGCTTCCAGATTAGAGAAGTAGCAGTTTTAAGTACGGAACAGGAGCTTAACTATACAGAAACAAAGAAATGTGATGCACCAGCAGGTTTCAGTGCAGTTTCTGATAATCCAAGTGAGATTACATATACCATCAAAGCTGGTGTAAGTCAGGAAGGATATAAATATATTGTTCTTGTGGACGGTAAACGAGTTAGTGAAGGTGTAGATGCTGGAACATATACGATTAAGAATGTAGAGCGGGGAAATCATGAACTTCAGGTAATGTCCTATTATGAAGGAAAATATTCAGACCCGTTAAGTGCTAATGTGTTTGTAGAAGATGGCTCTTTGGTATATTACATTGACAGCGACATGAATCTGGCAAAAGATGCAGATGTTACAGTAGAGAGCATCTATGAAAGTGAAGGAAGTCAGGATCCTAAAACGCTTACAGATGGTAAAATATCTAAAGATTTAGGAAATGTTGTGGAAACTGTATGGGGTGAAAAGACAGCAACTATTACAATTGATTTAGGAAAGAATATTAGTAAGAATATGATTGACGAAATCATTATGGCATTTAAGGCTGATAACACCAATGCAACAGAATACAATGTCCAGTTCTCTGAGGATGGAACAAATTATGAGAAAGTATTGGAAAAAACAGATGTTGCATACAAAGAGGCTTTAGAAGATAAAATTGATGTTAGCAATTATTCTAAGGAGACAGTGAGATATGTGCAGGTGAATCTTACAGGTGGAAACTGTACATGGGGATATCAGTTGTCAGAAATTGCTGTGATGAAGAAGAATATTAATATTAATTCTAATATTAATGTAGAAGGATATCAGATTAGCGTAGCACATGAAGGATTCAGAGTTGTAGGTTCTGTAGAAGATACAATTAACAATCAGAAAGTTAAGAGTTGGGGATTTATATATGCCCTTGCGAATGTAAATGGTAAAGATACAGGTATTGTAGATGATGATGTTTTTGTAAGAGGAGATAACTATTATGTAAAAGCATATCAGTCAACTGCAAGCGGTACATTACAGGATAAGTATTCAGAGTCTGAGACGGCAACCAATTATGCAAGAGTTATGAAGTTTGGTGCTTTTACAGTCAGTGCATATACTGCGAAATATAAGGTACGAGCTTATGCAATATTGGAAGATGGAACATATGTATATAGTAAGCTGGTAAACTTTAGTGTGTTCGAAGTGGCAAGTTATATGTATGACAATAGAATTATGAGTACAAAAGTAGAACATGATTATCTTTATGATAAGATATTGACGAAGGTTGAACCAGATTATAAATACATTGACAAAGACTGGTCACCAATTGTGAAACCTGTTAGTTTTAGGATGATACCTTAAGAATTCTAATATAAACTTTTAAATGACCCAACCGTTTCTTGGCATTAACTTAGGCTCTTTGCCAAGAGTGTGGGTAAACCAAAAATAAATTATATCAGGTGCAGAACTCTGCACCTGATTTTTTTATACAGAAGTCAGTAAAATTCTATTCATAATATCTCAAATTATTTTTTGTCGAAAGTTTTTTTCTATCACGTTCTCTCTTCGACAGACTTTTTTTATCTGAAAATATATAATGTGTCAAAAGGGGTGAGATAGATATACATATATTTAGATGTTTACTTTTTCTATAATTTTATCTTAGATTTTTGTGTGCTGTTTGTTGTAAATAATGTACTAAAAATAAAGAAATCAGCATTCAGACTGATTCTATCAGCGATCTTTGGTGCTTTGTATGCATTGATGGTGCTATTTATTCCGCATGTTATATTGCTTGGAGAATTTGTCACATATATTGCTGTGATTGAAATCATGGTATGGATTGCTTTTGGAAAAAGCAGTATCAGAGAAAATATAAAAAAAGTGCTGTTTATTTATTTGATTACATTTTTGCTGAATGGAATGATTGATATTTTTCATGTGAATGATAATATGTGGAAGGTATTATTCATTGTGCTGACATCATGTAGTGTTATGACTGTTGGGATAAAAAAAGTAATGGAGATGATAGGGAAAGAGTCTGTCAGGTACATAGTGAAAATAACAGAGGGTAATAAGTCAATCTCTGTAAAGGCCTTAAAAGATACAGGAAATCATCTGACAGATCCGCTTACCAATAAACCAGTGTCCATTATAGAAAAAGATATATTATATTCGTTAATAGCAGACACCGAAAAAAAACTTTATGTACCTTTTCAGTCAGTTGGAACATCTCATGGACTTATGGAGACTTATATTGTTCAACAGATAGAATTAGATGGAAAACGATATTATAATACAGAGATTGGAGTGTTTGAAGGCCAGTTAAGTAAAAATAATGAATATCAAATGATCTTACATCCAAAATTATTTGAGTCAGGGGGAAAATAATTTGATTAATATTACATATTTGAAAAAAATATGCTTTAAAAATCTTTCGTTTATCAGAGGAATGCTGTATTCGAAAAAGGGAGAAATTTATTATATTGGAGGAAACGATGTTCTGCCTCCTCCTTTGGAGAGTGAAGAAGAGGCTTTATGTATCCAGAATATTATTGAAAATGATGATCAGGACAGTAGGGCAAAATTGATAGAACATAATTTAAGGCTTGTAGTATATATTGCAAAAAAATTTGATAATACAGGTGTAGGTGTGGAGGATTTAATATCTATTGGTTCGATAGGACTGATAAAAGGAATTAATACATTTAATCCTACCAAAAATATTAAACTTGCAACATATGCATCAAGATGTATTGAAAATGAGATTTTAATGTATTTAAGAAAAAATAATAAAACAAAACTGGAAGTTTCAATTGATGAACCGTTAAATGTGGACTGGGATGGGAATGAACTGCTGCTGTCTGATATTTTGGGAACAGAGGAAGATATTATTTCAAAGGATATTGAAAATGAAGTAGAAAAAAAGTTGTTGTATAAAGCGATTGAAAAATTAAATCAGAGAGAGCGGGTAATTGTTGAAATGCGATACGGCTTGAATAATGTTGATGGGGAAGAGATGACTCAGAAAGAAGTGGCAGATAGTCTGGGGATTTCTCAATCATACATATCAAGATTGGAAAAAAAGATAATTAAACGATTAAAAAGGGAAATTGTCAAATATGAATAAGAAAATGAACAAATAAAATAAAATAAATAGAAATGGAGTATAAAGAGCCAGAGTTTCGGACACCATATTTATGAAGAAAGTATGGAAAGTAGGAAAGAATATGGCTCTTTTTAAAGTGGAAATATGTGGTGTGAATACATCGAAATTACCGTTATTAACAGAAAAAGAAAAGAAAGAATTGTTTCAGGAAATTAAGAAGGGGAACATGGAAGCGAGAGAAAAATACATTAGGGGAAATCTCAGACTGGTTCTCAGTATATTACAGAGATTTTCTAATAGTAATGAGAACGTAGATGATTTGTTCCAGATAGGCTGTATAGGGTTGATAAAGGCAGTTGATAATTTTGATGATACATTGAATGTGAAGTTTTCGACTTACGCAGTGCCTATGATTTCTGGGGAATTAAAAAGATTTTTAAGGGATAATGCAGCAATCAGGGTAAGCCGTTCCATTAAGGATACTGCATATAAAGCAATATACTGTAAAGAAAATATTATGAAAACAAGTAACAGAGAGCCTACAATCAGTGAAATTGCAGAAAGTATTGGTGCTACAACAGATGAGGTAATCTACGCTTTGGATGCGATACAAAGCCCGGTCTCTTTATATGATCCGGTATATGACCAGGGAGGAGATACTCTGTATGTAATGGACCAGATTAGTGATAAGAAAAATAAGGAAGAAAATTGGGTAGAGAATATTGTTTTAAAAGAAGCTTTAGATGGATTAAATGAAAGAGAAAGAAAAATTATTGATATGAGATTTTTTAATGGAAAAACGCAGATGGAGATTGCGGACGAAATAGGAATCTCACAGGCACAGGTAAGCCGTTTAGAGAAAAATGCTATAAAAAGCATGAGAAATTATATCAAGTAGAAATAATGTGAATAGTATAAATAAAAATGGTATTCACATGCGAATTGAAGAATTAAGAAGAAAAGAAGTTATAAACAGTTGTGATTGTAGGATTTTAGGTTGTGTTCATGATTTAGAGTTTGATATATGTACTGGCTGCATTAAAGCTATTATTGTACAGGGACCGAGTAAATGGTGTGGACTAATTTGTAGTGAATTTGAGTTTATTATTCCGTTTCAATGTATTGTCCAGGTGGGACCGGATATTATTTTGGTAAAAGTAAATGAAAAAGAGGTAAAGCATAAGATCAAAATATAAATTAAATATCTTGACCAAAGAGGTTTGTTTCTTTATAATGATGTTATGTGAACTAAAGTGACAATATATTGCAGGAGGCAAACGAATGAAGTGTCCATATTGTGGGGAGGAAAATATAAAAGTAATTGATTCTAGACCGGCAGACGACAATAACGCAATTAGACGTAGAAGACAATGTGAAAAATGCAAAAAGAGATTTACTACTTATGAAAAGGTAGAGACAATTCCGCTTATTGTAATAAAAAAGGATAACATTAGAGAACAATATGACAGAGGAAAAATAGAGGCGGGAATTTTACGCTCCTGTCATAAAAGGCCTGTGTCCTACGAACAGATTATGTCGGCAGTAGAGGATATTGAGAATTCGATTTTTAATATGGAACAGAAAGAGATATCCAGTACAATTATTGGTGAATTGGTTATGGATAGATTAAAAAATTTAGATCAGGTAGCATATGTCAGATTTGCTTCTGTATATAGAGAGTTTAAAGATGTAAACACGTTTATGGATGAGTTAACAAAGCTATTAAAATAACTATATATGGTGGTAAGGAGGATGGTATGCTGGAAAGATTTTATCCGGACGAGTATTTGAAGTCGATTGATGAAGTTGATTTTGAAAAATATTATAAGCAGGGAATTCGTGGAATCATTTCAGACATTGATAATACACTGGTACCTCATGGATTTCCGGCGGATGAACATATAATTAAAGTATTTGAAAAAATACGTAATCTGGGCATGGATATCTGTCTGATATCTAATAATGACGAACCTAGAGTCAAGCCATTTGCAGAAGCGGTACAATCGAAGTACATATATGATGCACATAAGCCAAGCAGGAAAAATTACATGAAAGCAATGGAACTTATGGGAACAGATAAAGACACAACTCTTTTTTTAGGAGACCAGATTTTTACGGATGTCTGGGGGGCAAACAGAACAGGGATACATTCTATTATGTTGGAAAAGATTAATCCTAAAGAAGAGATACAGATTGTTTTAAAACGAATTCCGGAAAGATTTGTGCTTTGGACATGGAAGAAGAATAAAAAGTAATAAAAGGACTACATCCTGTATGGTACAGGATGTAGTCCTTTTATTTTGTTATAATTAGAAATATAATTTTTTGATATGTTCTATCGGCATCTCTTTACCAGTCCAGATTTTAAATGCTTCGGCTCCTTGGTATAAAAGCATATAGAGACCGTTAAATGTTTGGCATCCCTGCTCTTTTGCCATTGTCAATAGTTTGGTTTCCATAGGATTATAAATAACATCAGATACAATTAAATCTTCTCTCAGCATACGCTTATCATTAATGATACAGTTATCTGTGTTTGGAGCCATACCTACAGAAGTAGCATTTGTAAGTATCTGACTGTCTGCAATGGCATTGGCTAATACGGCATCATCTCCTAATTCGAAAAGTTTTGCATTACAATTTGTATTTTTGTTAACCATTTCTACCATGCGTTCAGCATTATCCCAGAACCTGTCTTTAATGCTGAATACATTAATATTCTTGACACCATCAATTGCAGCCTGCACGAAAATAGAGGAGGCTGCACCGCCAGCACCAAGCAGTGTCATGGTATCTCCGATAATGTCGAAACCTGCGTCTTTTACAGATTGCATATATCCAATTCCATCTGTATTGTGACCGATAAATTTTCCATTTTCATTTACTACAGTATTAACAGCACCAATCATTGAAGCAGCAGGTGAGAGTTCGTCCAGAAACTGACAGATAAGAGTTTTGTCAGGCATTGTACAGTTAAAGCCTGCAACATTTAATTTTTTTAAACCCTCAAAAGCTGTTTTTAAATGATTTTCAGGAACATCAAAACACAAATAAACATAGTCAAGACCTAACTGTCTAAACGATTCATTGTGCATTAAAGGTGATTTACTGTGTGCTACAGGACTGCCTAAAAGACCTGTTAGTTTTGTGTGTCCTGTAATTTCATTGATACATCCCATAAAGTACCTCCATGTATATAAATATAATATTTTATTAAATTGCCTTTTCAAGTATAAAAGTTTTCTACAAAAAAGTAAACCTTTCGCATTGACTTAAAATACAGGCGGGGATATACTTGAAATATTGTAAAATTTGGAGGTAATCATGAGTACTAAAGTATGTGTTCCAGTTATGGGAAAAACAAAAACAGAAGTGATAGAGCAGGCAGTAAAAGTAGTAGGTATGAAACCTGACATGGTAGAGTTCCGTGCAGATTATCTAGAAGATATTCGAAAAGAAAGTGTTGTCTGTGTTGCAAAGGACATAAAAAAAATTATAGGTGATATAGAGTTGGTTTTTACGTTTCGGACAAAAGATGAAGGTGGAGAATGTGAAATCAATGATTTAGAGTATAAAGAATTATGTAATGCAGCAGCCGAATGCTGCGAATATGTAGATGTAGAGATTATTGGACATTTAGATATTGCAAATAAGATGGTAGAAGAAATACAGAAAAAAGGGGCAAAAGTTATTGGCTCGAACCATCATTTTGACAAAACGCCGGAGAATATAAAGATTACTAAGAATATGACGACTATGGAAATGGCAGGTGTTGATGTTTGTAAAATAGCAGTTATGCCAAAAGATAGAAATGACGTAGAAAGGTTTATGGAAATATCGAAGCAGTTATGTGAAATAATTTCTGTACCAATCATTACAATGTCTATGGGAGAGTTGGGTTCTGTTACCAGAGTGTGTACAGATAAAACCGGTTCATGCGTTACATTTGCCGCCGGTGTTCAGGCATCAGCGCCGGGACAGATAGATGTACATATGGCAAGAAAACTATTGAAGGTAAATGAAGGATGCATATTAAAAGGCAACATAGCATTAATCGGTTTTATGGGAACGGGAAAAACAACTATATCAAAAGCATTGTCAAAGATAACCGGTTTTCAGGAAATTGATGTAGATGATTATATTGTAAAGAAGGCGGGAAGAAGTATCACTGATATTTTTGAAAAGGAAGGAGAAGATTATTTCAGAAATCTGGAAACAGAAGCATTAAAAGAAATATCTCAAGAAAACGGTAAGATTATTTCCTGCGGTGGTGGTGCTGTTTTGCGGGATGAGAACGTAGAGATTTTAAAAGAAGGAGGAGTAATTATACTTCTTACAGCTACACCGGAAACTATTTTTGACAGAGTGAAAGATCATACCCATCGTCCGATTCTCAATAGTGATATGAGCCTTCGTCATGTGAAAGAACTTATGGAGAAAAGAGAACCACGTTACCAGTGGGTAGCGGATGTGAAAATAAGCGTAGATGCAAATGACAGAATTCTGACATGTTATCAGATTATAACAGAGCTGGAAGAATTAGGAGTGATTCAGATATAAAATAGTTGAAATTAATTAGGATATAATTTATAATGAGAAAAGCGTGATTTATCACAGATGAACTTTTAGGAGGAAAAATTATGGTAACAGCAGGCGATTTCAAAAATGGTATTACAATCGAATATGAAGGAAAGATATGTCAGATTATCGAGTTCCAGCATGTAAAACCAGGAAAAGGCGCAGCGTTCGTTAGAACAAAATTAAAAGATATTAAGAGTGGTGGTGTTGTAGAAACAACATTCAGACCAACAGAAAAGTTTGAAAATGCACATATTGACAGAAAAGATATGCAGTATTTATATAACGATGGAGATCTTTACTACTTTATGGATGGTGAGACATATGACCAGATAGCAGTAAGTGCTGAAAAGGTAGGAGAATCACTGAAATTTGTAAAAGAGAATGAAACAGTAAAGATTTGTTCCTGCAAGGGTGACATTTTTGCAATTGAACCACCGATTACGGTAGAACTTCAGATTACAGAAACAGAACCAGGATTCAAAGGAAATACAGCAACTAATGCGACAAAGCCAGCTATTGTAGAGACTGGTGCAACAGTTTATGTTCCTTTGTTTGTAGAACAGGGCGAAATAATTGTAATAGATACAAGAACAGGCGAATATTCGAAGAGAGTCTAAGCCATGCATAACGAAAGAAAAGGAGATTTCAGAATGCTTGTATTCAGAAATCTCCTTTTCTTTCGTTATATAGGGCGCAGCCCTGCGAGCGAGAGAACCAGAGGTTGTCGAGCTTCGCACATGGCTATAATAATGGAGGTTTTATGAAAATAGTTATTTTAGATGCAGAAACTCTTACAATTAACAACGACATAGATTTTTCTATATTTGATCTATACGGAGATGTAACAATCTATCCATTCACAAAAGATGAAGAAGTAGCAGAACGAATTAAAGACGCAGATATTGTCTTATGTAATAAATCTCCAATGAATCGGGAAAATCTTTGTCAGGCAAAGAAACTAAAATATATTGGACTTTTTGCAACAGGATACAACAATGTTGATTTAGAATATACCAGAGAAAATAATATTACAGTATGTAACGCAGGAAGTTATTCTACAGAGGCAGTGACACAACACGTCTTTGCTTTAATACTTCATTATTACAACACAATTTCTACGTATGATAGTTTTGTAAAGGAAGAGGGATGGATCCATACAAATAAATTTTCTCCCTTTATGGAAATGAAGGAACTTTATGGAAAAACAATAGGTATTATTGGATATGGAGCTATTGGAAAGAAAGTTGCACAAGTAGCCAATGCATTTGGAATGAATGTACTGGCATATAGCAGAAGTGTTTTAAAAGAAGATAATACAATAAAGGGGTTAGAGGAAAGAGTTCAGTTCGTTGAAGTTGATACACTCTTAGGAAACTCTGATATTGTAACCATGCATTGTCCATTGAATAAAGATTCTGAAAAAATGTGTGATAAGGCATTTTTTGAAAAAATGAAAAATGATAGTTTGTTTATCAATACGTCTCGTGGTGGAGTAGTAAATGAGGTGGATTTACTTGAGGCTTTAAACAATAATATCATAAGATGGGCAGCTTTAGATGTTATTGATAGAGAGCCTATGACGTCTGATTGTCAGTTATTAAAAGCAAAGAATATTGTTATAACACCCCATGTTGCATGGGCGCCGTTAGAGACTAGAACAAGGTTAATAAAAATCGTTTCAGAAAATTTAAAAAAATGGCTTGCAGGAACACCCATAAATGTTATAGAATAGAACACAAGAGGGGTGTTGGATTTAGACACAGATCTAGTACAATTATAATAGAGTGGAAAGAACTGCTTATAATTGTATGACAAAATTTATATTTTTAAGGAGGAACAATCATGAGAAGATTGGCAAAGAAAATTGCAGCATCAATCATGGCTCTTACTCTTGTAGTAGCTATGGGAACAACATGTTTTGGTGCTACATGGGGAAGTTATTTTGGAGCTTCAGCAGGATGGTATGAAGGAGCAGAAGGACAGCTTACAGCAAATAAAGCTGATGGATTTACTGCAAAGATGGCTACTGTAGGTTGGGGTGGTATCTGGGGAGCTCAGGTATTCATGGATCAGAAACAGAACACATCTGGAAAAGTATCTGTAAAGAAAGGTAAGAAATATACACTTACATTTACAGCAAAAGGTACAAACGTGCAGAAATATGTTTATGTTAAAATTTCTGAAGGCGAAACATTAGCTTACTCAACATGGGTTAAGTTAACACCAGGTAAGACAGTTAAGGTTAACAAGACATTTAAGGCTAAAGCAAATGCAAGTACTATTTACTTTGGCTTAGGTGGAGATTTTGGTAACAGAGAAGATACAGCAGATGATGTAGATGCAGCTATCAGATATGCAGCATTTACAAAGCAGTTCAAAAAGAATGGACAGTCAACATTATCAGCAGAAGATGCTAATGGTGATTCAACTGCATCAATAGATATTACTGTTTCAAAGTTTGCTATTTTAGGTGAAGCGAAAGTTAAGAAAGTTAAATCACCTAAGAAAGGCAAAGTTAAAGTAACTATTGCAAAGGCTGAAGGAGCTGCTAAGTATAAAGTTAAAGTTGGTTCAAAGACAACTACAACTAAAAAAACTACAGTTACAGTAAAAGCAAAAGCTGGAAAGAAAGTAAAAGTACAGGTTGCACCAGTAAGTAAAGCAGGTGTTGTAGGTGCTTGGTCAGCAAAGAAAACTGTAAAAGTTAAAAAATAATCGCGTAGACAATAAGTCGAGCGGCTATACATAACAAAAAGACAGACATAACCCATGCTTGCATGGAGTTGTGCCTGTCTTTTTGTTATGTAGCGGACATTCGACGAATATCCGCGTACTAATTGATTGCGTCAGTAATCAATTAGAAAGACGCGAAGAAGAATAAGAGTCTTGCCATATACTTACTCAAAAAGACGAGATAAGTCGATACAAGTCGAACGATTTTTTACATATTTGAGTATAAATAGAGTATAATTATATTGATAAAAAAATAATAAACCAAAGTATGGTAAAGGGGGAAATACAATGATTGACAAAGTTATTGAAAACAACAGAGTAAGTATTATAGGGGAAATTGTTTCAGAATTCAGATTTAGCCATGAAGTATTTGGCGAAGGGTTCTACATAGTAGATGTATCTGTGGATAGGTTGAGTGAATTGACAGATGTAATCCCATTGATGGTTTCAGAACGTCTGGTTGACATTAATGAAGATTACCAGGGAAGATTAGTAGAGGTATCAGGTCAGTTTAGATCTTATAATCGTCATGAGGGAACAAAGAATAAATTAGTGCTTTCAATATTTGTTAGAGAATGGGAAGAAGTAGAAGAAAATCTGGAGGTAGGAAAGACCAATCAAATTTTTCTTGATGGATATATATGTAAATCACCGATATATAGAAAAACGCCATTGGGAAGAGAAATTGCAGATTTGCTGATTGCAGTAAACAGACCATATGGTAAATCTGATTATATTCCATGCATTGCATGGGGAAGAAATGCCAGATATGCATCTACTTTTGAAGTAGGAGGACATGTACAGATATGGGGAAGAGTACAGAGTCGTGAATATGTGAAGAAAATAAATGAGGAAGAAAGTGAAAAGCATGTAGCTTATGAAGTGTCAGTAAGCAAATTGGAATATATTGAAGATTAGTAAAAACCGGGATGAAAATTCATCCCGGTTTTTATTTTGAATGTTGTTAAAAACATACTTTTATGGTAAAGTTAAAATATTAAAATGTACAAGAGGAGAGTAAAAAATGAAAAAAATTATATCAGTTTTATTGTCATTTGCAATGGTCTTATCAATATTAGCAATTAATAGTAATCCAGTTGTAAATGCAGCTCAGCAGGAAGCAGAATGGAAAAGTAATGCGATTATAACACCGAAAGAAGGTGCATTGGTTGGTGCAGGTTATATTGACATTAAGTTTGACAGCACATTGGAAAATGCTGAGAGTTATACAGTTTACTTTGATGGAAAAAGTGAAAATCAGTTAGTGGACGGAACAATGGCTACAATGACGTTTGATGCTGAAAGCGGAGTTACCACTCAGACTTGTGAAGTATATTCGGTTGCAGTAAAGGAAAAACATACGGCATATGTTACAGCAAAACTTAAAAATGGAACTACAGTTACATCTGATATCAGGACCTTTTACCTTTCAAAAAAAGGTGTTGCCATGGGAGGAGATATGAGTGACACTGTTGAAATTGGAAAACTAAATATTTCGTGGTATTACAATTGGGCTACAGCGGCGTTTAACAGTAGTGTTGATGCAGGTGTTGCACATGTTCCGATGGTATGGGGAGCAGCACAATCTAATTTAAGAGAAATCAAGAATATAACAGACGATTCTAATTATATTTTAGGATACAATGAACCGGATATTGAGTCTCAGGCAAATCTATCAGCAGGAAAGGGGTTAGCGGCATGGAAATATGTTGCAGCCACAGGGAAAAGAACTGTATCACCGGCATTAGCTGTCTATAATGGTAGTTTTTTAGATAAGTTTCTGAAAACAGGAGATACATATGATCCAACTCAAGAACCAGAGGATAATGAAGATGAAGATAGTACAACTGAAGGTGAAGTGATTCCTCTAGAAGGTGGATTTTATGCTGCTGTAGATGTTGATGCAGTGGCATTACATAGATATGGTGGATGTAAAACAGATACAGATCCTGATGTTAGCAGATTGACAGATGCCATTGACTGGTTGTGGGAAAGATATCATAAACCAATTTGGGTTACAGAGGTATCTGTTACTGGAATGAAAGGCGGTTACTCTGATTGGAGTTATCAGCATCCGGGTGCTTTAGAAAGAATGAAGAAATATGTGGCAAGTATCATTGAAGCAATGGACGCAGATGACAGAGTTGAGCGTTATGCATGGTTCCCATATAATGTTGAGAGTTCTAATGAGATTGATGGATTAGATGGATGTGGAACAACAGCATTGTTTGACTATGAGTCTGGTAAATTTACAGAGTTAGGTATTTTATATTCAGAAATGGGAAATCCTGAAGGATATAATCCACAGATTATTACGGAAGATGAAAAATATGTATGGGTGGACCCTTCTACAAAACCAACTGAAGTTCCTACAACTACAGAACAGCCGACAACAAAGCAGCAAGTAAATCCTACTGTAAAACCGACAACAGCCACTACGACAAAGATTACAAAGGTTCAATTAAAGCAAGTTAAAAATAATAAAAAGAGGGCTGTGTCTTTAAAATGGAAGAAGGTTAAAAATGCAAAAAAATATCAGATACAGTATTCATTGCATAAAAAATTTAAGTCTGGTAAGAAATTTAAAACAAGGACAAAATATACAAGTAAAATATCGTTTACAATAAAGAAACTTACAAAGAAAAAGACATATTTCTTTAGGATAAGAGCTATTAATGGGAAACAAATGGGAGCGTGGTCGAAGACAAAGAAAGTAAAAATAAAAAAATAAATTATTAAAAAGAAGATTATCTTTATTCTGTTTCAGATTGAAGATAATCTTCTTTTTATTGTTTAGGTTTTATAAATATTTTATAATGTTTATTAATTGGAAAGTATAGGGAAAATCCCTAATTGAAAGCAATACACCCTTCATGTTATATAAAAAAATACTATAGAATTACAAAAAAACAAATTTTTTTTGTATAAAAGTACTATTTTAGCATTGATTTGAAACGCTATTTGTTGTATAATTACTATAACTGAAAATTAGACGTTTTCAAGTAATGAAAAAATTAGTTAGAGGAGGAATTGAAAATGAGAAAGATTTTCAAGAAAGTAATGGCAGGCGCTATGACAACAGTTATGGTTGCTTCATTATTTGTTGGTGTAAGTGTTGCATCAACAACAGTTAAAGCAGAAGAAAAAGATGCTTCTTCTGCAATGACACCATGGGTAGTTTATTCAGCAGGACAGATTACAAGATCTGTAGATCCTGATGGATGGCAGGTTAGATATTATAGTTCTTTTACTACTACAGCAGGAGAGACAAAGTCTGATTGGGATGCTAATTTCCCAAATAAGCAGTATGTAGATGGTGGAGAAGAAACTTGGACAACTACAAAGGTCGCAAATGGTTTTACTGCAAATATTGCTAATACTGGATGGGATGCTCAGTATGAAGGGGCTACTCGTGTAGGTGATAATCCATATATGTTAAAGGCTACAATGCCATCTATTAAATTGAAAGAAGGATACTTCTACAAAGTTTCTATGGATTTAGCATGGACAAATAAAAAAGATGCTCCAGAGAAGAATGTTCAGATATTAGTAAATGATGCTAATACAAACAACCTTGACTCACAGAAAGTGAAAATTCCATCAGGTTCTACAACTCATTTTGAAACACAGATGAGAGATGATGGTAATAGTAAAGTTGCTACATATGGAACAGATACTCTTGAAATCGTAATTGCTATGGGTGCTTTTTTAGATTCATATGAGAAGGGTGATACAACAGAAAAGGTTGCAGCAGAAGGTACACTGAAAGTTGAAAATTTGAAAATTGTAGAGTTAGGAGAAGATCCAAATTATGAGAAGCCACCTGTACCAAATGATCCAACAAATCCAGGTGGAGATGATGTTAATAAACCAACAGTTAAACCAACAGTTAAACCAACAGTTAAGCCTACTACTCCAGTAGTTGCTGCTAAAAAATTAGCAAAAGTTAAAAAACTTAAAGCTGTTAGCAAGAAAAAAGGTACAGTTAAGATTACTTGGAAGAAAGTAAAGAATGCTAAGAAGTATCAGGTTAAAGTAGGTAAGAAGACTTATAATACTAAAAAAGTTAAATTAACAGTTAAGAAGGTTAAAAAAGGAAAAGTAGTTGTTAAAGTACGTGCTAAAGCTGCTGGATATAAAACATCTGCTTGGGCTACAAAGAAAGTAAAAGTTAAATAATAATTGTTAATTTATTTAATAATAATTTACAGGTGCCCAATACGTATGCATTGGGCTACTGTATAGTTGAAGATATTAGGAGGAATACATATAATGAAAAAAATCACAAAAAAGATTGTGGCTTCTTTTCTGTCATTGACTTTGGTGGTTGGTATGACAAGTAGCGTGTTTGCTGCGCATGCTGCAAATGGTACAAATGTTGCTGCAGGAATAAAGTGGTCATCTTTCTCAGTTTGTACTAAGGAAGATCATGTGGCAGGAGAAGATGGTTCCAAAGCCCATCCATGGTGTTGGTATCATTCACTGGAACACATAAATACTCCAGAATTTCCAAATGGTCAGGTAGAGGGAACGCATTTTGCCACAAAAGGATATGTTGCAGCTGGAGCTACAGCATCAGCATTTCAGTTTTATGTTGCTAACTCAGGATGGGATGGAGAATATAATCCGATGACTGGAGAGTTGGCAGGCGACAACCCATATGGACTTAGAGTTTTATCCAGTGGATTTCCAGTAGAAAAAGGAAGAACTTACGATATCTCTTTTAAGGTTAGAAGTACATTAAAAGCAGAAATAGCAGTAAAAGATGAGTCAGGTAAAGAAGTAAAGGACGAGTCAGGAAATGTAGTTAAAAAGACTGTTACTAAAAAACACATTTTATTTAAGGCATACAATCCTACAGCACCAGGTGAGCCGGGAGTAGCATTTACATCAACTTCTGGTTGTACAGTGGGTGGTATGATTGAGACTGATTCAGCTACAGGAGAAAAGACTGTTACAGCAAAAATTTTAGTACCAAAAACATATGATGGTACTGTAGTTGCTATCAACTTTGCATGTGGAGCGTTTTTAAAGACATATCCGGATGAAATTGCAATGAGTGGAAGCTTATATTTTACAGATGTTCAGGTAAAAGCAGGAGCACAGTATGCTGTTAAATATACATATGGAAGTAAATTATACACTGAATATGTAAATTCAGGAGATAAGACATATGGTCATAATTTTGGAATCAAAGGAAAGACATTAACAGGTTACAAGAATGCTTCAACAGGAGCTAAATTTAACCTTAGTACACCAGTAAGAAGTAACTTGACACTTAATTGTATTTATACAGCAACAAAGAAACCAGGTAAGGCAAAAGTTAAAGTTGCAGCACAGAAGAAGAAAGCAAAATTAACATTTACAAAGATTGCCAATGCTAAGGGATATGAAATTAAGTACTCTAATAAGAAGAATATGAAGAAGGCTAAAGTTAAGAGAACAACTAAGAAGAGCCTTACAATCAAGAAATTGAAATCAGGAAAGAAAACATATTTCCAGATTAAAGCTTACAATATTGACTCAGCAGGAAAGAGAGTATATAGTAAGAAGACTGTTAAGAAGAATGCATTTATTAAATAAGTATTTGCATATGAAGTTGTAATTGAAAGGGTAGAAAGGGTTATACAGATATAACTTATTCTGCCCTTTTTTATATAACATTTTGTTGATAATATTATAATATGGAGGTGATAGATATGGGAAAATTTAAGAAAATAGTATCTATGATGTTAGCTGTGGCAATGATGTTTTCTTGTATTACGGTTATATCAAATGTATCAGTTAAAGCGGATGAAGCAGTAACATGGCAGAAAAAAGCGATTGTAAGTCCGGCAGAAAACAAGTTAGTAGGAGCTGGTTATATAGATATAAAATGGAGTAATACTTTAGAAAATACAAAACAGTATAAGGTTTATGTGGACGGAGTATTAAAGAAGACGCTTGCTCCAGCTGGTGAAATTATGAGTATTGAATTTTATACTACAAAAGTAAGTGCTCATAATACGTATATTGTAGCTGAATTAAAAGATGGTTCAAGTGTTAAAACGGACACACGTACATTTTATGTAACAAAAAAGGGTATTTGTGTTAATGACAAAGATATGGGAACTAAGGTCGATCCAGCAGCAATGAATATTGGCTGGTATTATAATTGGGGCTCTAAATCATTTAAAGAAACTAATTTTAGTAATAAAAAGTTTCATGATTTAGAATTTGTTCCAATGATTTGGGGTGATCCAAATGAGGAATTCTCAACCATTTTTAACAGAGTAAAAAGTAACGGATACAAGTATATGTTATCTTATAACGAGCCGGATTTGAAATGGGAGTCAAATACAGATCCAGGAACAATGATATCGAGATGGAATATGTTTAGAGAAAATAAAGGGAGCATTCGACTTGGCTCTCCAGCTACAGAAACATTTCAGATAAATTCAGACAAATGGTGGACTCCGTTTTGGAATGGCTTAACAGTTACAGAAAAAAATGATATGTCTTTTATTGCAGTACATGCATATCAGCATTACTATGACAATGCAGACACAGCATTACAGTATCTACATGCAATTGATGAAATATATGCAAAATACCATAAGCCAATTTGGGTAACAGAATTTGCTGTTGCAGACAGTTATAATAAGTTTAGCCCAACAAATCCGAAACATAATGCTCAGGTACAGGAGTTTATGAAGATTGTTTTGAAAGGATTAAATGAAAGAAGTTATGTAGAAAGATATGCATGGTTTGATTTTAATCCAAAAGATGATGTAACAGGAGCTTCAGGAATTTTCCATTATACAGGAGAGATTACTACATTAGGAAAAATTTATGCGAATATTGGTAATCCGGCCGGATATAAAAATCAGACATATAATGTAAGTTCTTCAATAGCAAAAAATACATCCATAGCTGCATGTGTGGCTGCTGTTGATACAAAGATTTATGGTTTAACATCTAAGAAAAAGGCATTTGGATATTCTTTTAAGGCAGTAAAAAGAGCTTCAGGATATCAGTTACAGTATTCGTTTAATAAAAAGTTTAAAAAAGCAAAAAAATATAAAACAAAAACTGTAAATTTGAAAGCAACTAAAGCAGCAACGAGAACAGGAACGATTAAGAAACTTAGTAAGAAGAAAAAGACATATTATGTAAGAGTTCGGGCTTATAAAGTTCTTAATGGAACAAAATATTATTGTAAGTGGACAAAGGCGAAAAAAGTAAAGACAAAAGCAGTTGTTACGAAAAAGAAAAAGAAATCAAAGAAAAAATAGTTTGAGGTAAAAAATGAAAAGGGTTAGAAAATTTATTACAGTGATAATGATTTTAATCATGTCATTATCAATAAATATATGGAATGGTACAGATGCAGAAAATTGTGTCTATGCAGATACAGTTTTCGCTATTACAAGTCCTTCAAATAATGGATTGGTGGCTGCTGGATATATAGATATCAAATGGAATTCTGTTTCTAATTCAAGTGGAGTGAAAAAATATAAAGTTTATGTGGATGGAAGCTTTGTGGCTGAAACGACATCTACAAAATATGAGTTTTATACTACAAAGGTAAATTACCATACAGCATGGATTGAAGCAGAATTGAATAATGGTAAGAAACTTTATACTCCAACAGTAAAATTTGGTGTAACTAAAAAAGGATTAGGTCTTTCAGCAAATATGGGGGCTTATGTAAATTTAAAGTCTATGAAGTGTGGTTGGTATTATAATTGGGCGAATGTAGCAAGTACTGGAGAACAGTATAAGGGAGTTGAGTTTGTTCCAATGTTATGGAAAGAAACAAATGCAAATATCATTAAATCAAAACTGAATAATTTTGTTGCTCAGGGATATAAGTATTGTTTGTCATTCAATGAACCTGATTTGAAAAATCAGTGTAATATGTCTATGGAATCAGTGTTTAATTTATGGCCGGCAATGATGAATGATAATATTAAAATTAGTTCTCCCGTTACTGCACTTTGGCCGGAAAGTTCAAAGAATTGGTTTCAACCATTTATGGTAAAAATTAATGCTAATGCCAATTTAGATGTAGATTTTATATCAATTCATTGTTATCCAGATAATTGGAATGGTGGAAAGTCAATGGCAGACTGGTTCTTAAAGACTGTTGTAGACTGGACATGGGAAAAATACCATAAACCTATTTGGATTACCGAGTTTTCAACAGCTGGTCAGGGAATAACAAATGGTGGAACAGAATCATTTATTGAGTATGTCTTACCTGGTCTGGATGAAAGAGAATATGTAGAAAGATATGCATTTTTTTCATTTAATCGAGGAGCATTTGCAGGCGGATTGTGGTGGTATTCCAACGGAGCATTATCACCGGCAGGAGAAATGTATATGAAGAAAGGTAATCCTGTTACAGAATATAAAACAGGAAATGCTGTAAATCCATATAAACCATCTAGTACAACAAATGTTACTAAAGTGACAAAACCTGCTAAGGTAAAAATAAAGTCTGTTAAAAATCTAAAAGGAAGAAAGGTAAAGCTTTCTTTAAAAAAGGTAAAAGGAGCAGTTGGATATCAGGTAAAAATTGCTGAGAATAAGAAGTTTAACGGATATTGGAATAAAAATATAAAGAAAACATCTTATACATTTAAAAAGTTGGATAAAAATACACGTTATTATTTCAAAGTTAGAGCTTATGTAAAAAATGGAAGCAAAAAACTTTATGGTGCGTGGAGTAAAGCAAAAAATGTGAAGGTGAAAAAATAATATTTTTATATAAGAGAAAAGGGTTGTAAAAGACCCTTTTCTTTTGCTATATTATACAAGAGAAATATAAAAAAAGCATGATTGATAAAGGGGTAGAAACATAGGTGTTATCTACATTTATTTTTTGTGACAAATATAGATAGGAATGGATAAAGCATGAAGAAGATAAAAAGAAGGAAATCTGTAGTTATAGTAGGAGTATTAATATTAGCGATATTATTGATTGGAACGGTAGTAGCAGTAAATATCATAAAGAGCAATCGAGTATCAAATATTAATCGATTAAAAGAACAGTGGAAGGAAGAGGCGTTAATTTCTCCAGCGAAACTTAGTTTGCAGCCGGCTGGTTACATTACTATCGAGTGGAATTCTGCTGAGAAAATGGATGATGTGGATTCCTATGAAATTTATGTGGATAATAAAAAAGAAGGTAAAGTAGAAGGTAATAAAACTACGTTTGAATACTATACTACAAAAGTTTCAAGACACGAAGTTACAATTAAAGCAAATTTAAAGCATGGAAGCGAAATTTACTCAGATATATTTTATTTTTATGTGAATAAAAAAGGTTTTTGTATGAATACTGATATGGCGTCTAATGTAAATGCAGATGATTGGAATGTCTCATGGTATTATAACTGGAGTTTAAGCAAACATAATTATACATCCTTTCAGGATTTGGAGTTTGTTCCTATGTTCTGGACATCAGCACCTACAGATAAAAATGAGGTGGAAGTTCTTCCAAAAAGAGGATATAAAAATGTGTTGGCTTTTAATGAACCAGACAGACCGGATCAGGCGAATATTTCGGTAGATACTGCCATAGAAGGAATGAAACCACTGTTAAACAAAGGAATACGTGTGGGGAGTCCTGCGGTATCTATCTGGCCGTCTATTTCTACAGACTGGTTTCAGCCATTTATGAAAAAGATGAAAGAAAACAAGATGGATGTAGATTTTATTGCGTTGCATCATTATTGGAACTGGCATACGAAAGAGGGAGCGGAAGCATTTTTGAAAATCGTAGATGAGTCATGGGAAATGTATCACAAACCAATATGGATTACAGAGTTTGCACTGAGTGGCGTTCCAGACTGGACAAAACAGACAAGACAGTCAGCTATTAATTATATGAAAATAGTTTTGCCAGAGTTGGATAAGCGTGATTATGTAGAACGGTATGCGTGGTTCTCTTTTAGTAAATCTGATTTTAAAAATAGTGGTTCAGCATTGTTAGATACTTATACAGGTAAACTAACCGGTTTAGGAAAGTTATATCAGAAACTGGGAATTCCAGAGGGGTATGAAGAGGAGAAACAAGTTGAGCAGGAAGATAATATGAAAAAGGATATTATTAAATAATTTATAAAACTGATAGTAAAAATGTTTTAGTAAAGTAATTTATAGTAAAATGTTTATCATATTAAGTAAAAACACTGAGCAAAAGAAAATCTAATGAATATAATATAGTTATAAAATCTATAAAAGTGTTGGGTTGACACTATGTATGGGCAGTGTTATTATATATATAGTTAAATAATAGTAGAGGTTGCACTACTTATTAGTAGGATATAGGATGTCCCGGAGACAGATGATTATATTTGAAAGGAAGAGGTGCCGAAGGATAAGTTACCGGAATACTAATCCTGGGCATATAGTTAACAGCTATATGACTGTCGTCAATTTGATGAAGAGCTAATTGATGGAGAGCTACTTATAAGTATTAAATAGAATTCTTATAAGGAGCTTATGCGTAAGCTCCTTTTACTATGTTAACGAAAATACATATTTTTTAGGAGGAAAGGTAAAATGTCAATTTTTACAGGTGCAGGTGTAGCAATTATTACACCATTTAATGAAGATGGTTCTATTAATTTTGATGCTTTTGGAAAGATTATTGAAGATCAGATTGCAGGCAGTACAGATGCAATTATTGTATGTGGAACAACTGGAGAATCTTCTACAATGAATGACGAAGAGCATATAGCAACAATTAAATATTGTGTTGATAAGGTGGCAGGACGTGTACCAGTTATTGCAGGTACCGGTTCAAATTGTACAAGAGAAGCTGTAAATATGTCAGCGAAAGCAGAAGAAGCAGGAGCAGATGGTCTTCTTTGTGTGACACCATATTATAATAAGTGTACACAGGAAGGATTGTATCAGTATTATAAAGCTATTTCTGATGCGGTTAATATTCCAATTATTATGTATAATATACCAGGTAGAACAGGTACAACAATACAGCCGGAGACAGCAGTAAGAATTGCGAAAGAAGTTAAAAATGTCGTAGCAATTAAAGAGGCTTCAGGAAATATTTCAGCAGTAGCTAAATTAGCAGCATTAGCAGATGGATGTATAGATATTTATTCAGGAAATGATGATCAGGTGTTACCATTATTATCCCTAGGTGGAAAGGGTGTGATATCTGTATGGTCACATGTTGCACCAAAAAAAGTGCATGATATGGTTTATGCGTTTTTAGAGGGAGATGTGGAAACCGCTACAAAGCTTCAGTTAGAGGCAATTGATGTGATTGATGCATTGTTCTGTGAAGTAAATCCTATCCCGGTCAAGGCAGCAATGAATATGTTGGGATATGATGCCGGAATCGTAAGAGCTCCACTAACAGAGCTGACAGATGCTCATAAGGAAGTATTAAAAAAAGCATTAGAAAATTATGGTGTTTTATAAAATTACGATAAAGGGTAAAAATGTTTTTGAGAACATTCAGAGGAAAGGGTGAAAACATATTTTCATTTCTGAGTGTAGAAATGAATGTGTATCCCGACGACTCACAAGGAGGAGAAGATGGTTAATATAATTATGCATGGATGTAATGGCAAGATGGGAAGAGTTATTACAGACCTTGTAAGTAAAGATGAAAATGTACAGATTGTAGCAGGAGTTGATGCATATACAGAGGTACCAAATGAATATCCGGTTTTTTCTTCAATTAGAGATTGTGATATTAAAGCTGATGCGATTATAGATTTCGCTGTTACGGCAGCAATTGGTGATTTGTTGGATTATGCTGTTCGTACAAATACTCCAGTAGTAGTATGTACAACAGGATTGTCTGCTGAGCAATTAGACAAAGTAAATGCAGCTAGTAAAAATGTTGCGGTATTACGTTCAGCGAATATGTCTCTTGGAATCAATACATTAATGAAACTGCTTCGTATTGCTACAGATGTGTTGGCAGATAGAGGATTTGATATAGAGATTGTCGAAAAACATCATAACCAAAAGGTAGATGCACCAAGCGGAACAGCATTGGCATTGGCAGATTGTATCAATCAGGTATTGGATAATGAATATGACTATGCATATGATAGAAGTACAGTTCGTGAAAAGAGAAAGAAGAAAGAAATTGGTCTTTCTGCAGTACGTGGAGGTACGATTGTCGGAGAACACGAAGTGATATATGCAGGGACTGATGAAGTGATAGAGATTAAGCATACTGCTTATTCAAAAGCGATTTTCGCAAAAGGAGCTATTGATGCGGCAAAGTTTCTTGCAGGAAAAACTCCGGGTATGTATGATATGTCAGATGTAATAGATTAAAAGTTAAATGAAAAATATGGAAATTCGTTTTTAATGAAAACAAGAGATATGTTTTGGGTGAGCGGATTTCCATATTTTTTGTATAAAAGTTTAAAAAATGAAAATAATAAAGTCATACAGATTTTGCATCGAAAGATGCATTTGACAATTTTATATGGAGGATTTTATTATGAAACATTTAAGAAATTACTTATTAGTATTTACACTTTTGCTTGCAACATTTACATTTGCAGCTTGTGGGAATAACGAGGATGAAACGACAACAGCAGAGTCAGCAACAGAAAATGGTGTAAATGACAATACAACAGATAATATGGACAACAATGGAAATGCAGGAAATGTAAATGATACTACTAATGAGGGAATTGTAGATGAGATTGGAGATGACATTGAAGACGGAGTAAGTGATATTGTTGATGATGTAGATGGAGACAATGATAATAACAATAACACAAACAACACAAATAATAATAACAATAATAACACAACGAAAAAAAATAAAAAGAATAAATAATATGTAACAGTTCGGCCATGCGATACAGAAAACATATACCAGCTGGCTACTCGTAGATAAGTTGTTATATGTTTTCTGTATTATATGGTGAGCCAAAACAGCGAAGGAAATCCGAAGGATTTTCGAGCTGTTGGCTGAACTGTTATAGTAATATTTTACTTGATACACTCATATATTGTTATGATAAAGAATGTATCAGGTAAATATGGCTTTTAGAATTATTATAGACCCGGGACATGGCGGGTCCGATCCAGGAGCAACTTTTAATGGCAGACAGGAAAAGGATGATGCTTTAGGGCTTGCTATGGCTGTGGGTAAATTGTTAAGTAACGCAGGATTTGATGTGATTTATACGAGAACTTCAGATGTGTATAATACACCTTTTGAAAAAGCAACGATTGGCAATAATGCAGGGGGAGATCTGTTTGTATCTTTTCATAGAAATTCTTCTGCAATACCAGGGAATTATAGTGGTGTCCAGACGCTTGTATATAGAGACGAAGGACTAAAAGCGCAAATGGCAAGAAATATTAATGAAAATATGGCTGCATTGGGATTTGAAGACAAGGGTGTCGTGGAAAGACCTAACTTAGTAGTGTTGAAGAGGACAAAAATGCCTGCAATTTTATTAGAAACAGGTTTTATAAATTCTGAGACGGACAATGCAATATTTGATGAACGATTTAATGAAATTGCTCAGGGTATTGCAGATGGTATTATTGATACACTCAATGATAATGGGATTGTGGCAACAGAAGGTACTAGGTATTTTGTACAGGTAGGAGCTTTTCGTAATGCACAACTTGCTAATAATCTGGCTACCCAGTTAAGAAATCAGGGTTTTCAGGTAAAAGTAATTTCTGAGGATGACTTGTATAAAGTAGTTGTAGGTGATTTTGAAAAATTGGATAATGCTGTTGTTACAGAACAGAAATTAAGAACACTTGGATATAATACATTTATTAGAACATAATATTAAAAAACTATCGCACATATAAAATGATTTTAGGCTGTACGTATTACGGTAAATCAAAAAGTGCGGTAGTTTTTTTGTTAAGCTGTACGTTGTAATTAAAATCATATAATGATACAATAAAACTTAAACGATATATGGTATAAAAAGGATATAGATATAACAGTTTATGCCATGAACAAAGATGAAGTGGAGAAGAATATGAACAATGGATTTATCAAAGTAGCAGCGGCAACTCCGAAAATAAAGGTAGGAGATTGTGAATACAATGCTAAAAAAATATGTAATTTGATTGAAACAGTCTATAATAATGGAACACAGTTGGTAGTTTTTCCAGAATTATGTATTACAGGATATACTGCCAGCGATTTATTTTTACAGATGTCAATGATTGATAAGGCAATGACCACTCTATTAAAGATTATTGTACCGTTCAGTGAAGGTAAGGAAATTGTTTCTATTGTAGGACTGCCAATGATTTTTCATGACAAATTATATAATGTTGCAGCTGTAGTTTATGATGGAGAAATTATGGGATTTGTACCAAAGTCTCATATACCAAATTATTCGGAGTTCTACGAGGCACGTCATTTTTCATCAGGAGCAGGTATTGAAGGATATAAAGATGTCTATTATTATGATTCTGACGAAGAGGATGAACCAATAGTAGCAGGTTCATATATTATAAAGAATTTTAAATTGGGTTCAAAAACACAATATGATGAGTATGACGATGAATATGATGATGAGATTGAAATGATACAGGAATCTGTTCCTTTTGGAACAAATCTGCTATTTAAATGTAATAATTTTAATAATTTCACCTTTGCGATTGAAATATGTGAAGATTTATGGGTAGCAAATCCTCCAAGTACAGGACATGCTTTAGCAGGGGCGACAGTAATTGCGAATTTATCAGCCAGTGATGAGACGATTGGAAAGGATAGTTATAGGCGAAGTCTGGTATCAGGGCAGTCTGCACGAACAGTTTCTGCTTATATTTATGCTGATGCAGGAGAAGGAGAGTCTTCTACTGATTTAGTTTTTGCAGCACATAATATCATTGCAGAGAATGGGACAATCCTTGCAGAGGCAGAAAAGTTCTCTAATGAGGTAGTCTATGCAGATATTGATTTAGATAAACTGGCATCAGAGAGAGCCAGACTTACTACATTTGTACCTGTAAGAGATGCAGAGCCTGAGTATGAAGAGATTGAGATTGAACTGGAAGAAAGAAAGTTTGTTTTTGACAGAAAGATAGATAATGCACCTTTTGTTCCATCGAATGAGTTAGAGAGAGAAAAAAGATGTGAAGAAATTCTTACAATTCAGACGATGGGATTAAAAAAGCGATTGGCTCATACAGGATGTGCCCATGCAGTAGTAGGAATATCGGGAGGATTAGATTCCACATTAGCATTGTTAGTAACAGTTAGAGCGTTTGACAGTCTGGGGCTTGACAGAAAAGGCATTATCACTGTGACAATGCCGGGCTTCGGAACGACAGACAGAACTTACAATAATGCGTTAAAGATGATAGAAGTATTAGGGTGTACACTGAAAGAAGTAAATATTGCAGAAGCTGTGGAATTACATTTGAAGCAGATTGGACACGACATGAATCGTCATGATATCACATATGAAAATGCACAGGCGAGACAGAGAACATATCTTTTGATGGATTTTGCCAATGAGTATAATGGAATGGTTATAGGAACAGGAGATATGTCAGAATTGGCACTCGGCTGGGCAACTTATAATGGCGATCATATGTCTATGTATGGTGTAAATGCGGGAGTTCCGAAAACTCTGGTAAGACATCTTGTTCAATATTATGCAGATGTAACAAAAGAAAAAGAACTTGCAGCAATTTTGTCTGATGTGTTAGATACACCGGTGAGTCCTGAACTTCTTCCACCAAAGGATGGAAAAATTTCTCAAAAAACAGAGGATTTAGTGGGACCATATCAATTACATGATTTCTTTTTATATTACATTTTGAGATTTGGATTTACGCCGAAGAAAGTATTATTTTTAGCACAGGAAGCATTTCATGGATTATATGATAATGAAACTATTTTAAAATGGCTAAAGGTGTTTTATAAGAGGTTTTTCTCACAGCAGTTTAAGAGAAGTTGTTTGCCAGACGGACCAAAAGTGGGTACTGTGGCAGTATCACCAAGAGGGGATTTGCGGATGCCAAGTGATGCCTGTGTAAGGGAATGGTTAGAAGAACTGGAAGAGTAAAAATCAGGTTTGTAGGGAGGTGATTTTCCTGCTGAAAGCGAATACAGTGGCAATACATTCACCTCATTACTTGAACATTTATTAAAAAGAAAACATAGAATTA
>CAJTRZ010000021.1 GCA_910578975.1 uncultured Eubacterium sp.
CAGCGACAGCTTGTCTAATATATCATAACTGTTACTGAGTGTCAACAACTTTTTTAACTTTTTTCAAAAGTTTTTTGTTGTCTTTTGCTGCCTCTTTTTGAGGTGTGCAAGAGATATACTATCATTTTTGTTTTTTCTTGTCAATTACTTTTTTATCTTATTTTTTATATATTTAAAACAATTATTTAACATGTCATAATCAATGTTTCCATTATCACTAAATGCTGTGGCTTCTACTGTATATTCCCCATGATATTGTATTTGATTTATAAATGCAAAGAATTTATCAAAATTAATATTTCCTTTACTTATTGGCAATGTTCTTAAATTTCCCCAATCTTTATATCCACCTGCATAGTCATTTATATGTAAATGCCTGATGTGACTGTCCCACAAATGTTTATTTTCTTTTTTATATATTTCTTCTAATTGAGAATGAAATGCTGCCATTTTTGTGTCAAATATGAATTTAATATCTGGATATTTCTCCAATAATGTTATCCAATGCTCTAGAGGACTATTATGATTGCACACTACATTTTCTATTAGCAATTCTATTCCATAGTCCTTTGCTATTTTATTTATCTGTTCATATCCTTTTATATTGTTTTCAATTGTAGAATCTGAATACTGGCCATTCCATAGATGCATTACCATTTTTTTTGCACCTATCTCTTTTGCAATATCACAATTTATTTTAAATTTTTCTTTTGCAATACTGTAATTACCATCCTCATTTCTTCCTAAATCTTCGCCTATTTGTTTCTCACAGTGCATAACCGGAAAATCCAGATTTGTGTTTATTAATTCATTAATTAGTTTTTCTACCTGATTATACCAAGTGCTATACATCATGAATTCAAATCCATCACACTCTAATTTGGGCGCAAATTCTTTAATTAATCTATAATCCCTATTGTTTGGTCTTCCTATTAATGCTCCTGTAGAGCAAAGTACCCTGTTCATTTTTTATCTATCCTTTCCCATCCTATATCGTATTTCTTTTATCATTTTGCAAACCATGTATTCATAGAATCATATTTTGTTTTATAGAAAGTTTAGAGAACTTTCCTATATAATAGAACAAAAACTTTTTTGCGCCTCTTCAATCTTTGCAAAACTTTTTACATAATAGGATTTCCGAATGAATTTCCTATTATATAAAAAAACTCAGACTTTATGTCTGAGCTAATAACGGAGAAGGAGGGATTTGAACCCTCGCGCCGCGCAAACGACCTACACCCTTAGCAGGGGCGCCTCTTCAGCCACTTGAGTACTTCTCCATGCCTGATAAATTATCAGTATTATATTGTTGCACTTCAGCAGTGCAAGGATAATTATAATATAGGTACTTTTATTTGTCAAATATTAATTATAAATTTGCTTTAATTAATTTATTTTCATTTAAAAAAATTGTCGTATTATTATGATTTACTTACTTAAATTATTTTTTAAATAAAAGATTTATAACACAAAGGCTGAATCTTAAATATAAATTCAGCCTTTGATTGCTTACTTATTAGTAATTAAATCTTTGCATAGCAGTAATTTTTCCACCTTCTATATAAACATATAATATAGATTTTCCGGATTCAAATACCCACTGGTCAAAGGAACCCCAGTCATTTTTTGAAGTTGGGCTTCCCCATGTAGTTAATAGGGCTTCCTTGGCTGACATACCTATATAAATAGAAGTACCGTTATAAACCATATCTGTTTCTGTAGACTTCTTCTTTCCAAATTTATCTGTCAACGTAATTTTTATCTTACTACCGGCTGCATGTTTCTTTATTTTTAATGAAGCTTTTTGATAATTCTTATTTGAAGTAACTTTTTTAGTATATGTTTTACTTCCAATCTTAAGCTTTATCTTATCTCCTTTTCTTCCTCCAACTATTTTTAACTTTGCTTTTGTGCTGCTCTTATAGATTTCAGAAGATAATTCAGCATAACCATAAACTTTGGATACTCTAATATTTTTTGATGTATAATATCCCTCCGGAGTTTCTATACTTATCTTACATTTTGTTCCTGCCCGGTAAGTTTTAATCTTAATAGAAAACTTACCATTACTTTTCGCTTTACCTTTATATTTCTTTTTACCAATTTTAACAGTAATACTTGATTTTGCCACTGTCTTTCCTGTCAATCGAGTATCGGATGAATAAACATTATTTATTTTTAATTTCGGCTTAATATTTTTCGTGGTAAACTGTTCAATATATTCATAACCGTCACTATCCCTGACAATAAGTTGCACTTTTGCACCAATTTTTTGCTTTGGATATTTGCATGAAAATTTTGTTCTTCCTTTGTTCATAAATAAACAAGGATACTCTTTACCATTTACTTTTGCAAATATATTATAATTTTTATTTTCACCTTCTGTTTCTATTGCTCCTGTTAAGGAAGATGTTCTTACATTAGCTGAAAAATCATATTCTCTATTATATATGGTAGTATTAAATTCTACACTCTTAGAAGTATTTATATGCTCATACCATACTTTTATATTTTGACCTGCTTTTTGTTTTGGATAACTTATACTGACAATTTCATCATCTGATTTTGCATAATTACTATAATAAATTTTATCTTTTATTTGTATAGCAATTCTCACATTTTTATTCACATCATCATAGGCTCTATTACAAAGAGTAGCAATATTATTTTCACGACGGTCTTCAGAATTAAAAACTTTTCTTTTATTAGTAATTTGACATCCGTGTTGATCTTCAACAATAAATGTCATTTCACTATCATTCTTTTGCCGTGGATAATTTAAGATAAATTTTCCATCTGATGTAATATCTGTGGAATACTCTTGACTATTCACAATAGTTTTAATGGTTTTTGGAATACAATCAGAATACTCATCCTTCTGTATTATACCTTCTGCTTTACAAGGAAAAGCAAAAAACTTAAAATTATCTTGAGACAAAGAACACTGTTCTATTTTTATTTCCCGAACATCTGATTTAGAACCATTCTTGCTTTCTACCCATACTAGTATCTTTTCAGTAGTATCAGACACTTTTGGATAACTAATTATTTCCGTCGGATAAGAATTATTATTTTTTATTCCATAATCACTATAATAGCGTATTCCTTCCACATCAGCTACAACACGTTCATTTTCTGAATGGCTTGGATTCCTTTCATACAATACATTTGCCCGGGCATTAAAAGAACAAGTGCCTAAGTATTGATTTTCTACCCTAGCAATCATATTTTCTTCACATCCATAATCATCATAACATTTTACAGAAATAACTGTTCCAATAGACTGTGTAGGATATTCCAAAAAAACAGGTTGATTATCTGCGATGTCTGCAGTATATTCCTTAAAATTAATACTTACGCTAACATGATAAGATTCGTCTTTTGATATATAACTATCTTGTAATTCAATACCATTTGGATACGCATTACAAGAAGTATAAAATGTATGTTTCCCCATCCATACAGAATATTTTGAAGATTCGTTATTATTCATATCCATAACAGAAATATAGTAATTTCCTGATTCTAAATAGATATTATCGTCAAAATAAACTGTTATTTCTTCAATTGAATTATTGATAGAAAAATTTTTTTCTATTAATAAATTGTCCGAGTTTTCGTCCCTTATTAATAATTTTGCTTTCTGAGCTTTTTCTACGTTTGAAATACGAAATCTTGCATATGTATGTTCTAAGGAAATATTTGAGATTTTCCAATTAGATACATTACTAATTTCAACTGCAGCAATATTTGTCGTTTGTAAATTAGTACATAACATACAAATACATAATAAAAATATATAAATCTTTCTTTTCATAGATATTTTCCCTTTCTTTTGAATATTAATCAACTTATAATTAGTATACAATATCAAAGTTAAACATACTATCTTTTATTGATTTCTTTTTCTATTTTTTCTGTAATTTTGGATTTTACTAATTGAGCTACTTCCACAGTCCTCATATCTTTATAATCTTCATAGTATAAAGGTTCTAGATAATGTATCTGTACATCAACAGGTTTTGTATCCTTAATATCAAATGGTTTAAAAGAATTTATTAAAGCTACTGGAACTATTGGAGCTTTTACTCTAAAAGCACTTTTAAATGATCCTCCTTTAAAATCTCCGGCAATATTCCCTTTTTTACTTCTCGTTCCTTCTGGAAAAATAACATAATTTCGTCCTTTTGATATCTCATCAGACATTTCTTTAATAATCTTCATTCCCTGACGGGGATTATCTCTGTCTATTGTTTTTCCATCTAATGCTTTCATAACTTGTTTTAATAATGGAGTATTTTCAAGATCTTTTCGCATAACTGTTGAAAAAGGTTTATCACAAGTATCAATGAGTAAAAGTACATCAAAAAGCCCCTGATGATTTGGGGTCAATATATAACCGTTTTCTTTTGGCAGATTTTCTATGCCTGTTGCCTTTATATTTACATGGGCATATTGATTTACCTTATGACATACATTTTTCACCTTATCGTATCTTTCCTGTATTGTATATTTGTCTGAATTACCTGCCTTAATTATCTGATGAAACATCCATGGAACCATATAACATCTTCTTACAAAGAGATATACAATACGATTAATTTTCATTACAATACTCCTTTATTGCTGTTTCATATAAATTATTTCCTTCACTATCAATTACTACAATAGAAGGAAAATCTTCTACATATAATTTTCTGATGGCTTCTGTCCCTAAATCATCATATGCTACAACTTCGCTCTTTTTAATACATTTAGATAAAATTGCTCCAGCTCCTCCAACTGCTGCAAAATAAACACATCCATTTCTAACGACTGCGTCTATTACTTCTTTAGAACGCTTTCCCTTTCCTATCATTCCTTTTAAACCTAAATCTAAGAGTTTTGGAGCATATTTATCCATACGGCTTGCTGTAGTAGGTCCTGCCGAACCAATTTCTCTTCCCTCTCTTGCCGGAGATGGTCCCATGTAATAAATAATATTATTTTCCATATCTATTGGAAGAGATTCTCCTTTTTCAAGTGATTCACTCATTCTTTTATGAGCAGCATCTCTTGCTGTATAAATCGTTCCTGTTATATATACATAATCTCCTGCTCTAAGAGACTTTGCTTCTTCCTTTGTTATTGGTGCTGATATCTTTTTATCCATAGTACCTCCTTAAACTGTTCTTTCCAGTTCAATATTTAGTGTTTCTTTTAATTTTGTTATGAGTTTCTTCCTATTATAATGTATGTTTTTATAAATCAATATATTGTGGTTACTCTTTATAATGTCCGGGATACATGTCTGTTTACATGACAACATATATTAATTGCTACAGGCAACCCTGCAATATGTGTCGGATATGTCTCAACATTGACTGCCAAGGCGGTCTGTGTTCCGCCAAGTCCACCAGGACCTATTCCTAATTTATTAATTTTTTCTAATAACTCTTCTTCCATCTCTTGTACATATGTTATATTTGAACTGCTATCTACAGGTCTGGCAAGAGCTTTTTTTGCAAGTATTGCACATTTTTCAAAAGTTCCTCCTACACCTACTCCGACTACCATTGGCGGACATGCATTAGGTCCGGCATCTTTTACAGCTGTAAGAACTGCATCTTTTACTCCCTCTATTCCATCTGCCGGTTTTAACATAAATACTCTGCTCATATTTTCACTGCCAAAGCCCTTTGGTGCTAAAGTTATTTTTATTTTATCTCCTGGTACAATACTATAATGAATTACTGCCGGAGTGTTGTCTTTTGTATTTTCTCTGATAATTGGATCACTTACAACTGATTTTCTAAGGAATCCTTCTACATATCCCCTTCTGACTCCTTCATTAATAGAATCTTCTAAATTATCACCTATAATGTGTACATCCTGACCGATTTCTATAAAAATGACTGCCATACCAGTATCTTGGCAAATAGGTATCATATCATTTGCTGCGATTTTTAAATTTTCATCTAACTGATCTAATATCTGACAACCTAAAGGAGATTTTTCATTCATTCTGGCATCTTTAAATACTTTTAACATATCTGGCGAAAGATAATGATTTGCTTCAATACACATCTCCTTTACATTTTCGATAATCTCTTCTGTATTTATTTCTCTCATTTTAATTCTCCTAATATTGTTACCATAAAAAAAGCGACGATTGCCGCTTTTCTTATATATTTATTCCTCTGAATCCTCTAATGATTCTGTTTCTACAAGTTCTACTGCCTCTTTGGCATCTGCCTCAGTTACACTTTCTTTTACTTTTGTTATGCTTGCAACAACGATATTATCTTCTTTTCCGGTATTCATTAGTTTTACACCTAATGTAACTCTTCCAAGAATAGATATGTCATCTACAAACATACGAATAACAATTCCCTCATTGGTAATCATCATTACTTCATTTCCATCATTCACTGCCTTGGCACCAACAACATCACCTGTCTTATCTGTAATCTTATAACACTTAACACCTTTTCCGCCACGATTTTGCAGTTTAAATTCATTGAACGGTGTACGTTTACCCATTCCATTAGCAGAAACAATTAAGATATATTCTCCTTCTGTTTCCAACTGCATTGAGATAACTTCATCATTACCTTTTAACTCAATACCTCTTACACCCATAGCAGAACGTCCTGTTTCACGGACGTCTGTCTCACGGAATTTAATTCCCTGACCATCTTTTGTAATCAGCATAATATTGTTTGTATTATCAGAAATAGTAACATCAATTAATTCATCATCTTCTCTTAATGTAATTGCCTGAATTCCACTCTTTCTAATATTTGTATATGCACTAATAGGAGTTTTCTTAATAGTTCCATTTCTTGTTGCCATTATAAGATATTTATCATCTTCAAATTCACGCATCTGAACCATGGCAGAGATTTTTTCTCCTGGCTGCAACTGCAATAAATTCACAATTGCCATACCACGAGCAGTTCTTCCTGATTCCGGAATTTCATATCCTTTTAATTTATAGATACGCCCTGTGTTTGTCAGGAATAATATAAAATCATGCGTAGAAACCATAAACATGTCTTTCATAAAGTCATCATTTATCGTCTGCATTCCTTTAATTCCCTTACCACCACGATTCTGAGCCTTGAAATTATCTACTGTCATCCTCTTTATGTAGCCCAGATTTGTCATAGCAATAATAACATCTTCTTCAGGTATTAAATCCTCATCATCTAAATCTACATCAATACCTATTTTTGTTCTTCTGCTATCACCAAATTTATCTCTTACAATTTCAATTTCCTCTTTAATAACTGTCAGAAGTTTATTTTCATCAGCCAAAATAGACTTTAAGTAAGCAATTTTATCCATTAAATCTTTGTATTCGTTTTCAAGATCTTCTCTTGCCAGTCCTGTCAACTGACGAATACGCATATCTACGATTGCCTGTGCCTGTGCATCAGATAAACCAAATCTTTCTGACAATGATGCTTTTGCATCAGCTGTTGTTCTAGAATTTCTAACAATTTTTATAACTTCATCAATATTATCAAGAGCAATTAATAATCCCTGTATAATATGAGCACGTTCTTCTGCTTTATTTAATTCAAAACGTGTACGGCGAGTGACAACATCCTTCTGATGTTTCAGATATTCATCAAGCATCTGCAGTAAATTAAGAACCTTTGGTTCTCCATTCACTAATGCAAGCATAATAACACCAAAAGAATCCTGTAACTGTGTATGCTTATATAATTGATTCAAAATTACATTGGCATTAGCATCACGACGTACTTCTATTACAACACGCGTTCCTTCCTGATCTGATTCATCACGCAAATCTGTAATACCATCAATTTTCTTTTCTTTTACTAAATTTGCAATCTTTTCAACTAACTTTGCCTTATTTACCATATATGGAAGTTCAGTAACAACAATCCTGCTTTTACCATTATCCATTGTTTCTATTTCTGAAACTGCACGTGTTCTTATTTTTCCACGTCCTGTCCGGTAAGCTTCCTCAATTCCTTTTCTTCCAAGAATTGTAGCTCCTGTAGGGAAATCAGGTCCTTTCACAATTTCCATGATTTCTTCTATTTCCGTATCCCTATTCTCGTCTACTTTATTATCAATAATTTTTATAATTGCATTAATTGTTTCTGTTAAATTATGAGGCGGTATATTTGTCGCCATACCTACAGCAATACCACTAGTACCATTCACTAACAAATTTGGAAATCTGGACGGAAGAACTGTTGGTTCTTTTTCCGTTTCGTCAAAGTTTGGTATAAAGTCAACAGTGTCTTTATTAATATCAGCAACCATTTCCATAGATATCTTGCTGAGACGTGCCTCTGTATAACGCATTGCTGCAGCACCATCACCATCTTCCGAACCAAAGTTACCATGTCCATCTACCAATGGGTATCTCGTACTCCAATCCTGTGCCATATTTACTAATGCACCATAAATAGAACTATCACCATGCGGATGATATTTACCCATTGTATCACCGACAATACGGGCACACTTTCTATGTGGCTTGTCCGGTCCATTATTCAATTCAACCATAGAATAAAGTACACGTCTCTGAACTGGTTTTAAACCATCCCTGACATCAGGCAACGCTCTTGCAGCGATTACACTCATGGCATAATCAATATAAGAGGTTTCCATTGTTTCTTTTAAGTCTACTTCATGAATTCTATCAAAAATTTTATCATCCACTTAAAAATACCTCCTATATATCTAAATTCTGTACAAATTTTGCATTTGCTTCTATAAACTCTCTTCTAGGTTCTACTTCATCTCCCATGAGAGTTGTAAATGTAAGATCCATTTCTGTTAATGTATCTTCATTAATTTTTACCTGTTTCAAAGTTCTTGTTTCAGGATCCATTGTTGTTTCCCATAACTGGGAAGCATCCATTTCACCCAAACCTTTATAACGCTGAATCTTGTTCTGATTATCACGACCTATCTCTGTTAATATCTGGTCAAGTTCCGCATCGCTGTATGCATAATAATTTCTCTTATTCCTTGTTACCTGATAAAGTGGAGGCATTGCTAAATATACATGTCCCTCTTTTATCAGTTCTGGCATAAACCTATAAAAGAATGTAAGCATTAATGTATCAATATGTGCTCCATCAACATCGGCATCTGTCATAATAATAATTTTATCATAGCGGAGTTTTGAAATATCAAATTCATCATATATTCCTGTACCAAATGCCGTAATCATAGCACGAATTTCTGCATTCTGCATAATTCTGTCAAGTCTGGCTTTTTCTACATTAAGAATCTTTCCTCTAAGTGGAAGAATAGCCTGAGTCGCACGAACCCTTGCCTTCTTTGCTGAACCACCGGCGGAATCTCCCTCAACGATAAATATTTCACATCTTTTTGGATCTTTATCAGAACAATCTGCTAATTTTCCCGGAAGCGCTGCAACATCTAATGCTGTTTTTCTACGTGTTGTTTCCCTTGCCTGTCTTGCAGCTTCCCTTGCTCTCTGAGCAAGTACTGCCTTTTCACAAATAATTTTTGCTACCCCGGGATTCTGTTCTAAGAAATAAGTAAGCTGTTCGCTGACAACACTATCTACAGCTCCTCTTGCTTCACTATTTCCTAACTTCTGTTTCGTTTGTCCTTCAAACTGTGGATCTTCAATCTTAACACTAATAATTGATGTAAGACCTTCTCTGAAATCCTCACCAGAAAGATTATCTTCCTTTTCTTTTAATATTTTATTTTTGCGAGCATAATTATTAAGAGTTTTTGTTAAAGCCCTCTTAAAACCTTCTACCTGCATACCACCTTCCGGCGTATTAATATTATTTACAAAACTAATCGTATTTTCGTTATATGCATCGTTATGCTGCATAGCAACTTCAACATACACATTATTTACTGTTCCTTCACAATAAATAACATCCTCATAAAGAGCAGTCTTTCCTTTATTCAGATAAGTAACAAATTCCTTGATACCGCCTTCATAATGGAATGTTTTTTCAATTGGCTTTTCTTCCCTTACATCTCTTAAAACAATCTTAAGATTTTTTGTAAGAAAAGCTGTCTCTCTTAATCTTGTTTCTAATATTTTATAATCATATATTGTATCTTCAAATATTGTATCATCAGGCAGGAATGTTACTTCTGTTCCAGTGAATGTTTCATCACAAGTATCTATAACACTTAATGGTTTCACAACATGACCTAATTCATATCTTTGATAATGTACTTTTCCTTCACGACATACTTTTACTTCAAGCCACTTAGATAACGCATTTACAACAGAAGCACCTACACCGTGAAGTCCACCGGAAACTTTATATCCACCGCCACCAAATTTTCCTCCGGCATGAAGCACTGTAAAAACAACTTCTACAGCCGGTTTTCCTGTCTTTTTATTAATATCTGTAGGAATACCACGGCCATCATCTCTTACTGTAATTGAATTATCCTTATTTATCTGGACATCAATTGTATCACAATATCCTGCCAATGCCTCATCCACAGAATTATCCACAATTTCATACACAAGATGATGAAGACCTCTTGAAGAAGTTGAACCTATATACATTCCAGGTCTCTTTCTTACTGCTTCTAGTCCTTCTAAAACCTGAATCTGATCTGCTCCGTATTCATTTTCTACGTTTGTGCTGTTACCCATTCGTAACTCCTTTCAATACTTATGATAAGAAAAACTCCATAATAAACAATTTTCTTACCACTCAAATTTAAACTTTTTTTTCTTTCACATTACCCTCTGTAACTTGAAAAACTTTATTAATCTTAAATCTGTTTTCTATAAATTCATCCAGACCAGTACATGTAATAACTGTCTGTATATTATCAAGACTTTTTAATAGATGATTCTGTCTATCTGAATCCAATTCTGACAAAACATCATCCAATAACAAAACAGGTAAATCATTAATCAATGTTTTTACCAATTCAATTTCGGCTAATTTAAGAGATAAAGCAACTGTTCTCTGTTGTCCCTGACTTCCATATATTCTAATATTTTTATCTTCATGAAAAAATAAAATATCATCCTTATGAGGACCTACTGAAGTAGATTTATATTTAATATCTCTTTCTCTATTTTCTTCCAAAATTTTTAATAAATCTTCAGCTTCACAGTTTTTATTATAAACAATATTAATATCTTCCACCCCACCAGTTAATTCCCTATGTATTGGTTTCATAATATTATTAATTTCTTTTATAAACTTTTGTCTTCTCTCTATTATTTTTGAACCATACTCTGCCAGTTGATTATCCCAAACCTCTAAAGTCTGTTTTAACTCTGGTCTGAAATAGATGTCTTTCAGTAATTTATTTCTTTGAATTATAATTTTATTGTAGTTTGTCAAATTATAAACATATATTTTGTCTAACTGACATAATTCCATATCTATAAATTTTCTTCTTTCTGCCGGACCTTTCTTAATAATATCTAAATCTTCCGGTGAAAAAATAACTACATTGAAAACACCAAATAATTCACTTGCTTTTTTTATTGGAATACCATTAATGGCAATTCCTTTTGTTTTATTTCTTCTAAGATGAATATCTATTCGCTGCTCTCTATTATTTTTTTCTATAAATAATTTGATATGTGCCTCATCAGAATCTAATTTAATCAATTCTGCATCTTTATTACTTCTATGGGATTTCGTTGTACTACAAACATAAATAGATTCTAATACATTTGTTTTACCCTGAGCATTTTTTCCATACAAAATATTCGTTTTTTTATCTAAATCTAATTTTAATAATTCGTAATTTCTAAAATTACTTAACTCTACTCTCTTTACTATCATTATTTTACTAAAACTACAGTTCCTTCAAATTCAAAAGTATCTCCAGAATAAAGTTTCTTACCTCTTCTAGTATCTACTTCTCCATTTACTTTTACCTGTCCATCCTGAATTAAAAATTTAGCATCTACACCCGAACTGACTAATCCGGCTAGTTTTAATGCCTGACCTAATTTTATAAATTCGTCTTTAATAGTAATACTCAAATCTTCCATAATTATCCAATTTATATTCTACAAAATATAAATAACCTTTCTGTTATATTTTATTATTTCTTTATTGAACAACAGGAAGAACAATATAAATATAACTTCCTTCTTCATCTCTGATAAAACACGGAGCCTTTGGATTGGTAAAATACATATTTACTTGTTCTTCATCCAATACTCTTAAAATGTCTATCAAAAATTTTGGATTAAAACTGATTAATAAATCCTCTCCTTCTTTTGAAATAGGTATGCTTTCATCCATAGAACCTATAAAAGTATTAATGGATAATTCCATTTCTGTCTCTTTCATCGATAAGAATACTGGCTTTTTATCTCCCTCTTTTATAAGAAGTGTTGCTCTATCTATACAGTTAGCCATTTCTTTTTTATTAATAGCAATCTTTGTTTTATAATCGTTACTAATCATTTTGTCTGTATCAAAGAAGTTTGTCGATTCTATTAATCTTGACACAACAATTGTTTCATCAAATTCAAAAAGTATATGATTTGAAGTAAAATAAATATTTACATCATCATCTACACCACCAGTAAGTATTTTACTAATTTCATTTAAAGATTTACCTGGAACTAAAACTTTATGATTTCCATAATCTTCTTTCAGTTCAATATTACGAATAGCGATACGAAATTTATCTAATGCTACTACTTTTAATTTATTTCCATTGACTTCGAATAACTCACCTGTAAGAAGTTTATTTTTCTCAGCATCATTAATTGCAAAACTTGTTTGTCTTATAATTTCTTTTAATGAAAACTGTGAAATAGTTATTTTATCTTTTTTTTCTATTACAGGAAGATACGAAAAATCTTCAGCTGATTTTACAAGAATATTAAACTTTGCATTTTCACATGTAATATTAGCAGTACTTTCGTCTTTTACTTCAATTATTACATCATTATCAGGAAGTTTTCTAACAATTTCAGAAAAAATCTTAGCGTCAATAGCAATACTTCCTGCTTCTGCTATTTCTCCTGTTACTTTTGTTTCAATTCCTAATTCCATGTCATTTGCTGTAAATTTAATAAATCCTTCTGTAGCATCAATTAAGATACATTCTAAGATTGACATTGTAGTTTTTGAAGATACTGCCTTCATTACAATATTAATACCGGTTATTAAGTCTGATTTTTTGCATATTAGTTTCATAAGTAATCTCCTTTGTTTTGAACATATAATCAAGTAGAAACTCGTAAACTTGTTTCTATTGTTATTGCGACATTAGTTAATTGATTAAGTAAACTATCTTGTTTGGCTCATTGTACGCATAAATATATAAATAATTAGATAATAATAATAATAAGCAACGATAATATGATAAAAAAACGTTTTGATATTAATAAATAAAGGAAATTCTAAAATAATAACTTGTTAATAAATTCGAATTCATTAACAACATCATATATTTTATTATCAATTAGAAAATAACAATGAAAAACAGTATGTGATAAAGATAAAAGTTATTAAAAAATTATTAACCTTGTTATTAACTAAAAAATTAAGCTAATTAACATACTTATTAACATCATGTAGTAAGGAGGGACCCACAGAGTGGGAAAATACCTTATCATGTTTTTTATTTTGGGTTTATTTTCTTCTTTAGAATATCTATAGTTGCTTTTGTAGATGAATCTGTATCTATGGCTTTTTTTATTTCATTATAGCCATAACTTACAGTTGCATGATTTTTCTTTTTTAGGTATTTGGCTATGGTTTCTAATTTTTCATCTGTATATACTCTGCATAAATACATACATATTTGTCGAGGAAAAGCAACATCATTGCTTCTTTTTTTAGAACATATATCTGCAGCAGTAATTTGAAAATGTTCAGCAACAGTATTAATGATTGTCTGACATGTTATTTTTTCTTCAGAATTATCAACTTTTAATGTATCCATTGCAAACTCTTTTGTTATAGGTACTCTGTTAATTTTTGAGAATGCAATGACATTATTAAGAGATCCTTCTAATTCTCTAACATTCGTAACAAAGTTAGTAGCAATATAATCAAGAGCTTCTAATATGTTGTTGTTTTCAAAATCTTCTCTGTCATCTGTAACTTTAATACCTTGAGATAAGGCATGTTTTCTTAAAATAGCCATACGAGTTTCGTAATCAGGACTTTGAATATCTACTGTGATTCCCTGTTGGAAACGAGTAGTAAGTCTGTCTGCAATATCTTCTATTTCATTAGGCTTTCTATCTGATGTAAACACAATTTGCTTATGTTTTAAAAATAATTCATTAAAAATATTAAATATTTCTTCCTGAGTTCTTTCTTTTCCTGAAATAAATTGAATATCATCAATTAATAAAACATCAACATTTCTGTATTTATTTCTAAATTCTATGATTTCATCCTGATTTTTCTTTTGTTTACCTAATAAATCAATAACTTCGTTTGTAAAAGACTCTGTAGTTGTATATAAAACTTTTGCCTTAGGATCTGATTTTAATACAAAGTTTCCAATAGACTGCATTAGATGCGTTTTACCAAGTCCAACACCACCATAGATAAATAATGGGTTATGTGCTTCTCCTGGTGAATCTGCAACTGCTAACGATGTAGCCTGAGCTACAGCATTATTTCCTACTACAAATGAATCAAAAGTATATTTTTTATCAAGATGTGACTCTAATAATCTTTTTTCTAAAATAATATCGTCGGAATCTATTGATGTAATAGATTTATCATCTTCATCTTCGTCTTCTTCTAAAGAGGAATCACCTGGAAGAAGTATTTGTAAATCAATATCATTTCCTAAAATTATAGAAATAGAAATTTTTAAAAAATCAAAATATCTTTTATTAATATATTGAAGGCCACTACTGCCACTGTTACCTGTAAAAATAAGTTTTACTAATCCGTCTTTATAAGACTTTACATTTAAGGGTAAAATAAAAGTTTCAAAGGTTATATCTTGGATATCATATTCCTTTTTGAAAAAATCCAATATTTCAGGCCATTTTTCTTCTAAAATATCTAACATAATGTCCTCCTTAAAAGTGTAAAAAGGCTCAAAAGCCCATACATAAATATAATACATCAAAAAGGGTAAATTTTCAATATAAATTCGATATATATTATAATAGGAAGAAAGTAAATTTTATTTTATAAAAATATTGTAAATTTTGTTAAAATAAAATGATTGACATAAAATTTATTTTTTAAAAAGAATAATTTACATAAATTCGACAATAAATAACAAAAAGTTATTAAAGTTATTAACAAAAAGATTTTAATAATTAGAAAAATAGTGTAATAATAAGCTGTAAATAATAAAGTTATTAACATTCTATTAACATTTAGTTGATAACTTTATGTAAAGTATAATAATTATATGTAAACTAACAGTTCAGCCATAGCAAAATAAATTTGACGAAAAAATTGTTTACAGTTTTTTTCGGAAATATTTATTTTGTTATGAGCGTAGCGCCCATATATGAGTAAAACTCATCTGCATTGCAGATGATAAGTGACAAAGTCACTGTTTTGCGAATGTATGGGACTGAACTGTAATAAAAACTATTATAAATATCGAAAAAATGCTTGAAATTATATCGATTTTGTGGTTTAATCAATAATTGACTGCGATTATTTTTATTATGGTAATTGTAATGATGTTTTACTATAGAACAGAAAAGGAGGTGCCGTATTATGAAAATGACATTTCAGCCAAAGAAAAGACAGAGATCAAAAGTTCATGGATTTAGAAAAAGAATGAGCACAGCAGGCGGTAGAAAGGTTCTTGCCAGCAGAAGAGCTAAAGGAAGAAAGAAATTATCAGCTTAGGTCACATTCAATGTGACCTTTCTTTATATTACAATTTAAAATGGAGATTACTATGAAAAGTTATGTTTCATTAAAAAAGAATAATGAATTCCAAAGAGTATATAAAGAAGGAAAATCAAAAGCAAACAAATATTTAGTAATGTATGTTTTAAAAAATGATTTAAGTATTAACAGATTAGGTATTTCAGTTAGTAAAAAAGTAGGAAATAGTGTAGTAAGACATCACCTAACCCGCTTAATCAGAGAAAGCTACAGACTAAATAGTAATATGTTCAATAGTGGTTTGGACATAGTCGTGGTAGTGAGAACGACTGCCAGGGACGAAAATTATCACACAATAGAAAGTGCATTGATGCACTTGGGAAAGATTCAGAACATCTTAATAAAAAAAGATGAAATTTGTAACTAATTAGAAAACAGAGCCTGTAATATTATTTAATGATGAAGCATAGTGAATTTAATTTTTAGGAAAGAAGAGTCATTTTTATGAGTAGATTCAAATTTGTTCTTAAATTTATAGGAAAAATTTTTGGTTTTATTTTGATTGGGATGATTAAATTTTATAAGAAATTTATTTCTCCTATGAAGAGAACACCTTCTTGTAGATATATTCCTAGTTGTTCTCAATATGCTTTAGAGGCTTTACAAAAATATGGACCGTTAAAAGGGTCTTATCTTGCAGTGAGAAGGATTCTTAGATGTAATCATTTTCATGAAGGAGGATATGATCCTGTTCCTTAAAGGAGGATTGAATGGAGAATTTTATAATTGCCACACAGACAGGTGGTATACTAAAACCATTTGCATGGATTTTAGGAAAGATACTGGAAGTAATATATGATGGATTTGCTTTTTTAGGTATCTATAATATTGGTCTTTGTATTATTGTATTTACTTTGGTTGTGAGAATGCTTATGCTTCCTATGACAATTAAGCAGCAGAAATTTCAGAAAATGAATGCTGTTATGAATCCGGAAATTCAGGCAATTCAAAAGAAATATAAAAATAAAAGAGATCAACAATCACAGTTGGCACAACAGGAAGAAATAAAGGCAGTTTATGACAAATATGGAACTTCACCAACAGGAAGTTGCTTACAACTTATTATACAGATGCCTATTTTATTTGCGTTGTATAGAGTTGTCATGAATATTCCAGCTTATGTTCAGCCTGTAAAAGATTTGTATATTAAAGTTATTAGTGGATTAGATGCATCTCAGATGAAACAGTTCTTTAATATTGATAATGCTGGAAATAAGTTATCATCATCACAATTGAATAATTGTATTGATGCGATGAATTCATCAAGATCTGGCGGAGAGGTAACTCTTACAAAGGGAACAGAAGTTAGTGATATTCTTGCAGTTGCAGAAAAAGGAATTGCAAATAAAATAGAAAGTCTCAATGACTTTTTTGGCTTAAATCTTGGAATGTCACCGAGTGCAATGTTTAATGCAGGAATGATAACATTAATAGCAGCACTTGTTATTCCGGTACTTGCAGGTTTGTTCCAGCTTTTAAGTGTACAGCTTATGCAGAAACTTAATAATGTAGCAGGTGCTCAGGATAATCCTATGGCTGGTTCAATGAAAGTAATGAATTTTATGATGCCATTGATGTCAGTATATATGTGCTGGATTTTATCAGCAGGTTTAGGTTTATACTGGATGGCAGGTTCATTAATTATGATGCTTCAACAAGTATTTATTAATTTATATATGAGAAAAATAGATGTGAATGATATAATTGAAGCAAATAAAGAAAAAGCTGAAAAGAAAGCTGAGAAACGCAAAGAAAAGCAAGGTATTTATAGAGAAAAAGTCTTAGAGGCATCAAAGACAAATACAAGAACTATGACAAGCAGTTCATCTATGAGTGCTGAAGAAAAAGAAGAAAAAATCAGAAAAGCAAAAGCTGCTTCAAGAGGATCTTTGGCAGCGAAGGCAAATATGGTTAAAGATTTTAATGAAAAAAACAATAAATAGAGGTATAAGGAATTATGGAATATAGAGAGTATAAAGGTAAAAACGTTGATGAAGCAATTACAAATGCATGTGTTGATTTAGGAATTGCTGCTGATCAACTTGAGTATACGATTGTTGATAAGGGATCCAATGGATTTTTGGGAATTGGAAGTAAGCAAGCTGTGATAAAAGCAAAAAGAAATGAGTCAGTAGAGGAGATTGCAACAGAATTTTTAAATAAAGTTTTTAATGCAATGGAACTTACTGTTAAACTTGATATTCAAATTGAAGAAGGTGAGAAAGAGAATACAATTAATATCAATGTTATTGGTGATGATATGGGTATTCTTATAGGTAAAAGAGGACAAACTCTTGATTCATTGCAGTATCTTGTAAGTCTTGTAGTAAATAAAGGCAGCGATAAGTTTAACAGAGTAAAACTTGATACTGAAAATTATAGAGAAAGAAGAAAAGCAACTCTTGAAAATCTTGCAAAGAATATTTCTCTTAAAGTAAAAAGAATTAAGAAACCTGTAGCTTTGGAGCCAATGAATCCTTATGAAAGAAGAATTATTCATTCTGCACTTCAGAATGATAAGTTCTGTACTACAAAGAGTGAAGGTGATGAGCCATACAGACATGTAGTAGTAATGTTAAAGAAATAAATTCCGGTTTGTAGGGGAGAGGACTTTCCTGCTGAAATAGAATACAAAGGAAATGCATTCACCTCATTACTTGAACATTTATTAAAAAGAAAACATAGAATTAATATCTC
>CAJTRZ010000022.1 GCA_910578975.1 uncultured Eubacterium sp.
TTTATATCTACAAATGTTTATGAAATTTAGTTTCCAAGTGTATCCTTTTATACTCAGACCACCTCGACAAACCGGAATTAATAAAAATGTATGTTTTCTCTGATTGTGTTTAAAATATTAATGAGTAAAAATATGGTTACACATGTAACAATAAGGAGATTCATATGAAAGACAAAATATTTGGAGTATTACAGAGGGTTGGAAGAAGTTTTATGCTTCCTATTGCCATATTGCCAGTGGCAGGTCTTCTGTTAGGAATTGGTGGTTCCTTCACAAATGAAACTACACTAAAAACTTATGGTTTGGAAAATATAATGGGAAGTGGAACAGTGTTTCACGCGATATTTCAGGTAATGAATGATGCAGGAAATATTGTATTTGCAAACTTGCCAATTTTATTTGCCATAGGTGTAGCAATAGGTATGGCGAAAAAAGAGAAAGAAGTGGCGGCGCTTTCTTCAGTAATTGCATTTTTTATTATGCATGCATCTATTAGTGCATTGATTACAATTAATGGTGGAGCAGAGAATATGCTTCAAGGTGCGGTGGCAGATGTGTGTGGAATTACATCTCTTCAAATGGGTGTATTTGGAGGTATCATCGTAGGACTTGGAACTGCAGCTCTTCATAATCGGTTTTATAAAATTGAGCTGCCACAGGTATTGTCCTTTTTTGGAGGAACAAGATTTGTTCCAATTATCAGTGCCTTAGTATATACTTTAGTTGGAATACTGATGTTCTTTATATGGCCGGTTGTACAGTCTGGAATTAATGCTGTCGGTGAGGTGGTGTTAAATTCAGGATATGCCGGAACATGGGTATACGGATTTATGGAAAGACTTCTGATACCTTTTGGTCTGCATCATGTATTTTATATACCATTCTGGCAGACAGCTGTTGGTGGGACAATGGAAGTTGGTGGAAAATTAATTGAAGGTGCTCAGAACATTTTCTTTGCACAGTTAGCGGATCCTACAGTAAAAGAATTTGCAGTATCTGCAACAAGGTTTATGTCAGGAAAGTTTCCGTTAATGATATTTGGTTTACCAGGTGCAGCTCTTGCCATGTATAAGACTGCGAAAACAGAAAAAAGAAAATTAGTATCAGGATTGTTGTTATCAGCGGCACTTACATCTATGATAACAGGAATTACAGAACCATTGGAGTTTACATTTTTATTTGTGGCACCGCTTTTATATGGTATACACTGTGTATTTGCAGGACTTGCTTATGCATTAATGCATTTCTTTGGAGTAGGTGTTGGAATGACATTCTCAGGAGGATTAATTGATTTGTTTCTGTTTGGTATTTTACAGGGAAATCAAAAAACAAACTGGATATGGGTAGTAATTGTAGGTATTTTCTATTTTGTTATTTATTACTTCCTGTTTAGTTTCCTCATCAGAAAATTAAATTTAAGAACACCAGGTCGTTTTGATGAAGATGAGATAAAGCTTTATGGAAGAAGCGATGTGGAGGCAAAAAAACAAGATGATGAAAATGTACCAGTTGTAGATGAATTATCTGTCGGAATCTGTGAGGGGTTAGGCGGAAAAGAAAATATTTCAGATGTGGACTGTTGTGCAACAAGACTTCGAATTACCGTACACGATGCTACACTGGTAAATGATTCCAGACTGAGATTAACAGGAGCATCTGGAGTGGTTCATAAAGGAAATGGTGTACAGATTATTTATGGGCCGAAAGTTACAGTTATAAAATCAAATTTTGAGGATTATCTTGAAAGCGGGGCAGCTGCAAAAACTGTAAAGAGCCGGGCGAAAGCATCACAAAATATTGATAAAGAACAGATGACACAACAAGAGAACAAAGTGGAAAATGACAAAGAAATTGTCTCAAAACAAAATAAAGAAAAAATAAGAGAAACAATAATTATTGCAAGCCCGATGACAGGAACTGCTGATGAAATAGAAAAGGCACCTGATGAAGCTTTTGCAGGTAAAATGATGGGAGACGGTGCTGTTGTAACGCCGACAGAACCTATTGTAATGTCACCGGTAGATGGAGTTGTCAGCTTTGTGTTTGATACGAAACATGCTGTAGGAATTCATACTGATTCGGGACTTGATATTATAGTGCATGTAGGAATTGATACAGTAAAATTAAATGGAAAAGGTTTTGAAGTATATGTAAAAGGTGGAGACAGGGTTAAAAAGGGAGATAATCTTATTAAATTGGATTTGAAATATTTGAACCAGAATGCACCTTCTATGGTATCGCCTGTATTATGTACAGAGATGAAAGAAAACCAGAGAATCAGGCTTTTAAATAAGGGAAGCATTCATGCAGGCGAGGAATTATTTGCCGTTGACATTGTAGAATAAGATATATTGTAATAGTTTAGCCATCAGCTCAAATGAGCTTCGCACCTTTTCGCTGATTTGGCTCACCATATGATACGAAATAAATACAGTCAATTGCCTGCAAGCAGTCATTGTCTGTATTTATTTTGTATCGCATGGCTGAACTGTTGCAAAATATTAATAAAATGTAAAACTTTTGCAAAAATAAATAATTGTGATTGATTAATGATACCCTGTCTTTTAAAATAGACAGGGTATTATTTTGAGAAAAAGTATGAAATATGAAAAGAGTTTCTTAGTGAGAAACATGTAAGCATATACTAGATATTGTTCGATATGCAGAAAGGACTGTTAAATTATGACGAAATTTTTTGTAAAGAAACCGTTTTTTGTAGTAGTGGCGGTAATTATTATTTTAATCATTGGAGGTGTAAGCCTTGGCAATATGAATACTGACTTAATGCCGGATATGGAAATTCCATACATGATGGTTATTACCACAGAGCCGGGGGCGTCTCCCACTAAGGTGGAAAATGATGTGACAAAACCACTCGAAAGTGCATTGGGTACAGTAAATGGAGTGGAAAATATTATTAGTAGTTCAGCAAATAATTATAGTATGGTTATGATAGAGTTTGCTGATGATACAGATATGGATTCAGCACTGGTTAGAGTATCGAAAGTTATTAATACAGTAAATCTGCCAGAGGAATGTGGTACTCCAAATTTAATGGAAGTCAGTATGGATATGATGGCTACCATGTATGCAGGAATAGATTACAAGGGAAAAGATATCAAGGAACTATCTGATTTTACGGTAAAAACATTAACCCCTTATCTAGAGAGACGGGAAGGTGTGGCAAGTATCACTACCATGGGATTAACAATGGATTCCATTGAAGTAAAATTAAATCAGAAAAAAATAGATAAAATTAATGATAAAATTTTAGGAAAAACGAACGATAAATTAACAGATGCCAGTGAAGGAATAGAAAAAGCAGAGCAGAAAATAAAAGAAGGGGAAAGGCAATTAGAGCATCAAAAAGAACAACTGGATTCTAAACAGAATGATACGAATAAGAAACTGGCACAGGCGCAGGTGAAATTGGCAGAAGCGCAGGCGACAAAGGCAGCATATCAGGCAAATTTAAACAGTCTGAAAGCAAGTGAAAGCGCCTTGAAAGCAGAGCAGAAAGCATATAAAGATGCAAAACTCGAAGATACATATCAAAAAGCAGATAAAATGTTTCAGACCTTTTACAGTCAGTTAGGAAAGGCAGCTCAGATAGCAGGAGTTACTGTTCCAGACAGTGTAGAAGCTGCTGTGAAGAATAAAAAGTCTTTTAATGAATTTGTCTCATGGATAAAAAAACTGGGGTATGAAGAACAGGTAAAAGAATTGACATATGACAGGTTAAAGCAGATGTATGATGCTGTGAAGGTCAGACTTCCACAGATAGATACAGAACTGGCAAACCTGAAAACAAAAATCGCTGCAGCGAATGTCATGGTAGAGCAGATTGAAAAACAGATGGAAGGTATGGACAAAACGCAGTCAGATGCAATATCTGGTGGATATTCTGCAGCAGCAGGATTTGGAGCAGGGCAGGCACAGATGGCATCAGCTAAGTCTCAGTTAGATTCTTCGAGAAAAGAATTAAAGGATGCAAAGGACAAATTAAAAGATTCACGACAGGCAGCGATGGAAAGTGCAAATATTGATGCATTACTCTCTTTAGAGACTTTATCACAGCTCATATATGCACAAAATTTTGCGATGCCGGCAGGTTATATTGACGATAAAGAAGATAATCAGTGGCTGGTAGATGTAGGAGATAATTATACAAGTAAAAAGCAGCTATCTTCTATGGTATTGACGAAACTGCCTGGTATAGGAAAAATCAAGTTGTCTGATGTGGCAGATGTAACCATAGTAGATAATGCAGGAGAAAGTTACTCAAAGATTGATGGAAACCCAGCAGTACTTCTGGCTATTTATAAATCCAGTACAGCAAATACAAGTGCGGTGGCAGACAATATATCTGAGGCTTTTGAGGAATTAGAAAATAAGTATGATGGTCTTTCATGTACTGCATTAATGGATCAGAGTGAGTACATTAATATTATTGTAAAAGCAGTATTACAGAGTATATTACTTGGAGCACTTCTCGCAATTCTTGTATTAGCATTATTTTTAAAAGATGTAAAGCCAACATTAATCGTGGCATTCAGTATACCTTTTAGTGTGCTTTTTGCCATTATTATCATGTATTTTACAGGAATTAATTTAAATGTAATGTCATTGGCAGGTTTATGTCTTGGAATTGGTATGCTGGTAGATAACTCCATTGTTGTTATGGAGAATATCTACAGGTTAAGAAGTATGGGAATATCAGCACCACGGGCAGCTGTACAGGGAGCAAAACAGGTAGCAGGACCAATTGTTGCATCCACACTTACTACGATATGTGTATTTTTGCCAATGGTTTATGTAAAAGGAACTGTCAGTGATATGTTGATTCCTTTTGCTTTCACGATGACATATGCCTTAGTGGCATCTTTGATAGTGGCTTTGACAGTAGTGCCGACGATTGGGGCTTCCATTTTAAAAAATACAAAAACAAAAAAACATAAGTGGTTTGATAAAGTTCAGGACATTTATGGAAAAACGCTGGAAAGATGTCTCCGTCATAAATTAGTTCCTATTGTAATCGCAATTGTATTATTAGTTTTATGTGTTGTACAGGTATTTCGAACAGGGCTGGTTATGATGGATGATATGGTAAGTAATTATATTTCTGTCAGCCTTGTTATGGATAAAAATACCGATAAAGATACTGCGTATGAGACTGCCGATAAAGTTATGAATGCCATAATGAAAGTAGACGGTGTGAAAAAAGTTGGCGCTATGGATGGAAATGCAGGAGCTGCTACAGGTTTAACAGGAGGTTCTACAGATAATTACAGCCGTTTTACATTTCAGGTAATTGCAGATGATGATATATCAACAACGAGTGATTATCAGCGGATTATAAAAAATATAGAGAAAAAAACAAAAGACATTCCGTGTGAAGAGTTAAATGTATCTTCATCGGCTCTTGGAGGCATGAATGGAATGATGAGTCAGGGACTGGAAGTGCGTATCTATGGAGAGAACCAACAGAAACTGATTTCTATCAGCAAAGATGTTATAAAAATGTTAGCAGACATTAAAGGAACAGAAAACGCTGATAATGGAATCGAAGAGGATACAAAACAGCTGCATTTAACAATTGATAGAAATAAAGCAGCAGAATATGGACTGACAGTTGCAGGTATTTATCAGCAGATGGTAGAAAAAATTACTACAGATAAGACGTCTATATCAATTACATCAGATAATAAGGAGTATGAGGTTAAAATAGTAAATGAGAATAATAAACCGTATTATGAAAATCTGTTAAATACAACAATTAAGGCAACGACAAAAGATAGTGAAGGAAAAGATATTACAAAAAAATATAAGTTATCTAAATTTGCAGAAGTTACAAAACAGGATGCTTTGAAAGAAATCAGAAGAGAAAATCAAAGAGATTATATTTCTGTAACAGCAGAGGTAAAAGAAGGATATAATGCCACGCTCTTATCAAGAGAATTAGAGAAAAAGTTAGATAATTATAAGATGGCAGAGGGATATACTGCAGAAATTCAAGGTGAGTCAGAGCAGGTTATGGAAATGATAAGCCAGTTAGTGCTTGCATTATTATTAGGATTTTTATTAGTTTATCTTGTTATGGTGGCGCAGTTTCAGAGTTTGTTATCACCATTTATTATTATTTTTACGATACCATTGGCATTTACCGGCGGTATGATAGGCCTGATGATATTTGGACAGCAGATTTCAGCCATGGCATTGATGGGATTCATGATACTTATGGGAACTGTCGTAAACAATGGAATTGTGTTTGTGGATTATGTAAATAAATTAAGAATTCAGGGAGTGGAGAAACGGACGGCATTGGTAGCTACAGGGAAGACTCGTATGCGTCCAATACTGATGACAGCTATTACTACAATACTTTCTATGAGCGTTATGGTATTTTCACAGGATGCAGGAAATGCAATGCAGAAAAGCATGGCGATTGTAGTTAGCTTTGGTTTACTGTATGCTACGTTTATGACATTGTTTATTGTACCGGTGCTTTATGATGTATTATATCGAAGACAGCCAAAAGAAATTGATGTAGGTTCAGATAATCTGGATGAAGTACCTGATGAGGCGTCAGAATTGATAGCTGAAATGCATGCAGGAATAGAGATGAATGAAAAAAACAGGAAAAAGGATTTATAGTTTCTTTGAAATAAGTTATGGAAAAGTTACATAGAATGTTATAAAATAGACTGCGGAAAATATCCGAGGATATTATAAAAAAGAGAGGATAAAAGAATGTTAGAATTAATGGAAATTTTAAAAGTAATCTTTCTTGGAATTGTAGAAGGAATTACAGAATGGCTGCCAATCAGCAGTACAGGACATATGCTCTTGGTAGATGAGTTTATTAAGTTGAATGCAAATGAAAGTTTTAAAGAAATGTTTTTCTTTGTGATACAGCTGGGAGCTATTCTTGCAGTGGTTGTATTATTCTGGGGGAAGATGTGGCCTTTTAAAAAGAAGTCTTCCAATGATGGAATCAATACAGTAGGCAGTGTTATAAGAAAGGACGTTTGGTCATTATGGTTCAAAGTAGTTGTGGCATGTATTCCGGGTGCTGTAGTAACGATAGCTTTTGACGATTTTATTGAAGAACATTTACATACACCTATTGTGATTGCCATTACATTAATATTTTACGGTGTTGCTTTTATTATTATTGAAAGATGGAACAAGACCAGAACGCCAAAGGTTTCGGGACTTGTGGATATCACATATCAGACTGCGTTTGTAATTGGATTATTTCAGGTATTATCAATCATACCGGGAACTTCAAGATCAGGCGCGACGATAATTGGAGCATTGCTCATTGGAGTGTCCCGTGTGGCAGCTGCTGAATTTACATTTTTTCTGGCAGTACCTGTAATGTTTGGAATGAGTGCATTAAAGATGGTTAAAATGGGGTTTGCAATGACAGGAGAAGAGGCATTTATTTTAATTCTAGGAATGATTGTAGCCTTTTTGGTATCTATTGCTGTAATTAAGTTCTTAATGGGATATATTAAAAAACATGATTTTCAGATTTTTGGATGGTACCGTATTGTACTAGGAATTTTGGTATTAATGTATTTTCTATAAAATTGTGTTGCAGATTTATGAAATTATGAACATTTATTTAAGTTTTGTTTAAGATTTCTTAAATAATAAGGGGATTTTGCCACGGATATGTTTTTGTATGTTATACTGTAAAAAGTTCACAATAATATAAATTTATTGAATATATTAAGGTGCAGAGGAGAAAATAAACTGTATAAGAAAGTAGGGGTTTATGACAAATTACAATCAGAAAATGAAAAAAATTGAATCGAAGGATGAGCTGGCAGCAAAACGTAAAAGAAGAATTGTGAGTATTTTGGGATTGTTAATATTTTTTATATTATCTGCAGCAATTGCTTTTCCATTTATTAAGTTTTTTAAAGAACCGGAAATGTTTCAGGACTGGGTAGCCGGTTTTGGAATGTGGGGATGGCTGGTATGTATCAGTGCTATGGTATTGCAGATTGTTGTTGCCATAATTCCGGGCGGTGCAATGGAGATAGGTGCAGGATATGCATTCGGAACCGTGGAGGCGACGATACTATGTACAGTTGGTTCTATTATAGGATGTGCAATTGTTTTTTGGCTTGTAAAAGCATTTGGCATAAAGTTTGTCGAGGCGTTTTTTCCAATAGAGAAGATACAGAATTTAAAGTTCTTACAAAATGAAAAAAAACGTGATATTCTTGCGTTTATAATTTTTTTGATTCCTGGAATGCCTAAAGACCTGATTTCTTATTTCATGGGATTTACCAATATTAAGTTGTCCAGATGGCTGATAATATCTACGGTTGCAAGAATTCCTGCAATTATTGTTTCGGCTATGGGAGGTCAGGCACTAGGAAAGGGTCAGTACTTGGCAGCATTAATTGTACTTGTAGTAATTGTGGTTGTGAGCGCTGTTGGTACGATTGGATACAAATTACTATGTAATTATCATAATAAAAAAGAGGGATGAGTAATCCAATGTAAAAACCGGTAGAAATTATATAATTTCTGCTGGTTTTTTTGCAATTATAAATTATAGAAATTAATTATAAAAAAATGCACTATTTAAAAAAATGACACCAGATAAAAAAAGAGGATTTTATAATAAAAACGCATATGTTATAATCAAAATAATGAAAAATTTCGGACGGATTACAAACAAATGAATATCATAGGAGGTTAAAATGATGAGAGGATTATGGAGAAAGGGTTTGGCCATTGCCTTAGCTTTGTCATTAGTTACTGTTCCTATAGAAATGGGACAGCCTACTGAAGTAAAAGCAGAACAGCTTGGAAACCTCGCAACAGAGGTTACAGGAACATGGTCTTATTGGGACGGAGAGAAGGATGTTGTACAAACAAATAAGATGCTGTTGGATAAACTGCCAACAAAGGCTAATCAGGGAACATACAGATTTACCACCGAAAATTATGATGCAAATAATGGTGCAATAGATATCGGTGGATTTTCTACGTCTATGTTATGGAATTATAGTACATCACCTTTTGGAGAGTGTGTTTATGCCATACCTATGGCATATTGTGGAACTGCAAATGGTATGCTTTTAGCAAAACCGTCTACATTGATTGATAAGCAGGCGTACACACAGACTGTAATGATGTCCATGAACAATTTGGGAACAATGTCAGATTTTGTTGTTGGGACAGATTATTCATTTACAAATACAAAAGTAGATAAGTCAGATGAATGGTCCACAGATGTTGTTATGGAGAATCCGTCAGATTCATCACAGTATATGAAAACAACTATAGTACAAGGCAGTCCATTTGGATATTTTCAGTTAAAGGGAAGTAGGAAGCTTACAGTGCAGAGACCGGCAAGAAATCTTCCTAGTGCTATAGTAGGTTATAATGGTGCGTCTATTGCGGATTCTACTATGCTCATTATAAGGGTTTATGATAATGCAGACCAATTGACAGGATATGGTGATTATGATTACTATGCAATATATCTTCCGGAAGGTGCAACGATAACACAGGCAGATGCAACAGCAAAATATGCTGATAATAAAATGGGGGATTTGACAGTTACTTTTGCAAGTGAAGATAAAGCATATATGTCAATCGCATGGCTTTGTGAAACAACAGGTCAGAAAGATGCAGAGGCAAAGGCAATTGCAGATGAATATGCGCCATATGCATATAACTTCATTACAGATACAAAGACATCATTTACATATGATGCAGGTATTGTTACAACTACATACAAGTATTCTGTTGATAAAAAAGCAGAGAGTACAGCTGATGGCACTATTATGGGAATTATGCCACATCAGTATAAGCATATGAACGGTTATACATATCTTTCTAATACTGCAAGAACCATTCGTGGAACAATGAAATTTTTAGCAGGAGATACATATCAGACTACATTAAAGTTTGGAGGAATTCTTCCTTCACTTCCAGGAATAGAAGAGGCAGATAAATCTACTTTGCAAGGATATGTAGATGAGTTTATGGAAAAATATGGACCAACAGATGATGGTGGACTTACAAAAGAAAAATACAGTGTAAATACATACGACACTGGGAAAAAATTAAATCGTGCAGTGCAGGCAATGGAAGCAGCAGAGGAATGTGGAGACACGGCAGCGGCTGCGAAAATACTGGAAGGGATTGAAAATGAGCTGGCTGACTGGTTTACAGCAGATGGTAGTGAAGAGGATAAATACTTTTATTATGATGAGGGGACAGGAAGTTTGTTTGGTTTCCCACAGGCATATTATACTGTAGATGGAATGACAGATCATCATTTCCATTATGGTTATTTTATTAATGCATCAGCACAGGTTGCAATGCGTGATCCTGAGTTTATTAAACAGTATAGCAATATTATTAATGAAATCATCGGTGATGTAGCTACATATGAGGAAAACCATAAAGATTCCAGATACCCATTTTTAAGAAACTTTTCTACCTATGAGGGACATTCATGGGCATCCGGTCATGCAAATTTCGGTGATGGAAATAATCAGGAATCGAGTTCAGAGGCTATTAATGCATGGGCAGGTCTTATCCTATATGGTCAGGCAATGGGAGATGAAGAGCTGACCGCACTAGGTGTATATTTATATGAGACGGAAGTATCGTCTGTAAATTGTTATTGGTTCGATATTGATGGAGACATTTTGGATCCTAAATATACAGAAGGAACCGGTGAATCTGCTAAGTATATTCAGTCGTCTATGGTTTGGGGCGGCAAATACACATATTCTACATGGTGGACAGATGAACCGCTGCAGGTACAGGGAATTAATATTCTTCCTATGACAGCAGCATCTTTCTATGCAGCAAGAAATAAAGAATATATTATTAATAACTGGAAGACTGCAGTGAGAAACGAGAATAGTTATGCCGGACTTTCAGAAAAGCAGACAAAACGCTGGAATGAAATTTGGAGTGAATATCTGGCAATGGCTGATCCGGCACAGGCAATGGAATATTTTGATGATAAGTGCGATCCAGAAGCAGGAGAATCAAAAGCACATGCTTATCATTGGATTATGGCAATGGACAAAGCAGGAACACCTGAATTAGATATAACCAGTGATAATCCGTTGTCATGTGTCTTTAAAAATGCAGATGATGAAATGACTTATGTTGCATATAATGCATCTGATGTGGAGAAGACTGTAACATTCTCAGATGGAGCGGAATTAGTAGTTCCACCACATTCTATGGCAGCAGCAGGGGATGGTCAGATTTCAAGTAAGGCAAAATATAAAGTAGAACATTATTTATCTGATGGTAACGGTGGATATAATTTAGTAAATACCGAAATTAAAAGTGGAAAAATTGGTGCTACAGTAACCGCAACAGCGAAAAAATATCCGGGTTATGAAATAAATACATCTATAGAAGGTACTGCGGCAAATGGAACAGTTGCAGAAAATGGAAGTCTGGTATTAAAACTGTATTATGATGTGACAGAGATTAAAACTACAACACCATATGAAGATGATAATAAGTATACTTCATTGGGAGATTCTAATGGATACCCAATATCTTATACATTACTTCGGGATGATTTTGGAGTGGGCGTTAAGTTATTAGATGCAAATGATACATTCTATATGGAATATTCAGGAGAGTATACAGCAGATAATACACAAGCTTCTGTTAATAAAACTGACAGCAGTGCTTTTACAGGAGTGTTTAAACTTTCAGTGAAAAGTACATTAAAACCAGATTCATATAATACTGTAAAATTAGTTAGTGGTGGTAAGCAAGTATATGTATTAATAAAATATGGCAACCCGACAGAGGCACCGGATTTATCTGATTTTGAAAGTAGTGAACCAATTACAACACCAGATCAGGACAAACCGACAGAAGTATTGGGATTAATTTTAGGAACCCCATCTGATAATGTTGTATCTGTAACATTCAGAACTACAGAAGAGCAGAACGAAAAAGGACAGGTTTATAATATCTATGTAGATGGTGTGGCAAAATTATCAGGAGTATCTGCTGGAACTTATATGATTGACGGCATTGGAGCCGGAAATCGTAAAGTAACAGTAAAAGCTGTTTTGAATGGATATGAGTCGCAAGGTATTTCAGACACTATTAAGGTACTTGGTGAGGTGATTACTGATGAACCGGGGACAACTAAGAATCCACAGGATGATACAACATCGGATGATGATATAACTACTACGGATTCACAGGATGTTACAACACCTATTGTAACTACAACAAATAATTCACAGAAAGTTACAACATCAGTGAAAACTACGACTAGGAAAGTGACAGTTAAAAGAGCTAAGATTAAAAAAGTAAAGAAACTTCCGAAGAAAAAAATTAAGCTGACGTTCAAGAGAATAAAAGGTATTCGCGGATATCAGATAAAAATTTCAAAGAAGAAGAACTTTAAGAAAAAGTATACTATTACTCGCGTTACGAAGAAAAACAGAAAAGCATATAAAATTAAAGTGAGTTCAAAGAAATTAAAGAAAGCGAAAAAGTTATATGTTAAAGCCAGAGCTTATAAAATTGTAAACAAAAAGAAGGTTTATGGAAGATGGAGTAAGCGTAAAGCAGTAAAACGTTAACAGGTAAAAAAGACCATAGATACCATACTTATTATGAAGGTAGAGTATCTATGGTTTTTTATATGAAAAATCCTCTTAATATTTTGCTGAAATCTTCATAAAATATATATTAAAGAAAAATCGTGTTTTTTCTTGTGTAATCTGCAAGAGATTGTTATAGTAATATAGGTTAAAAAATGACTTGAAAAATATGGTGAAAGGAGAAGGTTTGGGTATAAGCCTGAACCAGATAAAAATGAGGAAGACAAAGATTGTATGTACGTTGGGACCGGCTACTGATAATGATAAGGTACTAGAGGATTTAATTCTTAATGGAATGAATGTTGCCAGATGCAATTTCTCTCATAGTACTTATGAACAGCATAAAACAAGAATGGATAAAATTAAAGAAATTCGTAAAAGGTGTGATAAGCCAGTTGCTATTTTATTAGACACCAAAGGACCGGAGATTCGTACCGGAGATTTTGAGAGTGGTACTGTTCATGTGACAGCAGGACAAACATTTACTTTGGTGCAGGATAAAAATTATATTGGAAACAACGAAAAAGCAGGGATTACATTTCCTGATTTATATAAGGACATTCAGATAGGAACAGTTATTTTAATTGATGATGGATTGATTAAAATGGAAGTAATAAAAATAGACGGGACAGATATTATTTGTCAGGTAAAAAATGATGGAAAGATATCCAATCATAAAGGAGTGAATGTTCCAGATATTCATATTAATATGCCATACATGAGTGTGCAGGATAAAGAAGATATTTTATTTGGAATTAGAGAAGATGTGGATTATATTGCTGCATCGTTTACAAGGACAGCAGAAGATGTAAAAGAATTACGAAAGTTTTTGGATGAAAATGGTGGCAGTGATATTCATATTATTGCTAAAATTGAAAATAGTGAGGGAATATTAAATGTAGATGCCATTATTGAAGAGGCAGATGCAGTTATGGTTGCCAGAGGCGATATGGGTGTAGAGTTACCAGAGGAAGAAGTTCCGATTATCCAGAAGATGATTATTAAAAAAGTTTATGAGGCAGGTAAACAGGTTATTATTGCTACACAGATGTTAGAGTCTATGATAACGAATCCTCGTCCGACACGAGCAGAAACTACGGACGTAGCAAATGCGATTTATGATGGAACAAGTGCAATTATGTTATCAGGAGAGACTGCTGCGGGAAAATATCCGGCAGAGGCAGTAGCTACTATGGCAAGAATCGCAGAACGTACAGAAATGGACATTAATTATAAACAGAGATTTTTAAATAATCATAGGAAACAGAGAAGCGATATTACGGAAGCTGTATGTCATGCAACCTGTATGAACGCTTATGATTTAGAGGCGAAAGCAATACTGACGGTTACAAAGTCAGGAAGATCAGCTAAAATGATTTCAAAATACAGACCGGATTGTATGATTATTGCAGGCAGTACCGAGGAAAAGGTCGTAAGACAGTTAAATATGTCCTGGGGAGTATCTCCGGTATTAATTCAGGAAAAAGAACATGTATTGGAACTGTTTGATTATGCAGTAGATGTGGCAGAGGAAAAAGGGCTTGTAACAAAAGACGACATTGTGGTCATTACTTCAGGAGTTCCTCTTGGAAAGTCAGGAACTACAAATATGATAAAAGTGCACACTGTCGAATAAAAGATTTTTTATTGACACATTAAGGTTTTGAGTGTTAAAGTATTTATGGAGTTAAATAAGGCTTATGGTCATTGCCATAAGTCTTTGTTTTTCAAAGTGATTTAGAAAGGAGAACGAAATGGATAGTTGTGACAGTTATGGGCGAAGTTTGACGAATAAAATTGTTTTGGATAAAACTGATACATATCATCCGTTTGGTTCGAAACAATAAACAGGCAGACTTCCCGCATATACAGAACGTTCCTTAGACAGGCAGGAGTTCTGAAAGGAGAGTTCCTTATGATATAAAAAGGAGGTATATGAAAGTGGAAAAGAAATTTGAAAAAGAGACACAGGGAAAAGAAATAGAGAAAAGTATTTCTAATACAATGGAAGAAAGTGCACATGAAATACCGGAGAGAGCTAATTATGCAGAAGAACTTCTGCAAATTATACGTAGTGATGAGCCATCATTAAATAAATTAGACCGCTTAGACGATTATCATGAAAATGATATTGCAGCAGCACTTGAGTATCTGGAGAGTGAAGAGAGGGGCAGATTATATTCTCTTTTGGGAGTAGACAAAGTGTCTGATATTTTCTCTTATATTGATGACCCGGCAGAATATATCGAAGAGTTAGAACCGGAGGTGGCAGCCAGAATTCTTGGAAACATGGAGGCTGACGATGCGGTTGATATTCTCGAAGAGTTAGAGGATGACACTAGTAGTGAACTGATTGAGTTAATTGATGAAGATGCAAAGAAAGACATTGATTTGATTCAGTCATATGATGAGGATGAGATTGGCAGTAAAATGACTACCAATTATGTAAGCCTGACACTTGACCTGACGATTAAACAGGCAATGAAAAGGTTAGTGGAGCAGGCTGCTGATAATGATAATATTACAACCCTATATGTTAAAAAGGAAGATGGTACATTTTACGGTGCTATAGATTTAACAGATTTAATTGTAGCAAGAGAATATGTAGAGTTAGAGTCTTTAGTTACTACATCATATCCATATGTTCATGACCATGAGACAGTGGATGACTGTATTGAGGAGCTGAAAGATTATTCTGAAGATTCTATACCGGTACTGGATAAGGATATGCATATTCTCGGTGTTATTACTTCTCAGGATTTGGTAGAAGTGGTAGATGAGGAAATGGGCGAGGACTATGCGAAGCTGGCTGGTCTTGCCGCGGAAGAAGAATTAGAAGAGCCGCTGGGACAGAGTTTGAAAAAAAGAGTGCCGTGGCTTTTGGTACTGTTAATGTTAGGAATGGTTGTTTCATCTGTAATAAATATGTTTGAAACAGTTATTGTCGGTTTGCCGATTATTGTAACTTTTCAATCGGTGATTCTTGGAATGTCCGGAAATGTCGGAACGCAGTCGCTGGCTGTAACCATTCGTGTTTTAATGGATGAAGAGTTAGAATTTAAGCAGAAAATAGGGTTTATCTTTAAAGAGATTCGTGTGGGGTTATGTAATGGACTCATTGTTGGTGGAATATCCGTTGTATTTACAGGGTTGTTCATTTGGCTTGCCAGAGGGCAGCAGATAGGCAGTGCATTTGCAATTTCAGGCTGCATTGGTGGAGCGTTGGCACTTGCCATGCTGATTTCAAGTTTTGTAGGAACAATTATTCCTATTATATTGGATAAAATTGGTTTTGATCCGGCAGTAGCATCAGGTCCGCTGATTTCAACTATAAACGACTTGGTAGCAGCTGTAACATATTATGGATTGGCATGGATTTTGTTGATTAATGTAATAGGTATGTAGAGATGATGATGACAATTTTCGGTTTGTAGGGAAGAGGACTTTCCATCTGTATTCTCTTCCAGCAGTGAAATTTCTCATCTCCACAAAACTGGAATATTCAAATTCAGAAATAAAGGTGTTCCTATACGAAATCCTTGTGTCCCCTTGATTGTATTTGCATCTGGTACTATAGATATGAAGATATTTATATTTTGATAAAAAAGAATATATTACATATATTCTTTTTTCATTTTAAAAAACATATATGTAAAAATGTCAAAAATATGTGACACATAAAAAGATATTACATATATATTTTTTTGAAACAACAAAAAACATATGTAAAAAAGTTTAGAATTCATGGAAAATGAAAATTTATTACATATTTAAAATAAAAAAATAAGACTTCATATATGTAAATCAATATAATAAAGCAGGATAGGATGTTAAAAATACATGTGCAGACTCAAAGAATAATACTTTATATATGTAATTGTGTTTTATGAAAGGGTACATATTTTCTGTATACACCACTTCAGCAGTGAAAGGTCTTTACCACAACAATTACAATTGATAAATCTAGGATTTGTAGTGGTGGGACGAGATATAAAAGGGATACACAGGG
>CAJTRZ010000023.1 GCA_910578975.1 uncultured Eubacterium sp.
GTAGCAGATACAAATACAATCAAGGGGACACAAGGATTTCGTATAGGAAATGCCTTTGTCTCCAAATTTGAATATTTCAGTTTTGTAGAGATGAGACATTTCACTACTGGGAGAGAATACAGAGGGTATACAGGAACGTCACCTCCCTGCAAACCGGAATTTGAAACGAGATTATATATTACAATTATAAATTTATAATTAATGGAAATAATAAATATGAGTAAAAAGATATTTTTATAAATAATTGTTTAGATATGGGAGAAAGAGTAATGAAAGTAGGGATTTTAACAAGTGGTGGTGATTGTCAGGCACTGAATGCTGCAATGTATGGTATTGTAACAGGATTATATAAAAGATTTGGAAAGAAAGCAGAAATCTACGGTATTAAAAATGGTTACACAGGTCTTATAGAAGGTGAATATGAGAAAATGAAGTGTTCTGATTTTGAAAATATATTAAAATTGGGAGGAACCATTTTAGGGGCATCCAGACAACCTTTTAAGAAAATTAATGAAGAATATAAAGATGGAAAAACAAAAGTGCAATGTATGATAGAAAATTATGAAAACATGGGACTAGAATGTCTTGTTATTTTAGGTGGGAATGGCTCTCATAAAACGGCTGATTTATTAAGTGAAAAAGGTTTAAATATTATTACATTGCCAAAAACTATAGACAATGATATTTATGGAACTGATATGACTTTTGGGTTTGCCTCTGCCATAGACAGAGCAACAGAATATATGGATAATTTAAAATCAACAGCTGTATCGCATAATAGAGTTTTTATTGTTGAAGTTATGGGAAATAAAGCAGGATGGCTTACAATAAACGCAGGAATAGCAACAGGTGCTGATGTTATTTTAATACCAGAGATTCCTTATGATATTAAAGTGGTAAAAGAACATATTCATAAAAAAATAAGTCAAGGTAAAAGAGGAATTATTGTTGCTGTGGCGGAAGGAATATTGACATTAGAGGAGAGTAAATTATCAAAAAAACAATTTAAAGAAAAACGTGCAAAGGAAGAAATATCAGATTCTGCACAAAATCTTGAAAAACAATTACAGAATGAAATTAATGTCGAAGTTAGACGCTCGGTTATTGGACATATACAAAGGGGAGGACAGCCAAGTGCTTATGACAGAGTTTTGGCGTCAAGACTTGGAGCAGAGGCAGCACAGTTAATTGCCAAAAAACAGTTTGGATACATGGTAGCAATAAAGAATGGAGTAATAGAAAAATGTCTGCTAAAAGATATTGCTGGTAAGAAAAAGACAATAAGCATGGATGAAGAGATATTAGTTCAGGCAGAGATGCTTGACATATGTTTGGGTAGGTAGGATAGGTGAAAAATAATTGTTACGATAATAGGGAATTGTCATGGCTGAAATTTAATCAAAGAGTTTTGCAGTTAGCAGGAAATAAAAATATACCATTATGTGAGAGAATGTCATTTGCCGGTATTTTTGAAAGTAATTTAGATGAATTTTACAGAGTTCGGGTTGGTTCTCTTTATGATCAGACATTTATAAAGAAGATGAAAAAAGATAATAAGACAGGAATGACTGCCAAGGAACAACTGACCTGCATTTTTGAGGAAACAAAAAGGCTTCAAAAATTAAAAGATAAAATATATAAAAATCTTATGAATGAAGTAAAAAATAAAGGCGTTCAGATTATTACATTTCAGGATATCAGCAAAGAAGACTGTCGTTATCTTGAAAAGTATTATAAACGCTCTATTAAACCGTTATTATCACCACAGGTTATTGGAAAAAAAAGTCCGTTTCCCTTTTTAAGTAATCAGCAGATATATGCAGTAGCAGTTTTACAGACAAAGAATACAGAAAAATTATGTATTGTACCATGCAGTAATGGTGTTTTTGAGCGGTTGATTTCTATACCTTCAGATAAACAGAAGTATATGTTAGTGGAAGAATTAATTTTGCATTTCATGTCAGATATTTTTGAAAAATATACGATTAAAAGTAAATCTCTTATTCGAATTATAAGAAATGCAGATATAGATATTGATGAAGATTTCTATGATAATAGTGGAAGTTACAGAGAATCTATGGAAACACTTTTAAAAGTAAGAAAAAAATTGTGTCCGGTCAAAATGGATTATTACAGACCAATGGACGAAAAGGTTATAAAATCTTTGTGTAGAGAGTTAGACTTAAAAAAAGAGCAGGTATTTTATTCTGAATCACCGTTGGAGTTGTCTTTTGTATATAAGATAAAGGATGTATTAAGAAATAAAAAAGAATTATTTTATCCACGAATGATTTCTAAAGTACCAATGAATATCAATGAAAATACTTCTATGATTCAGAGAATTGAACAAGGCGATATGCTTCTTCATTATCCATATGATAGTATTTATCCATTTATGAAATTGTTGAAAGAAGCAGTATATGACAGCAGAGTAGTATCTATAAAAATTACGTTGTATCGAGTGGCTAAAAATTCAAGAATTGTTGAAACGTTGATAGAAGCGGCGGAAAACGGAAAAGAAGTTGTAGTGATGATAGAACTTCGGGCAAGATTTGATGAGAAAAACAATTTGGAATGGTCCAGACGACTGGAAGAAGCAGGATGTAGAATTGTTTATGGAATTGATTTTGTAAAAGTTCATTCAAAGATATGTCTCATCACATATATTGAAAATGGTGTAGTGAAACATATCAGCCAGATTGGGACAGGAAATTATAATGAAAATACAGCAAAAGTTTATACAGATTTGTCATTAGTTACAGCAGACAATAAAATTGCACAGGAAGTGTCAATGATATTTAATAAAATTTGTATGGAACAATTCGTTGAAAATACAGAACATTTATTAGTAGCACCGAAATCAATGCAAGATAAAGTTATGGAAATGATTGATACTGAGATAATAAAAGTTCAAAAAGGAAAAACAGGGTATATTGGATTAAAAATGAATTCGCTGACAGATAAAAAAATTATAGACAAATTGATACAGGCATCAAAGGCAGGAGTAAAAATAGATATGGTGGTTCGTGGTATATGTTGTCTAATTGCAGGTGTAAAGGGTGAGACAGAAAATATAACTGTGAGAAGTATTGTAGGAAGATTTTTAGAACATTCTAGGATTTATATTTTCGGAGAAAACGGTGATGAGAAAATATACATTTCGTCGGCTGACTTTATGACACGAAACATGTTGCGGAGAATAGAGGTGGCAGTTCCGATTTATGATAATAAGATAAAGATACGGATATGGGAAATGTTTCAGAAGTTATTAAATGACAATGTAAATGCTTTGAAAATGAAGGCTGATGGTACGTATGAAAAAGTGTTGTGTCATGGAGAGGAAATTAATAGCCAGCAATAGTCACTATTAAAAAGCAAAGAGGGGGTAGCTAAGTTCCCCCTCCTAATAAGTAAAAATATGATTTGTTTTTGTAACGTTTCGTCACGAACGTAAATGTTTTTATTTAATAATAGTTCCAATTCTTTCTTTGATTCCGTCTTTTGCTTTATCAAGGTTTGTAATGATTGCAGTTCTGTTTTTACCTGCAAGTACAAAAGATAATGAAGCATCTATTTTTGGAAGAGAAGTAACAGGGTCAAAATAACCTTCTGCAATTAACTTTTCAGCATCGGCTGCCTCAAGTTCTTTTAATTCTTCCGTAACACCATCTTTCTCAATTGTGAGGTAGTCATTGGATGTAAGAATTAAAAGAGTAGAAGCATCTAACATATCTGCAAGTTTTGCAGCGGTATAATCTTTTTCAATAATGCCACTGGCACCTTTTAAGCCCGTGCGTTGTTCCAGTACAGGAATACCACCGCCACCGGCAGCGATAACTAATTGGTGGGCATCAACTAATGCCTTGATGGCATCTATCTCGTATATATCAATAGGTTTTGGACTCGCAATAATCCTTCGATAACCATCTTTGCCTTCCTCATATTCTACATAGTTACCTTTTTTCTTTTCGTTTTCAGCTTCTTCTTTTGTCATCAGACGGCCAATTACCTTAGAAGGTGAATTAAAGGCTCTGTCAAATGGGTCAACTCTTACCTGAGTGATAATTGTGCTGACTGGTTTATAAATACCGCGGGATAGAAGTTCAGTTCTGATAGCATTTTGTAAATCAAATCCAATATATCCCTGACTCATAGCACCACAGATAGACATTGGAGCAACAGTACGCTCCTCATCAAGTCGGGAGTATTCTGTCATTGCTGTCTGAATCATTCCAACCTGTGGTCCATTGCTATGCGTAATGATTACTTCGTATTTTTCCTCTACTAAATCTGCAATAGCTTTTGCAGCTGCTTTTATACGTTTCTGCTGCTTTGGAAAAGATTCACTAAAAGCATTTCTTCCGAGTGCAACAACTACTTTTTTATTGTTCATATTTCTGTCTCCTTATGCGTAAAAATAGATATATTAAGTATAAGATAAATCCGTATAAAATACAATAAATCTGTTACAATTGGTCTGATAATACTTCCCATTCCTGCATTAAATCATCCAACTTTTCACTAATTTCATTTTGTTCCCTGCTGATTTCATTCAGTTTCGCAGAGTTTGTGGCAACTGCTTCATCTGCTATAAGTTCATCCAATTCATTCAGACGGTCTTCATATTTTTTAATTTGTTCTTCAACTTTTGAAATGTCATTTTTCAATTTTCTTATCCTTGCGGCTTCAGCCTTCCTTTCTAAATAATCCTGTTTATTAGCAGAAACAACTTTTTTTTCTTTTTCTTTAATGATTTCAGGAGCAAAAACAGCAGTCAGTTCCTCTTTTTTCTCCTCATAATAATCGTAGTTACCAAGATAATTAATTAACTTAGTATTGGTTAATTCCAATATTCTACTTGCAGTCTGGTTGATAAAATATCTGTCGTGGGAAACGTATAGTACAGTTCCGGTATAATTATTTACGGCATTTTCTAAGATTTCTTTTGATGTCATATCCAGATGGTTGGTAGGTTCATCTAAAATAATAAGGTTTGCTTCAGACAGCATTAGTTTGGCAAGGGATAATCTCCCCTTTTCTCCACCGCTCAAATCGGATACACGCTTAAAAACATCATCTCCCGTAAACATAAAAGCAGCGAGAGTATTTCTAATTTTGGTGTTGGTCATATTAGGATATGTATCTGCAATTTCTTCAAAAAGGGTATTTTCATCAGACAGATTATGGTGTTCCTGATCATAGTAGCCAATATGAACATTTGTACCTAGTTTAATCATTCCGGTATCAGCGTCTACTAAATTATTAATAATTTTTAAAATTGTTGTTTTTCCGGTTCCATTGTCACCAATTAGAGCAACATGCTCACCACGTTTAATTTCAAAGTTTAAATTCGTAAAAAGTGTTGTGTTATAAGATTTACTTAAATCGCTTACAGATAAAACATCATTACCACTGATGATATCAGGTTCAAGAGTAATTGTCATATTATCCTGAATGTCATCTGGTTTTTCTATAAAATCCATTTTTTCCAGTTTTTTTTCACGGCTTTCAGCACGCTTATAAAATTTTTCCTGCTTATAAGAGCGGAGTTTTGCAATAACTTCCTCCTGATGTTTGATTTCACTTTGCTGTTTCAGATACAGATTCATCTGTGCTTCACGCAGTTCTTTTTTCTTTACAGCAAAAGCAGAGTAGTTGCCATCATATACATGACATTTATGATTTTCAATTTCAATAATTTTGGTTACAATTTTGTCAAGAAAATATCTGTCATGGGCAATAATCAGAACGGCACCATTATAGTTTACAAGATATGTTTCTAACCATTTGATAGAATTTAAATCCAGATGATTTGTAGGCTCGTCAAGCATAATGATATCGGGTTTTTCCAGCAGTAATTTGCAGAGAGCTACACGGGTTTTTTGTCCTCCGGACAAGGTACCAACCTGCTTATGAAAATCTTCCTCTGTAAATCCAAGACCTTTGATAACGCCTTCGATTTCACTTTTATAAGAGTAGCCATTTTGCAGTTGAAAACGATGCTCTAAGTTTGTGTATGTTTCCATGAGTCTGGATAACTCATCACCATTTACATGAGACATCTGATTTTCATAATCTACGAGACGGGCTTCCATATCAATCAGATTCTGTTTTACAGATTTTACTTCCTCATAAATAGAGTTATGGGAACTAAGGTCCTGATATTGAGCAAGATAACCAATCGTTTTATCTTTTCCTAAAGTAATCGTCCCCTCATCAGCTGAAAGTTCCCCCATAATAATTTTCATCATGGTAGATTTGCCTGCGCCGTTGTTTCCGACAATAGCAGCTTTTTCATTATCATTTACAAAAAAAGAACAATCATCAAGTATTGTGTCTATTCCATATGATTTACTAATATGATTACATGAGAGTATCATGAAACTTTTCCTCCGTATTTTTCGTGATAAGGGTCTTGCGAACTCTCTCGCGAGGCGCGGGTTCGTAAGAACAAATTGTAATAAATTGTCCGTTCATAAGTCTATCATAAATTCACAAATTTTGAAACAACATATAGTTTGACAAATATTTGACAATCTAAGATTTTGTACTATAATGAAATTAGTATTATAAAGCAGGAGTAAACAATGAATAAGATTTCAAAAGCAGTAATATCAAGACTGCCAAGATATTATAGATATTTGGATGAACTTAAGGCACAGAAAATAGAACGGATTTCATCAAAAGAGTTAAGCAAAATGATGAATGTTACTGCATCACAAATTCGTCAGGATTTGAATAATTTTGGGGGGTTTGGACAACAGGGATACGGATATAATGTTCAGTATCTTTATGATGAAATAAGTAAACTTTTAGGACTAGATGTTCCCCATAAGATGGTTATTGTAGGAGCCGGCAATTTGGGACAGGCGATTGCTAATTATGGAAATTTTAAAAACAGAGGGTTTGAAATAACAGCTTTGTTTGATAAAAATCCTGAATTAATCGGGAAAAAAACTGTTGATGCAGAAATTTTAGATATTAATTATTTATATGATTATGTGAAAGAAAACAATGTAGAGATTGTGGCATTGACACTGCCAAAAGAGCCAGCCAGAAAAGTAGCTGAAAAATTGGTGGAATGTGGAGTAAAAGCATTTTGGAATTTTGCCCATACGGATTTGAGATTTTCCGGTGATATTATTGTAGAGAATGTTCATCTGTCAGAAAGTCTTATGAAGTTAACTTATAGAATCTCTGATAAAGATAAGAGTGAAAAATAGATAGGAGTTGCCAATGAAATATATTTTTACAGGAAAACAGATGAGAACTGTAGATGATTATACAATAAAAAACATTGGAATCCCGGGAATTGTATTGATGGAAAGAGCAGCATTTTGTTTGGCTTCTCTTATTATGGAAAATGAATCTAAAGAAAAGTCAGTTCTTGTGGTCTGTGGAACAGGAAATAATGGAGCTGACGGTTTGGCAGTATGCAGGATGTTGCACCTGAATGGGTATAACACCTGTATTTGTGTTTTGGGGGATGTAAAAAAGGCTACAGATGACTTTAAAACCCAGTACAAAATCGTGAATAATCTGGGAATAAGTATTATGGACAGTATTGTGTCAGCTGATATAATTGTAGATGCTATATTTGGTGTCGGTCTATCAAGGGAAGTTACAGGCAGATATAGAAGTTTCATAGAACAGATGAATCAGATGAGGGCGAATATATATTCTGTAGATATTCCTTCAGGGATTGATGCGGATACAGGAAAGGTACTCGGTGTTGCTGTAAAAGCACAGTATACAGTAACTTTTGGTTGCCACAAAGTAGGGACGGTGTTGTATCCGGGGGCAGATTATTGTGGCAGAGTGACGGTTGCGGATATTGGTTTTGTGTGGCAGGAGACTTTAGAAAATACAATAAAGCATGTAGAAAAAGAAGATTTATGCAATCTTCCGAAAAGAAAGAATTATTCAAATAAAGGCACTTACGGTAAAGTGTTAATTATTGCGGGCAGTAAAGAAATTTCAGGTGCAGCAATATTATCAGCATTGGCTGCATTTAAGACTGGTGCAGGAATGGTAAGAGTATTTACCCATGAAAATAACAGGAATATTATTGGAAAACTAATTCCCGAAGCTATGATAAATACATATGATACAGAAAAGTTTGATATGAAATCACTGGCAGCATGTATTCACTGGTGTAATGTAATTGCTATTGGACCTGGAATTGGTACAGGGGAACTTCAGTCAAAGATGGTGGAAAAGGTTTTAGAGGCAAAATTACCGACTGTGCTAGATGCGGATGCAATTAATACAATATCCAGAAAAAACGATATAAAAAATAAATTACATAAGAATGTTATTATGACTCCTCATTTGGGAGAACTCAGTAGATTTATGGCTGTTTCTATAGAAAAAATTGCAGAGAACCTCATAAAATATGCAAACCAGATAAATTACCAATATGGAGTTTCTGTTGTATTAAAAGATGCCAGAACTGTCATTGTAAATCAGCAGGGAACATATATTAATCTGACAGGAAACAGTGGTATGGCTACGGCTGGTAGTGGTGATGTTTTGACAGGAATTATTGCAGCGCTGCTTGGAATCGGGGCAGGTCAGGATAATGCCGCAGTACTTGGACCATATGTCCATGGATGTGCAGGAGATCTGGCGGCAGAATATCAGACAAAAGAAAGTATGATGGCAGGAGACATCATAAAGAAGATTGCAGAAGTGATGAAGAGATAGATAAACAAAAGATGAGTTTTATAAATGTTTAGAAGAACAGAGGTGGATGAGATGAAGTTGGATAAATATTTTAGAGGATATGCTACGATTGATCTTGATAAAATTACCAGAAATGTTATGAATATGAAAGAAAAAATCAATCAGGATACAGGAATCATTGCCGTAATTAAAACGGATGGATACGGTCATGGAGCAGTGCCTATTGCAAAAGCATTGGATGATATTTTTGTGGGATATGCAGTGGCAACTGCGTATGAAGGGCATAACCTCAGAAGACATGGGATTACGAAACCAATTTTTATTTTAGGATATACATCTGTTGATACTTATGAAATGGTAATAAAAGAGGAAATGATTCCGGCTATATATAGAAAGGAAGATGCACAGAATCTTTCTGAGGTAGCAAAAAAATTCAAAAAAGACGTGGACATTAATATTGCTGTTGATACGGGAATGAGTCGGATAGGGTATATACCATGTGAAGAGGCAGTTAAAGAAGTATCAGAGATTGCTAAAATATCAAATGTTCATATAAAATCCATCTTTACACATTTTGCAAAAGCAGATTATAGGGACAAAACTTTTACCGAAAAACAGTTTGAAGAGTTTAAAGAATTTATAAAACAACTGGAAGAGGTGGGAGTGCGTATTCCAATTCATCAATGTGCCAACAGTGCTGCAATGATGGAGATGAAAGAAACATCTATGAATCTGGCAAGAGCAGGTATTTCTATGTACGGGCTTTATCCGTCAGAGGAGATGGATCATGAGACTATGAAGCTGGAACAGGCAATGAGTATTTACAGTCATGTTGTTCATGTTAAAGAAATAGAAGCTGGCAGAGGAATCAGTTACGGACAGATATTTATTGCAGAAAAAAATATGAAAATAGCCACAATTCCTATAGGTTATGGAGATGGATATCCGCGAAATCTTAGTAATAAAGGCTATGTTCTTATTGGCGGGAAAAGAGCAGATATTGTAGGCAGGGTTTGCATGGATCAGTTTATGGTGGATGTTACAGGCATGGATGTTCAGGTAGGAGACAAGGTTACACTGGCAGGACGGGATGGAAAAGAAGAAATACTAATTGATGAGCTGGCAGTTCTTGCGGGTACATTCAACTATGAATTTGTATGTGATTTAGGTAAGAGAATACCAAGAGTTTATCTGAAAAACGGGCAGATTGTGGGAACCAAAGATTATTATGATGATGATTATGAGATAAATATTTAGCAGAAGTGAATACACATTCCAAAATGTGGAATAATATAGTTATTAGAAAACAAATTGGAGTGTTGAAAATGGTTATTAGACGAGGGGATATTTATTATGCTGATTTAAGACCGGTTATTGGCTCGGAACAGGGCGGAATCAGACCGGTACTGATAATTCAAAATGATACGGGAAATAGACATAGCCCTACGGTAATTGTGGCAGCAATTACGAGCCGGATGACAAAGGCTAAACTTCCCACACACATAAAAATTGATAAAGACAAATGTGATATTATTAAAGATTCTGTGATTTTATTAGAGCAGCTTAGAACAATAGATAAGCAGAGATTAAAAGATAAAGTATGTCATCTAGATGATGAAATGTTAAAAACTGTTGATAAAGCGCTTTGCATAAGCTTGGAACTAAATACATAAGGCATGTGAAGTTGACTATTGAAATAAGAAATGATACACTTGAGATTGCGTAAATTAGAAGAAATTACAAAGGAGTGAAATTTTATGTCAGGACATTCAAAATTTGCAAATATTAAACATAAAAAGGAGAAAAATGATGCCGCAAAAGGAAAGCTGTTTACAATTATTGGTAAAGAGATTGCGGTGGCAGTAAAAGAAGGTGGAGCTGATCCGGATAATAACAGTAAGCTTCGTGATGTGATTGCCAAGGCAAAAGCAAATAATATGCCAAATGATACCATTGAAAGAGGGATTAAAAAAGCCGCTGGTAATGCCAGTGCAATTAATTACGAATCCGTTCGATATGAGGGATATGGACCAAATGGAACAGCAATTATTGTGGATGCGTTAACAGATAATAGAAACAGAACTGCAGCCAACGTGAGAAACTGTTTTACAAAAGGAAATGGAAATGTCGGAGCACAGGGATGTGTTTCCTACATGTTTGACGAAAAAGGACAGATTATTATTGCAAAAGAAGAGTGTGAGATGGATGCAGACGAGTTAATGATGATTGCATTAGATGCAGGTGCTGAAGACTTTTCAGAGGAAGAAGACAGTTATGAGGTTGTAACAGACCCGGCAGATTTCAGCGGAGTTCGTCAGACTTTGGAAGATGCAGGCGTTAAGATGGCGCAGGCAGAAGTTACAATGATTCCACAGAATTATGTGACACTAACGGATGAGGAATCAATCAAGAGAATGAATATTATTATAGATAGATTAGATGAAGATGAGGATGTACAGCAGGTTTATCATAACTGGGACGAATAGGACGAATGAACACAGTATTATTTGATTTAGATGGAACATTGCTTCCGATGGACTTAAAAGAATTTACAGATACATATATATGCCTGTTAAGCAGCAGACTGGAATCAGCAGGATATGATGCGAAAAAAGTAATTGCAGGTATTTGGGTTGGGCTGAAAGCGCTGGCTGGGAATAATGGAATGATTACGAACGAAGAGTGTTTTTGGAAAGCCTTTGAAAATTTCATGACAGATGGCAACGGCAAAATGGAGAGCAAAGTCAGGAGAAAACTCGAAAAAGAAATTAACAGATTTTATAAAGAGGACTTTGGTGTAGCGAGGTATGTTACACATCCATTAGATACAGTAAGTGAGTGTGTAACGATATTAAAAGATAAAGGTTATCAGTTAGTTGTTGCTACAAACCCAATTTTTCCGGAAGTAGCTACATTGGAGCGTATTTCCTGGGCGGGGCTTAAGGTAGAGGATTTTTCGCTAATTACTACCTATGAAAATTCATGTTATACGAAACCGAATTTGGAATATTATAAGTATCTGTTAAAGATTCTTGATAAAGATCCGGAAGATTGTCTGATGGTTGGAAATGATGTTCGGGAAGATATGTGTGCAAAAAAATTAGGCATTGATGTATTTCTTATGGAAGGAAATGTTATCAATGATATTGATGCTGATATTTCAGAATTAAAAAGAGGAAATTGGAATGTATTTCGGGAATATGTTTCTAATTTACCAACTATAAATTGAAAATACCCATATATGTTTTGGTTCAAAATATATATGGGTATTTTTATGCCTTGGATGCATATGAGAATATAAGGGATAAGTATTTGAAATATAATAAAATA
>CAJTRZ010000024.1 GCA_910578975.1 uncultured Eubacterium sp.
ATCCTTTTCAGTTTCCATAGGTAATTGATAGCCATATTCCTCTATCAGACACCTGAGCTGATTGATAAAATTATCATCAACATTCTCCATTTTAATGAGTATCACATTTCCAATTTTACATCACTTCTTTCCTTAATTATCCTCAACCTGTTTCTATTTTACAATTATTGTTCCACTACTGCTGCTAATCTCTAATTTGTTATTGCCTTGCCCGATATTTCCCTGTTTACAGCCTGATGTGTCTTTTGTAAAATCTATATTGCTTAGCTGCATTGTTATATCATTAGAATCAGTTGTAACATCTAATTGCAAATCCGTTGGACTTTCCTTATGTGATACGGATACATCGCCTGAATCAGTCTGTACTTTCAATGCTGAATAAACGCCTGCTCCTCCTACACCGACTTCACCGGAACTGGTGACAATCGCCAAAGAATCAAAATTTACATCCTTTAATGTCACATATCCTGATTTGCTTACAATTTCCACATCAGGTATCGTACTGTTTTCAAACGTTACATCTCCTGATGTTGTGACTATTTTAGCATTACTCACAGTCACATTAGACAATACCACATATCCTGATGTATTGACTAATGACAACTCCTGAATGGAAATGTTATCAATCTGCATATTTCCACTTCCATTACTAATTTTGAATGGAATTTCTATCCCTTTAGGCAAATATACTGTAATTTCACCGGGCTTTCCAGCCGAAAACTGCTCTGCCATATTTTGCTGCTTATCTGATTGCAGAATATTCAAGGTAATGTCTTTCTGAACTACTGCTATATCCGATTTTTCCTTTTCAATCGTTCCGCTATAGCTGACATGAATTTTTTCATCGGGAGATTCATCTACTTTCAATTCCCATGACTCAAGACTAACATGGATTTCGGAAATTCCGTCAACCTTAAAATCCTGCTTATCACTAACCTTTTTCCCTTTACCGCATCCAGTAAGACAGATACCGCAAACTATCACAATAATGAAGAAATCTATTATTTTTTTCAATTTATTATCTCCTTTACAACAAATCCCTTGTTTCCGCATTGAAAACGGACAGCACCGCAAACGTAAATGATACGACCGTCAAAATAGCGGGAAATACCAAGTTACCAGCTAACGAAAAATCTCCGATATTTGCCTGTGTGAGAAAAATCAGTATAAAAGAAGCTATAATTGTTGCTTTCGATGACTTCATTATCATTCCGATAAAAAGCGCAATAAAGCTCATACTCACAATCACAACTGACTTTAACAAAAGCTGGATATAAAAGGACAGGCTTCCCATATTGAAGTCAATCGCAAATGATGATTCCATGCTTAGTGAACCGATAGAAACACAGGCATAAATCAACAGTTTCGTTACCACCAGCGCAGCAAAATTAAACAGCCAGACCGCTATCATCTGAGATGCTAAGATTTTCTGCCTTTTAATCGGGTAAGAAAACATCAGGTTCATTGTTTTATTCTTATATGCACTTACGATAAAAGAAGCCAGCATAACACTTGTGAATATCAGGAAGGACATACTTGTAAACAGTTCAATCGGCGCAGAGATTGTACCCATTCCCTCTGCTGCATCCAGCGTACCGTCCGGATCGTTTGCAATCCCCAAAAATGCCAGTGCGAATACAAACAGACAGAGAAACGCCGCCAGAATGACCGCACCCCGCATATATTTTGCTATGTTATTCTTCTTCCATTCCAGTTTTATCAGTTTTATCATTTCCTTACACCCTCCCCTGTCAGCTTTAAGAAATAGTCCTCAAGACTTTCCGCTTTTTTACTGATAGAATTGATTTCCACCTCATTCATGGCTAATGCCTTTGATATGTCTTTTGTATCAATACAGGCATCATAGATGCGGATACACTTCTCATCAATTACCTTGAAGTTGCTTAGCTCCAGTTTGTCAGCCAGAACATAAGCCGCTTTTTTGGTATTCTCAACCGCAAGCTCTATATATGCCGTATTCATTTCCGAGATTTCTTTCATGGAAATTTCTTTCATCATGTTTCCATGATTGATAACGCCAATCGTATCTGCAATGCTTTCCACCTCTGAAAGCATATGGCTGGATATAATGATTGTAATTCCATATTCACTGCACAGCATCCTGAATAAATCCCTGATCTGTTTCATTCCGGCTGGATCAAGCCCGTTTGTAGGCTCGTCAAGTATCAGCAGTTCCGGTTTGCAGAGGATTGCGCGGGCAATTCCTAAACGCTGTTTCATTCCCAATGAATAGCTTTTTACCTGCTTTTCGGACGCATCTGCTAATCCCAGCATTTCAAGCGCATCCTCCACACATCCGGGAGTATGATACCCCATGTACTCAGAGTGAAGCTGCAAATTGTCCTTTCCACTCATATGGTCATAAAAACATGGAAATTCAATAATGCTTCCCATCCTTTTCAGCACCTCATAAGATGCAGGCGTAAGCTTTTCTCCGAACAGCCAGACCTCTCCTGAGGTTGGTTTCCAGAGATTTGTGAGCATTTTCATAACTGTTGTTTTTCCGGCTCCGTTCGGTCCTAAAAATCCGTAAACCTCCCCTTTTTTCACATGGATATTTACGTTTTTCACCAACTCCTTACCGTCAATGATTTTTGTTAATTGATTTGTCTGTACTATATTTGGCATATCTGCTGCCTCCTTTCTGAATCCTATTATAACGATTCAGTTTTTCAAAACTCTTGAATAATTCTTACAAATTTCTTTCGTGGCATTTTTTTATAGATGTTCTTCCAGCAATGCAAAATACTACAAAACCTATTAACAGCAGAAAATAAAATCCAATTCCCCTGATAATGCACATGGACGCCAAAAGGGTTTTTCCACTGAAAATATTTCTAAATACATTCTTATACATCGCTTCTGTAACTCCCTGCGCTCCGGGAATTGGAAGCATATCTACTGCAACATATATAGCTGCCTGTAGCAGAATGACATCCGCCATCCCCGCAGTTCTAAATCCTAACCCACAATATACTATATAAGTCAATACAAAAATGCTAAGTCTTTGTATAAAAGTTCCAACTATGGTTGTTATTATCATTTTTTTATGGTTTTTAAGAAAATAAACCACATTCCGATAATTTGATAGAAACTTGTCTATCTTCTCTATTCTCGAATTATCTTTCTTCCATAACCGAAGATGCACTAAAACATTTTCTAATTTACAGAAACAACCCCTAATTAACTTTGATGAAAACATAACTAATATCAGAATAATTACTACCACAATATTCAGAAACAATCCCAAAAAATATAACCAATAATATCCCCGCAAATATCTTTTCAACGGTATGTTCCAAAATATCCACATTCCTATTCCAATTAAAACGAGAACAAGTTTATATGAAATGGCAATGGTCATCAAAACGACCGAAGATGCTGACAGACTGTTTCCGTTTCGTTTCATGTAATACATCTGTACAGGCTGTCCTCCGGTTGCTGAAGGTGTAATGCCTGAAAAGAAAAATCCAATAAAAGAATAAGCAATACAACAAGGCAATGCTGCCTGCTCACCAATTCCTTTCAATAGATACCAGATCATGACGCCTTCTGCTGATACAAATAACAACGCAAGAAAAATCGCTGTAAATGTATATTGACATGGCATCTGCCTAATTGCATTTACAATTTCTCTAAAACTCTGCCCTTGAAAAACAATGTCAAAGGTAAACAGCATAATAACAATAAAAAAAATACTGTTCAGTATCAGCCTATGAATCATTTTCTTACTCATAAACGGACACTCCTTTTATTTTACAGCCAGATGTTTTTGTAGAAATTTCTGACAGCCTGCCTTCAAAAAGCACCCGCAATTTTTCACATTCATAAAAGTCCTTTGGCGTTATAAGAGAAAAATGTTTAGATGAAACTCTAATTCCATTTTCCTGCAAAATCTTTCCAATATAAGAAGAACAGGTATATTGATTCTTAATATAAAAAGGAACTCCCATTAAAATAAATGGCAACCCTATTACTGCATAATGAATACGCATCCGTTTGTTATAATCTTTTTTCAGCCTTTCCATTATCGCTTTTTTCTGTGCATATGTGCAATCCAGCTCACAGATCCTATAAAATGCTGACGGAAAAGTATGTAATATCTCATTCCTGCTTTCTTTTGTAAACCCGGCAAAAATAGGAATAGCCGGGTTTCTCCTCCCGACACTGTAAGCCTCTTTAAATGTGGGTTCTTCCGAAATTACCACATGGATATATCTCTGTTTTACATATCTGCGTATTAATGCCGCAAAAAAACCCGGTGTATCTACAAGCGCAATATAAATATGTGACATACTCTCTGCTCTCTTTCTATTGAAATTTGTAAATCCGCTTTGCAATACGATAACCTGTTATAGTGACCTTCTTCCCTAATCTGCCGGGAAGATTTGTAAAACCGCTAAGCGTGGTATATCGCAGCCGGTAATACAGCTTTGGGTTTTTCCTTTTTATATCTGACCAAAGCTGCCCATACCAGACTTTCGCCTGCTCATCGCCTCTAAGCAGTAAATGAATAGACGAAATCGCCAGCATAATAGAAATGTTGCGGCACATATAATTTGCAAGTTTCGGATAGTTCTCTTTTACCTCATCCAGATTTACACTTTCTGCGACAATTCCTGTCACTTTCATATGCTGTTCAACCCTTGCAATTAACATATTTTCATTTACGGACTGATCCTCCCTGCCCAAAAAATACTGGTACAGGTCAATGTCCATATAATAAAGTGTTTTTACATAGGGCAGCGGATAGTAAGCAAAAATATTGTCCACATAAAATGTATTTTCCGGCAGAACCACCTTAGAATTTCGTAATACATCTGTACGATAAATGAGAGCGTGCATAACCAAATATTGATGAGGACGGAATGTTCCTATTTTATCCCATGAGCAAACTTTATCTATGGGAAAAATATTCCTGTAATTTATTGTTTTTCGTATCCCATCGTTTAAATGGTTATAAGTATAATCACATATCAACATATCAGGGCAGTTTTCCCTCCCTGATACATCTTTTTTCAACCACCTCCTTATCTTTCCCAAAAGCTCTTTATATGCTTTTTCTTCTAACCAATCATCAGAATCTACAACTTTAAAGTATTTTCCTGTGGCAAGTGCAAGCCCTGTATTTACACCAGAGCCATGCCCTCCGTTTTCTTTATGTACCACTGTTACTATATCCGGGAATTGTCTGCAATATTGCTCGGCAATTTCTCCCGTATGGTCAGTAGAACCATCATTAACCACAATAATCTCGACTTCATTCCCTCCTGCAACTAAGGAATCAAGACAGCGTTTTAAATATTGTTCTGAGTTAAAACATGGCACAGTAATCGTTAAATGTTTCATCTATCAAAATCCTCCTTCAAAAACATTATAACGATTACGTTTTTCAAAACTCTTGAATAATTCTTACAAATTCCTTTCGCCTGATATTCAATACAGAACCTTCTTTAGTTTTACTGTAAATACCGTTTTAATACCGGGTTCGCTTTCTAATAAAATATCTCCGCCCATCTGCTTTGCAAGATTTTTGGCGATTGTAAGTCCTAATCCATTACCCTGTATCTGACGGTTACGGGAATCCTCCATTGTATAGAGCCTTTCAAATACACTGGCTGCAAACTCTTTTCCAATCCCCTTTCCTTTATCTGCAACATCAATGTAAACATATCTTTTATCTTCTCTCAGGAAAAAACCGATATATTTCCCATCACTGCCATAACGGATTGCATTTGACAGCAGATTGTTCAAAATCCTGTTGATTGACTCCGTATCCCCTTGAACAAAAATTTTCTGTTCCGGAATGGATATGTCCACAGCAAATTCTTTTTGAAGTAACAGCTCATAAAAACCAAGCACATTCTCCCGACATAACTCATTGATATTTATCTTGGTTATTTTCATGCCCACATCCCCAGCCTCCAGCTTTGCCAGTGTAAAAAACTGGTTAATCAATTCCATAACCTGCTTTGCCTTTAACTCGACCTTTTTCAATATTTCATCTTCCTTATTTTCTATACGCATAATCTCTAAATATCCTAAAATAACTGTCAGTGGAGTTTTTATATCATGCGAGATATTTGCAAGCATTTTCTTTGTGGAGATTTCCTGTCTGCGGTAATCAATCTTTGTTTTTTGACGGTCTAAAAGCATCCGGTTAATCTGCCCGCTTAAATTCATAAGAATTTTGTTGTCGGTAAAAACCATAACCTTCTCATCGCTATCATCTTCTAAAATATCTGACAGCTTTTCACCTATTTTTTTCAATTTCATCTGTATTCCTTTATTAAAAACAAAACGCTGGTAAACGATAACCGCAATCAGAAAAATAATGGCGCTGCTTAAAAAAAATATAATTGATTTATCACTCATTCTTCCTCTCCTAACCTGTACCCAATCCCCCACACCGTTATGACATATTTGGGATTGCGTGGATTGTCCTCTATTTTGTTCCGCAGTCTGCTGATATGGACATTGACTGCATTTTCATCTCCCACATAGGCATCATTCCATACGCTGGAATAAATCTGTTCTTTGGTATAAACCTTTTTCGGGTTTTTCACTAAGAGTTTCAAAATTTCAAATTCTTTTACTGTCAATTCTATTCTTTCGCCCTCTTTCAGTACAGAATAATCCTCTGTGTTAATGGTAAGCTTTCCCCATGTTA
>CAJTRZ010000025.1 GCA_910578975.1 uncultured Eubacterium sp.
ATAAACACTATACTTATAAGCAATTTCATAATTGCAAAAACATTCATTTTACCACGAATTTACCACGATTGAATGAGCCTTGATATGACAATAAAACTGATAAGGGAGATAGCACATGAAAGCTGTGTATCTCCCTTTGTTCATGCTAAATGACTACTTTACTCTGATTTCAAACTTCAAGATAGCTTTCATCATTTCCGCATGGATTTCTCCTTTTAATTCTTCATCAACTTGCATAAGTAGAGCACCATTTGCGTGATAGCATGGTCGTAAGCATACTTTGGAGATATAAGCGTTATAAAAATCTAATATTTCTCTGATTGCCTTTTCATCTCCGCTGGTCGCTTTGCAAATGAGGTTATAAGAGGGATAACCATAATTTTTTTTCATTTGTTCTATTTCCTTTCGTTTAATAACTTCTGTAATTTCTTTAGTCCTCTATCCCGTCTGCTGTTAATAGCAGAACGTGATACATGATACAATTCTGAAATTTCTCTGTCATTCATGCCTTGAAAGAAATGTAACAAGATAGCAGTACGCTGTTTTTCTGTCAATTCTTGTAAAGCTATACCCAGCTCTTCATTAGATACACGAATTGTAAAATTCAAAACTTGAAATGATGTAAAATCAAAAAAATATTCATCGTTTATGCCATGTTCAACACGTTTCATTTCAGACAATTCACAAAACAAAATTTCATGCCTAGAACGTCTTGCAATTTGTCTTCTGTGGCTTGATAATGTACCTTTTATCAAAATCATCATCAAAGCATTAAACTGTAAACAAACAGCTTTCTCAAAAGAAGATGTTCCCATAATCTCACCCCCTTTCCGCAAAAGCCTAAATATATAAACGGAAAATATTAAATACCGTTTATACCGTTTTAGAGGATATATAGAAAAGAGTGGTGCTATGAAAAAAGCCCGAACAAAACATATAGTTTGTACGGGCAACACATTATTACATTATTCTTTTTTTATTGTAAGGTATTTTAAAAAGCGTGACGGTACGCTTGTAAGTTCTTCAAAAGTACCTCGTTCAATAATCTCTCCATTTTCCATATAAATAATATTATCGTATAATTCTAACAGTTCTTTTTTCAAATTATGAGTAATGGTAATGATTGTCAAGCCCTCTATCTTTAACAAATGATTTTCAATGTCATAGGCTGTCTGCATATCAATAGCAGAAGTACCCTCATCTAATATCAGAATGGGTTTGTTTCTTATTAAAGCACGTGCTACTGCAATCCTTTGCTTTTGTCCTCCTGAAAGATTAGAGCCGTTTTCTCCTGCTTCATAGAGTAACCCCTCTGGAAGTTTTTCGATAACGTCATTTAAACCACTGGCTTTTACAGCCTTATCTATGGACTCTTTGGAATAGTCTTCATGTAGGCAAATATTATCGTAGACACTCTCATTAAACATATAGATATTTTGGTGAATGATAGAAGATAGTTGAACAATATCATTTTCATTCATCATATTTAAGTCGGTATTGTCATAAAGGATTTTTCCGCTATATTCGGTGTAATATCCAGCCAAGAGTTTCACTAAGGTTGTTTTCCCACAACCACTTTTTCCTACGATTACATATTTTTTTCCTTTTTCAATATGAAGATTTATCTTGTCTAAAACTCTGTTTTGTTTCTCATAAGCAAAAGATAAATTGCTGATGGAAACAACGCTGTTAAATGTAGCTGACTGCTTTTTTGGTACTTCATTCAATTCATATTTGGATAATACTGTAAGCTTTTCTATAATCGGTTGTATGCTTTTGATTTTTGGTATATTCGTAAATATCATAATCAACGGATTAGCTAGATTACTGCTTACTTGTACCATACCCAACAGAGTTCCCACAGTTATACGCTCTGTAATGATAAAATAGGCAGATAGAAACAGAACAACTATTTGAACCATGAGTGCAAGAAAGGAAGATAAGCCCTCATTCAATGCAAATAATTTGTCAACACTATATTTAGTATGGATTGTATCACTATTTTCTTTATCGAATTTTTGTATTACATATTGTTTCATCGAATAAGATTTAATAATTTCAAATCCAGATAAAATATCTTTTAATTTGGTTGTAAAATCTGCTAATTGTGAAGAAAGTGTATTTTGCCTTTTTTCCAACTCTTTACCTAATAGACTTGGAACAAGAAACATCAAAGTAATTGCAACAAATACAACGATAGTTACAATAACATCAAAATAAATCATCAATACAAAGGAAGAAATAAAAATAACAGTATATTGAACTACTTCAAAGAATGGGAGTAAAAAGTTATCTTCTATCATTTTTACGTCATTTGTAATAATGGATAGATAATCGGCAGTATTCCTTTTTCCGAAATCTCCCATACTTTGACTAACTATCCCTTTAAATACATCAGTTCGAATTTGCTTAATGATTTTGCAAGTAATCCTTTTGCTAAGCAAGGATTGAAGATATAGAAAAATTCCCAGCATAACAAAATAAAAAATGGAGAACAAAACCATTGGAATAAATTGTTGCATATTCTTTTCCACAGCTATGTCTAATAATTTCTGTAAGAGTACAGCCATAAATACATACCCTAGGGAAGCAATTATGCTTGTTAAAATAGTGAAAAGAAGTAATACCTTGTTTTGTTTCATGTATATTTTCATAAAATCCTCCTTAATCATAATTATACATGGTGTATGTATGTATAATTCTAAAAATAAAATTGCCTTTCGACAATCTTATTTTTGCTAAGCGTTTTCCTTACATAATCTAACTACTTCATCATCAATTATCGGAAGCCCCAAATTATCCATGATTTTTTTAATCATTAAAAATTTTTCCCATGCTTCATCTTCTGTCACCATATATATGGTGGGTATTGACCAAAAGTTAGTTAAAAGGACAAATAACTCTGCTAATAGTCTTGAATGTTTTGTTTGTATAGAACCGTCTTTTATTCCTTCTTCTATTAGTTCTTGATACATAGGAACTAGCTCTTTGTTACTTTCTATCAATTTCTTTAAAAAAGCAGGACTTTCCATAAGCTGCATAGAAGCAATGCTTAATTTATGGTGTTCTGTATCATCAAAAGATGTCTTCATAACAAATTTTAGTTTTTCTAAACCATTTAGCTCTTTATGTTGTTTTGCCTTTTCAAAAGGATTTATTTCATCAAAAAGTTTTTCGCATAACGCTTCAAATACTTCCTCTTTGGACTTAAAGTGATGATAAAAAGCACCTCTTGTTAAGCCTCCCATTTCTGCTATAATGTCTAATACTGTTGTTTCTTCATAACCTTTTTCTAAAAACAATTTTAAAGAAGCATCTAAAATTTTTTGAATAGTTTCTTCAGGATATTTATTACGTGGCAATCTTGCACCTCCTCATACATACACTTTACACGTATACATTATCATGCAGTATGCACGTATGTCAATATTTTTTTGTTCAATGCAACATTCTTATTCTTTATTCCTCTTGATTACCTCAAAACAGTAAAGAAAAAGTCCTGTCAAGAGCCTTGCCACCGTAGGTGGTGCTTGCACTCTTGATCGGACTTTTTGTTTGCTGTATCTTCTGTGAGAGG
>CAJTRZ010000026.1 GCA_910578975.1 uncultured Eubacterium sp.
CTTATCAATTTTGACATATCCAAAAAACAGCAATCATAAATAGGTGCATGCTGTAAGCGAAAATGTTTGCGCCCATAGTTTTTGCTTTTTTATGTGTATGTCCGCAAATTATAATCCCCAGTGGTAAAAGTATTTTACTGCCGGGGATTTTTATGCCCTTTAGGGCTGTAAAATGAGGACAATCACATGAAAATAATTAATATTGGCATTCTTGCCCATGTAGACGCAGGAAAAACAACATTGACGGAAAGCCTGCTATACACCAGTGGAGCGATTGCGGAACAAGGAAACGTGGATAAAGGAACTACAAGAACAGACACTATGATTTTGGAACGGCAACGGGGAATCACCATTCAGACAGCGGTTACTTCTTTTTGCTGGAATGGTTATAAAATCAATATCGTGGACACTCCCGGTCATATGGATTTTTTAACCGAAGCATACCGCTCTTTATCTGTCCTTGACGGAGCTGTTTTAGTCATTTCGGCAAAAGACGGCGTACAGGCACAGACCCGTATATTATTCCATGCACTTCAGAAGATGAACATCCCGACAATTATCTTCGTAAATAAGATAGACCAAAATGGAATCGACCTGCGGCGTGTTTACCAAAGCATCAAAGATAAACTTACCAGTGATATGATTGTCATGCAGGAGGTTGCCTTGTCGCCAAAGATAACCATAACCGATATTTCTGATTTGGACAAATGGGATATTATTATTTCAGGAAACGATGAACTATTAGAACGATATGTTGCAGAGGATTCTTTGGATATACAGGAATTACAATATGAAAAGTGCAAAAGAACCAGATGCTGCTCTTTGTTTCCTGTTTATCATGGGAGTGCAAAAGACAATTTAGGAACAGAAAAACTGATTGAAGCGATTACAGAAACTTTCATTACAGAAACAGACGATATTCAGTCTGAATTATGTGGATATGTTTTTAAGGTTGAGTATACAGAGCGGAAAAAACGGCTTTCTTATTTACGCCTGTATCATGGGACGCTCCATTTACGGGATACACTGCTGCTGTCAAAAAAGAAAAAAATAAAGATTACAGAAATGTGTATTCCGTCAAATGGTGAAATCGTCCCGGCTGACCATGCCTGTCCGGGAGAAATTGTTATTTTAGCTGATGATACTTTGAAACTGAACGACATTGTGGGAAATGAAAAACTCCTGCCTCACAAAACACGGATTGATAATCCCATGCCATTACTTCGTACAACCGTAGAGCCGCAAAAGCCAGAGCAAAGGGAAGCCCTGTTAAATGCCCTCGCAGAGATTGCTGATACAGACCCTCTTTTGCATTTTGACATTGATACGGTTACACATGAGATTATTTTATCTTTTTTGGGAAAATTACAGTTAGAAGTTATTTGTTCGCTATTAGAAGAAAAATATCATGTGAGCGTGGATATGAAAGAGCCTTCGATTATTTATATGGAAAGACCACAAAGAAAAGCAAGCCATACAATCCATATTGAAGTGCCGCCAAATCCATTTTGGGCATCTATTGGTTTGACTGTAACACCTCTTTCTGTCGGAAGCGGAACACAATATAAAAGCGAGGTATCTCTCGGCTATTTAAACCAAAGTTTTCAAAATGCCGTCATGGAGGGTGTGCGTTATGGAATGGAACAGGGCTTATATGGCTGGAGCGTGACAGATTGCCAAATTTGCTTTGATTATGGAGTTTATTACAGCCCTGTCAGTACACCCGCTGATTTTCGTTTTCTTGCACCTATTGTATTGGAGCAAGTATTGAAAAAAGCAGGAACACAGTTGTTGGAACCATATCTTTCTTTTACAATTTTTACACCGCAGGAATATCTTTCGCGGGCTTATAATGACGCACGAAAGTATTGCGCAATAATTGAATCAACCAGACTTGAAAAAGATGAAGTTATTTTTAAGGGGGAAATCCCTGCCCGTTGTATTGACGAATATAGGAATGATTTGAATTTTTATACAAATGGAAGAAGTGTTTGTATTACAGAATTAAAAGGGTATCAGGAAACTTCTGGCGAGCCTGTATTTCAGCCACGCCGCCCGAACAGCCGTTTAGATAAGGTTCGCCATATGTTTCAAAAGATAATGTAATGTTTTTCGCAATGCAAGCGTTCATTAATAAAAGCCTATACCATTTGGGAAAGAAAAGACAAATAGCAGCCAAGACGACAACAATCAGAAGTTATGGAGGGTAACAATGGAATATAGTAAGAAAGATTTAATTGAAGCAAAAAGGCAAATTTTGGGAGTGAGAGAGAACATGGGAACAGAGGAAAGTAAAAAAATCTGGGAGAAAAACGCACAATTTTGGGATAATGCAATGGGTGACAAATCTAATGAATTTCACAGAGAGGTAGTACGTCCCAAAGTAACGGAACTTCTATCTCCTAATCCTGCGGATTACATTTTGGATATTGCGTGTGGCAATGGAAATTATTCTTCGTATCTTGCACAAAGAGGCGCTTCGATTGTCGCTTTTGATTACAGCAAAAAAATGATAGAATTGGCTAAAAGACGGCAATCACAATATGCAAAACAAATTGAATTTTGTGTAGCGGATGCGACCAATAGAGAAAGTATATTAGAATTAAAAAGAAATCGAGCCTTTACGAAAGCAGTTTCTAATATGGCAATTATGGATATTACGGATATTGAACCACTTCTTATGGCTGTTTATGAACTGTTGGAGGAAAGCGGAATTTTTGTCTTTGCAACGCAACACCCTTGTTTTATCACGTTGACTGAAAAATATATGACACCGCACAGTTACTATGGTATAGCGATTGAAGGGCAACCGGAGGAGCAGATTTATTATCATCGTTCCATACAAGATATTTTTAACCTTTGTTTTAGAGCTGGATTTGTCATTGATGGATTTTATGAAGAATGTTTCAAAAACAACAAAGAAATTCCTATGGTAATGATAGTAAGGCTTAAAAAGGTAAAACGTGATAGC
>CAJTRZ010000027.1 GCA_910578975.1 uncultured Eubacterium sp.
ATATTGAAAATAAGTTAATCCATTCGCAGACAATATCCGTACTAACAAATAACCCATTAAGGTTCCTGCCACAAGCGTAATAATCAAGCATGGAATAATCAGTAAGACGCTTTCATGCAGCAACATTTTCTTTATCTGCTTTTTTGTCATGCCGATAGACTCCAATATTCCAAATTCTTTTCTCCTTGTACTGATACGACTAATCAAGGTGTTTGTCAGATTAAAAATGCTAAACATAATGACAAAGGCAGATACCCCATAAACTTGTACGCTGGTATTATGAATCGTATTTGCTGAAGATGCTTTTACCTCTTGTAAGGTTTCCATTACCAAATCAGGGTGTTGGGACAGTATTTCATTTAACTTGCTTTCTACTGATTTACCCACTTTTTCATATTCAGGTACGGACAAAGTTAAGGAAGCTGTTAAATCCATATCGCCCCACAACTTTTCTATGGTTTCTTTTGGAAGATAAAAGCCCTCATTCATACTTTTTTCGGAAGTACCGGCAATTAAAACATCTATGCTGTGTTCAGTTCCATCAAACCATCGTAATGTCACTTTTTCTCCTATTGACGGGCAAGTATGATAGACTTCTTTCTGTACGCTTGTTCCCAATATAACCATAGCGTCTTGTTCCACCAATGTTTCGTATGTCCAATCAACAGGAAGCGTTTTCAAAATTTCCTTCTGATTATCAGGCGTAATCGGAATAATGGGAATTTCTAATTGTTCATCGTGATACTCAATAATGGCTGCGGTTCTCTCCGTAGTATAAATCTCTTTAACTTCCGGGATTTGTTGCAATTCTTCCATGAGTTCCTGTGAAAAAGGCGTATCAACTTGATACTCCGAAATACCATACGGTTTGGGGTTGACTAATGTATTGTGGTTAATCGTAATATAATATTCTCCATCTTCCAAATTCCCCATTCTCGCAAAGGAATCTGGATTCCATGATGATATAAAAGTGGCTCCAACCATAAATAAAATCCCGCCGATTGCAAGCGAGGCAATCGTCAGATTGTGTTTTTTTCGATCCTGCTTTTCGCTCAATACGGCTAAAGAATACGGTGAAAGGCGAATATGATTTTTCCTGTTCCGTACTTTATTTTCTTTTAGTTCTGGAGCGTTTCCAACATATTTTGTTGCTTCAATAGGAGAAATATTTGAAGCTATTTGCGCGGGCTTGTATACGGAAATTTGTACGATGATAATGCCTAATATTATTGCGAAAATACTTGTGGCTATGGCATTGATAATCGTTATTCCATTCGGCTCTAACAAATATGCAAATATGATACCTGCTGTAATACCGGCAGGTATTCCGAACAGGCAGAAACGATACCCCTCTTTACGAATCATCCGCTTAATTTGTTTTTCTGTCATGCCAATAGTTTTGAGCTGTCCAATTTGCGACACTTGATTTGATACCGAAAGGTAGAACACACTGTATATGACAATTCCGCTTGAAAAAACAATAAAAAGAGTGGCTAAAAGAACACCTCCCATTCCTGATCCACTAATAAGTGAGGAGCAGAACTTGCTATTAAAATAAAGTTGATTCCTACTTATGTCTTGGTATGAAGCCAGACGATATACTGTATTCTCAAAATCAACAAGTCCCATTTCCGTGGCGCCATTTACACGAATCAAGGCACTATATGGAATATCAGATAATAACACGCCCTGTTCTGCATACGCTGGGGAAACATAAAAGTAAAATGTTCCTGTTTCCACATTATCAGTAAAACCAGTAATGATGAAATCCTCTGTTTTACTCCCCGCCGTTGGTAAAGTGATAGTATCTCCTATATTTAGCTGATACCCCAGCTCTAACTGAACATTTTTATCAATTACAATTTCATTGTACTGTTCTGGACAGGTTCCACTGACTAATTCATAGGATTTTATAATTCCAAAACCAGCCGGCATATAAACCGCTTCAAATTTGATCCCATCCATCAGAAAACTATCACTATGCTTATAGGGTACAATATCTTCAAGATCAGGTTCTTTTTTCAGAACTTCTATCTGTTCTGCTGTAAGCCCCCCGATGGTAGCTTGCTGCATTTGATTCAAAATCTTTTGTTCACTAATTTTGCTGCCTTGTTGGAATAAGGAGATTCCCACAATCAAACTAATTGCCAGCGCAATGGTCAAAACATTAAAAAAGCAAAAAATACGATTTGAAGATACATTGCGTTTTGCTAATTTCTTTACAATGGCGCT
>CAJTRZ010000028.1 GCA_910578975.1 uncultured Eubacterium sp.
TTCGCAGACAGGATTTGCACCTGTTAGGTTAATTGCCCTTTGCTGGGCGCACAACGGGAAGTTGCAGTCTTATTAAAGTCTATTTTCACCGGGGTATACTTCTTAATAAGCACCTTTTCGCCGGGAAGTGTTTGAAATAATTCCTGCATAACTCTGCCGCCAAACTCTTGAATAGGATCATCTTCAGATAATTTGGGAGGATAATGTTTCCTTTGTGTTATATCTTCCCCCTGAGCGTTACAAACCCTGATAAGGGAAAAATGAGGGAAACATAAACATATACGCCAATTATTAAACCCAAATTATGTTAGTAACTCTGCAATGGCTTTTTTCCAATATTTTGGAGAAATATTATACCAACTGCATTTCCCGATTGCTTCCTCGCATAACTTCATTGCCTTTGCCAAAACTGTTCCATGTGATACCTCTCCCGTAAGCATCAAATGCTTCGTTATTTGTGTCCAATAAGGTGCTGCCTTTTCTAATCCTGATTCTTGCATTTCCATTGTCTTTTGTGGATATGGGGATTCTCCTAAATAATCACCCCCAAAAATAAACTTGTCAATATTGTTTGTTAACGCATATTTAAGACATTGTTCAAATGCTGCGTGATTGCCATGTATATCTCTATTTTTAACGCCAACTGTCCTTGTAAATTGCCCGCCCACAAGGGCAAAAACAAGGGAAAATGCATAGCGATTCACTGGTTTACGGTTGCTTGTTTATAATTCAAAGTAACGACAACTCTATGCGCAGGTCTTAACTCGTTTCGCTACTTTAATTATCTTCTCCCGGTATCACATTTTACCATTCACAAAAAACAATTTCAGCATTTTCGTAAATAGGACATATATCTTTCAAGATATTCCTTTTGACAGTTTGTATTTTTTTATAATCAATATTATTGGTAATATAAATGCAAACTTTTATGTGCATACCAATTTTATATATGTCACATTTTTGCAATGTCATAATACCGCTAAGATTCTTTTCCACAAATTGGAAAACTGTTCTTTTTAGTTCCTGATTCGTTGTCAACCCTCCTGACAATTCGCGGAAAGAAGATATGAAAACACTTATCGGTTCTTTTATTGCAGGCAAGACTATAATTGTCGTAATGAAAAAATCTCCAGTATAATGAAGGAAACCCAAACTTCCGTTAATATCTATCAGTTTTATCAAGAACGCAGACAGTGCTACGCCCAAAGATAATATGCCGTCGATAAAATTTCCTTTCGATTCTGTTGCTAAAAGTGTACTGGAATCATTAGTTTTACGGCTCTGGCTTCTGTTAAAAAAAGACAGCCCAAAACATATGATACACATAAGTATCTCATAAGGAATTACAGGTTCAATCATCAAAGGGGTTCCAACGCCATATGCAAAATACCCCCATGCTGCTTTTGCAGTACGAGCAACAGAAGAAAACAGCAGCACCAATGTTAATAAAGTTCTAAAAATAGAATATAATGGCTCTAAAAAATAAAGACCGTCCGGGTAATTCTTTGTCTTTTTATTACTAATTTTTGAAATTTCCAATGCTGCCAAACAAGAGCAGGAAGCAATCATTGAAAAGGAACAGTCTAAAAACAGAGCTTGAATATTTGTTATCGAAAAAATCCAAAACCCACCTATTGCCATTATTAAGTTTACAATGCAGCTTACTATCAGCGATTTGCGTTCAATTTGTTTTTGTGTCATGGTTACCTCCATTGCCTTGGAATTTTATA
>CAJTRZ010000029.1 GCA_910578975.1 uncultured Eubacterium sp.
TTTTGGGCGGCTTCTTCTGTTAACTGCTCTATTCTTGCCGTTTCACGCTCATATGTTAGCTGTAACGCATCTGCTTTTTCCGCCTGTTTTTCCGTTAGCTTCATATTTGCATCAAACAATTTTGCATATGCCGGACTGTTTGCCAGTATTTGCGGCGTATAACTGGATATGTAATTTTTCTCTTTGGCCATCTGGTCATGAATAGTAGCTTTTTATATCCAAATATAAAAAATAAATCTATCTTCTCAATTTCCTTAGCATTCACCAAGAAAGCACAAGATAGACATTTAAGATAGTGAAATTTTGAAAGTATAACTATATTGAATCAACACTCAGAAAATTTCATTAAAAAAGATTTTAACATCATTTTGGTTACACTGTCAACCGCACTCATTCTTTTCTTTGCCTCACTTATAATCTCTGGATGCATTTTGATATATGAATGTCCTAATTCATTATCAAATGCACGTAATACATCAATACACATCTCTAATAATTCATCATCTTTGACACAAAGCATTTTACTAATAATCTCAAGTTCTTCTTCAATCAGTTGATTATCAAGGCAATATACTAATTTTTTTTGCCATTTCAAATCTTTATTTAATACTTCTTCAGATAATTTTATCCAATCAGCATTAGAAAATTTGTTCATAATATCTTGAGCTATAAGAAAACCATCATCATACCACGAATCAATTGTTACCTCCTTAGACAATAGATTATCTAATTCACTATACATATAATTACCTCGCTAAATTTTTTAGAATCCTGATGGATTTGGTGCATTAACTTTTCCAGTTGGATATCCTGATATTACATCATCTCCAAGTTTTATTACATCTATCTCCACACCATCGATAATTTTTCTGTGCCATGTTGCCCCATCTCTTAATCTAACAGAAATAATAGGAGAATCCCCAACTTCTTTTATGCTGTCAATAATTTTTGAATCGTTCCATAGATCTGGAAATATTGTACTTTTTTTAATCTTTGATATATTCCCATCTTGCAAATCTTTTATAAATTTTATATTTTTAGTTCCATCTAAATTTACCGAAATCACTTCAACTGCAAATAAATCATTAGTATTGTTAATTTGTGAAGAATGTCCTCCTATTATATCATTTTTGCTTAATGATTTTCTTTGCCCTTCTAAGATCTTGATCTTCATTTCAGCGCTAATTTTGGTAGTCCCAGAACCACTGCCACCAACTCCCGGTTTTATTACTGGTGAATCAACCTTTCTAGCAACATCGTCAATATGATTTAGAGTTTTTACACCTGCGGCAGCATTATCCATGACCTGAAATGCTTTACCACTTTGTGTGCCTGTTGCCACACCTGCTGTCAGGCTTGCTAATCTGCTCAAATTTGCATTTCCTGTGAAATCCTGTACCAAACCTCCCGTTCCCATACTAACCTTATCTATCACAAAATCCTCTGCAAACTCTTTGGCTACGGTTTTGCCTACGGTTTGCACTAATACCTTTCCGCTTTGTCCCGCTGTCC